>FOCC01000003.1 GCA_900110005.1 Ligilactobacillus sp. WC1T17 | reverse complement strand
TTTTTTAATGTACACGTAATGTAATCGCGTGACGCGATTCCTACGATTTTAATCGTAGGTAGTTCAATGCCTTGTTTTAATTTTTGTAAGCTCTCATTTGCATTCATAAAATTACCTCCTAGGGCTATTATAACGCAAATGAAAAGCAGCATTTTACATAAAAGATTGGCAAAATTAGCTAAGTAGCCTATAATCGTTAGAGGAGAGAAAGGAAGATTGTTTTGATTAAGAATAAAAATGTCTTTTGGACATGTGTAGCGATTTTGGCTTGTATTTTATGGGGTGTTTCCAGTCTATGTGCCAAAATCGTCTTTAATTTGGGTCCGAGTACGAATGCGCTTTTTGTTTCGCAGGTCAGAATGCTAGGGTCTGGGTTAATCTTGCTAGTGATGGCAGCCATGTTAAAAAGCGGACCATTCAGTGTTTGGAAGAATAAAAAGGACGCTATTTTGATTACCTTGGCGGCAATTTTAGGGACCATTCCGCTGCAATTTGCCTACTATATGGCAGTGGAAACGGGCAATCCAGCTAGTGCGACGGTGTTGCAATTTGTTGGTCCTTTTTTTACGATTGCCTTGCAAGCTGTTATGCAAAAAGTTTGGCCTAACCGTAGCGACTTTATAGCTGCAATTATTGCTTTTTTGGGCATTATCTTATTAGCTACCAATGGGCATTTGCATGAATTAGCTATTAAGCCCGTGGTGATTTTTTGGGGGCTTTTGTCAGCGGTAGGGGTAGCGACGAATGCGGTTTTAGTTCAGAAAATCCTGCAGCATAAGCATTCACCGGTCGCCGTTTCGGCGTGGCAAATTTTATTAGCCGGTATTGTGTTAGTAATTCTACATCCAACACATGGCAAAATCGATTATAATTTAGCTTTTATTTTGCCAATGACTTTCATTATTGTCATGGGCACCATTGTACCTTATATTTTAGCTAATAATGCGCTCAAACATATTAGTGCCACTACATTTACGATTACAGATGCGTTTGAACCAGTGGCAGCCATGATTGGTTCGGCAGTCTTATTTAATTTACAAATGACGCCAGCTTATTTATTGGGGGCATTTTTAGTTGTTTTCTCCGTTTTATTTATGAGCATCGTACCGGTAATTGTCGTTTGGCGCAAACAATTGGGATAAATATCGTAAAAAACCACCGCTTGAGACGGTGGTTTATTTTTTAAACATTTTGCGGAAGGTTAAAGGACTATAACCACTATAGCGTTTAAAAGCTTTCGAAAAAGTAAAGGCATCAGAGTAGCCTACGCTTTCAGAAATTGACTGGATAGATATTTCGCTAACCAAAAGTTGATTTTTGGCATCTTCCATCCGCATCTGGGTTAAAAATTTTTGCGGCGACATGTTGGAATATTTTTTAAAAAGGCTATATAAATAGTTGCGAGATAACGATAAGGATAAGCTTAAATCAGTAATATTGCAGCCATAAGCATAGTTGCCTTTGAGATATTTAAGCGCCATTTCATATTGTTGGTAGGGTTTGACTTTGGGCGTGATATTTTGGGCGGGAAATTCTTTTATCAAGTGATAAAACATTTGGTAGGTTAAAGCTTCAAGCAGCAATTCATTTTCAAGACTGGATTTATTATGCAGGACTTTAAAAATTTCACGCAATTTTTTAGTAAATTCACTAGATTCGATATCCTTTAGGTAATACGAGCCTTTGAGCGCAGAGGAGTTGAAAATATTGGCAATTTTAATGCCATCAAGTCCAATCCAAAAGTATTGCCAAGGATTTTTGCCATCTGCCTGGTAAAAGCAGGGGATACCTTTGGGCAAGATAAAAAGGTCGCCTTTTTTGAGGGTCACCGCTGCTTTGCCCGCCACAAAAAAGGTTCCTTGACCGTCCATAATATAGTGGATGATATAATTTTCACGGATGTTATTGCCACGGTAAGTATAATTAGGACGGCATTTTTCCTGGCCATAAAATAAAATACTGCTTTCAATACCGTTGCTGGCAATAAAGCGGTATTCATTGCCATTTTGGTCAGTCATAAGCGACTCCTTTCAAAAAATTTAGCTGTCATAATTACAGTTAGAACATGTCAAAAAAATTAAGCTAGCTAAAAATAATGTTGGTATATAAAGCATTATACAACTTATATGTCAAAATGTGAAGTTGGTAAATTGACATGTTTACTAATGACATAACCATGTTTTACTAAAAATGAAAGCGTTATACTAACAATGTAATCAAAAAAAGTTTTAGGAGGGCATGCACATGTCAAAATCAGATTCTAAAATGAGTATGGGCCAACGTTTGGCTTATGCTTTTGGGGCTTTAGGTAATGATGCTTTTTATGCCTTATTATCAGGTTACCTCATTGTTTTTATCACATCTCACTTGTTTAATACAGGTGATACTGCAACCAATAATAAGATGGTTTCAATTGTGACGTTAATTGTTATGGCTTTGCGGATTATTGAACTTTTAATTGACCCATTTATTGGAAACGCTATCGATAGAACGAAGACGCGTTGGGGTCATTTCCGTCCTTGGGTAGTTGTCGGCGGTAGTATTTCAGCTATTTTACTTTTACTTTTATTCACCAGCTTAGGCAACTTATACGCAAGAAACGCTGTTTTATACATGATTGTGTTTGCTATTATGTACATCTCGATGGATATCTTTTATTCATTTAAGGATGTTGGTTTTTGGTCAATGCTTCCATCTTTGACAACTGATTCCCATGAACGTGAAAAGACAGCGACATTCGCCCGTTTCGGGTCTACCATCGGTGGCGGCTTGGTTGGGGTTTTAATCATGCCAGCTGTTATCTTTTTCTCAAAGACTGAAACTTCTTCCGGTGATAGTCAAGGTTGGTTTACTTTTGCTTTGATTATTTGCTTAATTGCTTTAGTTTCCGCATGGTGTGTTGGTTTGTTCACTCGTGAAGTTAACAGTGATATCCGTGAAAACAAAGAAGATACTAAAGGTGTTTTCGAAGTTTTAAAAGCGGTTACTAAAAATGATCAATTGTTATGGATTGCCATTGCTTATTTATTCTATGGTATTGGCAACAATATTTTGGGTTCACTCGAAGTTTACTACTTCACTTACATTATGGACAAGGCTAAATCATTTTCAATCCTGTCCTTTATCAATATTTTCTTAGGCATGGGTGCAGCCGCATTATTCCCAATTTTATCAAAGCGCTTCAGTCGTCGGACCGTGTTTACCGGTTCATTGGTTGTTATGTTAATTGCGATTGGCTTGTTCTCAATTGCCGGTACCAACTTGCCTTTTGTTATCTTCGCAGCTTGCTTGTATGCTTTCCCACAACAAATCGTCTTCTTAGTTGTTTTGATGATTATTACTGACTCTGTTGAATATGGTCAATGGAAGTTAGGTCACCGTGACGAATCACTTTCACTTTCAATTCGTCCTTTGGTCGATAAATTTGGTGGCGCCGTATCAAACGGGGTTGTTGGTCAAATTGCTATCATGGCTGGGATGACTACTGGGGCTACTGCTTCATCAATCACTGCAGCTCAAGTTACAAGCTTCAAATTGATGATGTTTGCCGTTCCGGCTTTGATGATGGTTATTGCTATTATTGTCTTTTGGAAGAAAATTATTTTGTCTAATGAAAAGCATGCTGAAATTGTGGCTGAACTTGAAAAGACTTGGGGCAAAGATTTAGCTAAAGAACAAGATGCAGCTGCTGGCAATATGGAAGCTTTAATGGAAGAACGAATTGCAATCACCACACCAGTTAAGGGTACTTTGGTAAACTTGAAAGATGTTTCTGACAAGGCCTTTGCTGCCGGTGCTATGGGTAATGGGTTTGCAATCAAGCCAAGCGATGGCAAGGTTTACGCTCCATTTGACGGAACCATCCGCCAAGTCTTCAGTACCCGGCATGCCATCGGCATGGTCGCCGATAATGGTATGGTCTTATTGATTCATGTCGGAATTGGTACTGTAGCCTTACGTGGGACTGGCTTTGTAACATATGTCAACGCCAATGAACATGTTTCTAAAGGCGATGAAATTATGGAATTCTGGGATCCGACAATTAAGAAGGCTGGTTTAGATGATACCGTCATTGTGACCGTAACCAACACACATCAATACAAGGATTTTGACTTTATTGCAGACTTAGGCAGTGAAGTTGCACCCGGACAAAACATTTTGACAGTAACAAGAAATGAGGACTAATTTATGACAGCGAAGATTACGTTTGATAATGACCAAAAAGTCTTCCACTTAACTAACGGAAGCATCTCATATCTCTTCTCAGTCGAAGAAGGCGAAACTTTAAGCCATTTATACTTCGGCAAAGCTGTAAAGGCATATCACGGACAATTAAAATACCCTAGAGTTGACCGCGGCTTTTCCGGTAACCTTCCGGGAAGTCTGGACCGGACTTACTCTAAGGACACTTTGCCGCGTGAATACAGCTCAGCTGGTGAAATGGACTATCATGAACCCGCAACGATTGTCAGACAAAAAGACGGTTCAAACGCCTTGAACCTTAAGTTTGACAGCTATGAAGTCAAGGACGGAAAGCCGGCTTTAAAGGACCTGCCCGCATCATATACAGAAGATGACAGTGAAGCGCAAACGTTAAGCGTTAACTTGAAAGATGAGAAGTCCGGCCTTATTTACACCCTGCTTTACACTATCTTTTCAGATTTTGACATCATTGCCCGTTCAGTCTTGGTGAAAAATGGCGGACAAGAAGCGGTTTACTTAGAAAAAGTCGCTTCCGCTCAAGTAGACTTTGTTGACCGCGACTTTGATGTCATCTGCCTTCCTGGTGCCCACGCCAACGAACGCCACATGCAAAGAACACCGGTGACATTTGGTAGCCAAGCTTTTGAATCCCGCCGCGGGTCTTCCAGCCACCAAATGAACCCATTTATCGCTTTGGTTGATAAGAAGACTGACGAATACTCCGGCGATGCCTACGGATTTGAATTGGTATACTCCGGCAACCACTCCATGGCCTTAGAAACGGACCAATTAGCTCAAACCAGGGTCCTTGTCGGAATCAATGACTACAACTTCTCTTGGAAGCTTGAAGCTGGAGATGAATTCCAAACTCCAGAAGTCTTGCTGACTTACTCTGGCGAAGGTTTGAATAAGATGAGTCAAAACTTCCACGAAGTAATCCGGGAAAGAGTGGTTCGTTCCAAGTTTAAGCACCAAAAACGTCCAATTTTGGTCAATAACTGGGAAGCTACCTACTTTGACTTTGATGAAAAAAAATTAAAGCCAATCGTTGACGAAGCCAAGAACCTTGGAATTGAAATGTTTGTCTTGGACGATGGCTGGTTTGGCCACCGCAACGATGACAACTCAAGTTTAGGGGATTGGAAGATTTTTGAAAAGAAATTCCCTAAGGGCTTAGGCCACTTTGCCGATTATGTTCACGACAAGGGACTTAAATTCGGCTTATGGTTTGAACCGGAAATGATTTCCTATGACTCAGACTTGTATAGAGAACACCCTGACTACCTGATGCAGGTTCCGGGCCGTGCCCCAAGTCCTTCAAGAAACCAATACATCTTGGACTTGACCCGTCCAGAAGTGGTTGATGTAATGTACAAGCAGGTGGCTGACATCCTGGCCAACAACGGTATCGACTACGTCAAGTGGGACATGAACCGCAGCTTGTCAGACATCTACTCCGTAAGTCTTCCAGCTGACCGCCAAGGCGAAGTTTACCACCGTTATGTCTTAGGATACTATGATTTGATGGGACGACTGGTTGACCAATTCCCAGATATCTTGTTTGAAGGCTGTTCAGGCGGCGGTGGCCGCTTTGATGCTGGGGTTGCCTACTACATGCCGCAAATCTGGGCCAGTGACAACACTGATGCCGTAGCCCGCTTGGCTATTCAATACGGAACTAGCCTGGCTTACCCACCTTCTATGATGACAGCCCACGTTTCAGCTGTGCCTAACCACCAAACCGGTCGGAAGACACCATTTGAAACCCGGGGTGCCGCAGCCATGAGTGCGGTCTTTGGTTATGAATTAGACCTAACTAAGCTGACAGACGAAGAAAAGGCCATGGTTAAAAACCAAATTGCTGACTACAATAAGGTGCGCGACCTGGTGGTTAACGGGGACTTCTACCGTCTCAAGTCACCAACTGAATCAAACCAGGCAGCCTGGAACTTTGTTTCAAAAGACAAGAAGGAAGTTTTTGTCGCAACTTTCGCTGTTTTGGCCTTTGCTCAACCATATCTGACTAAGACCAAGCTTAAAGGTTTGGACCCTGAAAAGAAGTATAAGAACGAAGAAACAGGCGAAGTCTTCTACGGTGATGAATTGATGGAACTTGGAATCTATGACCCGGTTGTTCACCAAGATTACATGGCAAAGACTTACTTGTTCAAAGCAATTAACTAAATAAGAGACGCTCTCTGATTAAGAGGGCGTTTTTTTGTTTTTTACTAAAATATATTGTAAATTTAGGCAAAATAAAGTAAAATTTTAAATAGATAATAAAGCGTTTTCAAAAAACATTCAGGAGGATTTATGATGGAAAAACCACTGTTAGATTGGCTGCAAAAGCCAGATGTCTTTTCAGTAAATAAACTGGCTGCTCACTCAGATCACAAATATTATGTAAGCCAAGCAGATTATAAAGATGAAAATAATTCTTTAAAGCAATCATTAAACGGTACTTGGCGTTTTGTTTACGCCAAAAATTACCGTCTATTGCCGGAAAAGTTTTACACGGAAGACTTTGATTTTGAAGGGCTGGACTTTATTCAGGTTCCTGGCCATTTCCAAACTCAAGGCTACGACCAAATTCACTATACTAACACTGCCTACTCATGGGATGGAAAGGATGAATTGCGTCCGCCATACGTTAATATGGAAGACAATCCGGTGGGCGTATACTTCAAGAAATTTGAAGTAAATGAAAGCCTGGCGGGGAAGCCAATCAGAATTTCTTTTCAAGGGGTAGAAACAGCATTTTACTTCTGGGTCAACGGCAAGTTTGCCGGCTATGCCGAAGATGCCTTTACCCCAAGCGAATTTGATCTGACAGAATTTTTGCAGGAAGGTGAAAATACCATTGCCGTCGAAGTCTTCAAGCATTCATCTGCTTCCTGGATTGAAGACCAGGATATGTGGCGTTTTACCGGGATTTTCCGGGATGTTTACCTTTATGCTTTGCCAAGTGCCCACATCAATGATTTACGAATTGGTCAAGATTTAATCAATGGGTTTAAAGATGGCAAGTTGGAAATTGATGCCGATATAATCGGGGACTTGGATGGTGTATCGGTTGATATTAAGCTGCTGGATAAAAATGGCAAAGCCGTTTTTGAAGATTTTAAGCTGTCTGATACAGAATTT
Organism: Ligilactobacillus sp. WC1T17; assembly: GCA_900110005.1. Taxonomy (GTDB): domain Bacteria; phylum Bacillota; class Bacilli; order Lactobacillales; family Lactobacillaceae; genus Ligilactobacillus; species Ligilactobacillus ruminis_A. Next base: position 173,187 of record FOCC01000003.1, on the reverse strand, counting down.
GTCTTGGAAACTGAAGTCAAAGATGTTTTAGCCTGGAGTGCCGAAGAGCCTAACCTCTACACTTTGGAATTAGGGCTTGTAAAAGATGGCACACTAATCGAAATTGTCAGCCAAAAGCTTGGTTTCCGCCACTTTGAATTAAGCGGAGGCATCATGAAGTTAAACGGCAAACGCATCATTTTCAAAGGGGTTAACCGCCACGAATTCGATGCTAGAAGAGGGCATGCCGTTACCGAAGAAGACATGCTGTGGGATATCAAATTTATGAAGCAGCATAATATCAATGCGGTCCGGACTTCCCACTACCCTAATCAGACGCGCTGGTACGAATTATGCGATGAATACGGTTTGTACATGATTGATGAAACCAACCTGGAAAGTCACGGCTCCTGGCAAAAGTTGGGGCAACTCGAACCTTCCTGGAATGTTCCCGGAAGTCTTTTAGAATGGCAGGAAAACGTCTTGGACCGGGCCAACAGCATGTATCAAAGAGACAAGAATCACCCGGCTGTTTTAATCTGGTCATGCGGTAACGAATCTTATGCCGGCGAAGATATCCTGGCCATGGCCGACTTCTTCAGAGCAACCGATCCAAGCCGGATTGTTCACTACGAAGGGGTCTTTTGGAATAGAGACTTCGAACAAATCAGCGATATGGAAAGCCGGATGTACGCTAAGCCCGCTGAAATCGAAGAATACCTCAAGTCCAATCCCAAGAAGCCTTATATTTCCTGTGAATACATGCACGCCATGGGCAACTCTGTGGGCGGCATGCACCTGTACACGGAACTGGAAGACAAGTACGACCAATACCAGGGCGGCTTTATCTGGGACTTTGTCGACCAGGCTATCTATAAAAAGGATAATTACGGCAATGATGTCTTAGGTTATGGCGGCGATTTTGACGACCGGCAAAGCGACTACGAATTTTCCGGCGACGGGATTGTTTTTGCCAACCGCAAGGCATCGCCTAAGGCCCAAGAAGTCAAATTTTTGTACAGTAATATTAAGCTTTTAATCAAGGATGGCACGGTTACTGTCAGAAATCAAAACCTTTTTGTTTCAACTAAAAATACTTACTTTGTGGCTCATGTCAAACTTGACGGCAAAGAAATCTGGTCAAAGCGCTTCGACTGGGACGTTCCTGCCGGAAAAGAAGAAAGCTTTAAAGAAGTCTTTCCTGCGTTTACCAAAGCAGGCGAATATACCTATGAAGTGACCCAGCACTTGGGACAAAAGACTCTATGGGCAGATGCCGGCTATGAACTAACTTTCGGCCAAGAAGTCAAGCAAATCGAAGCAGAAGAAGTCCGCTTGGGCGGCAGTCTGACTGTAGTTCACGGTGATGTAAACATCGGGGTGAAGGGCGACAACTTCCAAATCCTCTTCTCGATTGCAGAAGGCGGGCTTTCATCATACAAGTATGAAGGTATCGAATACATCACCCGGACGCCTAAGACCAGCTTCTGGCGGGCAATGACCGATAATGACCGCGGGTCAAAGCACGGCTTTGAAAGAGGAATGTGGCTTTCGGCCGGTCTTTATCAGCAGCATGTTGATATGAAGTTGGAAGAAAACGAAGACTCTGTTACTGTAGCCTTCATCCACCAGCTGCCTTTGCCGGGCGATATCAAGCATACGGTATCTTACACCGTCTACCCTGACGGTACAGTAGAGGTACATTTAAGCTACCCAGGTTATGAAGGGTTGCCTTCACTTCCAGCCTACAGCTATGATATGAAGTTAAAGAAGCAATACAACAAGGTTAAATTCTACGGCATGGGACCGGAAGAAAACTACTGGGACAGAAAGCATGGCGCAAAGCTTGGCATTTACGAAACCACAGCACAAGACAACCTGACTCCATACTTGGTTCCGCAAGAAGCCGGCAACCGGACCGGAGTAAGGTGGATGGAAGTAACTGACCAAAGCGGTCATGGCTTAAAAGTTTCCGCTGTCAGCCGGGCTTTTGAAGCAAGTGTCCTGCCTTATAGCCAGTACCAATTGGAAGATGCCAAACACCAAGAAGAATTATCCAACCCGCAATATACTTGGCTTAGAGTCTTTGCCGGCCAAATGGGTGTCGGCGGCGATGACTCTTGGGGAGCGCCGGTTCATGAAGAATTCTGGTTAAAAGCAGACCAGCCTTTGGATCTGACCTTTGCAATTAAAGCCATTTAATAAATTAAAACCTGATTTCCTAAGTGAAATCAGTTTTTTTTGTTATATGTGATAGTTAACTGCTAAATCCTTACATTTGTCTAAATTAAGATGTGATAAATGTCACTTTTTGTCAAAACAGAAAACGATTACAATAAAGACGTAATTATGAAAGGAGGTGAGCAGATGAAATATTTGATTTTAGTTAGTCACGGCGGCTTTGCGGCTGGTCTTAAAACATCATTAGCTATGTTTGCCGGCGATAAGATAGAGCAAGTTATTGCTGTAGGCCTTAAAAATGATGAGACAGTCGCCCGCTTCAGTGACGATGTTCGTGAAGCTTTAAAATTTTTAAAGCCGGAAGATTCCGTTGTTGTTTTAGCGGATATTGTCGGTGGCAGTCCGCTGACAACTTTGTGCAGTGTACTTGATGAAATGGGCAAGCTCGATGATGCAATTATTCTTGGGGGGATGAATCTTCCAATGGCAATTACAACAGCCGTGATGAAAGATTCACTCGAAAAAGATGCACTAGTTCAAGCTGTTTTGCCTGAAGCTAAAGCTGCTGTACAACAATTTTCAGCTGCAGAAACTGAAGATGAAGACGATGATGAAATTTAAGTGAAGGGGTTTTTAACATGACAGTATCATTAGTAAGAATTGATGACCGCATGATTCATGGTTTAATTACAACACGTTGGGGCAAGGAACGCCCTTGTGACGGTATTATCGCTGTTAACGATAAAGCTGCTAAAAACAAGGTATTAAAGGAAGCTTATAAGGCAGCTGCTGAAGGTAAAAAGACTTTTGTTTGGACTATGGATCATTTTAAAGATGTTCAAGATAAAGTTTTAAAGTCTGACACACGGTATTTCTTGATTACAAAAAATCCATTGGATATGAAGACTATCTTAGTTGACTGGGGATTTAAGCCAAGCGATGTGAAAACAGTGATTGTCGGACCTGGTAATGATCGTGAGGGTGCGATTAAACTCGGCGATAACCAATCATTTACTAAAGAGGAAGCAGCTGCTTTTGAAGCCATGGATAAAGCAGGTTATACCGTTGATTTTGCTTTACTGCCAGATCAACGTATTGGTGAATGGTCAAAATTCAAAGCTAAGTTTGGTTATTAAATTATAAGGAAAAGGAGCGGAAATTATGACAATTAACCTTTTTCAAGCTGCTATTTTAGGCCTTTTTGCATGCTTATGCTCTAATTCATGTATGGCCGGTCAAGCAGTTGGTAATTATACAATTGGTCGTCCCTTAGTTGGGGGACTTGTTTGTGGACTTGTTTTAGGTGACCTTAAGTTAGGTATCGCTTGCGGGGTTGCGATGCAATTGGTTTACATTGCTTTAGTTACACCTGGTGGGACGGTTTCTGCTGATGTGCGGGCTATTTCTTATATTGGGATTCCTTTAGCTATGGTTGCAATTACCTCACAAGGCTTAGCGCCATTAGGAACATCAGCTGCTAACTTGGCAAAATCGGTTGGTACTTTGGTTGGTACCGTTGGGACAGTTATGTATTATGCTGTAGCAACATTAAATTTGGTCTGGCAATCATTTGGTTGGAAAGACGTGGAAAACGGTAAACTCGATAAATTATATGGAGTAAACTTCGGTTGGCCATGGATTTCACATATTTTATTTTCATTTTTGCCAACAATGTTGTTCACATACTTTGGTTCTACAGCCGTAACAGCTTTGCGTAATGCTTTGCCAATGAATGGTATTCCAATGAAGACCTTGTTTACTGTTGGTGGGATGCTTCCATGTGTCGGAATTGCGATTTTGCTGCGCCAGATTGTCAACAAGACAGCTGATTTTATCCCATTCTTAGTTGGTTTTACTTTATGCGCATCCTTAAGTTTGAACCTTGTGTCGGTTACAGTTGTTTCACTTTTGTTTGCAATTGTGATGTATGAAATCGAAATGTCTAAAGGGACAAAGACCGTTGCAGCTAGCGGAGAAGATGACTTTGATGATGATGAAGAGGAGGATATCTAATGGATAATACACAAACACCAAAAAAATTAGATAAGAAGACGTTGAGTAAGTCTTTTCATTTATGGTTCTGGGGCGCTTTAACCTGCTTTTCACAAGAACACATGCAGACTTTCGGTTACCTTTGTTCCATGCTGCCTGTTTTGAAAAAATTATATCCTGAGCACAAAGATCAAGAAAACGCTATTAAAGCTTATACAGCTTTTTTCAACACTAATCCAATGCTTGGTTCTGTGATTATCGGGATTACAACAAGTATGGAAGAAGCACGTGCTAATGGCAAGGGGATTGATGGTGAAACCATCAATGATATGCGTGCCGGGTTGATGGGGCCTGTTGCTGGTATTGGGGACTCTTTGATTGATGGGACTTTGATTCCTATTTTGTTAGGTATTTCCCTTGGTATGTCACAAAACGGTTCACCTGTAGGGGCAATTTTTTACATTATCGTTTGGACATTACTGGCATACTTTGGACAAAAATTCTTGTTCTTCCGGGGCTACGAATTAGGTGATAAAGCTGTTAGCTTCTTAGTCGGTAAGCAAGGTGCTGCTGTTCGCCGTGCCGTAGGTATTGTTGGCGGAATGGTTGTTGGTGGTGTGTTAGCTTCATGGGTTAATGTACAGACTTCTTTAAAATTATACAATTCTAATGGCAAAGCATTCTTAGACTTGCAAAAGCAATTAGACAGCATCTTCCCTGGGTTGTTGACTGTGGTTGTAACCTTGTTTTGCTGGTGGTTAATGTCAAAGAAGCACGTTTCTGCTATTTGGACAATGATTATTTTGGTAGTTATTTCCTTTATCGGTGTCCTTTGCGGCTTCTTTAACCCAGGTCTTTCCTACTAATGACAAAAGAAGAAATGGTTGCAGGCTATCAGCATGAAGTTGAATATCAAAAGCATATGCTGGCTAATTTGAAGCATTGGTACAATCTTTTTATGATTTTAACCGGCATCGGTATTGTCTTGATTTATTTTTTTCACAGGTCAAATACTATTATTTTTGGCTTAGGCATTTTTTTGACCATGCTTGGTTTTTTGGGCGTGCTTTTGTTCAGTTATGGTATCTACCGGGGACGCATCAATGTACAACGTGTGATTGATGATTTAGATAGCAAATTGAAAGCTTTGCAAAAATAGCATTTAAAACACATCTCAATTGGGATGTGTTTTTTATATTTGATGAATAAAAGCTCCTGTAAAGGAGCTTTTATCTGTTAGTTATTTAAGTCATTTTGAATTTGTATTTGTATATTGGATAGTTCCGTACCAATGGTATTTTTTTCAATGGCTTCTTCAATTAAGTAATCGGCTTTATGAATAACATTATTGTAGTTTTTAAATTCAGGAATATTTTTAGCGCGATACATAATGTTATTAAATTTATTTTCAGTTAAAGCATCATCACCCACGTTTTCTGCTTTGAGAATTTTTTGAACCTGATTGCTTTGCATGACGCTTTTCATAACTGAAGCCCCTTGGGAAGTTTCAAAGAGTTTTTGTTGAACTTTTTGATTCGCACACAGCATCTTGAGCAATTTCCAAGCTAAGATAGGATGTTTAGTATGGGCAGCCATTCCAAAGAGTGTCGTTTCAACACTGGTTGAAGCAATATTTTTATTGATTGCGGGCATACGGATACAAGTCCACAAAAAAGAGGAATAGCGGGCGATATGATAAGGGTAGGATTCATAGGTGCGATATTGGGCTAATGTCATCGGCAAAAAGGCGACTTTTCCCTTATCAAAATCATCGGAAGTAACATTATAGCTATTTTGTAGGTTATAAAGTTTTGACATCATAAAAAGTGCATTGCGTACTTTAGAGGTGTTGAAATAGCTTTCAGTTCCGCTAGGATTAAAAAGGTCTGTGCCATATGCCATAATGGCATCTTGCCAGTCATAATCGGCAAAACCAAATTGATCGATTGTTCCATCGTGATTGGTGTCTTGGTTCATTTTACGGCAAAGCTCATAAAAATGCGTGATGGTCCAATTGGAATTAGGGACTTTAAGACCATTTCTTTTCAATAAATCCGTATTAACACACATCAAAGTCGGATTACTTTCAAAAGGCAGGGCATATTGGGCACCTTTATATTTGCCAGCACTGTAATTGGCTGGATAGTATAGTTTGGAAAATGGTGTGTGGTCTAATTTGGTAAAGTAAGTCAGGTTGGCTAAAGCGCCGGTTGACGATAGTAAGCTGAAACGGTTAGCTGGTACGATAAAAACATCAGGTGTTTTATTTTTAAGAATTTTTTCGGCCAGCCAATCCATATAATCATCTTTACTAATACCTGTTTCATATCTGACTTTGACATGAGGGTTTTGTTTTTCAAATTTTCGGGTAACATAATCGATAAATTTATATTCATTGCTATTGGGAACTCCCCAACTGCTATCAGTATAAATACCAATGGTTAAAGTTTTGTCTTGCTGATTATAATAATTCCAGCCTAAAAGCATTAGACTAAGAATAAATAAGACAACTAGTAAATATTTTCCTATTTTAAGCATTGTTTTCACCAAAATCTTTCAAAGTAGCGCCGGTTTGTACGGCCCAAATAGCAAGTTGGGTGCGATCACGCAAGTTAAGTTTGGCTAAAATATGGGATAAGTGATTTCTGACAGTTCCTTCGGATAAGTATAATTTATTAGCGATTTCTTTGTTGGATAAACCATTCCCCACTTGTTGGATGACACGCCACTCAGCGTTAGTAATTTCATTGGAGCCTTTTTCATCAACATGGATAGCAAAATTTCCTTGGGCCATTTTAGAAAATAAGCTAACAACTTTGGTGGCAATATTGGGATTGATCATCGAGCCGCCTTGATTGACGGTTTTTATGGCTTTTTGTAATTCTTTGGTTGAAACTCCCTTCAAGATATAGCCGGAAGCACCATACTTCAAAGCACTAAAAATAAAATCATCGTCGTCGAATGTGGTTAGGATAATAACTTTAATATTGGGGTATTTGGCTTTGACTTCTTTTGTACAAAGTGTTCCATCCATTTTAGGCATTCTGATATCCATCAAAATAACATCGGGTTGGTTTTTGGCAATAGATTTTAAGACTTCAAAACCATCGGCGCAAATATCAGTAACTTTAATGTCGTCAGTAGCGTTTAAAACAATTTTAAGTGATTCACGGATAAGTTGTTGATCATCGGCAATCAGAACTTTTATCATACAATAACCTCATTTCTTAATAAATTTAACCTTAGTTAAAAAACCATCTTGACCCTCATACGTGACACACCCGCCGATAATAGCGAGTCTTTCTTGCATTTGGGTTAGTCCATAGCCGGCCTTGATTGAATTGCAGCCTTGACCATCATCTTGAATATCAATGTAGTAGAAGTTGTCATCTTGGTTAAATATAATATCAATTTGATTAGCATGACCATGACGGACGGAGTTGGTCACTGATTCTTCAACAAGACGGAAAATAACATTTTCAGTGGTTTTTTCTAAATCAGCATCTTGCCAGTTATAAGTAAAATTAACTTGAAGATGCGATACACTGGTGTAACGTTCTAGCATTTGCTTTAATGAATCTTTTAAAGAATTATGGTCCAAAGTACCGGGACGCATCTTGTTAAGTGAATTTCTAACATCAACAATGCCTTCTCTGACAACAACGGAGAGATTTTGAAGCTGCTTTTTGGCGCTGTCTTTATCAATGTCAATTAAGACATTAACCGCGTCAAGTCCAGCGGAAATACCAGTTAAAGCATGACCAAGTGTATCGTGAATTTCGCGGGAGATGCGAATGCGTTCTTTTTTTTCGGCATTGGCTTGTGCAATTTCAATATAACTATTCAAATTATCATTGGTTTTGGCCGCCATGCGCAGTTCTTCTTCGATATTACGTTGTTCATTAGTGACGTAGACTACATAAGTAAACAAGGATAAAATGAATAGTACAACGTTTAGTGCATAGATAAAGTAACGCCAAAAAAGTACGATAGCTCTAATTTTAAGCGGTAAAAAAGCAATATAAGTATCAATGGATGGAAGGTTAATTAGCAGAGTTAAAAAATCATAATTTGAACACATAAAGCAGATAAAAGCTACAGTTAAAAAGAAAAACCAATAACGTTTGCTTTTAATAGCATAAAAATTTTGGGTTGAAAAGAAAATATCAGCAAAGACTAAGAAGATAATGCCGCTGTAAGATGCTTTAAGGACCAGAAAAATAGCTATAATAACCAAAAGTTCACCCATCAAAATGATATCAGCCTTTTTTTGATCATGGATTTGCTGGCGATAGTAAATGATAAAAATCAAGAAGATAAATAAAAAAATCGCACTCCAAAAAGTTAAGACTGGGTTACAAGGAATATGACTGATAGCTTGCAAAAAAGCCAGACTATTTTGGGTTTGCAGGATATATTTGCTGATAAATAAAAAAAGAGCAGCGTGAAATAAGACAGCCACAAACGTCAACGTTATTAAGGCTAAAAAAGCATTTTGCGCCTGAATTTTACGATTCTTATTTTGCATTATTGCCACCCCGAGACATCATAATTTTGAATATTTTTTTGCGTTAGTAGATAAACAGGTACGATGATATTGCGCTTAACAGGTTTATTGAATGCCAATTGATAACAAGCATTAGCTGTTTTTTTACCTAAATTGATTGGTGATTGCGCTACAGTAGCTTGGGCATTAGGATTGGTTTCTAAAAGTCTTTTCATAGTAGCTGATCCGTCAATGCCATAAACATTAATGGGACGGTTTAGCTGAAGCGCATCTAAAGCAGCTAAAGCACCTACTGCACTTTGATCGTCTAAGGCTACAATGGTATTAGCTGTAGTTGCTAAGGCAAAATAGTGTTTAACTTTTGGCAAAGTTACTTCGGTTTGACCTAGGGTTTCAATTTTGGTTAAAATATGATAATTATTTTGGTAATTATTTTGGGATTTTAGAGTATCACTAAACCCTTGATAGCGTTCTTTGACTGAAAGCGCATTTCCGTGTTCCAGCAAGACAATATTTGCCCTAGGAGCTTTTTTTATCAGATTAGAAGCGATGAGTTTTCCAGCTTGATAGTTGTCTGAGACGATACTACAGTCAGCGATTTGCTTATTTTTTAATTGACTATCGACTTCAATAATTTTGATGCCGGCTTTTTTAGCTTTAAAAAGTGTTTTTGCCAGTTTATGATTTTCACCGTCTACAGGATTAATCACGATAACATCCACTTTTTTAGCGATAAAATCATCTATTTCTTGGCATTGCTTGGTGACATTTAAACCAGGATTGCGGGTATAGAGAATATCGCCTCTGATATTCACCTTTTTTTTGAGTTCTTCATTGATGACGCCATAAAAACTGTTATTTAAAGTCATATAAGTAGCACCAATTTTTATTTTTCTTGGTGTTAAAGGTAACCATAAATAACTAAGATAAACAAAAATGGTTAAGATAAAGGCAAAGATAATAAGTGATTTGAGGTTAAATTTCCATTTATTTTGCATAAAACTCCCCCTAAAATGCTTACATGTGCATTATATCATTTTTTGAACGTTTCAAAATATGATATTTGTCATGTTTCGGAGCCTAAAAGGACGAAAAAAATTTACATGATTGTATATTTATTCTTGATAAACAAAACTTTTACCACTTACGTTAAAAAAAACACCACTTAAGGAAAACTACTTGTCAAGTTAAGCAAAATTTGGTGTAATATCTCTCAAAGAGGGGATGAAATTTGAAGGTTATTGTTGATATCAATCCAAAATTAAGTGAGGCCGAAGTTCATCTTTATGTTCCCAAAGAAAATCAATCCACTAAAGAAATTATCCGGCAGCTCCACAGCCTTTTTGATACCTGGCAATTAGCTGCCTTTAAAAAAGATGAGCTGGTGTATTTAGCTTTAGATGAAATTTTATTTTTTGAGACTGAAGGCCGCAATGTATTGGTCCATACACGTAACGAAACTTTGCTGGTTAAACACAAATTATATGAATTAGAAAAGCTTAACTCTAATTTTATGCGGATCTCAAAGGCAAGTGTGCTGAATATTAGCCAAGTTGAAGGATTAAAGCGGAGTTTTTCAGGGTGTATGGCCAGCTTTTTTGAAAGCTACAAAAGTGTGTATGTTTCGCGTAAGTATTATCCAAATTTGCGCGATAAATTAGAGGAAATGAGGTTGAAGTAGATGGAAAAGAGAGTTAAACAAATATTAATCGGGCTTTTTTTATTAGTGGCGGCAGGCAGCCTGATTGCTAGTCAAATGCATTTATTGCCTTTTACTTTTTCAGTTGGTAAATGGATCTTAATTATTTTATTGGTCATAGCCTTAATCTATAGTTTTTTTCAAAAGAGTATCAGCGGAACCGTTTTTTCAATTGCTTTTTTACTAATGGTTTTTGCTAAAGAATTAAAGATAACCCAACTGGTACCTTGGACACTGTTAATTGCAGCCGTTTTGGTGACCATTGCCCTGAAGCTTATTTTAGGCAAGCATGAAAAGGTATTAACGGTTGAATTCAGCAGCAAAGATGATAATGATTTTTTAGATGAGGATGAATATCTTAGCGAAGAAGACAGTGATCAGGTCATTAATATCCAGGCTAATATGGCAGCTGCAACAAAATACGTCAGGTCGCACGATTTGCGTAATGTCAATATTTCCGCTACGATGGCCGGAGTAAAACTTTATTTAACCGAAGCTAGACTCAACGCTGGTTATGCGGTTATCGAAATTAATGCTAATATCAGTGACCTTGATATTTACCTGCCTAAGACTTGGCAAGTAATATTTAATCCTAATAATATTTTAAGTGAGATAACGACTAAGGGTTCTAGTCAAGGTAATGAGGTGCGGGTGGAGATTACCGGTACACTTAAATTGTGTGATTTGACAATTCATTATATCTAATCATGTTAAGACCTGTTTTTTATGCGCAGTATGGTAAAATTAAGAAGATCAAAAAAGAAGGGAATCTTAGCATGGAAGAATCACTGATTGCAAAAACAGCGCAAAGGGAAAAGTTAACTCCTAAACAGGTTAAAGTTGTTGTCGAATTTTTACAGGAAGGGGCAACCGTTCCTTTTATCGCCCGTTACCGCAAAGAAGCCACTGGCCGCTTAGATGAAGTGCAAATTAGGCAAATTCAAGATACCTACCAAAAAGAAGCACAGCTGGCGAAGAGAAAAGAAGCTGTCATTAATCTGATTGACGATGAAGGCAAGCTTACGGGAAAATTAAAGGAAGCTCTGTTAAAAGCTGCTAGTTTGCAAGAAGTCGAAGATTTGTATTTGCCTTATAAGAAAAAACGACAAACAAAGGCCCAAAAAGCAAAAGCAGCCGGGTTAAGTCCTTTAGCTACGGCAATTATGCAGCAGGCAGAGGATATTGAGTTTGGCCGAGTGCAAAGTGATTTAGCACAGAAAACGGGTTTAAAGCCAGCAGATATTTTGGATGGCGCTAAAGAGATCGTGGCCGAACAGGTTTCAGATAGTGCAGCTTTGCGGTCTTGGCTGCGCAAACATATTTGGCGGGTAGGCGTTTTATCAAGTAAAGTTAAAAAGGATGCACAAGATGAATTAGCTGTTTACCAAGGATATTATGATTTTAGTCAAAAAATTTCTCGTTTAGCTGGACACCAGATTTTAGCTTTAAACCGGGGCGAAAAGCAGGGAATTTTGCGGATATCTATTGATAATAATGATGATTTTGTGCTGCAATATTTGGGACATATTTTAAAAGTTCAAAATACTGGCAAATTAAGTAGCCAAGCTTTGGTTGAAGCTTATACGAAAGCTTATAAAAAAAGTGTTTTGCCTGCTGTGCAAAGAGAAGTGCGCGCTGAATTAACGCAACAAGCCAGCACAGAAGCTATTAATGTCTTTGGCGAAAATCTTTATCATTTGCTGATGCAAACCCCGCTCAAAGGAAAAGTGGTTTTGGGTTTTGATCCCGGACTTAGAACAGGCTGTAAACTGGCTGTAGTGGACAAAACCGGAAAATTCCTGGGAAAAGCCATTATTAATCCGCATGCTAAGGGAGATAAAGCACGTGCTGAAGCTAAAAAAGTGTTGGCATCCTTAGTTAAAGAATATAACGTTGATATTATCGCAATTGGCAACGGGACTGCCAGCCGTGAGTCCGAACAATTTGTTGCCGATTTAATTAAAGAAGCTAACCTTGCTTGCAGTTATGTGATTGTTAGTGAAGCAGGGGCTTCGGTTTATTCTGCCAGCGAAGAAGCCCGAAAAGAATTTGGCAATTTGCAGGTCGAAGAACGCTCAGCTATCAGCATTGCCCGCCGCTTGCAAGATCCTTTGGCTGAATTGATTAAGATTGATCCCCAATCAATCGGAGTGGGGCAATATCAGCATGATTTGCCGCAAAAACAGCTCACAGAAAAATTAGATGCGGTCATCGAAACGGGGGTTAACCAAGTTGGCGTTAATTTGAATACAGCTAGCACCGCTTTATTGACGCATATTTCAGGCTTAAATGCGACGATTGCGCAAAATATTGTGGCTTATCGAGATGAACATGGGTCATACCAAAAGCGCAGTCAGCTTAAAAAAGTACCTCGTCTAGGACCTAAAGCTTATGAACAAGCAGCTGGTTTTTTACGGATTGTCGATGGGGACGATATTTTTGATAATACCGATATTCACCCCGAAAGTTATGCTTTGGCCAAAAAAATCCTAGATTTTGTGGGACTTTCCAAAAAAGATTTGGGGACCATTAAGGTAAAAAAGACTTTTGATCAGTATTCAACTGCTGCGTTAGCGCAAAAATTTGCCAGCGGAGAGGAAACGGTGGCCGACATTATCAAATCTTTTGAAAAACCTGGGCGTGATTTACGGGATAACTTCCAAGCCCCGCTTCTTCGGACAGATGTTTTGAAAATGGAAGATTTAAAAGCAGGCATGAAACTGCAAGGAACGGTGCGCAACGTGGTGGCTTTTGGTGCTTTCGTTGATATTGGTGTTAAACATGATGGCTTGGTTCATCTTTCCAAAATGGCCCATAAATTTGTCAATAATCCCAGCGAGATCGTAGCTGTTGGTGATATTGTTGACGTTTGGGTTGAAAGTGTTGATCTTAAGCGGCAAAGAATTCAATTAACGATGCTCGATCCGAAATAAAGAAAAAGACTGCAACTTTTGCAGGCTTTTTATGTGAAAAACGTTATTTATAATTCTGGCAGGCTATTTGAATACTGCCGGCATCAGCCGGGATATTAAGGGAAATATTGCTAATGGGAATGTAAAAATTATTAGGAATGTGATTGAAAAAGTTGGAGACGAGCTTTTTTGAAATATTGGAAGTAAATATGGATGAAAAATGGAATGAACCTAATCATTCCATTTTTTTATTAGTAATTGTGCCATTGCCGGAAATTTTTTCTAAGAGTCAACCTACCTCGGGATAAATTCGGGCTTGTAAAAAGGCAAACCCACGACTTTTCCAACCACAATTTACATAGATACATTACTGCATAGTTACAAAGTAGGCATGACTTACATGGTAATTATCAATGCCTTTTAAATTCGCAAATTGTCGAACAGCTTGACTAGCTGGATGCTTATTTTTTCAAATACGGCCCTTCGATTTTGAAGGTTATTAAGCAAAAAGTATCATTAAAAAATAATTAGAAGAAAGACGCTGTTATAAGTTTGCTTGAGTTTGGAAAATAGGGGTATCTAAAATGAATTAGACCACTAAAAGTTAAAGGCAAGATATTTGAATTCAAAGATATACTCTTTATAGATTGATGTATAGACTTTTTTTGTGATGAACAAAATTAAATTCTTTGTTAAAAATATTGACACTACTAAGGGTGCATGCTAATATTTAACTGAAAGTTTTATAATCGTTTTTTTATTTTTGGGGGGATATTATGAAAAAATATAAATTGGCGATTATTTCGGCTGCTTTTTTGACATTAAGTTCCAGCGTAGCTTGTGCAGCTACCTTTGGCAATAAATATAGCGGCGCTTCAAGTGTTGAAACGATGCAAGTAAGATATACGGGATTTGCTTGGAATTATAAAAAATCACGATATAAGAGTACATACTTTAAATACGTTCGTGGTAGCAGAACATTACTTTATCGTTCTGTGTCAAATGGTAAAGTTACAGGATCTGTTTGGGATGATATGCGCTGGGGAAATAAATATACAACACGTTTTTACTGGGGTCATGGCGCTTTGAAATGAACAAAAAGACTTTATTTAATTTAAATGATGTCCTAGAATTGCTAGGCTTATATTCGCTGTGCTTTGGTACTAATTTGTTTTTGGATGGTATTCAAAAAGTTAAAATAAATTCGATTTTATTACAAGATTTATTAGACGATGTTATTAAATATCAAGTGGTGCTAAGTTTAAGTATGACATTGGTGGTGGTAGTTTTTCATTACCGCTTTTTATTAATGAAAAGACAAGAAATTTATCTTAAATTACTTGTGGGGGATACGGTTAAAAAGATACGGCAGCGTTATTTAGCCAATTGTTTTGGTATTTTAGGCAGCGCGGTCATACTTGTGAGCATGATTGGTTTTTCTTTAAGCTTGAACGTGTATCCGATAGCAGGTTTAACCTTGCTTTTTTCAGCTTATATTTTAATAAGTTCATTAGGGGAGATGTGGTATGAAGGTTTTTAATTTTTTTGCTTGGCGTCTTTTTAGCCGCCGCTGGCTTTTAAGCTTGCTGATGTTGGTGTTATTATTTGCCAGCAATTATTTAACTTTTACGATTGCACGGTCACTAATTTCCACAAACGAGGGGTATCGGCAAATTCAAAGTTTTAATCAAAAAGGTTTTTATATTGCTAATCTGGCACCTAACAGCACACCAAATATGGATAAGATAAGACTTAAAAAAACAAGGCAAGTATATGGTTACCTCAGACAGCATTTTAAATATGCGCTAACGACGGAGGGTTTTACGGTTAATGTAGCTCATATGAAGATGGATGCTTCGCTTAGCTATTTAAATGAAAATGCATATCGATTGAGAAATTTTAAATTGGCACAGGGAAAAAAGATTGATTTTGACCAGCGTTTTAAGTCTAAACAGATTCCGGTCTTAATTGGAGCAGGTTTAGCTAAAAAGTATCCTTTGGCATCAGTAATTAAAATTACAGATCCTGTCTTAAATAAGCCGGTTTCATTTAAAGTAGTTGGCATTCTTAAAAAAGATACCAGCCAGGCTAATTTTTATGCGCTAAACTCCAAAAATTATACCAACTTTACGATAGTAGTCCCTATCCAAAATACTTTTTTAAATCAGGCTAGTAAAGCTTTTTTACTTAATGGTTTGATGGATTTGACCTTAATGAACGCTAAGAAAGGACAGCTTAAAAATTTTCAGCAGATAATAGCGCAAAAATTGCATTTTAATCTTAATTTTTATAGTCAAAAACAAAATAATGCTTTTTTCAATAAATATTATTTAAGTAATATAAAATTGATTCTGCTGGTCACCTTAGTATTACTGCTGAGCGCCTTATTTTTTATACTTTGGAATAGTTATATCAGCGTTAATTTGATGCTTAAAGCGTTAACTTTGAATCTTTTGCTTGGACTTAGTTATCGAAAATTAAAAAGGATTTTTTACGGCTATTTTTGGATGCTTGAAAGTTTCACATTAATGATGGTAGCAGCAGTTGTTTGGCATACGCATTTTAATGCTTGGCAGCAGTTAGACCCGCTATTTGCTATTTATGGAACCTTAGGCTTTTTGCCTATGGAGTGGAAAGCGCTAGGATGGGTTTTAATAGTCGCTTTGGTGAGTTCAGTTTTCACAGTTGAAACGATGATGCACTTTGTGAAAAAAATGCCGATTTCTTTAGGGGTATTACAATGAAAAAAATGATTGATTTAAAGCTGAAAGAAAAGACGTTTGCTAAAAGCAGCATTTCAATTCTTAATGATTTTACATTAACCATTACGAGTGGTGAAAAAATCGCTATTGTAGGCGAATCGGGAGCTGGCAAGAGTAGTTTGCTTAATATAATTGGTCTAGTTGATCGCCACTATAGCGGACAATATCGTTTATTTGGGATGGATGCAGCTAAACTAAATGATGATCAAAGGGCAAAGTGGCGCAATGAAAGAATTGGGTTTATTTTGCAAAATCAAGCCCTGCTCAATTCCTTTTCACTCGAAGATAACATCAAATTACCACTGCTTTATGTTTCAAAAGAAACCAAGAAGGCCAAGGAAGTTTGGTTTAGACAGCTAGTTGAAACATTAGGAATTGAATCTTTGCTAAAAAAGAAGCCATTTAAGTGTTCAGGTGGTGAAAGGGCACGGGCAGCTTTAGCTAGAGGGTTAATTATGCAGCCGCAATTGGTTTTAGCTGACGAGCCGACAGCTTCCTTAGATGATAAAAACAAAGATATTATGATGGAGCTTTTGTTTAAGTTAAATCAGATAAATAATATGACGTTAATCACAGTCACGCACGATTTAGCGATTGCACAACGGCATGATTGTGTAATTACGATTGAAAGGTGATTAGATGGGACTTATTATCATGTTGCTATTGTTTATTTTAGGCGGGGGATTACTTTTTTTAGCTAGCCAAAAGAAACAATTTTACCAAGTTGAGCTTATTTTAGGCAGTATTTTGCTTATTAGCGGGATTATTTTAGCTTGGCCACATTAATAAAAGAATTGGACTTTGAAGTGAAGCAGGGCAGAGCTTTGCTTCTTTTTATTATATTATGAATTAATTATTTGTTATAATTGAGGTAAATATTTGCTTAGGAGTGGTTGAATGGATGACTATCGCATTGAATATGATACCTTGGGAGCAGTAAAGATCCCTGATCAAGTTTTGTGGGGGCCGCAGACTCAAAGAAGCCTGCAGAATTTTAAGGCTGGAAAAACCATGCCTTTAGCATTGATTAGAGTTTTGATTCAATTGAAAAAGGCTGCTGCTCAGGCAAATTATGAATTGTATAATTTAGATGCAACCAAGTCCAACTTGATTGTTCAAGCTTGCGACCAGCTTTTAGCTCTAGAAGACAATGAATTGCAAAAACATTTTCCTTTGAAGATTTACCAAACAGGTTCAGGAACGCAAACGAATATGAATGTCAATGAAGTGATTGCACATGTGGCGCAAAAACTTGATTCACAAAATGAAATTTTGCCTAACGATGACGTTAATCGCGGGCAAAGTTCCAATGACATTTTTCCTACGGCAATGAATATTGCGGCTAGGTTGGCGGTAGCTGAAACAATGCTAGCAGTTAAAGGACTAATTGCTGCTTTGAAGATTAAACAAAGCAAGTATTGGCAGACAGTTAAAATTGGCCGTACGCATTTGCAAGATGCAACACCGTTGACTTTTGGCCAAGAAATTTCAGGCTGGACAGCAATGTTGGAACACGATTTACTTTATTTAGAGAAACTGGCACCGACTTTAAATGAATTGGCTATTGGCGGAACTGCGGTAGGAACAGGACTGAATGCTGTGCCTGGCTTTGCTCAAAAAGTTGCTAAGCAAATGGCTGAAATTTATGGTGTTGCCTTTAGTGCTGATGGCAATAAGTTTTATGGCTTAGCAGCTCATTCAGGCTTAAATGTTGTGCATGGCGCTTTGAAGACGTTGGCAGCTGATCTTTTAAAAATTGCCAATGATATCCGCTTTTTAGCGTCAGGTCCGCGGGCCGGGTATGGCGAATTAAAAATTCCGGCTAATGAACCAGGTTCATCGATTATGCCTGGAAAAGTCAATCCTACTCAATGTGAAGCGCTCACGATGGCAAGTGTCAGGGTGATGGGCAATGATGTCGTCGTTAATATGGCTTCTTCCCAGGGAAATTTCGAAATGAATGTCTATAAGCCGGTTTTAATTGATGCTTTTTTAGAATCTGCTGATTTGTTGACGGAAACAATCCAGAGTTTTAATGAGCATTTAATTCAAGGCCTCGAAGTAAATGAAAAAAGGATGCAAAGCCTGGTTGATTATTCGTTAATGACCGTGACAGCATTGGCGCCACACATTGGCTATCATGAAAGTGCTAAAATTGCTCAATTAGCTGAAAAAGAAGGGCTGACTTTAAAAGAAGCTGCTCTTAAATCAGGAAAAGTCACAAAAGAGCAATACCGGCAATGGATGGATCCGTTAAAAATGACGAATATTGATTAAGAAAAGCACTGCCATTCGGCAGTGCTTTTTAAATTTGCTTTTAAGATCCAAAAAAATGTATAATTGAATGGTTATAGAGCGGAGGAATGTAAATGATATTTAGTGGATTCGCTCTACCACAGGCACCTCCTAAACTTTAGTGCAACAAATATGTCTTGTGACAATTAAAAAAAGCAAGGCAGCTAAGGTTGCTTTGCACTAAGGAAAGAGGAATTCTAATGGTAGAAGCAATTAATTTGAAAAAAGGTATGATTTTTGAACAAAACGGCAAGTTAATCAAGGTTTTAGAAACCAATCACCACAAGCCGGGCAAGGGTAATACTGTAATGCAAATGAAGTTAAACGATGTGCGTTCAGGTGCTATTATTCAAACAACAATGCGTCCAACGGAAAAAGTTGATTTAGCCATTGTCGATAAAAAAAGTGCCCAATATCTATATGATGAAGGCCAAACAAAGGTCTTTATGGATATGGATACTTACGAACAGTATGAACTGAGCCAAGAACAATTAAAAGAAGAAGAACAATTCCTCATGCCAAATATGGAAGTGCAGCTTGATTTTTGCAATGACGAATTAATTGGTATTGATTTACCCGGAACAGTAGCAATGAAAGTTGTTGACACACAGCCAACGATTAAAGGTGCGACTGCAGCTTCAGGTGGTAAACCAGCTACTATGGAAACAGGTTTGGTCGTAACCGTGCCAGATTTTATTAACGTCGGCGATACTTTAGTAATTAATACGGATAACGGCTCTTATAAAGCAAGAGCTTAATAAAAAAGCGTAAGTCATTTTGACTTACGCTTTTTTTTATTTAGTTTCATCCCAAACTTTTTTAATTGCCGGAATTTCAGCTAAATTAGTCATCTCTTTTTGACTGGTTACAATGAGGTTATTAGGCCCTTGGGCGAGCGTGCTAAAGGTCTTTAAACTTTCATCTTTGAAGTAATTTTCGCTAACGCTAGCTAAGGAAGCTTGGATAGTATTAATTTTATAGGCTTCAGCGTCCGCTTGGGTCTTAATAGCTTCAGCCTTGGCCTTGGCTGTGGCAATTAAGGCATCATTTTGTGCTTTAGTTGTCAGCTCAATGTTTTTGGCTTCACCTTCGGCTTTGGCAATAGTCGCGGTTTTTTCACGATCAGCGGTCAATTGTTTATCCATAGCTTTTTGAATTTCAGGACTAGGTAATAATTCATCGATATTAACACGGACAACCATCACTCCATAAATTTCGGTTAAGTCGCCAATCGCTTTATATAAAGATGCATTTATTTCGCTGGTAGAGCCTAAAGCTGTGTTTAAATCCATCCGCCCAATAATATCTCTTAAATGTCCGCGAATCAGTTGAATCATGGAAGTAACTGAATCAGTGTTATTATAAAAGAAATTATAGCTATTTGTGACTTGGTAATTTAGAGTTAAGCTAGTTGAAATTTCCGCATTATCTTTGGTGATAATAGAATATTTTTGAATTTCTAAAGGCTGTAAAGCCAAAGACACTACCCTTATTTTTTGGATACCCGGAATTACAAAATTAATGCCTGCGTTAACAGTCCGGCTGTATTTACCCAAGGTTTCAATTAATCCCTGGTAATTTTGTGGTACAATCTTAATCCCAAAGACACAAACTAAGATGAGTAAGATTAATAAAAATAATAATGGCATAAAAATTCCTCCCTATGTAAGATATTTAAATTATATATAAAGCGGTAATAAATAGCAATCTTTAAAAGTTTAAGACATGTTATCGTTTTACTAACTTATACCAATCATTTATACTTAGATAAAGTAAGGTTAACTGAAAGGGATTTTGATTTGATATGGCAAAAATTATCTTTCTTGATATTGATGGGACTATTGTTGATTATGACAATCTTATTCCGATTAGCGCTAAAAAAGCGATTCAGCTGGCACGTAGCAAAGGACATAAAATCTATCTGAATTCGTGACGTAGCAAGGCTGAGCTACCAAATGAATTATTTGAGATTGACTTTGACGGTATTATTGGGGGCAATGGCAATTATGTTGAAAATGAAGCAGAAGTCCTGTTGCATCAAGCTTTAGCGCCAGAAGCTGAGCGCATGATTGCTGAGTGGTTGTTAAATAATGATTTACCTTTTTATTTAGAAAGTAATGAGGGCCTTTTTGCCAGTCCCGGCTTTGAAAATAAGGCACAAGATGCTTTAAAAAAATATATTCAAGGTAAGAATCCTACTAAAGATGTTTCTAAGGCCCATGCGATTGACGTTTTGCTAAGTTATCTAAAAGCTAGTCCAAAACAAACCGTCGCTTTTGGTGATGCTAAGATTGATATTCCTATGTTTGAGTACTGTGCTACCAGTGTGGCAATGGAAAACGCCGGACAGGAAACTAAAACAGCTGCTGATTTGGTGACCACTGATGTTAACGACGATGGCTTATGGAATGGCTTTAAAATGATTGGTGTTATTTAAAAAAGTATATAAAAAAGTCCTGTAAAATTTATTTACAGGACTTAATCTCTTAAGGAGAGTACAGGATTTGAACCTGCGCGCCGATACTATCGGTTCGCCGGATTTCGAGTCCGGTGCATTACCACTCTGCCAACTCTCCGCAACAATTTCATTATATCAATTTTAATTATTAATGACAAGCATTATGGAAAAAAACTTGTTATAATAAGATAAGGCTATTACAGAAGGGCGGGGATAAAATGAGGTTAATTTCATGGAATATTGATTCACTCAACGCAGCTTTAACAGGAACTTCAGCACGGGCCGAAATGAGTCGCGCTGTTTTAGCGCAAATAGCCCAAAAAAAGCCTGATATTCTTGCTATACAAGAAACCAAATTGCGCCAAGAAGGTCCAACTAGAAAGCACTCGCAGATTTTAGAACAGTATTTTCCTGAGTATGAGTTTGCTTTTAGGTCATCAGAAGAACCAGCTAAAAAAGGCTATGCAGGGACGATGTTTTTATATCAAAAAAGCTTGCAGCCTAAGGTTTCTTATCCAACCATTGGAGCGCCGGAACCAATGGATTTTGAAGGCCGGATTTTAACATTGGAATTTAATGATTTTTATGTTACCCAAGTCTATACCCCTAATTCAGGAAGCCAGTTAAAACGTTTAGGTGATAGACAAATTTGGGATCAAAAATATTGTCAGTATTTAAAAGAACTTGATCAAAAGAAACCTGTTTTAATTAGTGGTGATTTTAATGTAGCTCATCAAGAAATTGATTTGGCTCATCCTAAGACCAACCACCATTCAGCCGGTTTTACCGATGAAGAACGTTTAGGTTTTACTAACTTATTGGCTGCTGGTTTTAGTGATACCTTCAGGAAATTAAACGGCTCAGTGCCTAATGTTTATACTTGGTGGGCTCAACGAGTTAAAACCAGCAAAGTCAATAATTCCGGCTGGCGGATTGATTATTGGCTGGCCAGCGACCGCCTGCTTCCCCAAGTCAAGGAGTCCAGTATGCTTGATACAGGGGATAGACAAGATCATACGCCAATTGAATTAGTGGTTGATTTATGAGATAAAAAGCTAAGTTTAACTTGACTTACAGCCTTAGTTTTTGTATTCTAGAATCATTGATATGAACCGGTGAGAAAGAAGAGTAGCAGGTAAAATTTTTACAGAGAGTGGACGGTAGCTGCGAGTCCATGAAAGTTTATTTGTGAAGACACTTTTGAGGTGTGCGAACAGCACCGCGAATGGCGCGTTATCCCGAAGTTATAAATTAAGGTGGTACCGTGCTTTGCGCCCTTGTTGACTTGCAGTTGACAAGGGCTTTTTCTTTGCCGGAAAATTAAAGGAGGATTTTTGATGAAATACCAACGTCCCAAAGGTACAGCGGACATTTTGCCGGGTGAATCAGAAAAATGGCAATTTGTTGAACAAAAAGCACGTGAATTATTCAAAAAATTCCGTTATCAAGAAATGAGAACCCCTATTTTTGAAAATTTTGAAGTCTTCTCGCGTACTTCGGGTGAAACATCCGATATTGTTACCAAAGAAATGTATGATTTCTTTGATAAGGGGGAACGGCATATTACTTTGCGACCAGAAGGAACTGCTGGAGTCGTTCGAAGTTATGTTGAAAACAAACTCTACGGACCAGAGATTGCCCGTCCTTTTAAGACTTACTATATTGGACCGATGTTTCGATATGAACGTCCCCAATCAGGACGTTTACGTGAATTTCACCAAATCGGAGTTGAAGCATTTGGTGTGGATAACCCGACCTTGGATGTTGAAGTTATCGCGATGGCAATTGAATTGCTCAAAGGTTTTGGCTTAAATAGTTTGAAACTGGCGTTGAACACTTTAGGCGATCAAGAAACAAGAGCGGCTTACCGGCAAGCTTTGGTTGATTATTTGGAACCATTTGAAGGTGAATTATCTGACGATTCTAAGGAACGTTTGCACAAAAATCCTTTGCGCGTGCTTGATTCTAAAGATGAAGGCGACCAAAAGATTGTGGCTAATGCGCCTTCTATTTTAGATTACCTAACTGATGAAGCCAAAGTTCACTTTGACACTGTTAAGTCATTGTTGGATGCTTTAGGCATTGAATATACCGTTGATAGCAATATGGTGCGGGGACTTGATTATTATAACCACACTATCTTTGAAATCATGAGTGATTCTAAAGCTTTCAATGGCAAATGGACCACTGTTTGTGCCGGTGGACGTTATAATGGCTTAGTAGAACAATTAGGCGGTCCCGAAACACCAGGGATTGGTTTTGGCTTAGGGGTTGAACGCCTGCTTTTAATTTTGGATGCTGAAAAAGAAGCTTGGAAATTAAACAATGATTTAGATGTTTATGTTGTTGGCATTGGCGAGGCTACGAATACAGAAAGCTTAAAATTAGTGATGTCTTTACGTCAACAAGGCTTAAGTGCCGAACGTGATTATTTGTCCAAGAAGCCAAAGTCACAATTTAAGCAGGCCAGCAAGTTACATGCCGCTTATACCTTAACTATTGGTGAAACTGAATTGGTAAATAAAAAGGCCAACCTAAAGAATATGGCTACAGGTGAAGAAGTCAGTGTAGCTTTAGCTGATATTTATCATGATTTTAAGCAATTGATTAAATAAGAAAAAGAGGTAATATAATGAAACGGACCACATATGCAGGCTTGGTTGATGAAAAATACCTTAACCAAGATGTTGTTTTAAAAGGTTGGGTGCAAAAGCGCCGCGACCTTGGTAATTTGATTTTTGTTGATTTACGTGATCGTGAAGGTATTGTTCAATTAGTTTTTAACCACGATATCTCCGAAGAAGCTTTTAAGCAGGCTGAACAAATCAAAAGCGAATATGTTATCGAGGTTCAAGGTAAAGTTGTCAGCCGGGCTGAGAATGCCATCAACCCTAACATGAAAACTGGTAAGGTGGAAGTTGAAGTATCTCAATTAACAGTTTTAAACGAAGCCAAGTTAACACCTTTCAACATTGAAGATAATACTACTGCGTCCGATGAAACGCGCCTTCGCTACCGCTATCTTGATTTGCGCCGTCCGGAAATGCAGCAAGCATTGATGATTAGAAACCGGATTACCCAAGCTGTTCACCGTTATTTAGATGAAAACAGCTTCATTAATGTGGAAACGCCATATTTGACACGGTCAACACCAGAAGGGGCACGGGATTATCTGGTGCCTTCCCGCGTTTACCCAGGTCACTTCTATGCTTTGCCACAATCACCACAATTATTTAAGCAACTTTTGATGGGAGCCGGCTTTGATCGTTACTATCAAATCGCCCGTTGCTTCCGTGATGAAGATTTACGTGGTGACCGTCAGCCTGAATTTACCCAAATTGATATGGAAATGTCCTTTATGACAGCTGATGAAATTCAAGAAATGACTGAAGGTTTATTAAAGGCCGTCATGAAAGAAACCCTGGGTATTGATCTGAAGACACCTATCCAAAAAATTACTTGGAATGAAGCGATGGATCGTTTTGGTTCTGACAAGCCTGATATTCGTTTTGGAATGGAACTTAAGAATATGGCTGACAGCGTTGAAGGTGCCGGTTTCAAAGTCTTTGATTCCACCCTTGAAAATGGTGGCCAAGTTAAGGCTATTGCTGTTCCTGGCGGAGCTGACAAGTATTCACGTAAGAAAATCGAAGAAAAACAAGACTACATTAAACGTTTTGGCGCTAAAGGTTTAGCTTGGATGAAAGTTACCGAAGAAGGATTTGCTGGTCCAATTGCCAAGTTCTTTAAGGGTAAAGAAGAAGCTATCTGTCAAGCTGCTCAAGCAAATGTGGGCGACTTATTGTTGTTTGTGGCTGATAAAGCTGATGTTGTGGCTGCATCTTTAGGTTATTTGCGGACATCAATTGCTAAAGAAATGGATATGATTGATGAATCACAATTTGCCTTTGTTTGGGTTGTTGATTGGCCACTCTTTGAATATAGCGAAGAATTTGAACGCTATATCGCAGCTCACCACCCATTTACCATGCCAAATGAAGAAGATTTGGATTTATTGGCTTCAGATCCGCATAAGTGTCATGCACAAAGTTATGACATTGTCTTGAATGGTTATGAACTTGGCGGTGGTTCAATCCGTATCCATAAACGCTCAATTCAAGAGAAAATGTTTAAGGCATTAGGCTTTACTAAGGAAAGTGCCGAGTCACAATTCGGCTGGTTCATGGAAGCTTTAGATTTTGGTTTCCCACCACACGGCGGGTTGGCACTTGGTTTAGACCGCTTCGCCATGCTTTTAGCTAAGAAAGACAATATTCGTGAAGTTATTGCCTTCCCTAAGAATTCCAAGGCTTCTGAACCATTGACTAATGCTCCAAGTGTAGTTGCACCAAAACAATTGGATGAGCTGTATTTGAAGACTGAAATGCCAAAAGAAGATTAAAAAAAGGCTGCTTAGCAGCCTTTTTTTTAGACCTCAAGGGGCCAATTTTTGATTTCTAAGAGGGCGGGTATTAAAGCTTTAGCTGATTGCGTCAAAATAATTTCACCTTTTTTAGCGGTAGCCCCTTGGGGATTGCCTCCAATACCAAGCGGTTGGTGGTCTTTTGTTTGCAGGTCTTTTCCCATCCAATTCAGGGCTGTTTCATTGGAAAAATTGATATGCCCGTTTTGGCGGTAGCCGCCCTTTTTATAGCCGGTTTGTGCTTCTTTTAAGTGGACGGTTTCGGGTTTAATAGCTAAAACCATCGATGTTTCCATTTCACCACCATGAAAATACCAAGTATTGTTAGGTGAAATTGTGGCTTGAACTTTAGGATCTAAAAAGGCGCATGAATTTAAAGCAAAGATTAAAACGCCTAATTCATAGCGTAATTGACGGGCTAAAATGTCTACTGCTGGCCGGTTGCCTCCATGACAGATTAACAGCGCAAATTTTTTGAAGCCGTACCGATTTAAGCTGGTGATAGTATCTTTTAAAACGTGATAGTAAGTTTCAGGTTGTAACGATAGCGAACCGGCAAAATCTAAGTGCTCCATGCTCAGTTCTAGCGGCAAAGTCGGCATGACCAGCATAGGAAAATCAGGATCTATTTTATCCATTTCACGTTTAAGATACTGTGGCAGGGTATTGCCCACCATAAAATCGGTTCCTAAAGGAGCTTGCGGACCATGTTGTTCAAGGGAACCCAAGGGAAGCATGATAATGGTTTCTTTTTGATAAATATTTTAAGACAAAAACGACCTTTTAAAAAATAAGCGCATCGCTTGTGATGCGCTTATTTTTGTTGTTTAAAGTATTTTTTCAAGCCTGAAACCACATCATTCATGGTATCGATTCGGTATTGAGATGAACTAATATGTTCAAAATCATTTCTAGTATTGATGTAACCCATTTCTAGCAAAATAGAAGGAACGGTGGTATCACGAATAACTAAAAAGTCGCCAAAAGCTACCCCACGGTTTTCCAAGCCAACAGCGCCAAAGCTTTGATTAACGCTTTTAGCTAAAGCCAGTGATTTTTCTTTATGGTAATAATAAGTTGTAAAGCCTGAAGCTGAATTGGCAATTTCATTTGAATCAAAGTGAATGCTGACAAAAGCGTCCGCATGCACCTGCTCAGCTAAGGTAGGGCGGGCAGAGAGTCCTACAAAAGTATCGTTTGATCGTGTCAAGTAGACTTTAGCACCTTGTTTACGCAACGCTTGAGCCAGTGTTTTGGCATATTTTAGGGTGTATTTTTTTTCCTGTTTGCCTGAAATAGACAAGGCACCTGAATCAGAACCGCCGTGACCGGCATCGACGACAATCGTTGCCTGATCCAAATTAGTTATTTTATTGCTGTAGTTATTTTTTAAAGTCCAATCACCAATCCAACCGCGTAAGCCCGTATCCGTTTCAACTTTTATCCAGTGGTATTCAGTGGCTAAAATGGTGATTCTTTGACCATAAGCGAGACTTTTTAACGCTGGGCCATCTTGATCAGGTTCTTTTCTTAAGACAGCCTCGTTAGTTTGAATGGTTACTTGGTTTAAATAAGCATAGGTCCGACGGTAAAGAATCAGTAATAAGCCTAAGATTAGAGCCATTAAAACCAGTTTATCGTAGGGTTTACGATTTTTTGGCGGAGATTTGCGCCTTTTTTTATTTTGGTTAATAGGACGCGTATTTTTATGATTAACAGGTCGTTGCATTGGCAAAATCCTCTCTATAAACAATCCAGTTGTTATTATAGCAATAAAACAATCGTATTTTTTTAAGATTCGTTAAATTTGAATGAAATATTTGAAAAGTAGCGCTAACTCGCAAGATTTTATGAATTTAAAGTGTCAAAATAGTTAGTTTTATGTTATCATTTATTCAAATGGTTTTGAAACCAAAATGCAGGAGGAATATTTAATGTCTGATGTTAAATATAAGCGCGTTGTCTTGAAATTAAGTGGTGAAGCTTTAGCAGGAGAAGCAGGTCATGGAATTAACCCGCCTGAAATTCGTAAAGTAGCTGAAGAAATCAAAGAAGTGCATGATTTGGGCGTCCAAATCGCGATTGTTGTCGGTGGCGGCAATATGTGGCGTGGTGAAGCTGGTGCTCAAATGGGTATGGAACGTGCTCAAGCTGATTATATTGGCATGCTTGGTACAGTAATGAATGCCTTAGCTTTGCAAGATAATCTTGAATCAGTGGGAGTTCCTACACGGGTTCAAACAGCGATTGAAATGCGTCAAGTAGCTGAACCATACATCAGAAGAAAAGCTATGCGCCATTTGGAAAAAGGACGCATCGTTATTTTTGCTGCTGGCACAGGTTCTCCATACTTCTCAACTGATACAACGGCTGCCTTGCGTGCTTCTGAAATTAATGCCAATGTTATCTTGATGGCTAAAAACGGTGTTGACGGTATTTATTCAGCTGATCCGCGCAAAGATGATAGTGCTGTTAAGTATGAAAAATTAACTCATTTGGATATCATCAATAAAGGTTTGAATGTCATGGATACTACGGCATCATCACTTTCCATGGATAACGATATTCCTTTGGTTGTCTTTAATATGAACCAAAGAGGCAATATTAAAAAAGTTGTTTTAGGCGAAAATATCGGGACAACCGTTACTAAATAAACAGCATCAAAGATGGGCAGTTTATCTGCCTATTTTTTTTATTAAAATTCCCGTTAAATAGCCCGCTTTACTTTGACAAAAAGCCTATTGTTAGATAACATAGTAATTGGTGAATAATGCGAATTATCCTTTAAATAAGGACAGGAAGGAAGAAAGATATGAGTGTAAATCCACGATTAGTTAAGTATCAAGAAAAAATGACTAAAGCTGAAGAAGCTTTACAACATGAATTTGGGGGCATTCGCGCTGGGGTAGCCAACGCCAGCCTGCTTAACCGCGTCAATGTTGAATATTATGGGGTTCCCACACCTTTAAACCAAATCGCCCAAATCAATGTGCCTGAAGCACGTGTTTTGATGGTGACACCTTATGATAAGAGCTCTTTAAAAGATATTGAACATGCTTTGTTGGCTTCAGACCTTGGCTTGACCCCAATGAACGACGGCAGTGCTATTCGGTTAGTTATTCCACAATTGACAGAAGAAAGACGTAAAGAATTAGCCAAGCAGGTTCGTTCCGTTTCTGAAAAGGGCAAAGTTGCAGTACGCAATGTTCGACGTGAAATGATGGATTCACTTAAAAAAGCTCAAAAGAGTGGTGAATTAAGTGAAGATGAGTTACATGCTTTAGAAGATGAAGCACAAAAACTGACCGATGCATCCATTAAGAATATTGATGCATTGACAGCTGCTAAGGAAAAGGAAATCTTAGCTGAATAAAGCCTTGAGGCGGGCTGAAGAACATTTTGTTCTTTGCCCGTTATTTGTTATTGGCTCCATTGAGGTGAAATGAATGTTCGAAAAATTCTTTAAAACAAATGCTAATCAACAAGAAGAAGTTGATTTAGACGAAAATAAAATTCCCACCCATATTGCAATCATTATGGATGGAAATGGGCGTTGGGCGCAAAAAAGGCATTTGCCACGGGTAGCTGGTCATAAGCAGGGTATGGAAACTGTCAAAGAAATTACCAAAGCTGCCAGTAAATTAGGTGTTAAAGTTTTGACGCTGTATGCTTTTTCCACAGAGAATTGGAAAAGACCAGCTGCGGAGGTTAATTTTTTAATGGATTTGCCCTCAAAATTTTTTGATACTTTTGTGCCGGAATTAGTTGAAAATAATGTCAAAGTAAATGTTATGGGGTACGTTGACCAATTGCCGCCTAAAACAAGACAAGCCGTTTTTGATGCCATTGAAGACACTAAAGAATGTGATGGCATGATTTTGAATTTTGCACTTAATTATGGCGGTCAAGCTGAAATTGTTTCTGCCATGCAAGCTATCGCTGAAAAAGTCAAAGCAGGAGCCTTGCAGCCAGAAGATATCGATGAACAAACAATCAGCCAGCATTTAATGACTAATACCTTGGCACCTTATGCCAATCCTGAATTGTTGATTAGAACAAGTGGTGAAGAAAGAATTTCGAATTTCTTATTATGGCAGATTGCTTATAGTGAGCTGGTTTTTACGGATGTTTTATGGCCTGACTATGCACCAGCTAACTTGGCTGAAGATATCTACCAATTTCAAAAGCGGAATCGGCGCTTTGGTGGCTTAAATAAGGAGGAAGAAAAATAATGAAAACACGTGTTATTACGGCAATTGTTGCTTTGACCGTTTTTATCCCGCTGTTAATTATTGGCGGGGTGCCTTTTAATCTGTTAGTTTTTGCGATGGGAATTGTGGGCATGGCAGAATTTTTAATTATGAAAAAAGAATTGCTGGTCTCAATGGAAGCTTTATTAAGCTGCCTTGCAGTGGCTGTTTTACTTGCTCCTGGACAAGTGCAAAAATTTATACCGGCATCAATCAGTGTTTTAGATGTTTTTTATATCATTGCGTTAGCAATGCTGGTTTTGACGGTTGTATCCAAAAATAAATTTTCATTTGATGATGCGGCTGTTTCTGTTTTAGGTGCTATTTATGCCGGCATGGGATTTCATTTAATGATGCAGGCTCGGGCAACAAGTTTATGGATGATTTTATATGCTTTGCTAATCGTATGGTTAACCGATTCAGGCGCTTATTTAATTGGACGCAAAATCGGCAAAAATAAACTTGCTCCTCATATCAGTCCTAACAAGACATGGGAAGGCTCTATTGGCGGAATGGTGGCAGCTGTTATCATTGTTGGCATTTACCTAGTTGTAGCACCAATTAAATTGGCTTATTCGCTGCCGATAATGTTAGGGTTGACCTTAGTATTTTCGATTGGCGGCCAATTCGGAGATTTGATTGAGTCTGCTTTCAAGCGTTACTACGGTGTTAAAGATTCGGGAAAAATTTTACCTGGTCACGGCGGCATCTTAGACCGCTTTGATTCATTACTCTTTGTTTTGCCTTTGATGCATTTAGTAGGTTTATTCTAAAAGAAAGGACTTGTGCCTTTGATTACAACAATTGTTACTTTTATCATTGTTTTTGGCATTTTAGTTTTTGTGCATGAATTTGGCCACTACTTTTTTGCTAAACGGTCAGGTATTTTAGTGCGAGAATTTTCAATCGGAATGGGGCCTAAAATTTATGCCTACCACAAAAATGGGACTACTTATACTTTGCGAATTTTGCCTCTAGGCGGATATGTCCGTATGGCAGGGTTGGAAGATGATGGTGATACTTTAGCTAAAGGCATGCCGGTAGGATTGGTTGTCAATGAGCAGGGTATCGTAGAAAAAATTAATTTATCCGATAAAATTAGTTTGTTAAATGCAATTCCGGTTGAAGTTTCTGATTGGGATTTTGATCAGGCTTTATTCATCAAAGGATATGAAAATGGTGATGAAAGCGAGGAAGTAACTTATCAAGTTGACCATGATGCGCTAATTGTTGAAAAAGATGGTACTGAGGTGCAAATTGCACCGCTTGATGTACAATTTCAATCGGCCAGTTTGCTTAACCGGATGATAACTAATTTTGCTGGAGCAATGAATAATTTCTTATTAGCAATTGTCGCTTTTTTTGTGGTTGCCTTGCTGCAAGGTGGGGTGGTTTCCAGCACGACGACGATTGGCCAAATTCAAGCAAATTCACCTGCGGCTAAAGCAGGTCTTAAAGTAGGCGACCAAGTGGTTAAAGTTAACCAAACAAAAGTTGCTACTTTTACAGAATTGAGCAGTAAGATTACTGCTAATCCCAATAAACAGCTGAAATTTACGGTTAAGCGGCACAATACGCTTAAGACAATCACGGTCACACCTAAAAAAGTGATTTCAAATGGAAAAGCGGCTGGACAAGTCGGTATTGTTGCCAAACAAAAAATTGATCATTCACTGGGAGCTATTTTAGGCTATGGTTTTAAAGAAACGTGGAGTGTGATGGTTCAAATCTTCCAAGTTTTGCGCAATATGTTTAGCGGCTTTAGTCTCAATGACTTAGGTGGTCCAGTGGCCATGTATTCCTTTACTTCACAGGCTGCTAAGTACGGCCCTGTGAGTGTTATTACGCTATTGGCCTTTTTGTCCATTAACTTGGGCATTGTTAACTTATTGCCGATTCCGGCTTTGGATGGCGGCAAATTACTGCTTAACTTTATCGAGGCTATTCGGCGCAAACCAATTGATCCTGAAAAGGAAATGCTTTTGACGCTGATTGGTTTTGCCTTTTTGATGATTTTAATGGTTTTAGTGACCTGGAATGATATTCAGCGTTATTTCTTCCGTTAATGTTGTATAATAAATGAGTATAATTTTGAGAGGGGCTTTTATTTTTTATGAAACAATCTAAGTTGCTAATCCCTACTTTAAAAGAAGTACCAAGCGATGCTGAAGCAGTCAGTCATCAATTGATGCTGCGCGGGGGATATATCAAACAAATCACAGCAGGCATGTATGCTTATTTGCCTTTGGCATACCGTGTTTTACGCAATGTTGAAGATATTGTGCGTGATGAAATGGAAAAAATTGGTGCAGCTGAAATGCTGGTACCAGCTGTTTTGCCAGCTGAATTATGGCAACAAACGGGCCGTTATGAAACCTATGGTGCC
Source organism: Ligilactobacillus sp. WC1T17 (assembly GCA_900110005.1). GTDB lineage: Bacteria > Bacillota > Bacilli > Lactobacillales > Lactobacillaceae > Ligilactobacillus > Ligilactobacillus ruminis_A. Next base: position 141,343 of record FOCC01000003.1, on the reverse strand, counting down.
AATTTATTTAAGTTAAAAGATCGGCATGAACGCGACTTCATTTTGGGACCAACCCACGAAGAAACATTTACAACTATTGTACGTGATGCCATCAAGTCTTATAAGAAATTGCCAATCACATTGTACCAAATTCAAACTAAGTTTCGTGATGAAAACCGTCCCCGCTATGGTTTGCTTAGAGGCCGCGAATTTGTGATGCAAGATGCTTACTCCTTCCATGCTGAAGAAGGCAGTTTGGACCAAACTTTTCGTGATATGGATGTTGCTTATTCTAACATCTTTAAACGCGTAGGTCTTAACTTCCGTTCTATTATCGGTGATGCCGGTGCTATGGGTGGAAATAACTCTAAGGAATTTATGGCTATTGCTCCTATCGGGGAAGATACGGTTGTTTATTCTGACGAAAGTGACTACGCTGCTAACCTTGAGATGGCGCAAAACAAGCGGATTTTGCCCAAATCACATGAAACTTTGGGCGAATTAACCAAGGTTCATACACCAGGTGCAAAGACAATTGATGAAGTAGCTGCTTTCTTGGATTCTGCTCCTGAAAGAGAAATTAAGACTTTGCTCTTTATTGCCGATGACAAACCAGTGGTTGTTTTAATGCGCGGTAATGATGAAGTTAATGAAGTTAAACTTAAGAATTATTTGAAAGCTGATTTTTTGCGTCCAGCTGAAGAGGCTGAAGCTGTCAAATACTTGGGCGCTAATTTTGGTTCTTTAGGTCCAGTTGGGATTGCTGAAGATATCGAAATTTTAGCTGACCTTGATGTTGAAATGATGGCTAATGCCAGTGTTGGTGCTAATGAAGATGATTATCATTATGTCAACGCTAATTTGGATCGTGACTTTAAGGTTGATCATTTTGTCGATTTACGGACCGTTAAGGAAGGCGAATTATCACCTGATGGTCAAGGTAAGTTGAAATTTACCCGTGGGATTGAAATTGGCCATATTTTTAAATTGGGTACACGTTATTCTAAAGATTTAAATGCTGTTGTCTTAGATGAAAACGGCCGGCAAGTGCCAATGATTATGGGATGCTATGGTATTGGTGTATCACGTCTTTTGTCAGCAATCGTTGAACAGCATAGCGATGAAAATGGTATTGTTTGGCCACGCAGCATTGCGCCTTTTGATGTGCATGTCATTCCAGTCAACGTGAAGAATGATGCTCAAGCTAAGATGGCAGACAAGGTTAATGCGATTTTAGAAGAAGCGGGCTACAAGGTCTTGCTTGATGATCGCAAGGAACGTGCAGGGGTTAAATTTGCTGATGCCGATTTAATTGGTATTCCAGCCCGTATCACAGTTGGTAAAAAAGCCAGTGAAGGCATTGTTGAAATTAAATTGCGTCGTACCGGTGAAACACTTGAAGTGAAATTAGAAGAAATTTTGAATTCACTTGCTATCTTACTTAAAGAAGAAAGTTTAAATGCTTAATTGAATTGAAGGTTGTTTTTTAACAACCTTTTTTGTGTATATTTGGGGGTAAAGATGGAATTACGATTTGCAACGTCAGCTGATGCTGAAGCATTATTAAAGATTTATGCGCCATATGTTGAAAAAACAGCCATTACATTTGAATATGAAGTACCAAGTCTAGCTGAATTTAAACAACGCATTACGACTATTAGTCAGCGCTATCCTTATTTGGTCGCGGTTGAAGACGGCAAAATTATTGGCTATGCTTATGTGAGTGCTTTTAAAGAGCGTAAGGCCTATGATTGGGCGGTTGAAACCTCCATTTATCTCGATCAAACCCAGCGTCAAAAGGGTTTAGGAACACGGATGTATCAAGCTTTGGAAGAAATTTTGAAATTGCAGGAAATAACAAATGTCAATGCCTGCATTACCTATTGTAATCCAGAAGATGAATATGTTACATTAGCTAGTGTTAAATTTCACGAAAAAAGAGGTTTTCACCTTGTCGGTAAATTTAGCCAGTGCGGCTATAAATTCAACCGGTGGTATGATATGATTTGGATGGAAAAATTCATACAAGTACATCAAAAAATACAGCCAGCGTTTAAACCGATTGGAACTATTTTAACTATGGCAAAACCGATTTTAGCCAAATACTCAGATTAAAAAATTTTAATAACATAAAAGAGTGTCAATTTGAGACGCTCTTTTATTTTGGCCGTTATTTGCTATTTTAAAGGCAAGCTGACACTAATTTAAAGGCATTTATGTAGGTTTAAGCAAAAAAGATATTTTTAGAGAAGTTTAAAAAAGCTTGCTAAAACCTAGCACTCTAAGGGTTTGAGTGCTAAAAAAAGGATTAAATCCCCGTGATGGCGGCATTTAATACCTTGACAAGTGGGCATAACTTGTGTATATTAATAATTGTCTTAGCACTCATGTGTGCTAAGTGCTAAAAAAGAAGGTGATTGAATGTTAACTGAAAGACAGCTTTTTATCTTAGAGGCTATTATCAGATCCTATACGGAAGATGGCCAACCAATTGGCTCGAAACGTTTAGAACAGCAATTACCTATTCATGCAAGTTCAGCAACGATTAGAAACGAGATGGCTTACCTAGAAAAGCAAGGTTTAATTGCTAAGGAACACTCCAGTTCAGGGAGAATTCCAACCGAGCGTGGCTACCGCTATTATGTTGATCATATTATGAAGCCTAGCAAGCTTGATTTAACAGCGGTCCAAAATATTAGGCAGTCATTTAACAGTGAATTTCAAAAAGTTGATGAGATTGTAGCTACTTCAGCACAAATTTTATCGGACTTGACGCAGTATACAGCTATTTCTTTAAAACCTGAAGCTACTGATATCAGGTTGGAAGGTTTTCGGATGGTACCTTTAGGCGACCAGCAAATCATGGTTATTTTGGTTACTAGCGACGGCAGGGTTGAAAGCCAAATGTATGCCATTCCGAGTGGTATCAGAGGTGAAGAATTAGAGGCTGTTACGCGGGTAATTAATGATAAGGTCGTCGGCTTGTCACTGAATCAGGTAATCGCTAAGCTGCATGAAAGTCTACCGTTAATTTTAAGATATCTGCACCAGGCAGATGGCTTTATGGATGCTTTTGGACAAATTGTCAATAAAGCCGTTGAGCGTCAGGTATATGTGAGCGGAAAGACAAACTTATTAAGCTTTACACCTTGGGCTAGCCCTGAGCAGATTAAAGCTTTGTATACACTGATTGACCAATCAAATAATTTGAATAGTTTGCTTGATGCGGGTTCTAAGGGCATTTCCATCAAAATGGGCTCTGAGTTGCCTGATCGCTTGCTTTCACATTATAGTTTGGTTTCAGCGGCATATGATGATGGTAACAATGGTCAAGGGATTATTGCGATTTTAGGTCCGAACAACATGCCATATTCTAAAATGATTGGCTTGATTGATGTTTTCCGTGATGAAATGACTAAACGGATTTTTGATTACTATCGTCACTTGCATTAAATATTGAGTAAAGAATTAAATAGAAAAGGGGTGTTCATGTGGCTGATCAAGCAAAAGCTAGGGCAACTGAAACCGAAACTTCTCAAGTAAAGGAAGCTAACGAAAAAGTCTCAGAAGCTCAAGACACCAAAGAAAATCAAAAAGAAGCTCCAGCTGATGCATTAGCTGAATTGCAAAAAAAATATGATGAACTAGAAGATAAATATTTGCGTGCTGAAGCTGAAATGCAAAATATGACTAAGCGGTTCAAAAAAGAGCAACAACAACTTTTGAAATATGAAGGTCAAGATTTGATTAAAGGTATTTTGCCGGTTGTCGATAACTTGAACCGGGCTTTAACAATTGATGTGAGCGAAAAAGGTTCTGATCAATTGCTTAAAGGTATTGAAATGATTTCGCGTGATATGCAAAAAGCTTTGACTGATAACCATGTTACTAAGATTGAAGCTTTAGGCCAAACATTTGATCCAACCTTGCACCAAGCGGTTAAATCCGTGCCTGCAACCGCAGATCAAAAAGCTGATACCGTCGTGGAAGTCTATCAAGATGGTTATATGTTAAAAGATCGTGTTTTACGTCCAGCCATGGTCGTTGTAGCACAGTAAAATTTTTAAGGAAGAGGATGAAAAACTAATGGCAAAAATCATTGGTATTGATCTTGGGACAACAAACTCTGCAGTAGCTGTCCTTGAAGGCAAAGAAGCAAAGATTATTACAAACCCTGAAGGGAATCGAACAACTCCTTCAGTTGTTTCATTTAAGAACGGCGAAACACAAGTTGGTGAAGTCGCTAAGCGTCAAGCAATTACAAACCCTAACACTATTTCTTCAATCAAACGTCATATGGGTGAAGCTGATTATAAAGTTGATGTTGAAGGCAAAGCTTATACACCACAAGAAATTTCAGCTATGATTTTACAATACATCAAGGAATATGCTGAAAGCTATTTGGGTGAAAAGGTAACCCAAGCTGTTATCACAGTTCCTGCTTACTTCAATGACTCACAACGTCAAGCAACTAAGGATGCTGGTAAGATTGCTGGTTTGACTGTTGAACGTATTGTTAACGAACCAACTGCTGCCGCTTTAGCTTATGGCCTTGATAAGCAAGACAAAGATGAAAAAGTTCTCGTCTTTGACCTTGGTGGTGGTACTTTTGATGTTTCCATCCTTGAATTAGGCGATGGTGTCTTCCAAGTGCTTTCAACTAATGGTGATACTCATCTTGGTGGGGATGACTTTGATAACAAGATTATTGACTGGTTGGTAGCCGGCTTCAAGCAAGAACACGGTATTGATTTGTCAGCTGACAAGATGGCTATGCAACGCTTGAAGGATGCTGCTGAAAAGGCTAAGAAAGATTTGTCCGGTGTAACTTCAGCTCAAATCTCCTTACCATTTATCACAGCCGGTCAAGAAGGGCCTTTGCACCTTGAAACCACTTTGACACGGGCTAAGTTTAATGAATTGACGCAAGACTTGGTTGAACGTACTAAGATTCCAGTGCGCAATGCTTTAAGTGATGCCGGTTTGACCAACGCTGATATTGATGAAGTTATCTTGGTTGGTGGTTCAACTCGTATTCCTGCAGTTAAGGAAGCTGTTAAGGCTGAAACAGGTCACGTGCCAAATGAATCAGTTAACCCTGATGAAGCTGTTGCTTTGGGTGCTGCTATTCAAGGTGGGGTTATCACTGGTGATGTTAAAGATGTTGTCTTGCTTGATGTTACACCACTTTCCTTGGGTATTGAAACCATGGGCGGTGTCTTTACGAAGTTAATTGATCGCAACACAACCATCCCAACTTCTAAGTCACAAGTTTTCTCAACGGCTGCTGATAACCAACCAGCTGTTGATATTCACGTTTTGCAAGGTGAACGTCCAATGGCTGCTGATAACAAGACTTTGGGTCGCTTCCAACTGACAGATATCCCAGCTGCTCCACGTGGGGTTCCACAAATTCAAGTTACTTTCGATATCGATAAAAACGGTATTGTTAATGTTTCAGCTAAGGATCTTGGCACTAACAAGGAACAAAAAATTACCATCAAGTCTTCGTCCGGTTTGTCTGACGAAGAAATCGAACGCATGGTTAAGGAAGCTAAGGAAAACGAAGCTGCTGACAAGAAGCGTAAAGAAGAAGTTGACTTGCGCAATGAAGTTGACCAATTACTCTTCCAAACAGATAAGACTTTAGAAGAAGTCAAGGACAAGGTGTCAGCTGATGAAGTTAAGAAGATTGAAGATGCTCGTGATGCTTTGAAGAAGGCTCAAGAACAAAACAATCTTGAAGAAATGAAGACTAAGAAAGATGATTTGACTAAGGCTATTCAAGATGTGTCCGTCAAATTATATCAACAAGCACAACAAGCACAAGGTGCTAATGGTGCTCAAGCTGGCAACGCTTCAGCTAATAATTCATCAAATAACGACAGCAACACTGTTGATGGTGATTTTAAAGAAGTCGACCCAGATGACAAGAAATAAGACCTGTCAGTTTAACTAGGTTAAGCAAAAAAGGGGGGGCTTGGAAAAAATTCCAAAGCCCCCTTTTTATTTAAAATAACTTGTGTTACGCTAGTTAAAGACATAAGATATGGAGGGGCATATAATGGCAGAACAAAGAGATCCATATGACGTTTTAGGCGTTTCAAAAGATGCATCTGCTGATGAAATTAAAAAAGCATATCGGAAATTATCCAAGAAATATCACCCTGATTTAAACCATGAACCAGGGGCAGAAGCTAAATTTAAGGAAGTTAACGAAGCTTATGAAATTTTAAGCGATCCGCAAAAAAAGGCACAGTATGACCAATTTGGTTCCATGGGCGGTCAAGGGCAAGATTTTGGCGGGTTTGGCGGTCAAGGTTTTGGTGATTTTAGCGGATTTGGCGGTTTCAGTGACATTTTTGATTCCTTCTTTGGCGGAGGCGGTGCTAGCCGTAATCCCAATGCGCCACGGCAAGGAAGCGATTTGCAATATGAAATGAATCTGACTTTTGAAGAAGCTATTTTTGGCAAGACAACCGAGATTCAATACACACGTGATGAAACGTGTGATACTTGCCATGGAAACGGTGCTAGGCCAGGCACCAGTCCGCAAACATGTTCACGTTGTGGCGGGCGCGGTTTTATTCAAGTACAAAGACAAACACCTTTGGGCCGTGTAATGACACAACAAGAATGTGATGTTTGCCATGGTACAGGTAAAGAAATTAAAGAAAAATGTCAAACATGCCACGGTACTGGCCGTATGCGCAAGAAGCATGCTGTCCAAGTTAAAGTGCCGGCCGGTGTGGAAAATGGCAACCAAATGCGCCTGCAAGGCCAAGGTGAGGCCGGTACAAACGGTGGACCTTATGGCGATTTGTTCATCGTCTTTGCGGTTGCTGCAAGCAAAGACTTTAGACGTGATGGGGCTGAAATCTACTTCAATCAGGATATCAGCTTTGTTCAAGCTGCTTTGGGGGATGAGATTGAAGTTAAAACCGTTCATGGTCCCGTTAAGATGAAGATTCCAGCTGGGACTCAAACGGGTACGACCTTTAGACTTAAGGGCAAAGGTGCACCGCGCTTGCGAGGTGCAGGTAATGGCGATGAACAAGTTACGGTTAATATTGTCACACCAAAGAATCTTAATGAAAAGCAGCGTTTAGCTTTGAAGGCTTTTGCAGAAGCTTCAGGTAAAAAAATTTCAGGATCAAGTTTTTTTGAAAAATTAAAGAAGCAGTTTAAAGATTAATGTTAAAGCGGGCGGGAGCTGGTAAGTCCACGTCCGTTTTTTGATGAAAGGACGGATTAAATGGCATATTCGCAAAAAGTGTTGGATCTGTTGGAAAAAGGCCAGCTTGAAGAAGCTAAAAAAGCTTTTGGATGGGCTTTACGCAAAGATGATGATCAAATGCTGTATAGTTTAGCCGAAGAATTGTATTCATTGGGATTTACTAAGCAAGCTAAAAGAGCTTATCAAAAGCTCTTAGACCGCTATCCTGATGAAGATGGCCTCAAAGTAGCTTTGGCTGAAATTGAAATTAATGATGGGCATGATGATCAAGCTTTAGACTTGCTGGCGCAAGTGAGTGCAACTTCTGATGCTTATATTGAAAGTTTGATGGTCGAAGCTGATTTATATCAGACTCAAGGTATATTTGATGTTAGCGAACAAAAGCTTTTAGAGGCGTACCGTATGGCTCCAGATGAAAGTGTTATCCGCTTTGCTTTAGCAGAACTTTATTTCAATACTAAAGAATATCGTAAAGCCTCGCAATATTATCTTTCTTTGATTGAAGAAGGCATTTTAACTCTGTCGCAAGTTAATTTAGTCAGCCGTTTAGGCCTATCATATGCCGGGTTTGGCAAGTTGGAAACAGCTTTAGGGTATTTGCAGCAGATTCCAGCAGATAAATTAGATGATGATGCTTTATTCCAACTGGCTTTTATTCAATATCAGCAAAAAGACTTTGACAATGCCCAAAAGAATTTTGAAAAATTAAGCGACAAAACACCTGATTATGCGACAGTGTATCCTTATTTGACGGATATTTACAGCAATCAGGGGGATTTGACGAAAGCTTTGATTACAGCCCAAGAAGGCTTGAGTTTTGACGAATTTAATGAGGACTTATACCTTAAGGCAGCTGATTTATCACTGAAGACGGGTAATCCCAGCCAAGCTGAAGCTTATCTTAAAAAAGCTTTGACAATTAATCCGGATAGCATGCCTTGCGTACTAGCCTTAAGTAATCTCTTGGTTGATTTAAAACGATATGATGAAGTTATCGACTTAGTACAGGCTTATTTGCAGGCTGATGAAATTGATCCGCAGTTATATTGGAACCTTGGGCAAGCCTATGCAGCTAAAGAAGATTATGAGGCGGCTGAAAAGTATTATAATGCTGCTTCTAGTGAATTAAATGAATCGCTGGCATTTTTAAAGGATGCCGCGGTCTTTTACCGCAATGCTGGTCGAAGAGAGCGTGCTTTAGCCTATGCTAATAAATATCTCAAGCAAAATCCTAATGACTTAGATGTAGTTTATTTGTTAGATGAATTAGAATAAAAATAAAAAGCGTCTTTTAAAAGACGCTTTTTATTTTGAATTAAATTTTGGCTGGCTTGAGATGCAGATACTTATTATAAGCTTTAATTTGTGCTTTTAATCTAACTTTTGTTTGGCCAGTTCAAAGCGGTAGTAATTCAAAGACGCTGGTGTAAGCCGTAAACGAGCGCACAGGTCCTTATCAGGCAGAGTTTGGTGGTTTAACAAGTAATGGAATAAATTAGCCTGATAGAGCTTTTGAGGCTTCAGCGGCAAGGCAATTTTAGGCTGGTCCTTTTTGAAATATTTATGCAAAGCAGGCAAAGTCAGTCTAGGATCAGCTAAATTAATGCGCTGCTTTAAAAATAAATCATGGCAGTCCTGCAAATTTTGAAGGTGTTCCATTTGTGTGCGATAGTTGGTTAAAAAGTTTTGTTCGGCTATTGTAAAATCTTCTTTGGCTAAGACTTGATAAAAATCTTTTTGAATGATTTCGGTAATGGTATAAAAATGTGCTAAACAAAGTAGCGTCATCCTAGTATAAAAACTGATGCTATCATCAGCTAATAATGGTTCCAAATTAGCAGCCCAAGTGAGCGGCAAGAGTTCGTCCGGCTCTTTTTTTAAACCTTTAATTCCTGCAGTTGGCAGTGTTTGAGACAGTCTTCTGGTAAAAATAAATTCAAAATAAATATTTAAATGGGTCAAAACTTTATTATAGGTGGAATTTTTAATCTCGCGTTTAACCTGTAGCATATTTAGATAATCTAAGATATCGGCTTCCTCAATATTAGAGAGGGAAGGATTAGTGCGGTATGACAGATTAAAGCCACGTAGATGCTTGAATAAGCGGGCGACATCCTGGCAGATATCATTCATAGTGTTTTCAGCTAAAAAGCGCTGGTGTAAGAGGTAGGTTTTGAATTGTTTTTCATAGGGGAAGTCCATTTAAGCCACCATCCTTTCAAGATTAGTATAACATAAATGATAAAAAGTTACTTTAACAAAACATCTAAAAAAAGATTTGCCACTAGGGCAAACCTTTGGAAAATCATTTTAGATTGTGACAACTTTTTGTGGGTTAATGACAGTGATTAAGTCATTTACTTCAGCGGTAGTTACCGTTTGCGGCAAGCTTAAATCAGTCATAGATAAGTCAATTACTTCCGTTGCCAAACCAGATTGGTAATCTTTCCAGGGATTGAAAGCATGCATCAGGTTAGCCATTAGCTCAGGGTAATAAGCTTTAATAGCTAATTTTTGGCAGATATCATCCATTTTAAACAAGGTATCGAGGCTGAATGGATTGCCTTTGATGAGGAGGTCTTGCGGCTTATCTGCCATTAAAACCTGCTGATAATGGCTTAAATCAGGCAGCGCTTGACTAGCCGGCTGCGTAATTTTTGAACTTAAAATCAGCTGGGTTAACTGGGCGTCTTTAAAAGCCTTTTTCCATTTTTTGAGCCGCTTTTTATGCCAGCCTTGCGTGATAAAACGCGGCGCATAGCCAATTTTTTGCTGACCGTCGTCAAAAAGCAAAACATAAGATCCAAAAAAACCGTCATCATTGGATAAAGCTGTAACGCTTATGTCATCAAACATTTGCGCGAAGGTATAAGGAATAATTTTAACGGCGGTTAAGTTATAATCTGTTTTTAAAAAACGGTTTAACTTTTGCAAGAGCAGATACAATTCCTGACTAATGTAGATTTGGCTCCCGGCTAGTAAAGCCAATTTTTCTTTGAGCCGTGGTTGTAAAGAAGTCAAAAAAACAGTTTCTGATTCCACGGAATTTTGACATTGTTCAAGATTAGGGTCCAGCCAAAAAAGCTGATGATTAAATATTAATTGCATGTTGCCCCCTATAAGTTAGCATCGGTTTTAAAGTTTAACGGTGATAAATCAGTTGATGCTGTAATTAGATCTGCAGTTAAGTCTTTCACCTTGTCTAAAGCTAATTGCTGCATGTCCATGGAAGCCTTGGTTAAGGCTTCAGTCAAGGCTACGCCATTAAGGGTTTGAGCCAATTGATCAGTCGCAGCGATTTTTTGTGCAAATGCAATGGCGCATTCTTTTTGCAAGTCATGCAATTTTTGCCCGAATAAAGGATAGTGCGGATCAACTAAGATGCCTAATAATTTATAATCCCAATAAGCTGAATCAGTACTGTAAGTCTTTTGACCGTGCTTATAAGCTTCAATAACATCATTTGTGCCAGCGTAAACAGGGACATAGACACTTTGACAGGTTACACCTAAGGCTAAGTAGTGTAAACCTGCGACGTCAACGGGTAAATTAGACCGCATTTGTAAAAGATGTGATTCTTGAGTCTTAGCTAAACTAATTGGTCTAAATTTGTTTTTAAGCTCTTTTGGTCCGTTTCCCAAAGGATCATAAGGCGTATTTTGAAAATGCGAACCTAAGACATATTCCAAATCATCTAAGTAAAGCAGCCGATCAGCTTTTTGGATGAAGGGCAAATCTTCACTCATTGGTTCTTGAACGACACTGGGAGTGAGATATCTTTGACCATACCAAACACGCGGTGTGCTGTATATTTCATCAGATAAAGTATGGGTACCAAAGATATTTCTGAAGTTGAAGGTTTGCGGCTGGGGATTTAAATGATGGCCATTTACAAAAGCTAAAATGTCTTTTGAAAACATAAAGTTAGCAGGGTCATCAAAATCGATTTCTTGAATAGCCAATTGGTTAGCGCAAACAGCATAGCAGTCATCGGGAATTCTTTGAGCAACCCAATGGTGACCAGAACCGGTTTCCATGTACCATACTTCGTCTTGATCTGAGAACAAAATGCCGTTTGATTCACAGGTTCCATAGGTTGAAACGATTTCGCCCAGGCGTTCAACACCTTGGCGGGCAGATTTAACGTAAGGCAAGACACAAGTTACCATAGCTTCTTCGCCAATACCTTTTTCAACGAGGGGGTCAAAGCCTAAAACGCGTTCGTTGGCGTAGGCTGATTCAGTAGCACTCATGCAGACGCCATATTCATTGATACCGTCTTCTTCAAAAAGGCCGAATTCATCGGTCCATTCAGGCGTAGCTGTATATTTGAAGCGTTCATTTGGCAAAGGCATACTAAAGCCGTTATCTTTTGAAGTAAATGTTTGTGGTTCAGTAAAGTTTTCATGCGGATGAACCGTCATTTTTTTAGGCCAGGCGCTTTTAGCGTCTTCATTGCGGCCAATGACAGTCGAACCATCGGCCATAGCCTTTTTTCCAACTAAAATGCTGGTACAAGCTGAAAATTCAAAACTTTTTTGGAGCATGATATCACTTTCCTTTCAGATTTACTTTTATTATACTATACTTTTAGCGTTTATAAGCTTGCAATTCCTAAGAAGCAATGGCATAATGATTGAAGTTTAATACAGAAGGGAAGTTAGAAAATGCCACTGGTTCATATTGAATTAATTGAAGGTCGCAGTCAAGAACAATTGAAGCACTTAGTTGAAGACGTTACCAAAGCTGTAACAGCTAATACAGGCGCTCCTAAAGAACACGTACACGTTGTTTTAAGCGAAATGCGCAAAGACCGCTACGCTGTAGGCGGCGTACTTAAAAGCGACGAAAAATAAAAAAAGCTTGCAGCTTAAAGCTGCAAGCTTTTTTTATAAGTGTAATTTTTTTTCTAAGTAGTTAGCTAAACCGTCATGGTCATTATCTAATGCTGTAACGTCGTCGGCAATTTGTTTAATATGTTCCGTCCCATTTTGCATAGCGACCCCTAGACCGGCAAATTTGAGCATTTCTTCGTCATTATGCTCATCTCCAAAAGCAATAATATTTCGGCGGTCAATGTGATAGGTTTTTGCTAAAAAATCAACCCCGTAAGCTTTATTAATGTTTTTGGGTGCTAGTTCTAAGACCGGATTGGGCCCGCCCCACACGCCTACGGTAATTTTATGTCCGAAATGTTCATTTAGTTTTTGCACAATTGAAGCCTTGTTTTGATTGTCAACTAGCATGGTCATGGCAGTTGGGTCAGTCGTTAAATTTTGCTTGTTTAAGACATGTTCTTGGGTTAAATTAGCTAAGAAAAAGCCATCAACAGTATTATCCGCTACGTCTGACAATAAAAGATTTTTGCCTTCAGCAGCGATGACTTTGATGCCCCATTTTTCCTTATTAGCTAAGATGTCAAAGGTAATCTTTTTAGGAAAGGTAGCTTGATATTCATGTTCCCAATTTTTACCTGGAATGTAACCTAAAGCTCCGTTAAAATTAATCATAGGGCCCGTCAGCTTTAGCTCATGATAAAAGCTCGTAGCCATCCGGTTAGGGCGACCAGTGACAATTGAAACGATATGGCCGGCTTCTTTGGCTTTAGTCAAAACAGACTTGGTTTTGGCTGAGATTTGTGTTTTAGCATTTAAAGTTGTTCCATCAAGGTCGAGCGCAATCAGTTTTCGTTCCATTTTCATCCATCCTGTTAATAATTTTAAACACGATTATAGCATATTGCAGCACATTTTTACAGGTCATTTGTACTAAATTATTCAAGGATTTAATCGCTCATTTTAGCCGGATACTAGTGTATAATTAAGGGTAGAATGGAGGCAGAAAAAATGATTGAAATTTTAAATAAACATGCAGGCAAATATCCTGTTTTAGAAATTGTTGATGCTAAGCTAGCACAAGAAGAATTGCCCCTCGTCTTCTTTTATCACGGCTGGAAAGGATGCAAGGAAAAGGTTGTTTCCCAAGGGTATGAACTTGCTCGTCAGGGCTTTAGAGTTATTTTGCCTGATGCAAAATTCCATGGTGACAGACAAGTCGGCGGTCCTGCAAGTACCCATTATTTAGAATTTTGGCAAATCATCGCTGATTCTGTAGCTGAATTTCCTGAAATTGTTGATTATTATGCCAAAACAAGCGGTATTAAAGATAAATGGATTGGGGTTAGCGGCCTTTCAATGGGCGGAATTACAACCTGTGCTTTATTAAGATCGTATGATTGGATTAAGAGTGCTGTGTGTTTAATGGGGTCGCCTTGTCCGGTTGCCTTTGCCAAAAAGCTGATTGCCTCAATGCCGGAAGTAAAAAATGTCCCTCAGCAATACATTGATTCTCAATTGGAAGCATTGCAGGCGATTGACCTGTCATTTAAGCCTGAGACCTTAGCTGGCCGGCCTGTTCATTTTTGGCATGGAACCGCCGATCAAATCGTGCCTTATCAGCCAACCAAGGATTTTTATGATAGCATCAAGGAAAAAACATATGCAAACCGGATTACTTTTGAAAGTACGCAAGATGGAGTACATCGGGTGCCTTATGAAATTACAGTTTCAATGGCTGATAAATTTAAACAATTTTACCAAGAGGACTGCTAGACTAGCCGTAAAATAAATTTATGGTATACTAGGATTACTTAGTATAATCACGAAAGGTAATGAAAGATGACTGAAAGAAGCAAAGAAGCAATTAAAGAAGATATTTTAGATCGTTTAGAAATGGTAATTGACCCTGAATTAGGAGTTGATATTGTTAATTTGGGGTTGGTTTATGCGATTGATTTGCAAGATGATGGTACTTGTGTCGTTTCAATGACATTAACGACGATGGGATGTCCTTTGACCAATTTACTGTCTGATTTGGTGACAAATGCTTTAAGTGACGTTGCTGAAATTAAGCAAGTTGAGGTTAAATTTGTGTGGGAACCGGCTTGGTCAACTGACCGTATGACGAGCTATGCCAAGATGGCTTTAGGTATTCATTAATAGGGGGATAGCTTTGTTTAAGAAACGAATCTATGTCTTTGGCTATGTCTTTTTGCTGGCTTTTTTTGCAGTTTACCTGTGCTTTAAGATTCAAGAAAGAGATATGATTATCCAGTTAAATAACCATAACCTATCGCCAGATGCTTATGTGGTCAAATTTAAGCAGAATATAACGATGTATTCCTTAAACCAAAAGCTGGGCAGCTCAAACCTTAGTGATTTGCAAGTCCATTATCAAGATCAAAGCAATCAAAAAATCACCTATTTTTATGGTAAAGGTGATTATCTGGATTTACCGATGATTTCGGGCAAGACTTTCAATGAAAAAGCTTTTTCATCTACGGTTGAAACCTTAATTGCTGGTAAAGATTGGCAGGATAAGTTTTATAAGCCGAAAGACCAGAACTATTTAAAAATTAATCAGCATTACTTACCTGTTATTGGGGTAATGGGGGACAGCTATAAGTCTAAATTAGATAGTCAGCTTTTTATTGCGCCATCTATCTCTCAGCAGCAAGCTGCATCTGTAAAAGATTTTCGGGTTGTCATTGACGGCTCTAAGGCGTTGACAGCTGCTAAACTTAAGCAGACCCTAGGTCAAGTAACTGTCAAGAGAATGGTAAATAATAATTTCTTGGCTGTTCATGAGTCGTGGTTGGCCTCCCACTTAGCCCAAGCTTTAGGTCTGGGTTTGATTGTCATTTTGTTGATGGTTGAAGTTTATATTTGGCTTTTGACATCTACCAAGTATTATCACGAGTCGAATTTTTTGAAAATTGCCCCCAAGCAATTTTTGTTTGCAGAATGGCGGTCATTTAGCATCTGCCAGCTTCTAGGCTTGGGATTAGGCAGTTTAGCCGCAGCGTTTTATTATAATTTGATGTCATATGGACTAGTAGCTGTTGTGATTATTGGGCTGCTTTTGCTGTCTAGTGTTGGCTTTTATATCTTATTGAAGAAAAAAATGCAAAAGATTGAATGAGGAATTAATGTTGAATTTACCAGCTGATTTTATTGAAAAATATACCCAATTATTGGGGACCAAAGAGGCTAAGCAATTTTTTGAAAGCTTTGACGACGAAGCTCAAAAAGGGTTTAGATTAAATCCTTTAAAGGAAAATTATCAAACGGTTAACCTTGATTTAACCCAGCCGGTTGCATATACCCAGACTGGCTATGTCGGCAAAGTTAATGGCAATTCGCTTGAACATCAGACAGGTTATGTTTACAGTCAAGACTTAAGTGCGATGTATGTTGGTGAAGTGACTGCACCAAAGGCTGGCGAGCGTATTTTAGATTTATGTGCGGCTCCTGGCGGAAAGTCTAGTCAAATTGCTTCACTTATGCCCAATCAAGGCTTGTTGGTCTCAAACGAAATTAATAAAAAAAGAGCGCTGATTTTAGCGGAAAATATGGAACGTATTGGGGCTTTGAATGTTATGGTGACTAACGAAGATCCTGCCAGTTTAACAAAGGTTTTTACGGGCTACTTTGATAAAGTAGTTGTTGATGCTCCTTGTTCAGGTGAAGGAATGTTTCGAAAGAATCACCAAGCTGTCAAATATTGGCATAAGGACTATCCTAGTGAATGTGCGAGTCGTCAAAAATTAATTTTGCAAGATGCACTGAAGATGTTAAAACAAGGTGGAGAATTAATTTATTCGACTTGTACCTTTGCGCCTGAAGAAGATGAGCAGATTGTGGCTTGGCTGCTAGCTAATTACCCTTATTTAGAAATTGTGCCTTTGCAAAAATATCCTGGTATGGACGATGGCCGGCCTGAATTTGCCGACCAAAATCCAGCTTTAGCAGGCTGTGTCCGGTTAATGATGCACCATTTCCAAGGCGAGGGCCATTTTATCGCTAAATTAAGAGATACACGGCCCGTAGAAATCGTTAAGACAAAAAAAGCCAAGAAGAAAAAGAAAGCTAAAACCAATTGGAGCCTTGATGCCGAACAAAAGAATTTATGGCAGGCTTTTGCTCAAGAGTTCAATTTAACTTTCACTGTTAATGATTTGAAATGTTTAGGCGATCATTTGTATTATTATCCTGCTAGTTGGCCTGATATTTCACCGCTCAAGTTCATTCGACCTGGTGTGATGCTGGGAACATTCAAGAAAAAGCGCTTTGAACCGGCTTATAGCCTAGCTTTAGTGTTGAAACCAAGTACTTGTCCTAAAACAATTGCAGTCTCATTAGCAGATTGGGAAAAATATGTTGCTGGTAACCCGTTAACATTGGCCAAGCGCCCAGCTCAAAAGAACGGCTGGTACCTGTTAACCTGTCAAGGTAAAGCCTTTGCTTTTGGCAAGGTTGTTGACTTAACCGTCAAAAATTTCTTTCCCAAGGGATTACGATTTAATATCATTGATGATGAAGCTTAAAAAAAGAACCACTCTTAAGAGTGGTTCTTTTTTTAGATTTGTTCGACAAAATTGCGTAATTCAGTTGAAAGTAAGTATGGAACCTTTTTTAATTGGCTGATATTTTTACAGCCTAAAATGGCCATAATATTTCTGATTTCCCACTTTAGCGTTTCAATATAATTAACCAAAGCATCTTCACCATCTTGGACAAGCAGGTGCAAAAATAAACCGGAGATACCAACGTTATCGGCACCTAAAACCAAACATTTGACCACATCCAAAGACGTTCTAATACCACCAGAAGCCGTTAAAGACAAGTTAATATCAGCAGCATATTTTTTGGCAGCCAGCAGACTTTCGGCGGTTGATAAGCCTAAATCATTTAAAATTGTGAGTTTGTTTTCCTTGCGCCGTTCATTTTCGATTCGTTGAAAATTTGTGCCGCCTTTGCCGGCTAAATCAACATATTTAACGCCTAAATCTGTTAAAATTTTTAACGTTTGAGGAGTCATACCAAAGCCGACTTCTTTCACCAAGATTGGTTTTTTGACCTGTGCAAGCAGCTGGCGCAAATTATCCTGCCAATAAAAGATACGATCACCTTCAGGCATGACTAACTCCTGGGCAACGTTTAAATGCAGTTCAATGGCTGATGCATCCAGCATATCTAACGCTTGGTTGACATTATTAAGCGGATGATTAACACCAAGGTTAGCTAAAAACATTCCTTTTGGATTAACAGTCCTTAAGGCTTTAAAACCAGCTTGCCGCTGGGGTTCTTTTAAAGCAATGCTTTGTGAGCCGACTGCCATCGGCAGGTTCGTTTTTTGGGCTACCCGTGCTAAGGTTAGGTTGACTTTATCAGTTTGCTTGCTTCCCCCCGTTAATGCATTGATAAAAAAAGGGGCGGCAATCTTTTGACCGACTAAAGTTGTTTGTAAATCAATTTCATCAAGGGCTAATTCAGGCAGGTTAGTGCCAACTAAGCGGATTTGGTCTAAGCCGTTTTGGGCTTTTTTTTGATATAGCTTTTCAGCAATAAAAAAGTGTTCATCTTTACGATGGGCTTGCTGACTCATATTTTTAATCCTTTCTAAACATCAAAGCTGACTTTTAAATCTAGTGGCAGAATATGGTGGTTTTGCCACAATTCAAGTAATGTAGCGATTGGCTTTTTTTTATCAATAATGACAATACCACAATCACCACCACCGGCTCCCGACGTTTTAGCTGCTCCGCCAAATTTTTCAGCACTTTCGATGAGATATTTTAAAGCTGAGGTTTCAATTTCAACGCCGGTAATCTGGTGAAGATCAGCTAGAAGCTGCCGGTTTTTCCGTAACCCTTGCTGAATTTCAGCTAAGTTCTTAGTTTTAAAAGCCTGGATTATTTTTTCGACGCATTGTGTGCTTTCATGAATAAAAGCCCGATATTTTTGGTGACGTTCTTCTTTAGATGGATTAACTTTATCTATGAGTTTGGACGTTGAAGCCGGCGATCCGGTCCAACCAATCAACAGTTTTAGGTTATTTGGGATTGGTAAAGGTGTAATTTTTAACCCCGGCCAGTCTTTTTGAAGTAGTTCAGTTAAAGAAAAGTGCTGGGAAGCTTCCAGCAGCCACTGCCGGTCAAACGAATAATAGCTAATCCAGCCCCCAAAAACGCTGGCTGCTACATCACCTAAAGAACCATTGCCTTGAACCGCAAAATGGGCTAAAGCAGCTAATTTGAAGATGTCATTTTGAGTGACAGCTAAATGATAATAGTTGCATAAAGCCTTGACGGTGACAACTGTAACAGCAGCCGAAGAGCCGAGTCCGTATTTTTTGCCATCAGAACTGTCTAGTTCGCTATCAATGCTTAAATGATACAATTTAAGCTTAGTGCCTGATTCATGGGCATATTGTTCCACAATACGGATGGCGGACAGAATATATTCAAATGGCTTAATGTCTTGTTTTAAGCTCAGTTCAGTTCCGTTACGCATCCAGTTAAGCACCTGATTATATTGTTTGGAAGCAATGGTACCTTGCTCTAAGCTGTCTTCAATTGTAGCATATACATAACGGTTTAAGCCTACTAAAATGGCAGGACAGCCGGGCTCAACGACTGCATATTCGCCGGCAATATAAAGTTTTCCGGGTGCTTTGACGGTAATCACTTTGCTTCAATCCCTTCATTTGTAATAAGTTTAGCTCCTTCGCCAGGGTGGGCCACTAGTAATTGGTCTTTGCCGAAAACTTTGGATAAATGATCTATGATGGCGGCAATATTTTCTTCTTCACAGATAACTTTAACGTTGGGACCCGCATCCATGGTGTAATAACAAGGAATACCCATGGTACGAAGTTCTTCGACTTTTTGCATGGCAATGATGCTTTCAGGCATAAAATAAGAAAAATGCGGCTTAGAACTGAGATTTAAAGCGTGCATTTTAAGGGCTGAACTTTCGGCTACGGTTCCTAAAAGTTCAAAATCGCGGGTTTCAATCGCTTGACGCATGGATTTGAGATCGTCATTTGCTGTTTTGACCCATGCTGGGTAATAGGGTGATGTTTGGGCTGTTTGCATACCGGCACGTGAACTAATCTTTTTTTGGGCGCTATTCAATACAATGGCAATCATCGCAATTTTCCAAGATGTGTGCTCTTCTAAAGGAACAGCGTAAGATGTTAAATCATCCTCGCCGGCTATCCATTCAACAAAGCCGCCATAAATTGATCTAGTAGCTGAACCAGATCCTTTGCGGGCTAGACGCGATAAATCTTTAGCCGTTAAATTAAGTCCAGCAGCTGAACTGGCGGCTAAAGCTAAAGCAGCGTAGGCCGACGAAGAAGAGGCCAGCCCAGCAGCTGTAGGCACGTGGTTAGTTGAATTAATATGAGCAAATGTTTTGATATTAGCTAACTTGCGCACGTGATTCATAAAATGAACCAGCTTTTGATCTTGTTTTGCCTGACCATCTAAAATAAACGAATCAGCAGTTAAGCTAGGGTCAAATTCAACTGTAGTATCGGTATAAAAATGGTCTAACGTTAACGAAATAGAACCATTCATAGGGATAATCAAATCAGTATCTTTTTTGCCCCAATATTTGACTAAAGCAATATTGGTATGGGCACGGGCTGTTTTTTTCATTATTTTTTCTCCTCAATTTAAAGGTTCAATCCAAGTTTTTTTAACGCCGGCCTGAGTAAGCTTTTGGGCTAGTTCATGAGCTTGGGTTATATTTTGAACTAGGCAGATAAAACAGCCACCACGACCGCCGCCAGTCAACTTAGCCCCTAAAACATGATTTTTTTGTGCCAGTTCCAAGTAATAATCTAATTCTTTTGAACTGACATCTAAAGCTCTGAGCAATTTTTGAGCTTCGTTGAATGTTTGGCCTAAGCCTTTGGGATCATTTTCAGCCAGTTGCTTTTTAGCTTGGATTGTCAGCTGACCTAAAGCAGCAATTTGTTTGTTAGTAACCTTGGGCTCCTTAGCTAATTTTTCTTTAACCGCTTTGATGGCTAAAGATGTTTGCCCTTGAATACCGGTGTCACAGATTAAAAGGCAGGCAGCTAAATTAATCGGGATGGGCTTGATTTCTTTTCCTTTAATTAGCCAAATTGGAATATTAGAAGCGCAAGTAGCAGCATCAAGTCCGCTTGGATTCTTATGAGTATCAATTTCTTCAATATTGGCTTCTGATAACAGGATTTTTTGACTTAAGGCAAGTCCAAAAAAACTATATAAGGCTCTGACCAAAGCAATGGCCACACTGGCAGATGAGCCCATTCCGCGGGCAATAGGCACTTGGCTTTTAATGTTGATGTCTAGACCTAGTTGATAGTTTTGTCTTTTTAAAATGGCAACAATCAAGTGCTTGATACCATACATTTCTTTAGGAACAGCGGCTAGTTCGCCTGAAAAATAGTCACTTTTAAGATAGCATTTGTTATCCGAGCGCGCTTTAAGCGTAACGGTTGTTTTAATTGTTTTAAGCGGTATGGCAATCGCTGGTTGTCCGTAGACAACAGCGTGCTCGCCGATTAAAATTACCTTGGCGTGACTTTCACCAAAGCCGGTACTTAATCTTGTTTCCAATCAAGTGCTTCCTTTCCAATCTTTTTTTGCAATCATGCTAATTATACCTGTCTTTTAGTACAAGGACAAGCTACTAAGATATTTTTGCCAAGGCAGATATGTGGTAAGATGGAAGTATATTATGAAAATGAAATTGGTGAAATGATGACAAATGCAAAAACATATGCGGTCGTTGATTTAGAAATGACAGGGACTAACCCTGATGGCAGTGAACGCTTGATTCAATTTTCATGTGTTTTTATTGAAAACGGCAAAATTGTCAATGAATTTTCGACTTTAATCAACCCGTTGAAACCAATCCCCGAAGAAGTTCAAGCGTTAACCAACATTACGAATCAAGATGTAAAAAAAGCGCCAACTTTTGATGATGTCGCACCAACCATTTATGCTTTGTTGCAGCAGACGGTTTTTGTAGCGCACAATATTGAATTAGATTATCGCTTTTTAAATGCTGAGTTTGAGCGCATCGGTTTTCCAAGCCTTAATTTGGAAGGAATTGACACAGTCCAGCTGGCTCAAGTGGTTTTACCAACTTTGGCTTCATATAAGCTCAGTGATTTAACCAAATACTTGGGATTATCGCATAATCATCCGCACCGAGCTGATAGTGATGCTTTGGCTACAGCCAACCTTTTTTTATTTTTAATTAAAAAAATTAAAACTTTTCCCAAGTCTTTATTAAAAAGCCTGCTAAAGCTGGCAGATAGTATGCTATTTGAGACTAGTGATGTCTTTAAAGCAGCTCTAGAGCAAGATGAAAAAGATATTTTTGATGGCTATTATGAAATTAAAGGCCTTGTTTTAAAAAAACAAGTGTTGGCAACCAGTCACAAGCAGAAGGTACTTTTTCCGCAAACCAAGGCAGCACAGGAACAATTATTCGGCGCCTTTTTAGAGTGGCGTCAAGATCAGGTTCAAATGATGTTAGACATCAATCAGCAGCTGACGGATGAAGATAAGACCTTAGTTATCCAAGCCCCAACTGGTATGGGTAAAACGTTAGGTTACTTGTTGCCTGGAATCTATTGGGCTAAAAACGGCCACCAGCTGGTGGTAGCAACCAAAACGACGGCACTATTAGATCAGCTAACCAAAGATTCGCTTCAGCTTTTAAAGCAGATAGTGCCTTTTTCGTTTACTGTCGAAGTTTTAAAAGGTTCAGGGCATTACATTGATTTGGACAAATTTTATCACAGTCTCAGCATGCCTTTAAATGATCAAACCCGTTTGTTACAGATGAGGATTTTAGTTTGGCTCTTTGAAAGTAAAACAGGAGATTTGGATGAATTAAAATTAACAACGTATAATCACCAGTTGTTTAAATTGATTAAACATCAAGGCGTGACCAGTTTAAATCCAAATAGTCCTTTTTTTGCAGCTGATTTTTTGCGTCAACGTGAACAACGAGTTAAATATGCCGATTTAATTTTGACTAACCAGGCTTATCTACTAAGTCACGCTGCCGAATTAGCTCAAACGGCAGAAGGCTTAATTGTGGATGAAGCGCAGCATTTAAGCACAGCCGTTTTGCAGCAAAGTCAGGCTCAAATTGATTTAGATTTGATTAAAATTATGGCTGATACTTTGCTGGTAGAAATGGAATCACGTATTTCGTACTCTTTTGCTCAATTAGTTGAACAGGGATTTTTAACTAAACATGAATACCGCGTCTTATTGCGTAATTTGCAAACCATTGATTACGGTGTACCTTACCTTAGAGAAAAGTTGTGGGAAAAATTTTGCAAGCATAAACGTGCTAAGGACGATTTTGTTGAAATTGAATTGGACGGTGGTAAATTATTAGGCTTTTTGAAAAGCAATTTTGCTATCTTTTTAAAAATTTCCAAAGCGTATCAAGAATTTTTAGGACAAGTAAACCATTATAAGCAGCGATTTGAAGCAGCTTTAGAGCAAAAAACATTGGGCTATGAAGCAACCAGCTTATTAACGTCTTGGTTTAATAACTGCTTGAAATTGATAGGAGCATTGGATAATTGGAAATTATTGGAATTTAGCCAATTAGAAAATACTGATGAAACATTGATTTGGTTAAAATATGCAGCTGATAATCCTAAAACTCATTTGCGGATTTGTTTTTCACAACTTTCTTCAGGTAGCATGCTAAAAGACATTTTGTATAGCAAGTTCGACCATATTGTGATGTGTGGTGCAGGTTTTTATACGCCCAAAACAGCCCAGTATGTCAAAGCTAATCTCGGCTTAAGTGATGATTGTGTTTTCACTAGCTACCATGGAACATTTGATTACCAAAAGCAGGCTTTAGCCGTTTTAGCGACGGATGGTCCTGATTTGTCTAATTTAAAAGATAAAAAAATATATCATGACTACCTGATTGCAGCTTTAACGGACATTTTGACAGTCAATCAGTGTCAAACCTTGATTTTATTCAATTCGCTGGAAGATATTAAGGCTGTATACAGTGGTTTAGAACAAAAAGGCGTTACCAAAAAACGTGAAATTTTAGCGCAAGGAGTTAACGGCAGTCCTGGCAAATTAAAAAAGCGCTTTATGCTAAGCTCCAACCCAAGTGTTTTGCTCGGAGCGGATAGTTTTTGGGAAGGAATCGATTTGCCAAAAGATAAGCTGGAACTGCTAATCATTACGAGACTGCCTTTTCAGCCGCCAGACCGCCTGTTAAATAAAATTCAGGCTAAAAGGTTACAAAAAGCAGGACACAACTCATTTGCTATGTTGACGTTGCCTAAGGCCGTGCTGCAATTTAGTCAAGGTTTTGGTCGTTTGATACGTAGTCAGCATGATTTTGGGGTAATGGCTGTTTTAGATACACGGCTTATCAATAAACGCTATGCTAGTGAATTTATTAAAGCTTTACCCAACGATTTGCCTTTAGTTGAGCTTCCAACGGGTAACATGGCTAATGAAATTAAACATAAATTGCAGGAATTTGAAACTTTTAAGTAACATTTAGGCTTAAGACTGATATAATTAATATCTAGATTACTGTGAATGGAGCTAAGTGAATGAAACGAACATTAGCAGCTAAAAGAAGAACAAGAATGTGGACTATCAGTATTATCCTATTAGCAATTCTTTTAGTTTTAGGCGGATATTTCAAGGCTCAAGCGCCTAGAAGGGTGGCTTATCATAAAACGGTCAGTTTAGCTGAGAAATATGCTAATTTGAAAAAGGTTACTTCTTTTTACCACTATAACCGCAAACAAACCTTTTATATGGTGTCAGGCACCAATAACAAAAAAGAAAAGGTCTATGTCATTGTTTACCATAATGGTAAAAAGATTATTATTTATAATCAAACAGATGGTATCAACGCAGCTCAGGCCAAAAATATTGTCAAAAAGCATGTCACAGTTAAAAGATTTTTAAATATCGGGATGGGCATGCAGAAAAAAACGCCGGTTTGGGAAATTTCTTATCTGAACCAAAATGGCAATCTTTGCTACGATACTATTGCTTTCAAGAGTGGTCAAGTTTTAAAATCAATTCAAAATATTTAACGGAGGTTTTTATATGAAGTTATCACAACGTTCTCAAAATATTACACCGTCAGCAACTTTAGCCTTATCAGCTAAAGCTAAGCAGATGAAAAAGGCAGGGGTTGATGTTATTAATTTAACCGCTGGCGAACCTAATTTTAATACTCCATATCATATCAAAAAAGCCGCTATTGCAGCTATTGAAAGTGGTAAATCAGATTTTTATACGCCGGCTTTAGGTATTGATGAGCTGCGCGCAGCGATTGCTAATTTTGTCAATTGGGATCATAAAACGAATTTTGATAAAGATAATGTTGCGGTAACAGTTGGAGGAAAATTCTCTTTATATGCGGTAGCACAGGTCGTCTTAGATCCCGGCGATGAAGTTTTAATTCCTTTGCCATATTGGGTAAGTTATGGTGAACAAGTTAAATTAGCCGGTGCCGTGCCTGTTTTTGTCAAACCCCAAGCATATAAAGTTACGGTAGAAGAATTAGAAGCATGTAGAACTCCTAAAACGACTGCTATTATTATCAATTCACCGCAAAATCCTTCAGGGTTGATTTATACACGTGAAGAGTTGGAAAGTATTGGTAATTGGGCGGTTGAACATGATATTTGCTTAATAGCTGATGACATGTACAGCAAGTTAGTTTATAATGATAATGAGTTCGTTTCTTTGATGGATCTTTCACCAGCAATTAGACGACAGACAATTCTTGTCAATGGCTTTTCGAAAGCATATGCGATGACTGGTTGGCGGGTAGGCTATACCGTAGCTGATAAGCAGATTATTAAGTTGATTAATGCTGTTGTTGGACATGAAACCAGCAATATTGCAGCTGTTAGTCAATATGCGGCTTTAGCTGCAATTACCGGTGATCAAAGCTATACCAAAAAGATGCGTGATGCTTATGAAGAACGGCTTAATACTTTATTCCCTATGTTAAATGCTATCCCTGGTTTTAATTTAGAGCGTAAGCCAGAAGGAGCCTTTTATTTGTTCCCTAAGGTTGAAGAAGCTGTTTTGATGTGTCATTTTGCTTCGACGGAAGCGTTTGTGCAGGCTTTATTGGATGAAGCTCATGTAGCAGTTGTTCCAGGTAGTGCTTTTGGTATGGACGAATATATTCGTTTAAGTTATGCCGCCAGCATGGAAGATTTAGTGGCAGCAGCAGGCCGAATGAAAGAATTTGTTGAAAAACATATGTAGGAGGAATTGATTTGGAAACTATCAACATTATCAACTCCAAGGATTACGTTGATAAAAAAGTAAAAATTGGTGTTTGGTTGACAAACAAACGCTCAAGCGGTAAGATTGCTTTCTTGCAATTACGCGATGGTACAGCCTATTTTCAAGGGGTTGTCGTTAAAAACAATGTTTCTGAAGAAGTATTTAAGCTCGCTAAAGAACTTAAACAAGAAACAAGCATGTACATTACAGGAACAATTCACGAAGATAAACGTTCCCATTTTGGCTATGAAATCGAAGTTGAAGACATCGAAGTTGTAGGCGAAAGTGAAAATTATCCAATTACGCCTAAGGAACACGGTACTGACTTCTTAATGGATCACCGTCACTTATGGTTGCGTTCTAAACGTCAATTTGCTGTGATGAAAATTAGAAATGAAGTCATTCGGGCTACTTATGAATTCTTCAACCAAGAAGGTTTCACTAAACTTGACGCGCCAATTTTAACGGGTAGTGCTCCAGAAGGTACGACTGAATTATTCCATACTGAATACTTCGATAAAGATGCTTACCTTTCTCAATCAGGTCAGTTATATGAAGAAGCTGGCGCGATGGCTTATGGCAAGGTATTTTCATTCGGACCAACTTTTAGAGCGGAAAAATCTAAGACAAGACGCCATTTGATTGAATTTTGGATGATTGAACCAGAAATGGCCTTTATGCATCAAGAAGAAAGCTTGGAATTGCAAGAACGATATATTGCTTATTTAGTTCAAAATGTTTTAGATCACTGCGATTATGAATTACAAATTCTTGAACGTGACCGTGATGTTTTGAAGCGGTATACTGAACTTCCTTATCCACGCATTTCATACGATGAAGCAATTGATTTGCTTAAAGAAAGTGGACAATTCCCAGATATTAAGTGGGGCGAAGATTTTGGTTCGCCTGAAGAAACTTATTTGGCTGAACACTTCAGCAAACCGGTCTTTGTCATGAACTATCCTAAGGCTATCAAACCATTCTACATGAAGCCGCATCCAACGCGTGATGATATTGTTATCTGTGCTGATTTATTGGCACCGGAAGGCTATGGTGAAATCATTGGCGGATCTGAACGTGCCACTGATCCAGCCTATCTGGAAGAACAAATTGTTAAAGCTGGACTTAATAAGGGTGACTACGAATGGTACATTGATTTACGCCGTTATGGTAGTGTACCGCACTCCGGTTTTGGTTTGGGACTTGAACGTTGCGTTACATGGATTACTGGTGAAGACCACATTCGTGAAGCAATTCCATTCCCACGTTTGTTAAACCGTATTTATCCTTAATGTGAAGAAGGGGCCGAAACTATTCGGCCTCTTTTTTAACCGCCAGATACGCATTATTTAATTGAGGAAGAATTAAATGGAAGATATGATTTTAAAGCTGCTCAAAATGGGGCATACGACAATTTCTAATTTATTGTTGGAAAATTACACCAAATTAGGTTTAACCGACAGCGAGTTCATTATGCTGCTTTTATTAATTAAGTATCAGCAGCAAAATCAAGATGTTGACTTAGAAGCTTTGAGTGTGATGATGAACAAAAATGTTAGTGAAATCGGAACCTTACTGAATAATCTGTTAGTCAAAAAAATTGTTAATTTAAAGACGACAACTGATGCATTAGGTCGCCAGCATGATGAATACGACTATAATTTTTTATATGAAAAACTGGCCAAATTAGCTGCTGCACAAAAACCAGCACAACTTTCAAAGGGACAGAATACTTCAGATAATATTTTCAATAAATTTCAGGCGGAATTTGGACGACCACTGTCAGGATTTGAAATGGAAACAATCCGCTCCTGGCTTGATGAAGACCACTATCAACCTGATATTATTCTGTTAGCCTTACGAGAGGCGGTGTTGAATCAGGTCTATAATCTTAAATATATTGACCGTATTTTAATCAGTTGGGAAAAGCAACATGTCAAAACACCTGCTGATGTTGAAAGAATTAGTAAAAGACGGGATTTAAAAGAGCCTGAAAATCCAATTAAAAAGGATTTAACCGGGCCGTCAATCCCACTTTATCATTGGTCAGGTGAAGCTAATGACCCTAAGTGAGACGGAAATTGCTTTTGCTTTAGACCAAATGAAACAACTTTTTCCTAATGCCAGCAGTACTTTAACTAAGACGGATCCTTTTCATTTTTTGTTAGCTATTATTTTGAGTGCACAAACAACCGATAAGGCGGTTAATGAAGTAACACCGGCGCTGTTCGCTGCTTACCAAACACCGATGCAACTAGCTCAGGCAGATCCTAAAGAAATTGAGCAATATATTAAAAAAATTGGATTATACCATAACAAAGCGCGTTATTTAGTGGCCTGCGCGCAAGATTTGGTCAATAATTTTGCTGGTCAGGTACCTCAAACCAGAGCAGAACTGATGTCTTTACATGGTGTAGGACGTAAAACAGCAGATGTTGCATTGGCTGAATGTTTTCAAATACCGGCTTTGGCAGTTGATACTCATGTGAAGCGGGTAGCTAACCGCTTAGGGATGGTTGACACAGCAGACGTTTTAAAAATTGAACAGGAATTGATGAAAAAAATTCCCAAAGATCGCTGGATTGAAGCACATCATTTGCTAATCTTTTTTGGAAGGTACCAATGTTTAGCCAAAAAGCCTAAATGCGGCCAGTGTCCTTTAAGTAATTTATGTGAATATAACAAAAAGAGCTCCTTTTAAAAGAGCTCTTTTTGTTTATTGTTGACCGTTACTTTGTTGTGTATTTGTTGTCGCACTGTTAGTGCTGGTCGTGTTGTTAGCAGAATTTGATGCTTGATTATTATTAGTATTCTTGCTGCTTTGATTATTATTGTAATTAGTATTTTGACTGCTGCTGTAATTAGTATTTTGACTGTCACTAGTCGTTTCAGAACTTGCTGATTGAGCAGCAATGCTTGCTGAAGAAGTCTCAGACAAAGCACTTGAAGTTGTGGTCATTTTACTAATTGATGAGGAACTCTTCTTGGAAGAAACAGTTTCACTCGATGAACCTGCCAAATACAACTCACGCACACCATTAACGGTTTTGACATAGACATTGCTTGGACGAGACCAGTCACTGTTAGTTTTGCCTTGGGATAAGTACATCATGGCATAGCGGTAGAATTTAGCAGCTAATTGTTGCGATGTTGTTCCCAAGTAATTATTAGCTTCGTAAGGATGGTCGTAGCCAACCCAAACTGAAACTGAATAATTTTTGGTATAACCGTCAAACCATGAATCCATAACGGCACTAGATGGGAATTTTGCTGAAATATCTGAAGGGTAGGCATTAGTACCGGTTTTGCCGGCTTGATATAATCCGGTAATAGCCGCATTAGTACCTGAACCTTGCGTGATAACTTGTTTCAACATATCGGTAATCATATAAGCGGTTGAAGCTTGCATAACTTTTTTGCCGCTTGCAGCAAATTTTTTGGTCTTGCCATCAGCTGTGATAATGGTATTGATATATTGTGGCTTGTAGTAAGTACCACCGTTAGCAAAGGCAGCATAAGCAGCAGCGTTTTGCAGGGTTGATGAAGGTAGGCCAATCCCGTTTTGGTATTCCAAAGTCTTCTTATAGGTGATACCCAATTTAGCTAAGAATGCTTGAGCCTTAGTGATACCAACCGCTTCTAGTGCTCTAATGGCTGGAACGTTACGTGATTCAATTAAGGCTTTACGCATGGTAATGGTGCCTTCATATTTGTGGTCAAAGTCATAAAGCTGAATGTTAGTTCCGGGATAAATATATTTCGTATCTTTCAGTGGCTTGTAGGTTGCCCAGGAAAGATATTCAATTGCCGGTCCGTAATCTAATAAAGGTTTAGCCGTGGAGCCATTGGTTCGATCTGTCTGAACTGCGCGGTTTAAACCAAAGGTGATGTTGCTGGTTTTACGGCCACCTAGCATAGCGACGACATTGCCGTTGTTAGGGTCAACCACGGTTGAAGCGACTTGGAGGCTGTTATCAGGATAATAGAGATAAGTATCGGTATTAGCAATTTCATATAAGCGCTTTTGCACCTTCATATTAAGGTTGGTGTAAATTTGCAAACTATCTTTATAAGGGTTATAACCCTTCTTTTTAACTTCCTCAATAACCTGCTTAATATAAGGGTCAGCAATTTTTTCAGTTGTTGTAGCTGTTTCTTGCTGGTGTGTTTGAATTAAGCCGGTGGTAATAGCTTCATTTTTAGCAGCGCTGGCTTGACTGGAAGAAATTTTCTTATTGGCAACCATTGCATCTAATACTTCATCACGTCTGGATTTGGCATAAGTAGGGTTGGAATAAGGATTGTATTGGGATGGAGCATTAGGGATTCCGGCAATTAAAGCTGTTTGGGCTAAATCTAATTGACTAAGTTCCTTGCCGTAGTAATATTTAGCAGCAGTCTGCATCCCATAGCAGCCATAACCCATGAAGACTTTATTAACATAGAAAGTTAAAATTTGTGACTTGCTATAGGCTTTATCCATTTGAAGAGCTAACCAAGCTTCTTGAGCTTTGCGCTTGAAGGTTTGATCGGAACGTTTCGTGGAGAAGAAAGATAGTTTGATTAATTGCTGATCCAAAGTACTGCCGCCTTGCAAGCCAGCTGAAGAGCCGGTGACATTTGCAATGGAAGCCGCTACGATTCGAATAGGGTCAACACCGATATGTTTGTAAAAACGACGGTCTTCAATGGAGATAACTGCATCTTTCAACTGTTGCGGAATATCTTTTGAATTAACGTAAACACGACTTTCGGTACCTAAAGACATAATTTTGTTGCCATCGGTATCATAAATGACGGTTGAACCCGAACTAGAAAGCCGACTTTCGTTTAAAGTCGGGGCATCTTTAGCCCACATAAAAAACAAAGTCGAACCTGAACAAATAATAGCTAAAAGTGCTAAAACAAGTCCGAGGACAATTTTAGAAAAGAGTGACATATGCTTTTGGGGTTTGCGTTTTGGACGGCGTTTAGCCGTTTTGTGTTTGGCAGACGAACGGGTGGCATTGTTACCTTGTCGTCTTTTGGTACGTGAATATTTAGGATTATCTGTTCCCATAATATCCTCCTTCAATCCTTTTTAATTTGCTTGAGCAGCTGATCTACACCATCTAAATAGGCTATCTTCGGTGCTAAGCGATAAAAAATTTCAAAACCACGCTTGGAGATAACTTCTTTGGGAATCGATTTTCTGCCGGTTGCTTGCTGATCCCAATATTCGAATAGAACATCGCAAGGCAGTAAAAAAAGCTGGTTTGTTGTTACAAATTTTACAATTGCAAAGCAAATACCACCTTGTTTTTGGCAAGCACGCATATGTTCGATTTGATGTTTATGGAAATTTTTTAGCGGAAATGATACCTTGTTTTTGGTTTCCTTAGCATCAAAATCTAAATATTTTCCATGATAAACACCATTATAGTCAGTTGTGGATGCTTGTTTAAAATACGCTTCACGAATAACAGCAGCACTTCTTTTAGGGTAAGAAACGTCAACGATTTGAATGGGAATAGGCTTCTTATGAATAACAGCTATTCCATGGTCTAAATAGTACTTATTACTTTCATTGAGTTCTGCTTCTAGGGACATACCACGATTACCGTAAAGGACGTGTTGGGATTTTTGTGGCCGGTCGGTAGCATTTTTTTTAAAAGGCTGGCCGTTGGGATAATTAATGCCCAATATTATCAACTCCCATCCGACTAATTATACCAATATGTAGCTAATTTAGCAAAGATAGCTTAAAATAAAAATAGGGGGGTGAAATTATGCGCTTATGGGTAACGGGTTATCGCAGCTATGAATTAGGAATTTTTAGTCCAAATGATCCTAAAATTGAAGTTATTAAGTATTGTTTGCAAGACAATCTCAAAGAGATGCTTTTTAATGAGAATTTAGAGTGGGTTTTAAGCGGCGGTCAATTAGGCGTTGAACAATGGGGGCTTGAAACAGCGCTAGAATTGAGTCAAGCTAACCTAGCATTAAAAACAGCCTTGCTTTATCCCTTTTTAGATTTTGGAAATAATTGGAAAGAGGATAAAAGACTTGCTTTAAAAATGTTGGAAGAACAATGTGATTACAGCATTTCACTTAGCAACCAGCCTTATCAAAATGCGCAGCAGCTGAAAAATTATCAACAGTTTATGTTAGAACACACTGAAGGCTGCTTGTTAATTTATGATCCAGAATATGAAGGTAAAGCAAAATATGATTATCAAGCTATTTTAAAATATCAGCAGATGAATTCTTATTTTTTGAAGCAGATTGATATGTATGATTTGCAAGATTACGGGGAACAATATCAAGAAAATCAAAATTGGGGTTTACAAGCGTAAGAAAATCTGCTATATTATTAGTTGTTGTGAGTTAAGTCTTGATTTTAAGTGAGGTGCAGTTTCAATGGATGAGGTCAATTTTACGCCTAAGGACATTGTAAGCAAACATTTTAAACCTAAAATGCGCGGCTATGATCCAACTGAAGTTGATGATTTTTTAGATGCAGTGATTCGCGATTACGAGACATTTGCTAGTGAAATCCAACGGCTTCAAGGCGAAAACGAAAAACTGCGCAGCCGTGTTGATGATTTGAATAAGCAAATCAGCGTTGGCGGTGCTTCGCAGACTGCACGTCCACAAACGAATATGACGAATATGGATGTTTTAAAACGTCTGTCAAATTTGGAACGGCATGTTTTTGGTGCGCAGCTTGACAACAACAGCGATCAAATGAATCGTTTTTAATTATTGTTAATAAGTTATACAGTTTTCGGGTAATCGCGGTCTATTTTTATAGGCTGAGGAAAGTCCAAGCTTGCACAAGCTGAGATGCTTGTAGTGATCGTGCTTGCTGAAAAAATAAGGCAAGGTACCTTAATTGGTAACGGCAGGTAAAAAGGCTAAAGCGTATGCCATGCCTGAGTAGTCTTGAAAAGTGCCACAGTGACGAAGCAGTTATGGAAACGTAGCTGGTGGAACGAGGTAAACCCCGCGAGCAGGTAACCCAAACTTTGGTAGGGGCGCTTCATGACGGAAATGAACAAATCATGGGGGCGAGTTTTTAACTCGGAGATAGATGATTACCACCGATTTCGGATTCCTGAACCGAATGACGTACGGAACGTGGCTTATAGAGGACTGTATACCAGGATTGACTAGGGTGGAAGGCAACTTTTATCCTAGTCTTTTTTATTTGAATTTTAAAGTGAGGCTAAATTATGGAAGATTTCAATTTAATTGCAACCTGTGCTGCCGGAATTGAAGCTATTACAGCAAATGAACTAAAACATTTAGGGTATGCAGTACAGACCGAAAATGGGCGCGTGCGTTTCAAAGGAAATATGCGTGATGTTTTTGAAACTAATTTATGGTTGCGCACAGCCGACCGGATTAAAATAGTGGTAGCTGAGTTTAAAGCTGTCACTTTTGATGAATTATTTGAACAAACTAAAGCTTTGCCGTGGGATGAATTTTTGCCAATGGACGCTGAATTTCCTGTTTCGGGTAAATCGCAAAAATCCAAATTGCATAATGTTCCCAGTGTGCAATCAATTGTCAAAAAGGCCATTGTTGATAAATTAAGTACCGTCTATCATCGTCGGACTCATTTGCCTGAAACAGGTAATCTTTATCCAATTGAATGTGCTATCAACAAAGATCGCGTAATGCTGACGTTAGATACATCAGGTACCAGTTTATTTAAGCGCGGCTATCGTTTAGAAAAAGGTGGGGCGCCATTAAAAGAAAATATGGCAGCTGCACTAGTTTTATTAGCTCACTGGTATCCTGAAAAAACCTTTGTTGATCCAGTATGCGGTTCAGGCACTATTCCAATCGAAGCTGCTTTAATCGGACATAATATTGCTCCGGGCTTTAAGCGCCAATTTGCTTGCAGTAGTTGGGACTTTGTTGAAGCTTCATTGGAAGAAGATGTGCGTAATGAAGCTTTTGATAAGGCTGATTATGATAAAGAATTGGATATTTACGGCTATGATATTGATGGAAAAATGATTGATATTGCTAAATTAAATGCCAGAGAAGCAGGGTTACTTCATAGCATCCATTTTAAACAAATGGCAGCTAAAGATTTTAAAACCGACAAAGAGTATGGCGTGATTGTGGCTAATCCGCCGTATGGTGAACGGTTAAGTGACCAAGAAAGTGTCCGTAAATTATACCGGCAAATGGGTGACGTTTACCGTCCTTTGAAGACTTGGAGTAAGTATATTTTGACGAGCGATTTGCAATTTGAAACTTTCTATGGTGAAAAGGCGACTAAGAGACGTAAATTATATAATGGTTCACTGAGAACAGATTTATTCCAATATTGGGGTCAAAAGAAACCACGAAATTAACTGTTTAAAGCCTGCAAGGCTAAAGTGTGAGCCCCTTTATTTTCCTTGTCAGGAATCCAATTAATGAAGACTGAATCAAATTGATAAATCAAAATATTTAATTGGTTAAGACTAGGTGCATAGCTTTTGCTATAATTTTTTAAGAGGCTATCATAAAGAATTTTGCTGTCGGTATAAAAAAAGATGGCTTCTTCAGCATGGGCCAAAGGTTTGAGCTTTTCAAAGCCCAAAATAGCAGCCAAAAATTCTGCTTGATGGTTATCGAAAGCAGAAAGTTTACTTTTTAATTGGCTTTGTTTTTGATTTTGCACAATTAAGATGCCGGCAGCACTATGCCCGTCTTTAAAGGCGGCATCTGTATATAGTTTGATCATTATGAGACCTCCATTTAGGTTAAGCATAACGAAAACAGGTTAAAAAAACAAGTTTTTGACATAAAACAGTTATTTAAAGATAGGGATGATATTTTGAAAAAAGTTTTTTATTGTCAGCCTGATGTCGCTACAAGCGTTACATGCTGGTCATATACCGGAATGCTTTTTTTATTGAGCTTATTATTATGGTTAGAATTGACTGTTTTTCAAATTTGGACAGCAATCAGCTTTTTGCTGTTTGTGCTAGTGGCTGGGATTCAGTTATATAAGCGCCGGCTTGTTTTAACAGATGATAGTGTCGAATTTCAGACGGTATTGTCTTTTAATAATAAAAAGATACGCTACCAAGATATCAAAGATGTTGAATTACTGAAAAATGGAATTAATATTACTGGTAAAAATGCAATTATCACAGTGGTTTTAAAAAGGAAAAACGCCAAAAAAATATATGAAGTGCTAAGCAGCCAGCAATAATGTTCGTGTTTAGCAAATCAAACGGGTCAAAAAAAGACATTTTTTTAGAATAAAGTTAATATTTAGGTGACATGAAGCTGGAAATGTTTTATACTGGAATCATCAAAATGCAGGAGGTTGATTTTTTGAAAGATATTGAAATTGCACAACAAGCAACGATGGAACCAATCACTAAAATTGCGCAAAGAGCAGGCTTAAGCGCAGATGAAATTGAACCTTATGGCAAATATAAGGCTAAGATTACTTTGCCGCTGACAGCCCGTCCTAAAACAAAGCGCAAACTGATTTTGGTGACTTCTATTAATCCTACCCCTGCCGGTGAAGGCAAGTCTACTGTGACTGTCGGTTTAGCCGATGCGATGCAACTGAGCGGTGCTAAAACGATGATTGCCTTACGTGAACCATCTTTAGGACCTGTAATGGGAATGAAAGGCGGAGCTACTGGTGGCGGTTATGCGCAAGTTGTACCGATGGAAGATATTAACCTGCATTTTACGGGTGATATGCATGCTTTAACAACTGCCAACAATACCTTGGCAGCTTTAATCGATAACCATATCTATCAGGGAAATCAGTTGCAAATTGATCAGCGGCGGGTTATTTGGAAGCGTGTTTTAGATATTAATGATCGTGCTCTGCGACATATTGTCATTGGTTTAGGCGGAGCTACGTCAGGTGTTCCTCGTGAAGATGGATTCGATATTACGGTTGCATCTGAATTGATGGCTATTTTATGTTTATCAAAAGACTTAGCCGATTTAAAACAAAGAATTAGTCAAATTGTTATTGGCTATAACTTTGCTAAGCAGCCCGTCACAGTGGCCGACTTAGGTGTAGCTGGAGCAATTACCCTTTTGCTTAAAGATGCTATTAAGCCTAATTTGGTGCAAACCTTGGCGCATACGCCAGCGATTATTCATGGCGGTCCTTTTGCGAATATTGCACATGGCTGTAACAGTGTCTTAGCTACAAAGACTTGTTTAGATTTAGCGGATTATACTGTTACTGAAGCCGGTTTTGGCGCTGATCTTGGTGCCGAAAAATTCATGGATATCAAGACTCCTGTCTTAGGTCAAACACCTAATACGGTGGTTATTGTTGCTACGGCACGCGCACTTAAGTCTAACGGTGGTGTGGCTAAAGCTGATCTCAATGAAGAAAATCTTGATGCTTTAGTGAAGGGTTATGCTAATTTAAGGAAGCATATCCAAAGTATGAAGCGCTATAATGTACCAGTTATTGTAGCAATCAATCAATTTACTCAAGATACTGATGCTGAATTAGCTAAAATTAAAGAATTGTGTGCCGAGGATGATACTAAAGCATATGTCTGCAATGTGTGGGGGCAAGGCGGAAAAGGTGCTGGTGATTTAGCACAAGCAGTAATTGAAGCTTGTGATGAAGACCGGACCTTTATACCGCTATACAAAGCCGATGACAGTATAGAAGTTAAAATTCAAAAGATTGTCACTGAAATCTATGGCGGCGCTGGCGTTGAATTTTCGGCTAAAGCTAAGAAACAGTTGGCTTCTTTCAAAGAATTTGGTTGGGATAAGATGCCAGTTTGCATGGCTAAAACGCAATATTCTTTGTCAGATAATGCCAAGTTGATTGGAGCGCCAACAGGTTTTACAATTCATGTCCGCGAATTTGTACCTAAGTTAGGAGCGCATTTCTTAGTAGCATTGACAGGTAACGTCTTAACGATGCCAGGCCTGCCGAAAAAGCCCGCTGCTATGGGGATGGACGTTTCAACTGATGGTGTTATTGAAGGGTTATATTAATTAAGGGTAAAAGGCAGTTTTTAACTGCCTTTTATTTTTCACACCAATAACAATGATAAAAAGTTACTTTAACTATTTAATATAAAAACAAAAGCCACTAGGGGGTGCTTGGTTTCCCCGAGGTGTTAGTGTATACTAAAATTAATTGAAAGGATGATTAAATTGCTTGGATATGGTATCTTAATTGCCTTAATAATCTTAATTGACCAACTTGTAAAACATTTTATCGTTATAACCATTGCTCTAAATCACAGCACACCTGTGCTTAGTGGGGTATTATCCTTAGCTTACATCAGAAATTATGGAGCAGCTTGGAGCATGCTGATAGGGAAAAAGGCCTTTTTTATCATTATCAGCTTAGTATCATTAGCTTTAATGGGCTACTTTTTTTGGAAAAAACGCCAACAAATCCTATATAAATTAGGTTTGGCTTTCATGATTGGCGGAACCGTTGGCAACTTTATTGACCGGGTACGCTTGGGCTATGTGGTTGATATGTTTCAACTGGATTTTATTAATTTCCCAATTTTCAATGTAGCTGATTCAGCTTTGACAGCAGGTGTGATTATCATTTTTGGGGCTTTACTTAAAGATGAAGACTAATTGAGAGCGTGGTACGCTCTTTTTTTGTGATAAATTTTATCTTTTGCTTAAACTGGTATACAATGAAAGTATTGTATTTATTAGGAAGGATTTTTATGTTAAAAATAAACAAAAATGCTGCGCTCATTTTTTTAGGCATCTTGCTCTTTAGCCTAGCAACTCCACTTAGTAACTTTTGTAAGCAGGATACAATTTCAACGGTTAAAGCATCTAAAAAAAGCAAAAAGCCAACCGTTAAATTAGTAGGTGTAGGGGATTCTTTGACACATGGTGTCGGCGGTCCTAATGATTTTGGCGGCTATGTGACGATGATAAAAAAGCAACTTGAAAAAAAAGAAAAGGTTAAAGTTAGGACGAAGAATTATGGAAAAACGGGTGATCGCAGTGATCAAATTACCAAAAGAATTGCGACACAAAAGAAGTTGCAAAAAGATTTGGCTAAAGCTGATGTAATTACTTTAACGGTTGGTGGTAATGATTTAATGCAAGTAATGCAAAATAACGCCGAAGCAATGGCTAAAAATAAACTTTCTCAAGTCATGCCTAAAGCACAAAAAAAATATCAAAAAAAACTGGCCAACCTCTTTGAAAGCATTCGCCGTTATAATCAAAACGCACCGATTTTTATTATCAGTATTTACAATCCTTTTTATGTATATTTTCCTCAGCTAACGCAAATGCAAAAATATACTTTAATTTGGAATAAATTAGCTAAAGCTCAAGCTGAAGAGGACTCAAATGCCTACTATGTTGATATTTGTGACCGTTTGTCGTATGGACAATATGATGGCAAATCTAAGCAAAAGCTTATTAAAAATACACAAACTGATTTAACCGAATTGACGAGCAAAGAATTAGAAAAATCATTAACTGACAAATCTGAAAAGAATGATTACTTATCGGCCGCAGATCATTTTCATCCTAATACCCAAGGATATAAGTATATGACCAAAAAACTCTATCAAGTGATGGAAGCTCACAAAAACAAGTGGCTTAAGAAAGGAAATTAAAATGTTGCAACGAAGTACAAATAAAAATGCAGTATCCAAGAACCCTTGGAAAATTGCTTTTATCACCTTAGCAAGTCTGATAATTATTCTTTTTGCCTATCTCATGATTAGAATTAATCAGCCTAGTCCTAGCCAAAAAGATTTCGAAGCCGAAAGTACCCAAACAACGGGAAAATATGCTGATGTAACTGTGGCTATGAACAAAAAACAGTTACAAGCAGCCATCAATTATTATTTAAAGCAGAATCAAAAAACAAATGGAGTTAAGTATCGCGTATTACTCGATAAATCAGCCATTATGATGGGAACGACCAAAATATTGGGAATGAATGTTTCGTTTACCCTTTATACAAAGCCAACGTTAGATGCTAACGGAAATATTGTTTTTAATGCTAAAACGGTTGCTGTAGGATCGTTAAACGCCCCAGCAAGTTTTATTTTAAAATATATTCGCAATAATTATGATTTAGGCAAATGGGCTAAAATTGATGCTAAGAAAGCTAAAATTACATTGAATTTAAATCAACTAACCAAAAAACAAGGAGTCAAAATTAAAGGGCGTAGCTTAAATTTGAATAATAACAATATTAAATTTGATTTATCTATCCCTTTGGATAATAATAAAATTACAACCAAATAGGGGGCAGCTGATGAAAAGTAATGCGATGTCTTTTTATACCTTTTTAATGACTTTAAGGAATCCTGACTCCACATCTGAAAGTGCTACTTTTGCCAATGCGGCCTTTTTTGACTCGGGCTTTCCTAAGCAATCCTGCGATTATGATGAAATATCGTCTTATCTGGAATTAAATGCCAGCTACCTGGCATCAATGACCATTTTTGATGATGTTTGGCAGCTTTATCAAGCTAAAATAGCTTAAGATGGAGGTTTAAACAATGGAAGAAGAAACCAAAAGAAATAAATTTAAACAAATATTTCAAAAGAAAAGGCTTGGACTTTTAGGGATTATTATTACAATCTTGCTTTCCGTTTTAGTAGGCGGTGGTTCAGTCTATTTTGTTATGAATAAACAAGTGACGGCCTTGCAAAAAGAAAATCAATCTTTAGGTAAGATAAGTTCGGTTTTTAATACAATTTATTATAACTACTATAAAAATGTCTCCCAAAAGAAATTGACGAACGGTGCTATTAGCGGAATGATTAACGCTTTAGGTGATCCTTTCTCAGAGTATATGTCGGCCACTGAAAGTTCTGATTTAAATGATACTATTTCTGGCAACTTTGGCGGAATTGGTGCGCAAGTTGAAAAAAGTGATCATGCGGTTAAAATTATTGCACCTATCGCTGAAACTCCAGCTGCCAAAGCTGGATTAAAAGCTAATGATTTAATCATCAAAATTAACAATAAAAGTACTAGCTCCATGACTTTAACTAAAGCCGTTCAATCGATGCGCGGAAAAGTTGGAACTAAAGTGACTGTAACAATTAAGCGTAATGGACAAACGTTTACCAAAACGCTGACAAGGGCTAAGATTCCTGTGAAGACCGTAACAGGACAATTAAGCTCGCAAAATAAGTCAGTCGGCGTTATTACAGTGACAAGTTTTGCCACTAACACATCTAAGGAAATGAAACAAACGATTAAATCCTTACGCAAACAAGGTGCTAAATCTTTTGTTATCGATATGAGGAATAATCCTGGCGGTTTGATGGATCAAGCTTTGAAGATGTCATCGATGTTTGTTAAAAACGGCAAGATTATCTTACAAGTTCAAACTAGAGGTGGAAAACCAACAGTTTACCGTGCTGGCAAACAATATGACAAAGGCTTTAAAGTACATGAGAAGACCGTGGTTTTAATCAATAGCGGATCTGCCAGTGCGGCAGAAATTTTCTCAGCTGCCTTGCATCAATCAGCCGGAATCAAGTTGATTGGGACTAAATCATATGGTAAGGGGACTGTTCAAAGTACATTACCTTATAAAGATAAGACTGAACTTAAATTAACAATTGCTAAGTGGTTAACGCCAGATGGTACGTGGATTCATCACAAAGGCTTAACACCGGATATTACGGCTGATTATCCTAAGATTGCTTATACTATCATCCCAAGTACGACGAAGACATTGAAATTAAATGATAATTCCAGTTCTGTCAAGTCTTTACAAAAGATGCTCAATTATTTGGGCTTCAACGCCGGCAGTGCCAACGGATATTTCTCAACCCAAACTCAAAAAGCCGTTTTGAGCTATCAGAAGCAACATGGTTTAACACAAAACGGAAGTGCCGATGCTAAGATTTTAAGTCAAATTGAAAGTGAAATTTCCCAAAAAGTCAGTCAACAAGATAATGCGATGACACAAGCTTTGAAAGCTGTTAAATAAAATTTAGGACACAAGCCAAGTTCAATTTGGCCTGTGCCCTTTTTTTTATGTTCTAAAATTGTTATCATAGTAAGGTATAAAAATTTTTAATTTAAGCATAGATAAATTTTTAAGGAGGCAGTTAAAATGACCGTTATTCAATGGTATCCTGGGCATATGGCCAAAGCTTTGCGCCAAGTAAAAGAAAATCTCAACGCCGTTGATATTGTGCTCGAGTTAGTTGATGCACGTTTGCCAGAATCATCACGCAACCCTAAACTCGAAGAATTACTTAAAGACAAAAAATCAATCATTGTTTTGACTAAAATGGATTTAGCCGATCCTGCACAAACAAGGGCTTGGGTAAATTATTATGAAGCATGTGGGCAGCCTGCGATTGCTGTCAACAGCAACCAAGGTACCTTAAAAGCAATTGAAAAAAAGATTACAGAAGTACTTAAAGATAAAATTGCTGCTAAAGAAGCTCGCGGCATCAAAAATTCCCGCGTAAAAGTTATGTGCATTGGCATCCCAAATGTCGGTAAATCAACGTTGCTTAATCATCTAGTGAAGAAAAATGTGGCCATTGTTGGCAATAAGCCTGGAGTGACTAAGTCGCAACAATGGCTTAAAGCTGGTAATAGTCTCTTATTATTAGATACACCAGGTATTTTATGGCCTAAATTTGAAGATCCAATTGTCGGTAAAAAGCTGGCTTTAACAGGGGCGGTTAAAGATACTTTGTACGCTAAAGATGATGTGGCTTTATATGAATTAGAATTTTTCATTGACCATAATCCGCAAGCATTACTAGAACGCTATAAATTAACTCAGGATGATTTGGATGAACCAACAGCTGAATTACTGTTAATTTTGACTAAAAAATTTGGTTTTAAAGATGATTACGATCGTGCTAGCGAACGATTAATTATTGAATGCCGTAAAGGAAAATTAGGTCGTTTTACCTTGGACATGGTACCCAAAAATCCAGCTTTAGGTGAATAAAATGGATAAGATGACAATTAAAGCGGTCAAACAGCTTTTAGCTGATCAGCCCTCACAGGATTTGCTTGAAGAACTCAAACATGACTCACGCAAGGGTGTGCAGGCTTTGCTGACTTCATATCATAAGTCCCAAGCTAAAAAAGTTCAGCAAGAACAAGCATTTTTCAAGCGCTTAACGCTTGAAAAAGATTTATGGCAAAAAGGTATTACTTATGTGGGCGGAATTGATGAAGTTGGACGTGGGCCATTGGCCGGTCCAGTGGTTTCTTGCTGCATTATTTTGCCACATGATTTTGACTTAATTGAAGTCAATGATTCAAAGCAGCTAACTGCTAAAAAGCGTGAAGAATTATACGGACAGATTTTAATGCGGGCTGTAGCAGTAGGTATTGGAGTCGTTGACAATCGTGTTATCGATGAGATTAATATTTATGAAGCGGCGCGATTAGCAATGAAAAAAGCACTCTTAGCCTTGGATGTTAAACCGCAGCATCTTTTAATTGACGCTATGCAAATTGAGACTGATATTAAGCAGACTAAACTGATTAAAGGGGATGCTAAATCGGCCTCGATTGCTGCAGCCAGCATTGTTGCCAAGGTTTATCGTGATCATCTGATGTCTTTTTATGATCGTATCTACCCTGGATATCATTTCAGTAATAATGACGGCTACGGCACTAAAGAGCATTTAGCCGGTTTAGCTAAACTGGGTGTTTGTCCCATTCACCGCTTAACATTTGAGCCGATTAAATCAACATATTTTAAATAATTTCTGTTTTTTCAGCGTCTTTATTAGTTGAGAAAGCAGGCGATTTGAATGGATGAACGTGAATTTTTAATTAAATTGAGTATCTTGGGACAGCCTTACCGCTTACAGTTAATGGCAGCTTATTTTATTGCCAAATATAAGCGGATACCATATGCCAGTGAAGCAGCGATTATTTGGCAAAAAAGTTTAACTTATGCTGCCACAGTCTATGAACAACTAACAAATGAACAAACAAATAGTCTTTACCGCAAAAACAGCTCACAGACACATTGTTTAACAATTCTGGATGAAGCTTATCCTCCCCAGTTGGCTGAAATCTATCATCCCCCAGTTGTGTTATATTATCAAGGCAGCTTAGCTTTACTTAAAGCGCCTATTTTAGCAATTGTTGGTGCACGCCAAAACAGCAATTATGCTTTGACGTGCTTGCAGCACTTACTTCCTGATATTTTAGCTAAAGCACCACATTTAGTGACGGTCAGTGGCCTTGCAAATGGCGTTGATATGCTGGCACACAGTTTGACTTTATTACAAAAGCGTCCCACCATTGCTGTTTTAGGAACAGGACTTAATCTGTGCTATCCCAAGCAAAATCATGCTCTCCAAAAAGATATTGCCCAATTGGGGTTAGTTTTAAGCGAATATCCCCTGGATAGTCCGCCATTAAAATTTCATTTTCCCAAACGGAATCGTATTATTGCTGGACTATGCCAAACGGTTTTAGTTGTAGAAGCTAAAAAGCGTAGTGGCAGTTTAATTACCGCTAACCTGGCTTTACAAGAAAACCGCAATGTCTTAGCCATCCCAGGTCGGATTGATATGCCATTGTCTCAGGGAACCAATGAACTCATTTTGGCTGGGGCCAAGCCGGTTTTAAAAGCTGAAGATGTCTTAGAAGAAATAGCAAATGCTTGACAAAAAGCCTTTAACTATCATAACATGATATCGAATTTGCTTTTTAAATAGGAAGAAAATTTTAAATTGATACTGTATAAAAGGATGTGTGGTTATGCCTACCAAACAGGTAACAACTAGTTCCAAAAAAAAGACAACAAGACGAAAAGTTAAAAAGAATCTTGTTATTGTTGAATCACCATCAAAAGCTAAAACCATTGAAAAATACTTAGGTTCCAAATATAAAGTTATGGCTAGTTTAGGCCATATTCGCGATTTACCTAAAAGTAAAATGGGAATTGATGTTGAAAATAATTATGAACCTCACTATATCTCAATTAGAGGTAAGGGCGATGTTATCAAAGAGTTACGTAAAGAAGCTAAAAAAGCCGAACATGTATATTTAGCAGCCGATCCGGACCGTGAAGGAGAAGCCATTGCTTGGCACTTGTCTTATTTGCTTGGCTTAGATCCTAAAGATAAGAATCGCGTGGTTTTTAATGAAATTACCAAAGATGCGGTTAAAAATGCCTTTAAATCCCCTCGGGCTATCAATATGGATTTAGTGGATGCACAACAGGCTAGGCGTGCTTTAGACCGGCTTGTCGGTTATTCAATTTCCCCGCTTTTGTGGGCTAAGATTAAAAAAGGCTTATCAGCAGGGCGGGTACAATCAATTGCTTTAAACTTAATTATTCAGCGTGAAAAAGAAATTAAGAATTTTAAGCCTGAAGAATATTGGACAATTGACGCTGAATTTAAAAAAGAAAAACATAAATTTAAAGCCGCTTTTTACGGTTTAGATGGCAAAAAAACACCTTTACCAAATAATGATGCGGTGCAACAGGTTATGCAAAAACTGGATTTAAAGCAGCCCTTTACAGTGGCCAACGTTGAACAAAAAGAACGGCGCCGGCAACCACCGTTACCGTTTACCACATCCACTATGCAACAGGCTGCCAATAATAATTTGAAGTTCCGTACCCAAAAAACGATGATGGTGGCTCAGCAGCTTTATGAAGGTATTAATATAGGTCGTGGCGGTTCAGTGGGGTTGATTACCTACATGCGTACGGATTCAACCCGTATTTCAGAAGTTGCTAAACATGAAGCTTCTGCTTTCATCCAC
Organism: Ligilactobacillus sp. WC1T17; assembly: GCA_900110005.1. Taxonomy (GTDB): domain Bacteria; phylum Bacillota; class Bacilli; order Lactobacillales; family Lactobacillaceae; genus Ligilactobacillus; species Ligilactobacillus ruminis_A. Next base: position 97,243 of record FOCC01000003.1, on the reverse strand, counting down.
GAAGAATATGGTGACCAATACGCCGCACTTAAGCCTAGGCAAGGCAAGCTGGCTGAAGGCGCCCAAGACGCACACGAAGGCATTCGTCCATCTTCTGTTTTGCGGACGCCAAAATCTTTGGAAAAATATTTAGATAAAGATCAAATGAAGTTATATTCCTTGATTTGGGCGCGCTTTGTGGCCAGCCAAATGACACCAGCCGTTATTGACACAATGAAAGTCGATTTAGTGCAAAATGGGGTCACTTACCGCGCTAACGGATCCAAGATGAAATTTGATGGTTTCACCAAGGTTTATACAGATGCTAAAAAGACTGATAATATGCTGCCTAATTTAGTCAATGGTGATGAGGTAATACTCAGCAAAAATCAGCCTAACCAACACTTTACTTTGCCACCAGCTAGATATACTGAAGCTTCTTTGATTAAAACTTTAGAAGAAAACGGGGTAGGAAGACCTTCAACTTACGCCCCAACTTTAAATACCATCCAAAAACGTTACTACGTTAAGCTGGTTGCTCGTAAATTTGAACCGACGGAATTAGGCGAGATTGTAGACAATATGATTAGTACTTGTTTCCCAGATATTTTAAATGTCAAATTTACGGCTGACCTAGAGTCACAATTGGATGAAATCGAAGAAGGCAAACAAAATTGGGTGCAAGTTATCGATCAATTCTACAAGCCTTTTGCTGTTGAAGTCAAAGATGCCGAAAAAAAGATGGCTAAAGTGAAGATTAAAGACGAGCCGGCTGGGTTTGACTGCGAAATTTGTGGAGCACCAATGGTGATTAAAATGGGCCGTTTTGGTAAATTTTATGCTTGCAGCCGCTTCCCAGACTGTCGCAATACGCAAGCTATTGTTAAGCAAATTGGCGTCAAATGTCCTAAGTGTGGGCGTGGCCAAATTGTGGAACGTAAATCCAAGCGCAATCGGACTTTTTACGGCTGCAATCGCTATCCTGAATGTGACTTTGTTTCCTGGGATAAGCCGATTGGACGTGCTTGCCCTAAATGCCAGCACTTTTTGATTGAAAAGAAAACGAAAAAAGGCATTCAGGTTAAATGCCCAAACGGTGATTATGAAGAAGCTATGCAAAAATAACGGAGGATTTGAATGGAAAGAAGTGTTAATGTAATTGGAGCCGGTTTAGCTGGCAGTGAAGCAGCTTGGCAACTAGCTAAGCGCGGAATTAAGGTTAATTTATATGAAATGCGTCCTGTCAAAAAGACACCTGCACATCATACCGGTAATTTTGCAGAATTGGTGTGTACTAACTCTTTAAGAGCTAACCAATTAACTAATGGGGCTGGCCTCTTAAAAGAAGAAATGCGCCAATTGGATTCATTAATCATGAGCGCTGCTGATAATCACAGTGTGCCGGCAGGTGGAGCCTTAGCAGTTGACCGTGATACTTTTTCAGGTGCTGTAACACAGACTTTAAAGCAACACGAAAATATTAATGTCATTAGTGAAGAATTAACTGAACTTCCTGAAGGCTTAACGATTGTAGCTACCGGTCCTTTGACATCAGATCCCTTGGCTAAAACCATTAAATCCTTTGCGGGCGATGAGGGCCTTTACTTTTACGATGCTGCTGCACCAATTATTGAAAAGTCGTCACTTGATATGGATAAAATTTATCTCAAGTCACGCTATGATCGCGGGGATGCAGCTTATCTCAACTGTCCAATGACTCAAGCAGAATTTGAAAACTTCTATCATGAATTAATCAACTCACAAACAGCTGAAATGCATGATTTTGAAGATGAAAAATTCTTTGAAGGGTGCATGCCAATTGAGCAAATGGCTTCACGTGGCGAAAAAACAATGCTTTTTGGGCCCTTAAAGCCAGTTGGCTTAGAAGATCCGCGGACAGGCAAAGAACCGTATGCGGTTGTACAATTGCGTCAAGATAATGCTGTTGGCGATTTGTATAACATCGTAGGCTTCCAAACTCATTTAAAATGGGGCGAACAAAAGCGCGTCTTTTCGATGATTCCTGGTTTAGAAAATGCCCAATTTGTCAGGTATGGCGTCATGCACCGCAATACCTACTTGCGGTCGCCTGAATTTTTAGAAGCAACCTACCAAAGTAAAAAACGCAATGATTTGTTATTTGCTGGTCAAATGACTGGGGTCGAAGGATATGTAGAAAGTGCTGCAAGTGGGCTTTATGCTGGTATTAATGCAGCCCGCTTGGTTGATGGCAAGGAACCACTGGTCTTCCCGATTGAAACGATGATGGGCGCCATGGCACACTACATTACCCACGCCAGTGCCAAACATTTCCAACCTATCAATGCCAATTTTGGGATTGTTCCGCGCCTTTCCAAGAAAATCCGTGACAAGCGTGAGCGTAACTTAGCTTTGTCTAAACGAGCTTTAGATATCTTAAATACATTTAAAGAAGAAAATGAATTGAATTAAACAGATAAGACAGGTTCTTTTTAGAGCCTGTTTTATTTTTCTTTAAAAAAAGGGCGCTTTCTTGACTAACGTGCATAGATGTTAGACAATAAAAAAGAAAGGCGGTGTTTAGGTGGAACAGCAATGGCTGGTTGAATTTAAACAATATCTCGCAATTGAACGCCAATATTCCGAGGCAACAGTTACTGCATATACGAAAGATTTATATGAATTTTGTGATTTTCTCAAAAATAATGGCGGTGCGGTCTCGTTTAAAAAAATTCAAAATAATGATGTTCATGCTTATTTAGGATGGCTATATGACCGTGGTTTGAAAATGACAACGGTTTCGCGAAAAATATCCAGTTTAAAGACCTTTTTTCACTTTTTAATTAAAAATGAAAAAGTTTCCTATAACCCGTTTTCCTATGTTTCAATCAAGCGTCATCCAAGACGTTTGCCGCATTTTTTCTATGAAAAAGAAATGAATGCCTTATTTGCTGCTGTTCAGGGCGATGAACCGCTGGTTACACGGGATAATGCCCTGTTAGAAGCACTCTATTCAACTGGAATGCGTGTTAGTGAATGTGTAGGCTTAAAAATGGCAAATATTGATTTTGAAATGCATACCATGCTTGTTCATGGTAAAGGGAAAAAAGACCGCTATGTACCTTTTGGCAAATACTTAGAACAGGCTTTGCAGCGTTATTTTACGTTGATGCGTACGCCGGTAATGGCAAAATACCATAAAAATCATGATTATGTATTTGTTAACCATTATGGTGATCAATTGACATCGGCAGGAGTAAGCTATCTTTTGGATGAAATTGTCAAAAAAAGCAGCTTGACGACAACCATCCATCCCCATGAATTAAGGCATACTTTTGCTACGCATTTGCTGGCTAATGGTGCTGATTTAAGATCCGTTCAAGAGCTTTTAGGTCACAGTAGTATTTCAACTACACAAATTTATACACATGTCACGCCTGAACATTTACAACGTGATTACCGCAAATTTTTCCCGCGGGCTTAATTTAAGGAGGAAGTTAATATGACAACAATTTGTGCTGTAAGGCATAATGGAAAAACTGCGATGGCCGGTGATGGTCAAGTCACTATGGGTGAAAAGGTTATTATGAAAGGAACTGCGCATAAAGTTCGCCGAATTTATGATGACCAAGTTGTGGTTGGTTTCGCCGGCAGTGTAGCAGATGCTTTTAATTTGGAAGATCGTTTTGAAAAGAAATTAAATCAATATAGCGGAAACTTGCAAAGAGCATCGGTTGAATTAGCGCAAGAATGGCGTAGTGACCAAGCTTTACAAAAACTGGAAGCTTTATTAATCGTGATGGATAAGGATAACCTGCTGATGGTTTCAGGATCAGGCGAAGTCATTGAACCTGACGATGATGTTTTAGCCATTGGTTCTGGCGGTAATTTTGCTTTAGCAGCCGCTAAAGCGATGACTTTGTATGCCCAAGATTTATCGGCTAAAGAAATTGCGCAAAATGCGGTTAAGATTGCCAGCGGGATTGATATCTTCACGAATGAAAATATTATTTGCGAAGCTCTATAGGAGGAATTTTAATGGAGAAAACACCACGTGAAATTGTTAAAGAACTTGATAAATATGTTATCGGTCAAGATAAGGCCAAAAAAGCTATTGCTATTGCTTTGCGCAACCGTTATCGCCGGATGCAATTGACTGGCGAGATGCAAGACGAAATTACGCCGAAAAATATGCTGATGATTGGACCAACTGGTGTCGGTAAAACTGAAATTGCCCGCCGTTTGGCCAAAATTGTTGATGCTCCTTTTATCAAGGTTGAAGCAACCAAATTTACAGAAATCGGCTATGTTGGGCGCGACGTTGAATCAATGGTCCGTGATTTGGTAGAAGTAGCATACCGCATGGAAGAAAACGAAATGTTCAAAAAGCTGCGTCCTAAAGCGGTGAGTTTAGCTGATAAGCGTTTAGTTAAATTATTAGTTCCCGCGCAAAGAAAAGCTCAAAAAGAAAATCAGCAGCAAGCTTTTGCCAAAATGATGGCTGACCTGCAAAAAGGGGATTATTCCAGCTTATTTAACCAGCAGGCTGAAGAAAAGGAAGAAGTTACTGAAGAAGTAGCTAATCAGCGCATGACCGTAGCAGAAAAACTCCGCCAAGGTTTATTAGAAAATCAAGCGGTTACCATCCAAATGGATGAACCAACCGTCAATAATGGCACCAATAATATGTTGGAACAAATGGGCGTTGATTTATCCGACGCATTGGCCAGCTTGACACCTAAGAAAAAAATTACACGGACCATGACTGTCAAAGAAGCACGTGAAGTTTTAGTACGTGAAGAAGCGGAAAAAATGGTTAATACGTGGGATTTAGCTGATGCAGCGATTAAAAGGGCCGAAAATACGGGGATTATTTTTATTGATGAAATCGATAAAATAACGTCTAAATCTAAACAAAATGCTGGTGAAGTTTCCCGTGAAGGTGTACAACGCGATATTTTGCCAATTGTTGAAGGTTCACAAGTTAAAACCAAGTATGGTTTGATTAAAACCGACCATATTTTATTTATCGCATCTGGTGCTTTTGCGGAATCTAAACCTAGCGATTTAATTGCTGAACTGCAAGGGCGTTTTCCAATTAGAGTCGAGCTGGATGATCTTAAAAAAGAAGATTTTGTCCGTATTTTGACCGAACCTAAAAATGCCTTAGTAAAACAGTATATTGCTTTAATTGGTACGGATAACGTGGAAGTTATTTTCACTAAAGAAGCTATTGAAAAAATTGCTGAGATTGCATATAACGTCAACCATGATACCGAGAATATCGGGGCACGCCGGTTGCATACAATTTTAGAAAAGTTGCTCGAAGATTTGCTTTTTGAGGGTCCTGATATGCATATGGGCCAAATTACAATCACAGAAGCTTATGTTGAAGACAAGGTAGGCTCCATCGTTAAGAATAAAGATTTAAGTCAATATATTTTATAAATAAAAAGGTTTAGCTTAAAAGCTAAACCTTTTTATTATTTTTTTTGTTTATGCCAATAAACTAAGCCAAAGGGGACTAAATTTTCAGTACCGTTTTTAATGCGTTCAATATTGCCCCAATGCCTAATGAAAACAACAATAGTTAAAACTAAGGCTACGACTGTCAAAATAGGATCATGATAAAATAGTGAAGCCACCGTAATCAAGGTAAAGCCAACCATGCTAGAAACACTTACCATACTTGACAAAAAGAGGGTAATTAAGAAGATAACCCAAGCAATTGCGAAAAATTCCGGATTATAAACCAAAAGTACCCCAACACTGGTAGCGACAGCCTTACCACCTTTGAAACCGGCAAAAATAGGGAAAACATGCCCGATAATGGCAGATAAGCCAATTAATAAGGCATTAACATGCATTCCAAAAAACATTGGCAATAAAGCAGTTAAAGAGCCTTTGAACATATCCATAAATAAAACAATCGTTCCGGCCTTTTTGCCTAAAACACGAAAAGTATTGGTCGTCCCCATGTTCCCACTGCCATAATTTCTAACATCTTTGCCATACATCAATTTACCAACCCAAACACCGGAAGGAATGGAGCCTAGGAAATAGCCAATAATAAGCATGACAATAATTTTTAAAGTATAAGAATCCAATTCATTTCCTCCTCTAACATAAAGTCTATTGTACCCCACAAGTGAATTCAGGTCAAAAGGTGAACTTGAACATACATTCGATATATGATATGCTAGAAAGCGCTGTTAAGAATTATCCAACCATATTTCCCTTGTTTTGATGACTTTTAGCGCTACGGGGGTAAATAAACGGCTTGATATGCCAAGGTAATTTAATGTAGAATAAAATAGTTATTATTTAGGAAAGGGTCGAGTTTATGAGTACTGAAAAATACAATGATGATTCCATCCAAGTTCTAAAAGGCTTGGAAGCGGTCAGAAAACGCCCGGGGATGTATATCGGTTCGACTGACTCTAAAGGACTTCATCATTTAGTTTATGAAATCGTCGATAACGCAGTGGACGAAGCCCTATCTGGATACGGTAAAGAAATTGATGTTACAATCCACAAAGACGATTCAATCACAGTGGTCGATTATGGTCGTGGGATGCCGGTTGGGATGCACGCGATGGGGATTCCAACCGTTGAAGTTATTTTTACTATTTTGCATGCCGGCGGTAAATTTGGCCAAGGCGGCTATAAAACCTCAGGTGGGCTGCATGGTGTGGGGGCTTCCGTCGTTAATGCTTTATCAGAAAGGTTAACCGTTAATACTGTGCGCGACGGCATTGAGTATGAAGAAGATTTCGAAAACGGCGGACATCCTATCGGCACTTTGCGCAAAATTGGCAAGACTAACCGTCCAAGCGGCACTAAAGTAACCTTTAAGCCTGATGGCAAAATCTTTTCCACTACCCATTACGACTATGATACTCTAGCAGAACGCTTGCGAGAATCAGCCTTTTTGCTCAAGAATGTCAAGATTGTATTAACTGATGAAAGAACAGCTACCCAAGATATTTTTTACTATGAAGACGGAATTAAAGCTTTTGTTTCATATCTCAATGAAGAAAAAGATACTTTGGGTTCCGTAATGTATTTTGAAGGCAAAAAAGACGGCATTGAAGTTGAAGTAGCTGCCCAATACAACGACGGCTACTCTGAAACCTTGCTGTCTTTTGTTAATAATGTCCGCACTAAAGACGGTGGTAGCCATGAAGCTGGGATGAAGTCAGCTTGGACGAAGGCTTTTAATGAATATGCCAAGAAAATTGGGTTAATTAAGCCTAAAGGCAAAAATCTCGAAGGCAGCGATGTCAGAGAAGGCTTAGCCGGTGTTATCTCAGTCCGTATTCCAGAGGAATTGCTGCAATTTGAAGGACAAACCAAAGAAAAACTGGGAACACCAGAAGCCCGGACTGTTGTGGATAGTATTGTTAGCGAACAATTAGGTTATTATTTAATGGAAAATGGCGAATTTGCTCAAGATTTAGTCCGTAAATCACTCAAAGCAAGAGAAGCACGAGAAGCAGCTCGTAAAGCCCGCGATGAAAGTCGTAACGGTAAAAAACGCCATAAAAAAGAAGGCTTGTTATCTGGTAAATTAACGCCAGCACAGTCCAAAAATGCTAAGCGAAATGAACTCTTTTTAGTCGAAGGTGATTCAGCCGGCGGGTCCGCTAAACAAGGCCGTGACCGCAAATTCCAAGCCATTCTGCCTTTAAGAGGTAAGGTTTTAAATACGGAAAAGGCCAAGTTACAAGATATCATTAAAAATGAAGAAATTAATACCATGATTTATACCATTGGGGCTGGAGTCGGCGCTGAATTTAACCTTAAGGATGCTAATTATGACAAAGTTATCATCATGACGGATGCTGATACCGACGGCGCTCATATTCAAACACTGCTGTTGACTTTCTTTTACAAATACATGCGTCCCATGATTGATGCTGGCCGCATTTATATTGCTTTGCCGCCTTTATATAAATTGCAAAAAAGCGTCAAAAAGAAGACAACCGTTAAATATGCTTGGACAGATGCTGAATTAAAGGCTGCTGAAAAAGAAATCGGCAAAGGCTTTACCTTGCAAAGATTTAAAGGTTTGGGAGAAATGAATGCTGATCAATTATGGGAAACAACTATGAATCCTGAAACAAGAACCTTGGTCCGGGTCAAAATTGACGACGAAGCTTTGGCTGAAAAGCGGGTTTCAACATTAATGGGTGACCGGGTTGAGCCTCGGCGCCGCTGGATTGAAAAAAATGTTCAGTTTACCCTTGAAGAAGATGGCAGTCTGCTTGATACAGCTGCAGCTTCTTTTGCCCATGGTGATTCATCGAGTGCCCATGACCAAAAAGCAGCCCAGCAAAGTCTCTCATTATTTGACGATGACATCGATGATATTGATAAATAGAAAGGAATGAGTAACATTTGGCAGAAGTAACACATTCAAATATCCAAGAGCTGTCCTTAGAAGCTGTTATGGGTGAACGTTTTGGCCGTTACTCCAAGTATATTATTCAAGAACGTGCTTTGCCTGATATTAGAGATGGCTTAAAACCGGTACAGCGCCGGATTTTATTTGCCATGAACCAAGACGGCAATACTTTCGACAAGCCTTTTCGTAAATCAGCTAAATCCGTTGGGAATGTAATGGGTAATTTTCACCCCCATGGCGATAGTTCAATTTATGAAGCAATGGTTCGTCTAAGTCAAGATTGGAAATTGCGTGAACCACTCATTGAGATGCACGGTAACAACGGTTCCATGGATGGTGATCCACCGGCAGCCATGCGTTATACTGAAGCACGTTTATCGGAAATTGCTGCTGAAATGCTGACAGATATTGATAAAAAAACAGTTGATATGGTACCCAATTTCGATGACACGGAATTTGAACCGACTGTTTTACCAGCGCGTTTCCCTAATCTCTTAGTTAATGGCGCGACGGGAATTTCAGCCGGATATGCTACTGAAATTCCTACGCATAATTTGGCTGAAACCATTCAAGCAACCATCTTTTTGATGAATCATCCTGAAGCCTCGTTGGATGAGCTGATGCAATTTGTAAAGGGCCCTGATTTTCCGACCGGCGGGATTATGCTTGGCATAGAAGGTATCAAAAAAGCCTATGAAACAGGGCGTGGCCGGGCTATGTTAAGAGCTAAGACAAAAATCGAAGCTTTGCGAGGCTCCAAAGAACAAATTGTCGTTACGGAAATTCCTTATGAAGTTAATAAAGCCGTTTTAGTTAAAAAAATTGACGAAATTCGGCTTCAAAAAAAGGTTGAGGGTATTGCTGAAATTCGCGATGAAAGCGACCGTGAAGGCTTACGGATTGTGATTGAACTCAAAAAAGACGTCAATGCTCAAGGAATTTTAAATTATCTCTTTAAAAATACTGATTTACAAATTTCGTATAACTTCAATATGGTAGCGATTGACCATATGCGGCCTAAGCACGTTGGCTTAAAGCAGATTTTGACTGCTTATTTAGAACACCAGCGGGTCGTGGTCACCAAGCGGACTGAATTTGATTTAAACAAGGCTAAAGAACGCAAGCATATTGTGGATGGTTTGATTAAGGCTTTGTCCATCTTAGATCAAGTTATTAAAGCTATCAGAGCTTCTAAAAATAAAAAAGATGCCAAAAGCAATTTAATGAACGAGTTTTCTTTTACCGAAAAGCAGGCTGAAGCGATTGTTTCATTACAGCTGTATCGCTTGACTAACACGGATGTCTCAGCTTTAGAAGCGGAAGCTAAAGATTTAGCCCAAAAAATTGCACAATACACCGCTATTTTACAAGATGCACATCAATTGGATGCTGTGATTAAAAAAGAATTGCAGGCAATCGCTAAGAAGTATAGTTCTCCACGCCAGACCGAGATTAGAGCTGAAATGGAAGAACTTAAGATTGATACGAAGGTTTTGTTTGCTCAAGAAGAAGTCATGTTGCAAGTTTCGCATGATGGTTACGTTAAACGGTCTTCTTTACGGTCATTTAATGCTTCTGACGCTCAAGATAATGGCCTTAAAGAAGACGATCAAACCATCTTGCAACAGGTAGCTAATACATTGGACTATCTTTATATCTTCACTAATAAAGGTAATATCATTTACCGTCCAGTACATGATATTGTGGATGCCCGCTGGAAAGATACCGGTGAGCACCTCAGTCAATCAGTCGGCCTGGATGATGATGAATATGTCATTCAAGCACTGGTTTTCAAGGATTTGAAACAGACAGGCAATTTCGTCTTTGCTACTAAGGAAGGATATATCAAACAAACGCCTTTAGCTGATTTAAAACCGGGACGAACGTATAAATCTAGAGCTGCAACCTTCATTAAACTAAAACAAGCTACCGATGAGGTTATTGCGGTTTACTTTGTAGAGCAAAGTGCCAATTTACAAGTCTTTTGTGCTACTCATGGCGGTTATGGCTTAAGATTTGACTTAGCTGAAGTACCTACTACTGGCGCTAGGGCTGCTGGTGTTAAGAGTATGGATTTGCGTGATGATTATCTGGTTACAGTAGCACTTATTGCTAAAGAAGCTACCATTGCAATGCTTACCCAGCGGGGATCATTCAAACTGATGGAAGCTGAGATGGTTCCACAAAGTGCACGAGCTAGACGCGGGGTACAAATTCTACGTGAATTAAAACGTAATCCACACCGCTTAATTTTTGCACAACCGGTTGATCCGCAATCCTTACTTAAAGTAAGCTTGGAAAAAGCAGAGCCCGTCATCATTGACTGCCAAACCCACCATAATAGCGATCGTTATTCAAATGGTTCTTTTGTGGTCGATATTGAAACACAGGGTACTATCACAAATGTAGAAGTAATGCCTTTAGCTGATACAGAAACACAAAATTAAGCAATAAAAAAGACTGGAAAAAATTCCAGTCTTTTTTTAGGCCTTAAGCGCTAGCACCTCAGCTTCAATTGGGGTGACGTAAAGCGTTTTTTGCCCTTCATAAATCACAAACCCAGGTTTAGCTCCATTTGGTTTGCGGATATGTTTGACTTGCACATAATCAACAGCTACATTAGCAGATGTGCGTGCTTTAGAATAATAGGCCGCAATTTGAGCTGCCTCTGTTAAAGTATTTTGGCTTGGATGATTATTATGGATAATAACATGAGAGCCAGGAATATTTTTGACATGCAGCCAATATTCATCTTTGCGCGCTGTTTTAAGCGTTAATTTATCATTTTGGAAATTATTTTTACCAACTGAAATCTTGGTACCGTCCGAAGCGATAAATGTGTCTGGCTTGCTAGTAGAGGCAGGGCGCTTTTTAGCTGCCTTTTTAACCGTCAAATAGCCGCCTTTTTCTAATTCGGCTTTGATATCAGGTAAATCACTAGGATTTGCCAATTCAATTTGTGCTTGGATGGTTTCCAAATAAGTAATTTCATCCTGAGTTAATTTAAGCTGCTGGTTGATAAAGCCAATCGCATTTTTTAATTTTTGATATTTCTTGAAATATTTTTGGGCATTACCGGAAGGAGAAAGCTGATTTGAAAGGGTTATTTTAACCGGCTTTTCTTGATCATAATAATTATTCAAGGTAATCGATGCCATGCCTTTTTTTACTTGGTATAAATAAGTGGTTAACAGCTCTCCTTTAACCCGATAGCTATCTGCATTTTCCGTAGCTTTTAACTCTTGCTGTAATTTTTTAAGTTTTTTGCGATTACGCGCTAAATCATTTTTAACCACGTGAATCATCCTTGCGCCTTGAGACATGACCCGGTCTTTAGTAGCTTTGTTCCGATAAAAATGATCTAGCATTTCGCTTAAACTGGCAAAAGTCTTACCTTCCACGTTAAAGCAGGTAAAATCATCCCCACGCTCAGTCTTAAAAATCGTTGGTGTCGGATTAAGTGTTTGCTCTAAGAATATCTTTAAAGCTGCTTGACCTTTTTGATGCAGCATATCAGCTAAAATTAAGGCGCTGTTTTTAGAAAAGCCTTGATATTTTTGAACAATTTGTCCAGCTAAGACTTCACGATTAGGAAATTGCTGCAGTAAATTCCAATCAAAATCATTTTCAAACAGATTAATTTTATTTTGCATAGGTGGTCTGCGATAGGCAGCATTTGGCAAAAGTGTGCGATAGCGATTTTGATCCATACCTACATGTTTAATGGTATCAATGATTTGACCTGTTTCTTGATTTAGTAAAATCAGGTTGCTATACCGTCCCATAATTTCTAAACTTAACACTAGCGGCAATTTATCGCCCAATTCATTCCGCGTAACAAAACTTAAATTAAGTACCCGATCATTAGCTAATTGTTCTAACGTAACTAATTTGGCGCTTTCTAAATATTTCCGCAAGACCATAGTAAAATTAGATGGTGTTTGTGGATTAGTATACGGTATATGCGTGATTTGTGCTCTAGCATAGTTAGGATGAGCTGATAACAATAATGGGTAATTAATCTTGTTATTTCGAATAGTGAGGATGATTTCATTTTTATAAGGTGCTGAAATTTTGGTAACTCTGCCATTAATTAAGATTGCTTGTAATTCGTGCACAAGTGCATGTGTAAATAAACCATCAAAAGCCATTATTCTTCCTCCTTAAAAAGCATTCCTATTTATTCTACTTTTTTAAGGGGAAAATAGCAAAAATTTGCGCTAAAGTGTGAAAAAACATGAAAATTTTTTTTGCAAACTTTTTCTTTTTCAAAAAATGACAATAAACTATTAAGGCCTTTTCTAGTCATATCAGTCTTTATGTGTTATGATAGTTTTTGGTAATATTAATTGAAGTAGGTGGCTTTTTATGAAAATAGCTGTTGTAACCGACAGTACTGCCTATCTGACTAAAGAACAGGTGGAAAAATATAACATCCGAGTTGTTCCCATCCCCTTTGTGATTGACGATCAAGTCTATAATGAAGGCGTTGATATCACAACCGAAGAATTTTATGATAAATTACGTACATGCCAAAAATTTCCTTCAACTACACAACCTCCCGTGGGTGAATTGATTGAGCTTTATAACTCTTTAGCTGATGAAGGATATGATACTGTAATCAGTATTCACTTAGCCGGCACGATTTCGGGTTTTATCAGAACCTTGCAGACAACAGTTAAAGATGCGGTATCAGACCGAATCAATCTTATACCTTATGATTCTAAAATTACGGTTTTGCTGATGGGTTATTTAGCCATTGAAGCCGCTAAATTAACTCAAGAAGGAAAAGACTTAGATACCATTTTAGCACGCTTAAATCAGCTTAGAACAACAATCAAAGAATTTTTTGTCGTAGATGATTTACAAAATCTCGTTCGCGGAGGACGCTTATCTAACGCTTCGGCTTTTATCGGCAGTGTTTTAAAAATTAAACCGTTGCTGACATTTGATGATGAATCGGATAAGATTGTTGCTTTTGAAAAAGTTCGTTCTTCCAAACGAGCTTTGAAACGGGTAGAAGAATTGTTTGACGAGCGCATCCAAGGCATTGATTATCCATTGCGCCTAATTGTTATTCATGCTAATGATGAAGCAGCTGCTTTAGCTTGGCGTGAAAAATTAGCTAAAAAGTATCCTGATTATCCAATCGATATCAGTTATTTTGGACCGGTTATCGGAACGCATTTAGGCGAAAAAGCCTTGGCTTTAGCTTGGATGGAAGATATTTATCGCTAAAAAGGGGCTTTAGTCCCTTTTTATTTTGTTTTACTGGCAAAGGTGGGTTTATTTTGAAGATTCAACTAGGATTAAAAGGAAGTACTGATTCAAGACAGATTGAAAATCGTTTGCAATATCATCCTGATGTCTTTGAATTTTTTACCGATGAGAATGATTTTACTAAAGAAGGACTAAGGCGCTTGCGTTTTGATTTAGAATGGATCAAAAGCGAAGATGTCAAACAGATTGTCATCCATCAGCCTATGCGCTTTCATGGGCTTTTTACGGAGCTAATTGCGCCCGAAGATAAATGCCGCGATTTGTATTATTTTATCGATAAAAGTACTAATGACATGCTGCAATTAGCATTTGATTATGACTGTCAAGTATTAGTCCACGGTTCATACTCTAGACAAACACAGCAATTTATCGATATGTGGGATGACGTTAATAGCGCCCGTGCACAAGCATACCATCGGATGGATGCGTTTAGTGCGCTGGGACAAGACCACATCATGTTTGAAAATTCGATTTCACCGATTTTTTATTATGGTGAGCCAAAAGAAAATACTTATATCTATGATAAAGGCTACCGTTTGGCTTTTGATACATCACATTGCTTTATTAAAATGCATGGATCAAATGACGCTTTACTGGCTTCCTTAAAACAGCTGCAAAATCATATTGTGCATTATCATCTTGTTGATTCAATGGGCCTAACACATGATAGTTTGCCTTTAGGTCAAGGCAAGATTGCGTGGGAACAAGTCCTGCCCTTACTAAATCCTAAAGCAAGCAGTATTTATGAAATTGTGTTAAAAGACCAATTGGATGCGGTAGAGCAACTAAAAAGTCATGAATATCTCCTGCAACTGACACAAAAGTTAAGAAAGGCTTAAATACACTCATTATTCCTGCTTTAACACCGACAAATTGCCTTTAAATGGTTATAATTAAAAAAGAACCATTTAAAAGGGGTGTTGGCTTTGAACCATGAAAAATTTAATATTTGGATGAATATCGCCGTTGGTGTTTTAGGGACAATTTATGTGTTGAGTACGTGGTATTTTCGTTTTATTGTGGCTATTTTGCGCCGCCCAGGGCGCTCTTTAGACGTAGCCGAACATTATGCAGATGGCGCTCAAGTATTATTTTCCTTCATCATCTGTTTATCAATTGCAATTGCTGGTTGCGGACTTGTCAGCTTATTGAGCAATTTAATCCATTTTGATTACCCATGTTTTTTTAACCGCATTGCCTTGGATATTATGGTCATGTTTATGCCTTTAATGAATAATGAAAGCTATCTATTCTTTTTTTATGAATTAATTTTTTGCGGAGTTTTGGCCTTATATATTAATTATTTATACATCAATAAAATATTTGAAGATTTGTGAGGGATAGGCAACTTTGAAAATTATAAAAGAAATATTTAGTTGGGTTATTCCGCTTTTAATCGGTTTTTTGATTGCATATGCTTTAAAAACATATGTTATTTCAATCGTGAAGGTGGATGGAACATCGATGTATCCCAACTTGCAAAATAACGAACGTGTCGTAATGCTACATTATGCTAAAATTAAGCGTAATTCAGTGGTTGTTTTTAATGCTTACGGCGTTGATCACAATAATCCGACCATCCAAAAAGACACTAAATATGTTAAAAGGGTATTAGCTTTACCAGGAGATAAGGTTGAATACCATGACGATGGCAAATTATACGTCAATGGAAAATATCAGTCTCAAGGATATATTACGACAACACAACAAACAACAGGGACTTTGAAAGCTGAAACGGTTCTTACACGCAATGCGGCGGTGCCTTTAGGAACCGACAGCAGCTTTACGGTACCTAAGGGAAAATATTTTGTCTTAGGTGACAACCGAGCAGTTTCAAATGATAGTCGCTATTATGGTTTTGTTACTAGAAGTAAAATCTTAGGTGTTGTGAAAGTTCCGTTTTGGAATAACAAAGCGAAATTAATTAATTCATATTAACTTAAAAAAACACTTGTTAGTAGCAAGTGTTTTTTTTAGCAAAATCCAAAAAGGCTCTAGGGCGCGGATTTTAAAGCTGCTTTCGATAATGTATATTATGTAAACTAGAATAAAATTTTAACTCCCCCCTCATAGCACAGTTGAAATTACGCCCAAAAACTTGTAAGATTGATATTGCGGTCAAGTTTGGAGGTTTTATCGTTATGAATCAACGCATTATCTTTGCTTTAACATTGCTGGTAAGTGTTATAATTGCGTCAATTGGATCAATGTTTAAAATGGTGTCCTTAACCAAAATTGGTTATGGCTTACTCGGAATAGCTTTAGTTGTAGCAGGATTTTTATTGCTCGTTTTAAAACATACTGAAATTTTATCCGGTGGCAAACGGGAAAAATGGCTTAATACACCTGGTGAAGTCAAAGCTGTGACAGTTGTGAGCGGTTTATGCTGCTTAGCTGCTGGTGCCTATACATTGTTTCAATGTTTTTTTAAATAGCTAAAAAAAGCTCAGTTTATCTGAGCTTTTTTAATAGATATCAGTAATCCAAGAATCTAAGCCATTTGCTTGCGGATGAAAATAAATCTCTGATAAATTGTCATCTGCAAAAACCGGCAACATTTCTTTAAAATTAAGCGGCAATTGATAATCAGTAATTTTTTCTTTATCAATCCAAAAAATATCGCCTTCGCGCGAACTCTTGATTTGGCCGGTAAATTGGTCGCATTTATATAATAAAACAAGATATCTTTTTCCATCTTTACGCGGAAACTGCTTAATGCCGCATAATCTAGGCTTAATTAATTTTAAGCCGGTTTCTTCATAAACTTCACGCACCATAGCATCATTGAAAGCTTCATTAGGCTCTACATGGCCACCTGGAAAAGTTATCCCTGCCCAAGCCGGGTTTTTACGATTTTCAACCAAGACTTGCCGGCCTCGATAAATCATACACATATTAGTTAATTCAACTTCTTCTAATGGATGCATCCAATTCCCCTTTCGCAATAAAAAAAGGACTTAAGCGCCCTTCTTTTCTTTAATACCAATTAAACGCTTCCCAATGCTTTTTAGCATTCGCCCAGCTGCCATAGCGTTGCTTAACATAATTATTAGCAACCTTTTCTTGGTTAGCAGCAGAATAATCACCATTTAAGTAGCTTTGATCAAGCTGATATTTGCCAATATACTTGCCGTTACGAGCTGTATAGCTGCCGCCTGATTCACGTTGAACAATCCAAGCTCTGGCTTCAGCTTCAACTTGGCTTTCATTATTATTAATGCTCGTAGCACTACTGGTGCTAGCAGATGAACTGGCTATCGTTTGGGTAGCTTTTGTTGCTGTGTTAGCTGTTTTAAGTACCGTATCTTTGCCTGGAATCAACAAACTTTGACCTGTCATGATGAAGTTTGGATCAGCCAAATTATTAGCTTGAACAATTCTTGCTGTGGTCGTGCCATATTCGCTAGCTAATTGTGAAACTGTATCTCCAGCTTTAACTTGAATCTTTTGCATTGTATCAGAAAATTTCTGAGCTTGGCTACTAGTAACATTGGCTAACTGCCCTGCTTGACGCAAAACATTTAGATAAGCCGATTGATCTGCTAATGCCTGCGTATTTTCAACTGTCATTACAACCACCCTTTTTAGCTATTTGAACTTATTTTAACATTAAAAATTGCTGTCTCTCGTAAATTCATCAAAAGTTTGATATTAATTTAAATTTTGGTTATAAGTTAAAACATCATTTAAATAACCTTCTGTCAGATTAATCTGCTTTAGTAAAGCTTGATCATGCGTGTGCACAACACCTTCATAAAGCTGATCTTGATACAATTTAAGATAAGGCAAATTGGCCTCTTGGGATCTTTGAACTTCCTTTTGGCGTGAATAAGCAACCTTTCTGAAAGATACTTGGGGAAGTCCGGTTTCATCGACTTCCAGAAGACAATATTGTGCTCTTAAATCTTGATGCAGCTTGTCCCAATCTTCAAAGGGCTCTCCGACTGAACCAGGATTAATTACTAGTTGTTCTTGTGTAGTATAGCGCATAAGTGGATGGTGAACATGCGCATAAAGGGCCACATCCGCTTCAATATCTTTTAAGACTTCATCAAAAGTTGCCTGATCAGCTGTCGGATATAATTTTTGGCCAAAATTATGAAAAGGCAGATTATGGGAACAGCTAAAAGTTAAGGTTCCAAGTTGTCTAGTTTGATGCATGGGCCAAGCTGCTATTTGCTCAATAATATCTTTTCCAAGCTTTTGCCCCGTAAATTCAGCTAGGCGGGAAAAAAAGACCCGACTAGGCTTGGTTAAAGCTAATTTTCCATAGAAGCCATTCACCAATAAATCATCCCAATTGCCTCGTACAATTAAGCTGGGCTCTAACTCTTTAAATAATCGCCATTGATTTAACGCGCCTGGTCCAGGCATAAACATATCGCCCAAAAACCACACATCATGCACTTTTTGTTGTTTCAAATCATTCACTACAGCTTCAAAGGCGGTCAAATTACCATGGATATCTGAAATAAGTGCTATTTTTTGATACATATCATTACCTCTTTTGCTTTTTAAAATCCCAAATGGAAACTATCCATTGTCTTTTTGATATCATCACTTTCAATTCCAATATACCTTTTGGTAACTGATTCAGAAGAGTGGTTAAAAATCTTCATTAAAGTGGCAACATCATGCGTTTTTTGATAGTAGTGGTAACCAAACGTTTTACGCATGGTATGAGTCCCAATATCATTACGGCCCATCAGCTTAGCAGCTTCACGAAAAATAACATAAACTGTATTGCGTTCGATATGGCCGCCTTGTCTCGATGGAAAAAGCCAATCGGAATTTTTTTTACCTACAATATAACTATCGATAATTGGCCGCATATTTTTAAGATACAGCTGCCGGACCTTACCGGTTTTTTGTTCTACGATATAGGGATTATCTTCTTTGACATCTTTAACTTTTAAAGTCACAATATCTGAGGTTCGAAGTCCATTATTGATACCTATTAAAAAAAGCAGCTGATTTCGCTTACCTTCGACCGGAACACCTAAAATTTGCAAGAAAGTATCGATTTCTTTTTTTGTCCGCAAAGGTTGAACATTATAGTGTCGTTTTTTTCTTGCCAACTTTCTCCACAACCTTTCTTAATGAGCGATGCAAATAAGAGCGTCTCTCAGCATCATCCTATTAGTTTTAACATCACTATTATACCATTAAACACTATAAATGGTGAAGTCAACTGGTAAAAATAGCCGGCCAAACACCGCTACATAATAGCCTTTCACTTCACTATAATATGTATTATAGTGAAGTGGATTAAAAATATCATACTTATAAAAAAGCATCCCTTTGATTGAGAAATGCTTTTAAATAATACCAAATGTTGCAGATCAAGTAATATGCCATTTTGTTTATTTGCTTGATCTTATCTTTAAACAATGTCTTTAGTATAGCGGCAAGTTTGCGCCAAAAATAAAGCGTATAGTTGAACGGCCCTCCAAAATTGGAGGGCCGCATTTGATTTTGCAGCTGTTTTTAACCGTTAGGCGTATTTATACTTCTTTTGCCAGTCGGGACGAACTACGGTAGTTTAATTTAAAAGATTAAACCACGTCAGCTGATTGCCGGTAAGACTTAAAAATCGGGTTAAATTTCAAGTTGCCGAATGCTTCGCCGATTAATACTTTCGATATCATCCTAATAGGTTGAAGCCAACTGGTCTGTAACCAGCCATTTGCCGTCTTGCTTTTCAAAGCTCATCTTAATTTGGAGCGGCCAGGTGTAGGTGCCGCCGCCCCAAATCCGGGCTTTGGCCCTGCTTTGCCCGGTTAGGCCGGCCTTTTGTCCGTTAACCGCCACATCTTTAATATTTTCTTCTTTAGATGCAAAATACCGCATCTCTTTACTTTCGATTTGGTTGAACCATTCTGAAATAGGTTGCACATAGCCGGTCATATAGATTAAAACACTGCCCGGCTTCACAATCTGTCTGAGTGTTTGGGTATCTTTTTTAACCATTGCCTTATTAACCATGCGATATAAATTTTTGATTTCTTCTGTATCGTTCATTTTCTTTCCCGCTTTATCTTATTTCTTGCTTTTATTATAGGGTTTAACCATAGATAAATCTAATATTTAAAAACTATTTATAATACATATTTTCTATCAAGAAGTTTTTTATGGTTGAAAGCCCCTCCAAATTGGAGGGGCGTATTTGTTTTTTTATGTTTAATGAAATTCTTTCCAAATTTTTTTAAGCTTAGCCTGTTCTTCAGGATGGTTTTCGGCAAAGTAATCTGAAAGATGATGAACATCTTCTTTGGTCGGTCGCCAGCCTTCAAAATAGTTTGAGGTCGTATCGGCACGAATCAGCTGAAACTTATTTTTATTTGGAATGTGGACACCCTAGATAGTTTGAGCTTCATTATCGATCTTCAAATTCATACTTTTTATCCATTGTCTTTTCTCCTTATCTAATTGATAACTATAACGTATCAGATTAACAGAAACGTGACAATTTTTTGTCAACAAATTACATATAAATTTTAAGTAACTGTGACATAAAAAGTGCCTGCTTAACCATTATATGGTAACGCTTAATATAATAACTAATGAATTTAAATAATACCGTTTACATAGAAGATTATTATATGGGTGAAAAAATAGCAGTAGTTACAAGCGGCACCCAAGAAATCGGGCGAGCAATCGTAAAACAACTACTCAATGATTGTTGATACTCCTTTGTGAGCTTTTACTGGAATATGTGACCATTCTAATAAAAAAGAGACGTCTGTCTTACCAAACGTCTCACTAGAGAATTTTAGTTAATTATGTGCATTTTTTTGGCCAAAGGCTTGAGGTGCCGAAACTAAATGCATAAACCGTCTACGATATTTAAAAACAGCCTCGCGCATTTGACTTTCACTCCATTCAGGCACAGGGGTAAATTCATAATTGACATACATCGTTTCTCCTTCAAAACGGGTACTCAAAATTTTGGTGACCTCAACATAGATTTTGGTTTCGGTATCGTAAATGAAATCACCTACATGTGAAACCGTATGCCATTCATTCAAAGTATAAGCTAATTCCGATTCAGTCTCAATATATTCACTGGCCAAGTTTGGTGAATGATATTTTTGACATAAGCAGGTATAGTTAACAAAACGCTTTTTTTGACGCATAAAAGGTTCAACATCCATAATATTGATAATCACATAGGTCTTATTATCTTTTTCAATAACATCGCCAACTTGAAGCGGATATTCCACTTGATGAGTAATTAAAATTCTGCGCAGCATCTTAATCCCCCTTTTTTATAAGTCTAACTCCCTAAAATTATAACGACTAAATTGTATCATATCTTAAAGTGCTTGCCAAATTCAAGTAAAAAGGCACTCGCTTAGGAGTGCCTTTGCTTAGGCAAGGTCTAAAATTTCTTTTAATTGTGTTACTTCATAAGTCGGCTCAGCTTCAGTTGTATTGGCTGTTTTTTTAGGATTAAACCAAACACTATCAAGTTTTGCATTATTAGCACCTAAGATATCCGACGTTAAAGAATCACCAACTACTAAAGCCTCACCAGCTTTAAAGCCGTCAATCTTGGCTGTTACACGGTCAAAAAACAGTTTATCCGGTTTATCAACCCCGATTACTTCGGAAATAAAAATATCATCAAATAAGGCTTCAAAACCTGAATCTTTTAACCTTTTTTCTTGTATCTTCAAGACACCATTAGATATTACATATAATTTTTTACCCTTGCTTTTTAAGGCTGTTAAAAGCTCATGGGCGCCATCAATTTCTTTATGGCTTAAAGCTAAAGAATTCAAATAAGTATCAGAGGCTTTTTTTGCATCGACAGTTAAACCATATTTTTCTTTAAAAAAAGTCGTAAACCGTGTGTTTAAAAGATGATCACGGGTGATTTGCCCTAATTCAAGTTTTTTCCATAATCCTTGATTAAAATCATGATATGCTTTTTTCATCTCAGCATTTAAAGTTAAATTCAAACTTTCAAAAAGCTTCGCTAAAGCCGTTATTTCAGCATCATGAAAATCAAGCAAAGTGTCATCAACGTCAAATAACAGCGTTGTACATATTTTTTGCATTTATTCTTGGGCGGATATCACTCCGCTGCTCCTTTCTTATTTTAGCTTCAATTCGTAGGCTTTTCTTTTAGGATCAATTTTTTCATTTTGAATCTCGATTATACCCCGGTAAGAAAAGCCCATTTTTTGTGCTATATGCTGCATAATTTTATTTTGCGCATGGGTGTCGATGCGCACATGTCTGATACCTTGGGCATAAATAGCCGAAAATAAGCAGGCAAATAAAGCTTCACTGAGGTGGTGGCCCCGAAATTTAGCAGAAGTTGCTACTCGATGGATAGCGATATAAGGAGCAGTATAATCCTGTCAAGAGCCTTCATAGATAACCTGATAATTAGGATCAGGATCTAAAACTAATGAGGCCATCCCACCAATTTGATCGTCAACAATTAAAACATAACATTGACCTTTTTGAATGTCTTCTTTAAATGTTGCTTGATTAGGCGCACCGTTTGGCCATTGAGGCGAACCGGAAGCTTTCAAAAAAGCCTTGGCTTCTAAAAAAATCTGGGTAATCGTCGGCAAATCGTCCAAAGTAGCTTTTCTCAAATATTTTGTCATTATTTTCTTCTATAAATTAAATAAGCGTTTTGATAATTCAATTTCTTTAGGATCAGGATTGCTGTTATGAAAAATAACCGTTCCTTTGCTAGTAGGATCTTGTTCCAAGTGGCCTTTAACTAATAGACGTTTTAATTCTCTAGCAGCCCCCGGTGCACCATCAATTACATAGACATTTTCGCCTACGATTTCCTGAATGGCTTTAGCAGCAAAGGGAAAATGAGTACAACCCAGAACCACAGAATCGATTTTTCCCAGGTAAGGCTTTAAAATTCTGCGTAAATATTGTTTAAGTTCAGGCGTATCAATCTCGCCGCGTTCGACAAATTCAACTAAGTCGGTGGCTGGCAATTTCATGATGTTCGCTTGATCTTCATATTGTTGCATCAAATGATTGAATTTGTCTTCTCGTAACGTTAATTTTGTAGCCATCACTAAGATATTAGAGTGTTCTTTATGCAAAACGGCTGGCTTTAATGCTGGTTCAAGCCCTACAATAGGCAGGTCGGGATATTCTTGGCGTAATTCTTTAGCAGCGGCACTTGTAGCTGTATTGCAGGCAATCACAATGGCTTTAACATCTTGGTTCACGAAATATTCAACAATGTTTTTACTAAGCTGATAAACTTGCCCAACGGTTTTGATACCATAGGGTGCATTTTG
This sequence comes from Ligilactobacillus sp. WC1T17, assembly GCA_900110005.1. Lineage (GTDB taxonomy): Bacteria > Bacillota > Bacilli > Lactobacillales > Lactobacillaceae > Ligilactobacillus > Ligilactobacillus ruminis_A. The sequence continues at coordinate 74,311 of FOCC01000003.1, read as the reverse complement.
GGAATCACCAAAAAAGATAAAATCTTCGTTAGGCATTAATTTAACGCATTCTTTTAAAACCGAGATGCCACCTAAACCAGAATCAAAAACCCCAATGGGCCGTTTATTTTTTACAACATCCATAAAAATTACCTCTAATCTATAATGATTTAATATAAGCTTGAATTCGCTTAACAGCTTCTCTAAGATTATCCATTGAAGCAGCGTAACTCAACCGAACGTAACCTTCTCCGCCAGGACCAAAAGAAGCACCTGGAATCAAGGCAACTTTGGCTTCCTTAGCTAAGGTTCTGACAAATTTCCATGAATCATGGCCACATTGTGCAGGAATTTTAGCAAATAAATAAAATGCGCCATCAGGACTAGCCATGGTAAAACCGGCTTCTTCAAGCCCCTGCTTAACAAAATCACGCCGCTTAAGATATTCTTTTTTCATTGCTAAGCTGTCATTTTGTCCATGTTCCATCGCTTCTAAAGCACCATATTGGGCACTTGTCACCGAAGAAGTTACCATATATTGATGAGCTTTAACAGCTTGATCAATAAAGTCTTGCGGGCCAAAAACAAACCCAATCCGCCAACCGGTCATGGCATGTGATTTCGACAAACCACTAATTAAAATGGTTCTTTCTGGCATGATTTCAGCCATTGAAGTATGGTCACCGCTATATGTCAATTCGGCATAGATTTCATCACATAAAATCCAAATATCATGGCGACGGCAAACATCCGCCAAAGCTTCCAATTGTTTTCTGTTATAGGTTACCCCAGTAGGATTGCTTGGGAAAACCAAAACTAAAACTTTAAAATTTTTTTCAGGATGTTCTGCAAAGACTTGCTCTAAACGACTTGGTGTCAAAACAAAATCATCTGCACTGGTATCAACGCACACCACATCGCCACCATTAATTTTAGCGATATCGGCATAAATTGGGAAAACCGGTGTAGGCATAATTAAGGTATCATCAGGATTTAAAATTGTCTGCAAAGCTGTTGCAATACCTTCAGTAGCCCCTACTGTCGTAATTACCTGGCTAGGTTGATAATTCAAATGATATTTTTGGTTGAAATAAGCAGCGCAGGCCTGACGCAAAGCAGGGATACCGGCATTAGGCGTATAGTGTGACTGATTTTCATCAATCGCTTTTTTAGCCGCTGCTTTAATATGTTCCGGTGTGTTAAAATCCGGTTCACCCAAGGTTAATTTGATGATCCCAGGAATCGCACTGGCTTCAGCATCAAATTGCCGAATAGAGGAAACGGCAATTTTTTCAATTTTATGATTAAATTTATTTTCCATGGAGTACTTCACCTCATAATAATTATCCTTAAAGAATATTATACCGCATTAATTAAAATAACTGCTACCCAAGAACTCATTAAAAAAGCCCTAGCAAGGGCTTTTACTTAGCAACTTTAATTTCAGTATACGGTGAAAACATTGCTAATTGTTCTTTAGTTGGCTGCTTATCAGTGATAAATAATGAAATCTTATCTAATGAACAAATACGGTAATATGATTTATTGACAAATTTTTGATGTTCAGCTACTAAAATAACGCGGCGGGCTCTTTTGACGGCAGTTCCGACAATTTGAGCATCACCCTGATCTAATAAATATGCTCCCGTTTCGTCAATGCCGGACGCCGCAATAAAAGCTGTATCAAACATAACATCATTTAATTCTTCAACAGCTAAATTTGAATAGAAATATCTATTTTCATGATTCAGCGTCCCGCTCAGTACTTTGACAGTTACCTTATTATGCTCAGATAGAGCAATACAGTTATCCAGCGAGTGGGTTACCACTGTCAGCGGCATATTAATATTTTGACATGTCTTTAGCAAAATAGTTGATGAATCCACAAAATACACATTATGCGGTCTGAAATATTTAGCTGCTTCAAGTGCTATTTGCGTTTTTTGTTTCGTAAATTGTGATAAACGACTTTGAAAATTAGGCACACTGCGCCCAAAATCAAGCGGCAAAATACCGCCATGCGTTCTTTTTACTTCCCCACGTTTTGTCAGTAAAACAATATCTCGGCGAGCCGTATCTTGTGAAACGCCAAATTCTTCCATAATGTCTTTTGTTGATAATTCTTGGCGTTCTTCAAGTAATTGCTTAATCAGCTCAATTCTTTTTTCTTGGCTCATTAATTTCACTCCATTTAAAATAATTATCTATATTTATAGTATACCTTTTTAAATCAGTGAATAATAGTTTTTTTAATGATTTTATCCGCAAAATATGCGCATTTACTTTTTTTAGCTTATAAAAAAAGAATTAGCCGTGGCTAATTCTTTTTTGTAATATCTCTTAAGCTAAGCTTCAAAAGCTTTTTGCATTGGTGGAACGACTTGCTTCTTACGTGAAACAACACCAGGAAGATCCATCTTGCCGTCAACTAATTTCTTGCCAAAGGCTTTTTCAACCACATCAGTTGGTTGGCCTACAACCAATAAGCGGGTATCAGAATCTAAAATATTAGTTACCATCAGTAAGAATAAATCATAGCCTTCAGCTTGACTTTGCTTTTCAATAGCAGCTTTTAATTTATCTTCACGTGCAAATACTTCGGCCAAATCAACAGTATTAACTTGGTCAACACGAACAGTCTTGCCACCCATTTCAAATGACTTAGCATCAGCTGAAATCAATTCTTCTTCAGTTTTGGATGCCAAATTTGTACCAGCTTTAAGCATTTCCAAGCCATATTTTTCATAATCAACGTCAGCAATCTTAGCTAATTCTTCAACAGCCTTTTTGTCTTCATCAGTGGTTGTTGGTGACTTGAACAACAAAGTATCAGAGATGATAGATGAAAGCATCAAACCGGCAATTTTAGCTGGAACATCAATTCCATGCATCTTGTATTCTTTATAAACAATAGTGCTGCAGCAGCCAAGTGGTTCAGCATGATAATATAATGGTGCAGCTGTTTCAAAGTTAGCAATACGGTGGTGGTCAACTACATGTGTAACCGTCAAATCTTTGAGATCATCTACACTTTGTTGTGCTTCATTGTGATCAACTAACATAACAGCTTCAACTTCAGGAGCAGCTGTAGTGATTACACGGGGAGCTTCTTCCTTGAAGTAGTCAAGAACAAACTTGGTTTCTTCGTTAGGTTCACCCAAAGCAACTGCTTCAGTTTCATAACCAAGCTGATTTTGTAAATATGAATATGCCTTTGCAGCACAGATAGCATCTGTATCTGGATTTTTATGTCCAAAAACGAATTCTTTCATGAAAATGATGTCTCCTTTTGATAAGATAATTCAATTATACCGCCCTTAAAATTAAAACACAATCTTAATCGGCTTTGATTTCTTTTAGACGCATAATATAATCTTTTTTAGCCAAATAAGTATCAAAAGTTTTCAAAAAATTGGCAATCCGCGGAATTTGATTTTTGCCTTTTCTAAAGACAAAAGCTAAATCAAATTTAATTTCAGGTTCAAATAGAGCTGTTGCCATCTGACCATTATTATGAGCCGCAACAAATGATGTTGGTAAAGCAGTATAAGTTTGCGTCTTTTTAGCAAAAGCAAACAATTGCGCCGGCGTTGCAAAATGCGCTACACTGGTTGGTTTGTCAAGCAAAGCGTTCTTATAAGCTTCACGAATAATATCATTTAAATAATACTGTGGCGGATAAGTAACCCAGTTATGTGTCAACGTATCCTTTAAGCGGATACGCTTGCGCTTACTGAGATTTTCGTTGCCATGGATGAATAACAAATCTTCGGTAACAATTCTTTTTGACTCATACGGCTTCCAATTTTTAATACTTTCATCTGGTAAGTATGTTACTGCCAAATCAATTGTATCACTTTCCAAACGTTCCCAAATTTCCTTACGCGTCAATGAATGCAAGGTTAACTTAATTCCCGTATTTTGTTCATAATAATCTGTAATAAAGCTGGCAAAAACGCTACTTTCAATTGAAGCTAAAATACCAATGCTAATTTCACCTTGGGTCGCACTGGTTGTTTGTTGAATCTCATCAGTCGCTTTATTTAACGTTTCATAGATTTTGTGAGTTGCTTCCAGCATCGTATAACCTGCATCTGACAGGTGCAATTTCTTGCCAATCGAATAAAATAAGGGGGCACCAACTGTCCGTTCTAATTTTTTAATTTGCTGAGTTAAAGCTGGTTGGGTAATCCCTAAAATTTGAGCAGCCTGCGTATAACTCATCGTTTCCGCTAACTGTAGAAAATAACTCAAGGTTTTAGAAGAAAAAATAGTATCTTGCTTACTCTTCATAAATTTTTCCTTTCAAATCAACTAACATGTTTATTATTAGCTAAGTAAATAACTTATCTTAATATAAATAATAATACAACAAAATTACCTAGATGTTAACGTACATTTAGTTTTTTCAAATAGTTTTTTCAAAAAAACCGCTAAAAAAAGACGGTCTAAAACCGTCTTTTAAACTTTATTTAATCTTCAAAGCTGTCTTCAAAGTATTTTGCACCTTTGTTAACGCATCCTGACTGACAACTTCATAAGAAACACCATCAATCATTTGACCGCTACCCTTTAATTGAACTTGTTCAATATTGGTAGCTTTGCTATAGCTGGAAGCAATCTTTTTAACATCGCTAAAAGTCAAGTCTGTCTTCATATTAGAAGAAATAGCATTTAAAATACTTTGATATTTAGTCAGACTATCTAAAGAAGCAATCTTTTTAACCATAGCTTGAATAACCATCCGTTGTCTTAACTGGCGTCCATAATCACCACGTGAATCTTGGTGACGCATCCGTGTATAAGCTAAAATATTCTTGGAGTTAATCGTAACGTTGCCTTTGGCAAAGTGATAACCATCAGCGGTAAAATCTAAATCGTTGTAGACTGTCACAGATCCAACAGCGGCCGATAACTGTTCTAACCCTTTCATATTAATTTCAACATAATGATCAATTGGAATATCAAGATATGATTGCAAAGTATTCAAAGCTCCTGACACACCGTCATAAGCATACGCTGCATTAATTTTATTATTGCCTGAGTGTCCGGCAATTGTTACCAGAGTATCCCGGGGGATTGAAACCAGCGTGGTCTTATTGCTAGCAACAGCCGCTACCATGATTGTATCACTACGGCCTTGATAAGAGCGTCCGTATTCACCTGTATCAGTCCCTAACAGCAATACTGAAAAAGGCTTGCCGCTAGAAATAGTATCTTGGGTTCTTTTCTTCTTATAAGAAACTTTTTTGTAAGTTTTATCAACTGCATCTTTAGCAGAAAAATAGAATTTAGCTGCTACACCCCCATTAACAACTACTAATGCCAGTAAAACACCTAAAAGCCATTTCCACCATGCGCGCCGATGGTGATGATGGTGTTTTTTTGAATCATCCATATTAAGATCCTCACTTTCTTGTGACTATAATCACATCAATTTTATTATACCAGTAAATGCGCTTAAATAAAGATAAAATTAAAAAAGCTAGGATTATTCCCAGCTTTTATTTAAGCCAATTTTCAGGATTTTGCCGCCATTCATGCAACAACTTCTCCTCATTTTTGGTAATGTAGTCTTCTTCTAAAGCTGCCTGCAAAAGTTCAGTATAGTTGGTCAACGTTACAAAAGGAACTTTTGCCTGCGCAAAATTATCTTCAATACTTGCTAATTGATAAGAAAAAATAGCTCCGACCCCAATCACATCAGCACCTTCATTGCGGGCCGCATCTACAGCTTTCAAAACACTACCACCGGTTGAAAGCAAATCATCAATAACCACCGTTTTTTGATGTGGCTTCAAAACACCTTCAATTTGCTTTCCTCGGCCATGATCTTTAGGTTTCGACCGGACATAAATCAGTGGCAAATCTAAGTTTTGCGCAATCAAAGTTGCGTGCGGGATGCCCGCCGTAGCTGTACCGGCGATCACTTCTACTTCGGGAAATTTTTCTTTAATCATTTGTGACAAGCCTAAAGCAATCCGGGTTCTAATTTGGGGATAGCTGATGGTAAGCCGGTTATCGCAATAAATAGGGCTTTTAATCCCGCTGGCCCAAGTAAAAGGTTCGGCAGGAGCCAACTTAACGGCCTTAATTTTAAGTAAGTCTTTAGCAATTTGTTTCATTTTAATTCCTCCATAAATCACACACTTGCCGATATGCTAAAATAGCGTCTGGCGCTTGTGTAATAGAGCGGCCGACAACTAGCGCGCTTGAGCCATTTTGAGCTGCTTTATCAGGAGTCATGACTCGTTTTTGGTCACCAGCATCGCCACCTAACAGTCTAATCCCAGGTGTTACCCGCAAGAAATCAGGACTAGTAGCTTCAGCAATCATTTGCGCTTCATATGCTGAACAAACTACCCCGTCTAAATTGCTAGCATAAGCTAACTTGGCATAGCTTTTAACACTTTCATTGAGATTGCAGGATAATAATTGTTCTTCTTTAACCATACGTTCATCGGTCGATGTTAATTGCGTAATAGCCAATAAACGCGGTGTTTTTTGTCCCGCTTGCAAAGCTCCTTCGATAAGACCATTTTTAGCCGCTTTTAACATTTCGCTGCCGCCAGGAGCATGTGTGGTGGTTAAAGCCACACCTAATTTGCCTAAAATGCGCATAGTTGCTTCAACCGTATGTGGAATATCATGGCATTTTAAATCTAAAAAGATATCATGTCCCATGGCCTTGAGTTCTTTAACCATATCTGGACCTTCTGCATAAAATAATTCCATTCCGATTTTAACAAAAAGCGATTCATCTTTGGGGAATTGTTTTAAAAAATTTAAGCAGATTTCCTTATCAGGAAAATCCAAGGCAATAATTGGACGATCAATTTTCATTTTTAAAAGCCTCCAGTACTTCTTGGTGTAATTGTTCCAAAGAATCAATTTGCAATTCATCCATTAAAGCCGGCAACTGTTCAACTAATTGCGGACAAATCACCGGATTATCAAAGTGGGCCGAACCAACCTGAACGGCACTGGCTCCTGCTAAGAACATTTCCAAAACATCCTGTGGTTTTTCAATGCCGCCCACTCCAATAATTGGCAGTGAAGTAACATGCGCTACTTGATAAATCATCCGGATTGCAATCGGTAAAATACCATGCCCAGAAAAGCCACCGGTTAAATTGCCTAAAACTGACTTTCTAGTTCTAAGATCAAGATGCATCCCCATTAAGGTATTAATCATGGTTAAACCATCTGCACCGCCAGCTTCGACTGCCTTGGCAATAGCGCAAATATCGGTAACATTAGGCGACAATTTCACATAAACAGGTACGCTAGAAACGGCTTTAACTGCCTTGGTTAATTGCTGAGCCACTTCTGGTACCGTCCCAAAGGCCATCCCGCCTTCTTTAACATTAGGACAAGAAATATTCAGTTCTAAAGCTGACACTAAGCCACTAGCTGACAATTTTTGCGCAACATCAAGATAATCTTGCTCACTAGCCCCGCCAACACTACCGATAATAGGAAGTGTTGGATAGGCTTTTTTTAAAGCTGGCAATTTTTCAGCTATAACACGTTCTAAGCCAGGGTTTTGCAGACCTACCGCATTTAAAACACCATTATCCATTAAAGCAATTTTAGGATTAGGATTGCCCACGCGGGCTTCTTTTGTGGTCGTTTTTACTACAATTGCACCTAATTTATTCAAATCATATTTGGGATTTTCACCAAACCCAAAGGTTCCGCTAGCGGGCATAACGGGATTTTTTAATTTTAAACCAGGTAAATTAACTGCTAACCTTGACATTTTATTGCCTCCATTATAAAGATTCCGTCGCAAACGATCTATTTTCTAATGCCTTAAGCAAAGCATCAGTTGTATTAAGCGAGGTTAAAAGAGCGATATTGTGTTCAATCGCCGTTTGTCTGATGATAAAGCCATCTGAAGCCATTTCTTGATCATGTCGCATTGTATTGATGACCAAATCAACTTGATTATGAGAAAGCAGCTCTAAAATAGCGGGCTTACCGTCTTCTTTAGCGTTGATTTTGGTAATCTCTGTGGCATATAAATGATGTTGCTTCAAAAATTCAGCTGTCCCCCTAGTAGCATAAATCCGATAGCCGATTTTGGCAAATCTTTTAGCTAACGGCAAGACAGCTTTTTTATCACGATCTTCAATTGTAAATAAGACGCTGCCGCATTCGGGAAGAAGCATATGGGCACCAGCAAAGGCTTTATATAAAGCTTTTTCAAAGGTAAAATCGCTTCCCATCACTTCACCGGTTGATTTCATTTCAGGTCCCAAGAAACTATCGACATCAGCTAATTTACTAAAAGAGAAGACCGGAGCTTTAACATGAATTTGCTTTGATTCGGGATAAAGCCCCGGCTTAAAGCCTTGGTCTGCAAGACTTTGGCCTAAAATCACTTTAGTAGCTACTTGTGCCATCTCTATTCCGGTAATTTTGCTCAAAAAAGGTACTGTCCGACTAGCACGCGGATTGACTTCCAGTACATAAGCTTCACCATTGTGGATGATAAATTGGATATTCATAATACCAACACATTTTAAAGCTACAGCTAACTGTTCAGTGGCAGCTACAATCTGCTTTTTGATATCAGCTGAAAAATTTTGAGGCGGATACACAGCCATCGAATCGCCCGAGTGAACCCCGGCGTGTTCAATGTGTTCCATAATACCAGGCAAAAGTACATCCTTACCATCACAAATGGCATCAACTTCACACTCGTAACCTGCTAAATAAGCATCGATTAAAATGGGATGATCTACAGCTGCCGTTGCATTTTCATCCAAATACGTTTCTAATTCGTGGTCATTATTAACAATTTCCATCGCTCGTCCCCCCAAAACATAACTTGGACGAACCAACACGGGATAGCCAATTTCATGTGCACAGTCAATAACTTCTTGACGGCTGGTTGCCGTTTTCCCTATCGGCTGCTTTAAACCTAATTGCTTAATCACTTGATCGAATAATTCGCGGTCCTCAGCCCGGTCTAAATCTTCTACGGTTGTTCCCAAAACCTTAACGCCATGAGCTTTTAAACCTGCAGCTAAATTGATGGCTGTTTGCCCGCCAAATTGGACGATAACGCCTAAAGGCTGTTCTAATTCGATAACATTCAAGACATCTTCTAATGTTAATGGCTCAAAATATAGTTTATCTGAAATCGAAAAATCCGTTGACACGGTTTCAGGGTTAGAGTTCATCACAATGGCTTCATAGCCCAACGCTTGAATGGCTTTAACGCTATGGACGGTAGCATAATCAAATTCAACCCCTTGACCAATCCGAATCGGACCAGACCCGATGACTAATACTGAAGCTTTAGCGGCTTTTTGACTTTCATTTTCTTCATCATAAGTACTATAAAAGTAAGGTGTATGGGATTCAAATTCAGCCGCACAAGTATCTACCATTTTGTAGACTGGCAAAACATGTGCATCATAGCGTAAATTACGCACTTGATCTTCAGAAATATTCCATAATTTACTGATGGTAAAATCACTGAAACCATAGTATTTAGCCGTCTTTAAAACTTCATGGTCACCCACGTTATGAGCCAATTTATCTTCCAATTCAGTAATGTGCTTAATGATATCTAAGAAATACAAATTAATTTTGGTTAATTCATGTACCTCAGCTAAAGAATAATTTCGTCTAAAAGCTTCGGCAATGTAAAAAAGCCGGTCATCTTGAGCATTAATTAACCTATCTTCTAACAACTCATCGCTTGCAGCACGTGCTTTTGGACTTAGCAAATCTTTTGTATCAATTTCTAAAGACCGTACAGCTTTTTGCAACGCTTCTTCTAAGTTGCGGCCAATAGCCATCACTTCACCGGTGGCCTTCATCTGTGTGCCTAATTTACGGTCAGCTTTCGGAAATTTATCAAAAGGCCACCGTGGAATCTTTGCGACTACGTAATCTAAAGCCGGTTCAAATTCAGCATAAGTTGTCTTGGTAACTGGATTAATGATTTCATCTAGAGTTAATCCAACCGCAATCTTTGCTGCCATTTTAGCAATCGGATAACCGGTTGCCTTTGAAGCCAGCGCACTGGAGCGTGAAACCCGCGGATTAACTTCAATGACATAATAGTGATAGCTATGCGGGTCTAGCGCCAGCTGCACATTACATCCGCCTTCAATTTTTAATGCGCGGATTAATTTTAAAGCACAATCCCGCAACAACTGGTATTCGCGATCAGATAATGTTTGGGTTGGCGCAAAAACGATAGAATCGCCTGTATGAATCCCTACCGGATCAAAATTTTCCATTGAACAAACAACCATGGCATTATTAGCCTTATCCCGCATAACTTCAAATTCGATTTCCTTGTAACCTTTAATTGATTTTTCAATTAAACATTGCGTTGCCGGTGATAAATCTAAGCCATTAGCACAAATCTCGGCCAATTGCTGTTGGTTGTCACACATACCGCCGCCAGTACCCCCCATGGTAAAAGCCGGCCGTACAATGACAGGATATCCGATTTGCTTGGCAAAGTCCAAGGCTTCATTTACCGTCTGTACTGTCTTGGAAGCGGGCACAGGTTCACCAAGGTTTTGCATTAATTCTTTAAATTTTTCTCGATCCTCTGCTTGATCAATCGCTGCCAGATTAGTTCCCAATAATTTGATATTAAGTTCGGCTAAAATGCCTGATTGTCCTAATGCAATTGCTAAATTAAGTCCAATTTGGCCACCCAAAGTCGGCAAAAGTGCGTCAGGATATTCTTGCCGTAAAATACGCGCTACCGCATCTACGGTTAAAGGTTCAATGTACACCTTATCAGCAATCTTGGTATCAGTCATGATGGTAGCAGGATTAGAATTAACTAAAATTACTTCATAGCCTTCTTCTCTAAGCGCCATACAAGCCTGTGTGCCTGAATAATCAAATTCAGCAGCCTGCCCAATGATAATAGGGCCAGAACCAATTACCAAAATTTTATGAATATCTTTTCTCTTAGGCATTTTGACCTTCCTTTCGAATATCAATCATATGCATGAAATCATCAAATAAATCATCTGCATCATGCGGACCGGGCGCTGCATCCGGATGGAACTGTACAGTAAAGGCCGGATATCGCTTATGTCTTAAGCCTTCAACCGTTTGATCGTTAACTTCTTTATGGGTAATAATCAATTCGTTCGTATCCACGGTGTCTTCTTTAACTGCATAACCGTGGTTTTGGGAAGTAAAAGTGATTCTTCCGGTAGCAATTTCTCTAACAGGATGGTTAAATCCGCGATGCCCGAATTTCATCTTATAGGTATCAGCCCCATTGGCCAAAGCAAAGATTTGGTGTCCTAAGCAAATGCCAAATAAAGGCAAATGCTTTTCAATTTCTTGTACCATTTTAATTGCTTCAGGCACATCTTTAGGGTCGCCAGGCCCGTTCGATAGCATGACACCATCGGGCTTTAGGGCCAAAATCTGCTCTGCGGTGGTATCATATGGCACCACAATGGTATTGCAATCGCGTTTGGATAATTCACGTAAAATACTGTGTTTAGCTCCAAAATCCACCAGCACAATATTGCGCTTGCTACCGGGATTAGGATATGGATGCTTGGTCGAAACCTGAGCAACAACTTGATCATTAATAACCGTAGCGTGCAATTGGTCAAATGCATGTTTCATGTCATTAACCGGATCAATTAAACTGCCCTTCATGGTTCCATGAATCCGCAATTTTTTAGTTAAAGCCCGTGTATCAATTCCCTTAATTCCTGGAATCCCCATATTTTTTAAAAAATTATCAAAAGTATCTTGTTTGCGCCAACTATCCGCTACCCGCGCTACTTCGCGGCAAACAACCCCGCGGCAATTGGGTTCTAATGATTCATAATCATCCAGATTAACCCCGTAGTTGCCAATCAAAGGATTGGTAAAAACAAGGATTTGATTGGCAAAAGACTGGTCAGTAACTGCTTCTTGATAGCCGGTCATGCCAGTTGTAAAGACAACTTCACCGGTAGTATGGCAATCAGCCCCAAAAGCCTCACCCTTATATACTGTTCCATCCTCTAAAATTAAATACCTTTTCACAATTTATCTCCCTTTCTGATAAGCCGCTTTACCTGAGACCAACGTCAAAACTGTTTGAGCATGGACTTTTTCACCGGTAAATGGTGTGTTAATCCCCTTTGATAAATAATCTTTTTCTGAAATAACTGTTTCGTGATTTAAATCAAACAAGGCTAAATCCGCCGGCTTGCCTGGCATAATTTCACCAGCTTGCTTGATGTTAAATAGCTTAGCTGGATTAATACTCATCCAATTCAGCAATTGTTCCAAAGTAAAGATTTTAGTTAAAACAAATTTCGTATACAGCATGCTAAAGGCGGTTTCGCTGCCTGTAATTCCAAAAGCAGCGTCTCGCATATCACCGGTTTTTTCGGCAACACTATGTGGTGCATGATCGGTCGCAATCATGTCAATTGTACCATCCAACAATCCGACAATTAAAGCTTGCTGGTCACCCTTGCTTCTTAAAGGCGGATTCATTTTATAATAAGGATCATTGGTTAAAATATCGTCTTCACTTAACAATAAGTGGTGTGGCGATACTTCACATGTTACGTTGATTCCATGCGCTTTAGCTAAGCGAACTAATTCAACGCTTTCCTTTGTCGAAACGTGGCAGATGTGGTAATGGACACCTGTTTCTTTAGCCAACAGCAAATCGCGGGCAATTTGGGAAGATTCGCTCAAACCTAGCATCCCTGGAAGACCTAATTCTTCAGCTTTTTTACCAGCATTCATCACACCACCGAAAAGCAACGAGTTGTCTTCGACGTGGGCAGCAATTGGCAAATTCAGGCTTTGAGCTTTTTTCATTGCCAAGTACATTACACCAGCACTTTGAACACCCTTGCCATCGTTGCTAAGAGCGAAAGCACCGGCTTTTTTCAAAGCACCGTAATCGCCAAGTTCTTCCGAAGTTAACCCAGTCGTAATGGCTGCATATTGCAAAATATGAACAACCCCGTCTTTTTGATTTAAAGCTACCATCTGGGCAACTTTTTCTGGCGTATCAGGGACAGGATTCAGGTTAGGCATTGCACAAACAGTAGTATAACCGCCATGTGCAGCCGCCATACTGCCGGTTTTGATGGTTTCTTTATAAGTAAAACCAGGTTCACGATAATGAACATGCACATCTACCAAACCGGGAGCCACCACTAAATCAGTTGCATCAATCGTTTGATCGGCTGTAACTACTTGAGCTAAATCCACACCTAAAGCTTTGATTTTATCGTCTTCAATTAAAATATCTTCTTTAACTAAGTTACCGGCTTGATAAACTGTACCGCCTTTAATGAGTAATCGCATTATTTAATGCCCCCTAAGTTGCGTCCGCGCATAACAGCTTCAATCATAGCCATCCGCATGAAGACACCATTGTGCATTTGAGCTTTGAAACGTGATTTTTCAGCTTCAACTAATTCAGAAGCTAATTCCACCCCACGGTTAATCGGACCTGGATGCATGATGATAGCATTGTCTTTCATGCGGCTATAGCGTTCCTTGTTAATACCGTAATTTTTGTGGTATTCATTACCATCAAATGTTCCTTCATTGGCATCTTGGGCATGACGTTCATGTTGAACCCGAAGTAACATAATAACATCCATTTCATCGACTAAGTCATCTACCGGCTTGTAAGTGCCATACTTGGCAAATTCTTCAGAATACCAGTATTCAGGACCTGAGAAGTAAACTTCAGCACCCAATTGATTTAATAAAATCATGTTGCTACGAGCTACACGAGAGTTGGTCAAATCACCAATGATGGCAACCTTTAAACCTTCAAATTTACCAAAATGATCATGAATAGTCATTAGGTCCAGCATGCATTGCGAAGGATGTTGGCCGCTGCCATCCCCACCGTTAACTAAGCCGATATTCAAGGTTTGACCTGGTTTAAGATTAATCAAATTGCGGTAATAATCATTTTGTCCGTGACGAATCACTGCTAAATCAACGCCAATCGCATCCATCGTTAATAAAGTATCATACAAAGTTTCACCTTTCTTAACTGAGGAATGGCCTGGATCAAAAGGAATGACCGTTAAACCTAATTTTCTTTCTGCAACTTCAAAACTGGTATGGGTTCTTGTTGAATTTTCAAAGAACATATTAGTTGCAAAAACTGGTTCTGATAAAGGTTGAACCGCGCCGCCATGCTTGAAGTATTCAGCGCGTTCAATCAAGTTAAATACATCTTCGTTAGTTAAATCTTCAACAGTTACAAAATGTTCTAAGCTGGTAAGGTTATTAGTCATCATCATCATTATTATTTTTCCATCCTTTATAAATAATTTTTTGCTTTTGTGTAATAAAAAAGTCTGAACCTGATACAGATCCAGACAGACAATTAGGTAACTTAAAGTAAACTACACCCTAAGACACACAACCTTTTGCCCTCTCTGGAGTCAATTAAATGGTTGTTTTATTTTTTAGGTATATCTCGTAATTCAATACCATCTTTGTGGTCAACTTCATCCACATAAACGGCAATTTCTTCATCAAGTGAAGTCGGAATATTTTTACCGACAAAATCAGCTCTAATTGGCAATTCACGGTGTCCCCGGTCAACCAGCACAGCTAAGTTAATGGTCTTGGGACGGCCTTGATCCATTAAAGCATCCAAAGCAGCACGGATGGTACGGCCGGTAAAGAGAACATCGTCGACCAAAATAACATGCTTATCAGTGATATTAAAACCAAGATTACTCTTTTTAACCACTGGTTCTTTGGTATTGTCAGCTTCATGAGTTAAATCATCGCGGTACAAAGAGATATCAAGTTCACCAACTGGGATATTTGCCCCTTCAAGTTGTTTTAACCGTGATGCAATTCTTTGAGCTAAATAAATTCCTCGTGTTTTAATACCGACCAAAACGATGCCATCAATGCCTTTATTTTTTTCAATGATTTCGTAGGTCATCCGCGTTAAAGCACGCTTCATCGCCATTGCATCATAAATTTCTTTTGCCATGATTCATCCTCCTGAATTTAAATTCAAAAAAAGCCACCTAGTCCTCGACTAAGTGGCAACACAATTAGGGCGCAAGACACCATATTTATCCGTTACCTTCTTAGCCTCTCTGGACTAACTTAAAGGACTTAATTTGTTGTATATAATTTATAATAATAGGTTCGTTTTGTCAAGATAATTTAGACATTTTTGAAAAATTTCTGGAATTGGAACTTCAAAAACCATTTCTTTGCCGGTTGTTGGATGGACAAAGCCTAGTTTGCCAGCATGTAAAAACTGTCCTTGACCTTTAATGGTATTTTTAGGTCCATATAAAGGATCACCCACTAACGGATGACCGATATATTTCATATGAACCCGAATTTGATGGGTCCGCCCAGTCTCCAAAATACAAGTAACCAAAGTATAATCTTGATAGCGCTTGATGACCTTAAAATGTGTTACCGCATGACGGCCGTCTTTAATAACTGCTTGTTTCTTGCGGTCTTTTAAGCTGCGGCCAATAGGCGCGTTAATCGTACCTTCATCTTCTTTAATCCGTCCATGAACTAAAGCTGTATATTCGCGCAAGTTGGTTTTATTTTTCAGCTGGCTGGCCAAAGCTTGATGCGCTTTATCATTTTTAGCCACCATCAATAAGCCGGACGTATCCTTATCAATTCGATGGACAATACCTGGTCGAAAAGTGCCATTAATAGTTGACAAAGGGCAATGGTAAAGTAAAGCATTTACTAAGGTTCCATCTTCATGTCCTGGAGCAGGATGGACCACCATGCCTTGCGGTTTATTAACTACTAAAACATCATCATCCTCATAGACAATATCTAACGGTATATTTTCAGCCTTAATTTCAAGTGTCTTAGGTTCGGGTTGTTCTAATTGAATTACATCATCAGGTTTAACTTTATATTTGGCTTTTTGGCTAGTACCATTGACAAAAATATGACCTTCATCCAATAATTTTTGGATTTGTGATCGCGAATAATCATCAAAAAGCTGACTAACTACCTTATCTAAACGGCCACTCTCGGTTGTTACAGTTTTTTCGAGCATAATTACCTTCCTTAAAAATAATAAGAGGTCTGGTTTAGACCTCTAATAAGCGATTTTATTGCCATTATTATAACATACTTCAACAAACATGTTCTACCATGCTATACTAAGAGCAAAGGAAGTGATCATATCAAAACTTCAACTCGTAAAATTATCTTTGCTGCCGTTTGGACTGGTTTAGGTATCAGCTTTTATTTAACTTTTGGTATTTTTTTGCTACACCATTTAGCACAAAATGGCCATCCTGCACTCATTACAGCTGACAGTTTGGCTTTTAGTTTTGGCCTTGGTGCTTTGCTTTTGCAAATCATTGCCACAAGCCTTTTAAATACAAAAGCTTACCGTGTTTTACATATTCTGACTTTAGATTTTTACTATCTCTTTTGGTCATCTTTTTTATTTGTCTTTAGTTTTGGAATAAAATTCTTTGCCCGTGGCTGGGTGGCTTTTGGCATCCTTTGTGCTTTAAGTGTAGCGATGATTATTCATACCAGCATTTGGTATTTGAAAGCTTGGTATCTTAAGCAAGTATTTTACACTTTAGTGATAGGTGCTGTTTGTTGTCTGCTGCTTTCAACCATCAATCTATTGGCCTTAATTGCTTTAACTTTAGCTTTAGTCAGTTTCTTTTTAATTAAAAAGCGTTCTACAGCCTTTTTCAGCTGTTTGCTGTTCGTGGCCAGTCTCATTAGCAGTGAATGTGCAATTTTTTACTTATAGGCTTTTTAGTGGTTATTTACTTGGTTATGTGATATGATGGTGGGGTACGTATGAAGGACATCCTTCTTTCGTATAATGAGAGCTTATTTTTTATTTGCGGCCTTAGTTTTGCTAGGGCTGTTTTTTTGTATCAAAATAAAGCCCACCAGCCTATTTTTTGCTGTTATCGTCAAAGATTAAAGATTAAAGATATTCTATCTTTGTACAACCAACTAAAAAAGCTTAAGTCACTTTTGCGTAAGTAACTTAAGCTTTTTTAACTATTTACTGAAATAAACCTGGTTAAAGTTGTACTTGAATGTGCGGTAGGTCAAAATACTTTTGGCGGGATAGTTTAATTGCTGAATCAATTTGCCTTGCTTGGTATACTCTAAAATAGCATTATTGGCACCTGAATCAGCGACGATATTTTGCCAATAGTCCTGCACATCGCTGACATAAGGCGAATATGGGATGATAAAGGATTTGACCAGCTTAAAAGTACTCTGCTTTTCGTCAATCAAATATTTATAATACATCGACTTGGTAGCAAGCTTGACGCCGTTAGCGTTCAAACTTGCTAAAGCTTTCCATGAAAAATCAGGCCGAGAATCCATCACCTTAGAGTTATTATCAAACATATAGACATAATATTGGCCTGCTTTTAATTTAGCGCTCGTTTGATAAGTAACCGAATGCTGCCCGGTCTGCTCTAAGAAATTGCCTTGTTTTTTAAGCAAAAGGTCTTGATAATTACCCACATTTTGCCAAATACTTTGATTACCGATAAAGTAACCCAATTTTGGTGTATTGTTAACATTAGTTAATTTCATAACCGTTGACGTTTTGCTGTTAATTTACGGAATTGGCGGCATTTCTTTCAGCCAATATTTGTATTTTTTATGCATCCAATTATCATCGGCCGGTGTGGGGGCAATCATGATGAATATTGCCCCCATTCCTGTTTTGATTATCAGCTGTCTCCTAGCTAAAAGATGACCCTCCGTTTCAGAGGCCTTAGGGATTATCTTGGGAATTGCCGGAATTACTTTAATCGTAACTCATGGAGATTTCAGTCAATTTTCAGTTCCTTTAAATGCTTTTTTAGGCAGGCTTGTTGACCAATTTCATCAGTCGAATCTAAACGATTATATTCTTGATTCCACAAAATTGCCTATTGCTTTCTTGCATCTACTTCAGAATCATCATAGCAGTACTCCAAGCTTGCTTCTAATTTTTCCAATTCAGACATAGTCATTAAATCACCTGCGTTTAAAGTTATTTCCGTTGATAAAGGCAAAAATCATGCGCATATTTATTTTTTTTATTCACCAAACCCGCTGTTTGTTTGACTAAAGTAAAAGCTTTTTCGTCCAGTTCAGGCATCTTGGTATCAGCCTTAAAAATAGCATGAATCTTAGTGACATATAACAAGTCAACTTCATCTTTAAAAGTTTCAAATAAAGAAGCCCCGCCAATAATAAAAATCAGCTCATTTTGTTTGTCATTCAGCCAGATTCTTAATTGTTCCAGCGAATTAAATACTTCAAGCATTGGATTTGTTTGTGCTTTTTGAGCTAATTCTTGGTCATGGGTTAAAACAACATGCAGCCGGTTAGGCAAGAGATTGGGAAAGCTTGCAAAAGTCTTCTTGCCCATCACAATGGGATGATTGAGCGTTGTTTTTTTAAAATAGGCTAAATCATCCGGCAAATGCCAGGGCAATTTACCTTCTAAACCGATTTGTTTTTTTTCATCTTCAGCCCAAATATATGCTAGCATTAAATCACCCCTTAAACAGCTACCGGAGCCTTAATTGCTGGTGCCGGATTATAGTCAAGAACCTTGATATCATCCATTTCAAAATCGGCTAAGTGTTTCTTTTCGGGGTTAAGCCATAACGTTGGCGCTTTTTTAGGGGTGCGGCTGATTTGTTCTTTAACCTGGTCTAAATGATTCAAGTAAATATGTGCATCTCCCAAAGTATGCACAAATTCACCGACTTCAAGATTGCATTCCCGTGCAATTAAATGTGTCAATAAAGCATAACTGGCAATGTTAAACGGCACACCTAAAAAGACATCTCCGCTGCGCTGGTACAATTGACAGCTTAATTTACCATCATTCACATAAAATTGAAACAAGGTGTGACATGGCGGCAAAGCACTGGTCGGCACATCTTCAGGATTCCAGGCTGTCACAATTAAACGCCGTGAATCAGGTGTCTTTTTGATTTGTTCAATCACATTTTGAATTTGATCAATAGTTTCACCTTGACTGGTTTTCCAATGCCGCCATTGAGCACCATAAACATCACCTAAATTGCCATATTTTTGGGCAAAGGAATCATCTTCAACCATTTTTTTGCAAAAAAACGCCTTTTGTTCTTGATATATCTGGTTAAAAACTTCATCTTTTTGGCAGCGCAAACCAAAATCAGTCATATCAGGCCCTTGATATTCACTTGATTCTACCCAATTTTTAAAAGCCCATTCATCCCAAATATGATTTTTATGCTTTAACAAATATTGGATATTCGTATCACCCTTTAAAAACCACAACAGTTCACTTTTAATTAAACCCAAAGGAACTTTTTTGGTGGTCAGTAAAGGAAAACCTTTACTTAAATCAAAACGCATTTGATAACCAAATAAACTGATTGTACCGGTTTTAGTCCGGTCATCTTTTTGATGCCCATGCGCTAAAATGTCTCGAATTAATTGCAAGTATGGCTCTTCTAGTTCTTTCATTTTTATTCCTCGCTTATACGTATTGTCCTAAATATTCCCAGCGATCCATGGCTGCTTGCGTTTGTTGAGTAATTTCATCAATCTGACGTTGCAAATCGCCCAATTTACCATAATCAGCCCCATCAACTGTCAGCATCTTTGCCTGAAGTTCTTCTTTTTGTTCATCTAATGCCTCAATTTTGGCTTCCAGCTGATCAAATTCCAACTGTTCAGCATAGGTCAATTTGGTTTTAATCTTAACTTCAGTTGTTGCCGGCTTTTTAGGTTCTGTAGGCTGGTCTTTTTTGTCTTCTTTTTTGGCTTGAACTTTTTGTTTTTTCAAATAATCAGTAAATAAGCCTGTGTACCGTTCAATTTTACCCTGACCTTCAAAAATCAGCAAATCATCTGCTACTTTGTCTAAGAAGTAACGGTCGTGGGAAACAGTGATAACCGTACCGTCAAAATCATCCAAATAATCTTCTAAAATCGATAATGTTCCAATGTCAAGATCATTGGTCGGCTCGTCTAAGAACAAAACATTGGGACTAGACATGAGTAATTTTAACAGATAAAGCCGCCGTTTTTCACCGCCGGACAATTTTCTGATTAATGTCCCGTGCATAAAGCGTGGGAACAAGAACTGTTCGAGCAGCTGTGTGGTACTTACCCGTTCACCATTTTTATTGATGACACTTTGGCCAACTTCATTTAAATAATTGATAATCCGCTTGTCTCCGGGGATTTCTTCCGTTTGTTGCGTATAATAAGCTAATTTGACCGTTTCACCAATCGTCAAAATACCTTCATCCAATGGTAATTTACCAGCTAAAGCATTCAAAAAGCTCGACTTGCCTGCGCCATTGACTCCGGTAATACCAATCCGGTCGCCAGCTTGAATCAGTAAATTGAAATTTTTGATAATCTGATGGTCGCCCAATTTTAGCGAACCATTTTTGACTTCAATGACTTTTTTCCCTAACCGCTGCTGGCCTAAATTAATGTCAACTTTGCCGTCAATTTGCACCTTATTGAGGTTATCTTTCAAATCATTAAAATAGTTAATTCGTGCCTGTTGCTTGGTAGTCCTGGCTTTAGCTCCTGTCCGCATCCAGGCCAATTCTTTTTTATAAAGCTGCTGCTGCTTATGTTCAGCTGTTAATTCATGTTCAACCCGCTGGGCTTTTTGTTCAACAAAAGCTTGATAGTTGCCGGTATAAAAATACAATTTTCCAAAGGATAATTCGATAATTTGCGAAGCCACTTGGTCTAAGAAGTAGCGATCATGTGTCACTACCAGCAAGGCTCCCTTGTAGTTAGCCAAATAGCCTTGCAGCCATTCAATAGAATCAAAGTCCAAGTGATTTGTTGGTTCGTCTAAAATCAATAAGTCAGGTGCTTGGATGAGAACTTGAGCCATCCCAACCCGCTTTTTTTGCCCGCCTGAAAGTGTTCCAATTTTTTGCGACCAATCATTAATGTGCAGCTGGGTTAAAATCGTTTTAACATCGCTTTCAGCCATCCAGGCATCTTCTTGATTCATTTGATTTTCCGCATCTGCATATCGTTGCGCTTTTTTCTCATTATCAGGATCTAAGCCATAAGCTCTAAGTGCTTCTTCATAGTTGCGAATAGTCTGAAAAATCGGACCGGCCCCTTCAAACACAGCTTCCATAATTGTTTTATCATCATTTAAATCAGGTGCCTGCATCAAATAGCCAATGCGGTAATCATTGGGCGCAATTAATTGGCCTGAATCAGCCGGATCAAGACCGCTTAACGCATTTAACAAAGTCGTCTTGCCTGAGCCGTTGGTTCCGATTAAGCCAATACGATCCCCTTCATTAATAATGAAATTAGCATCTTCAAATAAGGTCTTTTCCCCATAAGTTTTGGTTAAATGTTCCACTCTTAAGGTTTGCATGCTTAATCTCCTTTATTTTGTAGCATTGAGTTGCTGCGCTAATTGCAGCAATTTTGTCTTCTCATTTTTAATTTGCCCAATTACCACTTGACGTTCCACTTCATTTAAGATTTTGCCTAACTGTGGTCCTGGCTTAAGATTTGTCTCTTGCAGCAAAATTTTGCCATTTAATCTAAGCTCATCCTTGTTTTTGATGGGCAGCGCTTGATAATCGGCCAAGATGTGCGCTTTATCAAGGCTTGGCTGGTATAATTTTGCAACTGCTAAAGCAAGCTTTAAAGCTTTTTCACCGGCATGGTACATACTTAAAGCATCTAATTGCTCTTGCTTAAGGTCATTTAAGCAGGTTAAAGCTTTTTCGACATGCCTAATCATCTCATTGGATACTTTCCAGACTTTCAAAAAAGCCGCTGGCTTGGTAATATGCAAAGCAAATAACAATAATGTCCAGCACATTTCTTCATTTTCGCAGGTTATTTGATTTAATTTAAGCAAGTCTTTTAAATCTTGCTGATGCTTTAAAAATTGCGGGCAATATTGATACAGGCCGCTAGTGATAAAAGGTTCTAATCCTTTTTTGACATCTTTACCCAGCATTAGCTTGACAAATTCAACATTAATTCTTTCTACAGCAATCTTAGCCAGTAAAGGCGCATTTTGCACAATCGCCGCCAAGGTAGCATCTTCAATCTCAAAATTAAGCTGACTGGCAAAACGGATCGCCCGCATCATTCGCAACGCATCTTCATGGAAACGCTCATTAGGATTTCCGACAGCTTTAATCCGTCGTTCCTGTAAATCCTTGAGGCCGTCAAACAAATCAATAACTTCGCCATCAGCTGCTAAAGCAAGCGCATTAATTGTTAAATCGCGCCGCTTTAAATCATCTTTTAAAGATCTGACAAAAGTTACTTTATCAGGCCGACGGTAGTCTTGATAACCTGATTCAGTACGAAAAGTTGTGGTTTCGTAACCTTGCCCATGATCTAAAATCATCACCGTCCCGTGTTCAATGCCCGTATCGACGGTTTTTTTGAAGATATGTTTGATTTCTTCAGGATAAGCACTGGTTGCAATATCGACATCGTGTATCTTAAGGCCTAATAACGTATCCCTAACACTGCCACCAACAAAATAGGCTTCAAAACCAGCTTCTTTAATCGTATCTAATACCGGCTTGGCGTCAATAAATTCTTGGGGTAAATTATTTAATCGCATTTTTTTCATCCAATCATTTTGAATTCACATAACAGTTTTTGGTTATCTTCTGTCTGGCAAAAAACTATCATTTATTAGTATAACCTAATCAGGCCTTAAAAGTTAAGTCATTGTTTAGTTCGCTTTATTATCGACAAAATAGATAAATTAAAACTAATACTTCATTGAATTTGGTTTAAACTCCGATATAATTGATAATGTACCATAGCTATGAAAGGAAATAATAATGGAAACTAAAAATAAAGCTAAAACAGCCTTGAAACGATCCATGACAGCTGGACAGGTAGAAATGATTTCACTGGGAGGAGCCATCGGCGTGGGCCTGTTTATGGGCTCAACATCCACCATCAAATGGACCGGTCCATCGGTGATTTTGTCTTATGCCTTTGTAGGCCTTTTATTATATATTGTTATGCGAGCTTTAGGTGAAATGCTCTACGTTAACCCTGGAACCGGATCATTTGCCGATTATGCCACCGAATATGTCCATCCTTTAGCCGGCTATTTGGCAATGTGGGCTAACGTTTTTGAATATATCGTTGTGGGAATGTCGGAAGTCGTCGCAGCTACGGAATACCTGCGCTTTTGGTGGCCTAAAGCCCCAACATGGATTGCCGGTGTAGTCATCATCTTTTTACTGGTTTTGGCCAATATCGTAAGTGCTAAAGCCTATGGTGCACTGGAATTTTGGTTTGCCATGATCAAAGTTGTAACGATTATCGTGATGATTCTTTTAGGTTTAGGTCTCATTTTTTTTGGCCTTGGTAATAGTGGACATCCGATTGGTTTAAGTAATTTATGGGACCATCCGGGAAAAAGCGGCAATGGCTTTTTTACCGGCGGCTGGCAGGGCTTTTTATTTTCAATGTCAGTTGTCGCCGGCTCATACGAAGGTATCGAACTTTTAGGTATTTCAGCTGGCGAAGTTGCTAATCCAAAGCAAGCGGTCGTTAAATCGGTTAAATCGGTTTTAATGCGGATTTTGATTTTTTACGTCGGAGCTATTTTTGTGATTGTAACCATTTATCCTTGGAATAAGTTAAGCGGGCTGGGGTCACCTTTTGTAACGACCTTTGCCAAAGTCGGCATTACGGCAGCAGCCTCCATTATTAACTTTGTTGTTCTAACCGCCGCACTTTCAGGTGCTAATTCCGGAATTTACAGTTCCAGCCGGATGCTTTTTAAATTAGCCACTGAAAATAATGCACCTAAAATTTTTAGCCATATTTCCAAAAGAATCGTGCCAAATTATGCGATTTATGGCATTACCAGTGGAATTTTACTGGGATTTTCTTTAGATACCTTAGTGGCTAAATCAGCCGGTGATATGTTTGTTGTAGTCTTTTCTTCATCCGTTTTGCCGGGCATGATTCCTTGGTTTGTCATTTTATGGGCTGAATTACGTTTCCGGCGTAATAACCCCGCTTTATTAAAAGATCATCCTTTTAAATTACCGCTCTATCCTTTTTCCAATTATTTTGCGATGGCCATGCTCATCTTAATTGTTGTTTGCATGTTCTTTAATCCTGACACACGAATTTCGGTCATCGTAGGAGCAGCTGTTTTGCTTATTACAGTAATTGTTTACCTGTTCCGTTATGGTTTAAAAACAAACAAATAATTGAACTTGTGCCTCCTTTTTGGGGGTGCTTTTATTTTACCGTCTTAAGTTAAAGTTATATCTATGTTTGAACGTAAAAAGTGGTATTATAAAAATAAATGAATTTTTGGAGGAATGCTCATGCGCGACAATCGAATTCACCTATTAGATTTATTAATGATTGCTTTAGGTTGTGCTTTTTATGGATATGGTTTAGTAAATGTTAACATCGCCAATAATTTGGCTGAAGGCGGTGTCACTGGTATCACTTTAATTTTACGTTACTGGTTCCATATTGACCCTGCCTATTCGACGGTTGCCATCAACATTCCGCTGATTTTAATCGGTTACCGCTATTTAGGCAAAAAGTCATTGTTTTACACTGTTTACGGTACCCTAATGCTATCCTTATTCTTATGGATTTGGCAACGCGTTTCCTTACCCATTAATCTCAGTGTTCAGCATGATATGTTCTTAGCTGGGGTTTTAGCAGGTACCTTTGGCGGGTTAGGATCCGGTTTAATTTATCGCTTCGGCGGTACTACCGGCGGGACCGATGTGATTGCCCGCATCTTAGAGAAAACCCGCAAGATTTCAATGGGAAAAACGATTTTAGCCCTCGATGTCGTAGTCATGACTTTGTCGCTTTCTTACCTGAATTTGCGGCAGATGATGTATACTTTGCTATGTTCTTTTGTCTTTTCTCGTATTGTTGATTTTATTCAAGAAGGTGCTTACTCTGATAAGGGTCTTTTCATTTTCTCAAGTAAAAATGACGAAATTTCCTCAGCCCTCTTGGAAGAATTAGATCGAGGTGTTAGTTTTCTCAAAGCCGAAGGAGCTTATTCCGGTAAGGAAACCAAGGCGATTTATTGTGTCATTAACGCCACTGAAATTACCCAAGCCAAAAATATTATCAGCGCTATCGATAAAAAAGCCTTCATTTCTATCATGGATGTTAATGAAGTCTTAGGCGAAGGCTTTACTTTTCAAAAGAAATAATTAGTAAAAGGTCTGGACAAATGCCAGGCCTTTTGTTATGCCCTAGTGGCTGGTTTTTGTTTTTGTCTTAAAGTTAAAGTAACTTTCTATTATTTTTCTGACTATAAAATTGCTTTACCCTAGCTTAAAATGCGTTATAATAATTAATGTAAACGTTTTTTATGAGCAGGTGAAGAAATATCATATCAAACTTTTATTAACGGTAAGATTTTTACCGGGGAAAACGAACATAATTTTACTGATACGATGGTCGTCCAAGACGGCAAAATTATCGCCCTAGGATCAGCTCAGCCTAGGGGTGAAGTCATTGATCTCAAAGGCCAAACCGTTTTGCCGGGTCTTATTGATAACCATACCCACCCTAAATATATTGCTGACGCTTTGCACGGCGCAGCCTGCACTCCGCCTTTAGTCAATAATATGGCCGAACTCAAAGAAGCTCTCCGACATACGCCCGAATACGGCAAAGGCCGGGATGTTTGGATTGAAGGCTGGGGATTTGACGAAAGTAAATTAGCCGAACACCGCAGCCCAACACGGGATGATTTAGATGAAGTCTCAACCACCCAGCCTATTTTCTTATACCGCTCTGACTGCCATTCTTCGGTCGACAATTCACGCGCCTTAGAGCTAGCAGGTATTGATGAAAATACGCCTGATCCTGTCGGAGGAACAATTGAACGTGATGCTAACGGCCGTCCAACCGGATTCATGCGTGAAGTTGCTGCCAGTCAGCTTTTAATCAAAGCCAAGTCAGCCATCAGCTATGAAAATGATGTCAAAAATCTGGTTAACTCCTCCACACACTACCTGCAAAACGGAATCATCGCTATCGGTGAAATGATGGGTCGCCTAAATCCTTATGATAGCGCCAAGTTATACCAAGATGCTTACCAACGCGGCTTTAAGCCTAAAGCTACGCTCCATTATGTCGCTAGCGAAATTACCAAACCATTTGAAATTATCCGCAACGCTCACATGCAGGTATCAGGCCTTAAAGTCTTTATGGATGGTAGTATTTCTGGTGAAACAGCTTTAATGAAAAACACTTTTGTTTCCGGTAAAAAAGGTGTCAGCCTAACCAGCCCTGAAAAATTAGCTGAAATTATTGCTTATGCTAAAGGCCACCACTTGCAAGTTGCCGTGCATGCTATGGGTGACAAAGCCATCCAAACCGTCATCGATGTCTGCCAAGATTTAGACCCTTGGCTAAAAGACATGCCATCAGTGCGGATAGAACATGCTTCTTTACTATCTGATGAAATGCTCAAGCAAATTAAAGCTTCCAAAGTTGGCATTGCCATTTCGACGCAGCCAATTTTCTTCTTTGCGGAAGAGGATTCTTACCGGACTTTTCTTAATCCAAACCAGTTAAAAATGGTTTATCGGCTGAAAGGCTTGCACGATCAGCATATTTTATTTAGCCTCAGCTCAGATGCGCCTTGCACGCCATGGGCTGAACCTGATAGTCCTTTTTACAGCATTTATGCAGCCGTTACCCGCAAAACATCTTCAGTCCAAACGATTAACCCAGAAGAAAAGCTGACCTTGCCGCAAGCTCTCTTAGCCTACACTAGAGATGCAGCCAAAATTGGCGGTTTTATTAATAATGGTACCTTAACTGTCGGCAAAGATGCTGATTTTGTCGTTTTAGACCGTGATATTTTCACCGTTGATGCGGAAGCTTTAAAAGAAGTCAAAGTACAAGAAACGTAGATGGGCGGCCAAAAAATCTGGCATAAATAAAAAATGTCCTGCAATGAGTTGCAGGACATTTTTATTATTTCTTCTATTATTTTAAACTCATTATAGATTGCCCTTTCAAAAATGTCTAATACTCATTTTTAATGCTTATGTATGCATAAAAAGCACGATAGCTTTTTAGTTAAAGTAACTTTTTATTTCTTATTAAAGAAAATAAAAAAAGCACTTCACCTGAAGTGCTTTTTGCTTAGTCTTTTAAAGCAAACATTAAAATGCCACTTGCAACCGCCACATTTAATGACTCAGCATGTCCCTTAATTGGAATATAAAGGTTAAGCGATGTTTCTTTAAGCAAGGCTTGATTCATCCCATTGCCCTCATTTCCCATAATTAAAGCAAAGTCATGGTGACGCCCTACTTCATCATAAGATCTGGCATCCTGGTTTAATTCACTGCCGAAAACAGGCATCTTACGTTGTTTGAACGCTTTCGTCCAAGTCATTAAGTCGCCTGAGCATAAATGTAAATGGAATTGGCTGCCCTGCATCGAACGAACTACCTTAGGTTGATACATATCAGCACATTTCTCACCAAAAACAACCCCTTCAAAGCCGCAAGCATCCGCCGTCCGAACCATAGTGCCGATATTACCCGGATCTTGCACTCCATCCAAAAATAGCCAAGCCCCCTTAGCATTGTCAGGTGTCACTAAGTTGTCTTTTGGCATTTCAACAATGGCAAAAATTCCTTGCGGACTGGGTGTCAAAGACAAATTTTTGGCGATATTATCAGAAATTTCAATCAATTCGGTTGCCGGGGCCAATTCAAGTTCTGCTTGATGCTTAAAATCCTTGGTCATCAGCACCGTGACAATTTTTTGTCCTGAAAGCAGCGCTTCTTTAACCAAGTGCCAACCGTCAAGCAGGTATTGGTTTTGTTTTAATCTTTCCTTTTTTTGGGCCAATTTCTTCCAATTTTTAACACGCTGATTAGTCGTTGAGGTGATTATTTCCATTAAGACTGCTTCCCTTCGTTAATACTTCTTTTGTGTGTACCTGGTCTAATTTTAATTGAGCAATTAAGGCATCCGGTCCGTTAAATTTTTGCATCGGCCGCAGGTATTGTTCCCATTTAACCAATACTTTTTTGCCATAAACCATTTTGGAAAAATTAAGCAGGTTAATTTCAATAGTAACTGCAAAACCCTCTCCAAAAGTCTCATTGCGCCCAATGGACGCCATTCCCATATACCACTGATCATCATCTTCAAATTTAACCCAAGTGGCATAAACGCCTTCTTTAGGTATCCGCACTTGATCTAACAATTCCAAATTAAGCGTTGGAAAACCTAAAGTCCGCCCCCGTTCAAAGCCATGAACCACTTTGGCTTCAGTGGTATAAGAATAGCCTAATAAATCACGTGCCAAACTTAAGTCACCTTGGTCTAGAGCAGCTCGAATGACTGTTGAACTTATTTTTTGGTTGTCTAACATTAAATGCTCCACTTCAATAACTTCAATCTGCTGGTTTAAATATGCGCACAAATGTGCCATATCGCCGTGATTTTGCTTAGGATCTTTGCCGTAAGTGTAATCGCTGCCGGCTACCACACAAACAGCATTTAACCCCCGCAGGTACTTATCAGCAAAAGCCTGCTGACTTAACTGGTAAAAAGCAGGCGTAAAACTGGCAATATAGCAGATATCAACCCCTAATTTCTCCAAAAGCTGCAATTTTTGCTGCAAGGACGTTAAATAAGTAAAATTTTTATTTTGTTCCTTGGCAAAAATCAAACCTGGATAACGATCTAAAGTTAAAACCGCCAATTTAGCTCCTAACTGGCGCGCTTTTTTTTGCGCCGTCAAAATAACCTGTTGATGTCCGCGATGCACCCCATCAAAAAAGCCAAGACACAAAACAACTTGGCTTTGTGGGATGATTTGTTTATCATACGGTTCTTGTAATTTAATAACTTGCATACTTTACCTTCTAACTCAGATCAATCATTTGCTCTGCTTGAAAACGGTGCTTTTCTTCATTGTAGCGGTAAACAGCCCTGACTTTTCCATCATAAAATAAAGCAACCTTAGCATAATGGTCAGCTGCTATTTTATTTGGCGCCAAAAAGCCGCCGTTTTTGACCAATTTCCACTGGTCACCGGTCAAATCAATTCTTGGCATCTGTTTTAATGCCATTTCAATCGGTAAAAGGGCTTGTTCTAGTTTGCCTGCTTCTTTTAAGTCGGCTAATTCAGCTAAGGTAAAGGTTTGATCTAGGTTAAAACCGCCACTTTTAAGCCGGGTTAAATCACTCATAACGGCCGGCAAGCCTAGTTTTCGACCTAAATCATAGGCTAGGGTTCTGACATAAGTGCCTTTACCGCAAGCCACTTCAAAGGTAAATTTTTGAATGCCCTTAGCTTCATCGAAGCTTGATGAACTGGTCATTTTGAAATAATCCACGTGAATTTTTCGTTTAGGCCGTTCGACGGTTTCACCTTTGCGGGCATAGTCATATAACCGCCGACCGTTAACTTTAACAGCTGAATACATGGGCGGAATCTGAATTAAATCACCGCACATTAAAGCCATTTGCTGGGTAATTGTGTCATCAGGAACCGCTTCTTTGAGCTTAACTTGCTCGACAATAGCGCCATCTAAATCTTCTGTTTCAGTCGCAAAGCCTAACGTAATTTCGCCACGATAAATCTTGCCTGATTCCATCAAGTAATTAACAACTTTAGTCGCGTGTCCGATGCAAATCGGAAGTACACCGTCAACATTGGGATCAAGCGTTCCGCTATGACCCACTTTACGGGTTTGAAATAAGCGTCGGCAATGAAAAACAGCATCATTGCTTGTCATGCCACGATCTTTATTTAAGGGCAGAATACCATCCATTTTTATCACCTCGAAAAAAAGGAGTGAGAAAATCCCACTCCCAGATTTTAAATTAATCTTGTTGATGTAATTGATTCAATAATTCATCAATCCGGTTACCATACCGGACTGATTGATCTTGTTCAAATTTAATTTCAGGAGTCACATAAATACTCAAGCGGTGGCCCAATTCGCGTCTGATTAAGCCGGTAGCTTTATCAAGCCCTTGTTGTGCTTTTTTAGCATCTGAAGCTAAATCAGATAAAATACTATAATAAATTGTTGCATTTTGCAAATCACCAGTCACTTCAACCCCAGTGATGGTAACGCCGCTAACCCGTGGATCCCGTACTCTTTTCACTAAAATATCATTGACTTCACGCTGAATTTCTTGTGATAAACGACCAACACGGTAATGTTGTACCATTTAAAATCCTCCTTAGTCTTGTGGAACTTCTTGCATCACGAAAGCTTCGATTTGATCGCCAACTTTGATGTCGTTGTACTTTTCAATCATCAAACCACATTCAAAGCCAGACTTAACCTGCTTAACGTCATCTTTGAATCGCTTCAAAGAAGCCAGCTTGCCTTCATAAATAACGATGCCGTCACGGATAATCCGGACACCTGAATCACGTTGGATGTAGCCGTCAGTTACATAGCCACCGCCAATAGTGCCCAGTTTGGATACTTTGTAAGTTTGGCGGATTTCAACTTGTCCAGTAACTTTTTCTTCATAAACTGGTTCAAGCATACCCTTCATGGCAGTTTCAATTTCATCGATGGCTTTATAGATAACATTGTGCAACCGAATATCAACGTTATCAGTTTCAGCTTGAATCTTAGCTTGCGGCGTTGGACGAACGTTAAACCCAACGATAATCGCATTCGATGCTTCAGCTAAGGTAACATCACTTTCGTTAATGGCACCAACAGCTTGGTGAATAATGTTGACACGAACACCTTCAACTTCAATCTTCTTGAATGATTGAGCAATAGCTTCAACTGAACCCTGCACATCGGCTTTGATGATTACGGCAACTTCTTTCATTTCGCCTTGCTTTAAAGTATCAAACAAGTTGTCTAAAGTAACATGCGTTGTTTGGCTGCGTTCTTTCAAGAGTGCCCGCTTAGCCCGTTCTTCACCAGCAGCACGAGCTGTCTTTTCATCGTCAAAGGTTACAAAACGGTCACCTGATTGCGGCACATCATTCAAACCTGTAATTTCAACTGGTGTTGCCGGAGTTGCCTTTTTAATCCTGTGTCCTCTGGCATCCGTCATTGTTCTAATCCGGCCAAAAGTATTGCCGACAACAATTGGATCACCGACATGCAAAGTACCTTGTTGTACCAGCAAGGTTGCTACAGAGCCTTTACCTTTATCCAAACGGGCTTCAACAACTGATCCGGCACCATGTTGATTTGGGTTAGCCTTCAATTCTAGCATTTCAGCTTCCAGCAAAATCATATCCAATAATTCATCCAAGTTCTTGCCGAATTTAGCGGAAATTTCAACGAAGATGGTATCGCCACCCCAATCTTCAGGAATCAATTCATATTCAGACAATTGTTCCATAACGTGGTTTGGATTAGCACCCGGCTTATCAATCTTGTTAACAGCAACAATAATTGGCACACCAGCGGCCTTAGAGTGGTTAATCGCTTCGATAGTCTGCGGCATTACACCATCATCAGCAGCAACAACTAAAACGGTAATATCAGTAACATCCGCCCCGCGCGCGCGCATGCTGGTAAAGGCCGCGTGACCTGGTGTATCAAGGAAAGTAATAATCTTGTCATTATGTCTTACCTGATAAGCACCGATATGCTGGGTAATCCCACCAGCTTCACCGGCCGTAATGTGTGAATTACGTAATTTATCAAGCAAAGTTGTCTTACCATGATCAACGTGCCCCATAATTGTAACAACTGGTGGTCTAACAACTGCATTTTCCATGTTCTTTTCTTCATCTTCAAAGAACTTATCGATATCGGCTACATCGACTTCAACTTTTTCTTCAGCCTTAATACCATAATCAGCTGCTAAAATTTCAATGGTATCTTTATCGAGTGATTGGTTTTGGTTGACCATAACCCCCATCATAAAGAGCTTCTTAATAATTTCAGCTGGTTCACGGTGAATTTTCTTGGCAATATCAGCCACATTCATACCAACAGTGTAAACCAATGTTTCCGGCAATGGCTTGTTTTTTCTTTGTGGAACAGGATTTTTCTTCACATCATGGCGGTTGTTGCGATTATTTTTCTTGTTCTTTTTGTTCTTCTTGTTGAACCTTCCGTTTGTATTATTGTGGTTTTGGTTTGAAAATTTCTTACCGTTGCTATTATGATTATTGTTATTTTCCATATGGTTACCAGAATGCCTTTCATTTCGATTTGCTGATTTAGTTTCAACATGCTTTGGCGCAGGCTTTTTGGCATTATCTTCTCTCTTATGCTCTGCCGGTGCCTTTTTCGTGTCAACTTTTTTCTTAGGAGCTGGAGCAAAGACCGCACGCAATTGGCGTTCTTCATTCTCACCTAAAGTCGACATATGATTCCCGACTTTGAAGCCTTTTTCTTTGGCAGCGGAAATGACTTCCTTACTGGAAACATTAAGTTCCTTTGCTAATTCATAAATTCTTTTTTTACTCATTAATATCGCTCCAATCTGCTGATCATGTGCTCTAGCCCATAATCCAAATTAGTGCGAATTAATCAGCTAAAAGCTCCATGAACTTCTTTGAAAAACCTGTATCTGTCACAGCCACAACTGACCGCTTTGAGCCGATTGCATCGCTCAATTCAATTTGGGTTAAATCAAGTGAACACATCACCGCGTAACTTTGACATTTATCTGTCATTTTTTTGATTGTATTCTTGCCAGCATCACTTGCACAAAAAACAAGTTTGGCTTTGCCGTTGCGTACCGAAGCCAAGGCCAAATCCACACCGGTTTCAACCTTACGAGCGCGGCGAGCAAGGCCTAACAGCTGCAAGACTTTTTGTTTATTTTCCATTTCCGAATAACTCTGCTCTAGCCTGTTGGTGGTCGACATAAGCAATCAAATCATCATAGAACTGATCATCGATTTTAATGCCGAAAGTTTTATCGAAAATTTTTTCTTGTTTAGCTTTTTTAGCAGCTTCAACATCAACATGGATGTATGCGCCGCGCCCGGCTTTTTTACCAGTCGGATCGACAGATACTTCATTTTCTTTATTTTTCACAACACGTACGAGTTCTTTTTTAGGTTTCATTTCACCCGTCACAATATCTTTACGCATGGGAATTTTACGTTGTGCCATGAAAATGCCCCCTATTCTTCGTCTAAGCCTTCGATGTCATCTAAGCTGAAAGTTGGTTCAACTGTTTGGGCAGTTTCATTGCTGTCCACGTCAGCTTCAGATTCAGGCTTGATGTCAATCTTGTAGCCCGTCAAATGCGCAGCTAAGCGGGCATTTTGCCCCCGCTTGCCGATAGCTAGTGACAATTGATCGTCAGGAACTACAACAGTGCAAGCCCGGTCATTTTCAGGATCAAAGCGAACTTCCAAGATTTCAGCCGGCTTCAAAGCAGACTTGATATATTCGGCTGGATCTTCACTCCATGCAACAATATCCATCTTTTCGCCGTTCAATTCTTCAACAATGGCCTTAACCCGTTCACCACGCGGTCCAACACAAGTACCGATTGGATCAACGCCTTCTTGTTCTGTATAAACAGCTACTTTAGCCCGGTCGCCGGCTTCACGTGCAATTGACTTGATTTCAACAGTACCATCAAAAATTTCGGGCACTTCATTTTCAAATAAACGTTTTAACAAATCAGGATGTGACCGGCTTACATAAACTTGAGGTCCGCGGTTCTTGCGACGCTTTTTACCATCTTCTTCGGTTTGTTCAGCCTGATTTTGGTTGTCATTAGGGTTGACAACATTGTATACATAAACCTTGATGCGGTCATGGGAGTTGTAAACTTCACCCGGCACCTGGTCGCGCTTAGATAAAACAGCTTCAACATTACCAAGGTTAACATAGACATAGCGGCTGTCACGGCGTTCAACTTCACCAGTCATGATTTCATTTTCATACTTGCTATATTGGTCATAAATCATTTGGCGTTCTTCTTCACGCACCCGTTGCATAATGACCTGCTTAGCTGTTTGAGCTGCAATACGGCCAAAATCATGCGGAGTAACTTCAAAATCAACTGAATCGCCTACTTCATAGCCCTTGCTGATTTCAAGCGCATCTTCCAAGCTGACTTCTAAGCGCGAGTCAAAGACTTCACTAACAACTTCTTTAACTGCATAAACTTTGATTTCGCCACGTTGTTGATCAAATTTAACCTTTACATTTTGGGCTTGACCGTAGTTTTTCTTATAAGCGGAAACAAGCGCTTGTTCTAAAGCATCGATGATAACTTCCTTTTTGATGCCTTTTTCTTTTTCAATTGCATCTAATGCATTAAGTAATTCCTTACTCATCGTCTTTTACTCCTTACAATTAAAATTTGATTGCTAAGCGTGCTTTAGCAATTTGCTTACGTGGAATGACAACTGTCTTTTTTCTTGTCTTATCCATATATTCAAGCGTTAATTCATCCGGTTTGAGGTCAATCATGGTTCCTTCATAAACTTTTTTGCCGTCAAGCTGTTGATATAAGGAAACATTGATATATGAATTAAGAGCCCGTTCATAATCACTCTCTTTTTTTAGTGGACGCTCAGCACCTGGAGAAGAAACTTCTAAAAAGTAGGCTTGAGGAATAGGATCAGGATCGCAGTTGTCAAGTTTTTCACCTAAAAGGTCGCTTACAAGCGCACACTCCTCAATATTAATTCCACCTGTCTTGTCAATATAGACTCGAAGATACCAACTTTTACCTTCTTTAACAAATTCCACATCAACTAATTCAAAGTGATGTTCATCTAATATAGGTGTGACTAAGCTTGTCACCGTTTCAACAACACTGCTCAAAATCTTCCTCCTCAATCAAATATATTGATTAAAACCCGTACCAACAAAAAGAGCGAGCATCTCTGCTCACTCCCTAACGAGTATCAAAAACAATTTTATTGTAACACAGCTTTCAGCCATTTTCAAGAAAAATCCTGAAAATGTCCATTTTTAACGACTAAAAAGGCTATTTTAGCATGTTTTTAGTGTACACAACATAAACTGCAAAATTTTTTAAACACAAAAATTAATTGGTAAGTTAGATTTGACGGCGGCACAAAAGCGTTCACTTTTAAAAAAAATGTCACGAAATTGTCACGACAATAAAAACGGTAAAAAATAAGGACGCCTAAAACCCTGTAAAAACAAGGTTTCAAGCGTCCTTATCGATTAATTAGTCAGCAACTGGGTAAACAGAAACTTGTTTCTTGTCGCGACCTTTACGTTCAAACTTAACAACACCAGCAGCTTTTGCAAACAATGTGTTGTCGCCACCCATGCCAACATTGACACCTGGGTAGATCTTTGTACCACGTTGACGGTAGAGGATTTCACCACCGAAAACTTCTTGGCCATCAGCACGCTTAGCGCCTAAACGCTTAGAACGTGAATCACGACCGTTGGCTGTGGAACCGCCCCCCTTTTTGTGGGCGAAGAATTGCAAATTCATTAACATAATCGAGTGCACCTCCTCTATGGTAAATTATTCTACATGGATATATTCATGGTATGAGACTTCAATATCGTTAAGACCTAATTCAAGGCTCTTAAGCAATAATTGAACCTTCGAATCTTTAAGGGATGAACTAACCTTGACCACAAGTAAGCCGCCGTTTTCTTCATCAGCTTGCCGATTCAACGTAGCGCCAGCCAATTTCTCTAAACTATTAACTGTATTAATAGCTAAAACCGAAACCGCTGCACATACAATATCATAGCCATATTCGCCTGATCCAGCATGTCCCTTAAGTTCAAATCCAGACAAAAGCCCGTCTGACTTAAGCATATGTGCGTGTATCATTAAAGAGCCTCAACTTAGGCGTTGATAGCATCAATAACAACCTTAGTGTAAGGTTGACGATGGCCTTGTTTTGTGTGTTGATGCTTTTTTGGCTTGTACTTGAAAGTTACGACCTTCTTTTCACGGCCTTGCTTTTCAACTGTACCTTCAACAGTAGCACCTTCAACAAATGGTGTGCCGATAACAGTCTTTTCGCCGCCAACAAAAACGACTTTGTCAAAAGTTACCTTTTCACCTGCAGCTTGTGGAAGCTTTTCAACGTAGATAGCTTGACCTGCTTCTACCTTAAGTTGCTTACCACCAGTTTGAATAATTGCGTACATTATGTGCACCTCCTTATAATTTTCTTAGACTCGCCGTAATGTAGTGATTGCTAAAGCAATGCTTAAACTTAAAACGTGCGGTTGCAGCTGTGACATGCACAAATACAACATTGACATCTTATCAAATTTAGCATTTGCCGTCAAGCTTTTTAATAAAAAAAGAACTGCAAAATTTTTGCAGTTCTTAAATGCATTACTTGCGACGTTCTGGGATACGAGCAGCTTTGCCACGAAGTGCACGTAAGTAGTAAAGTTTTGCACGACGAACACGGCCCAAACGTACAACTTCAATCTTGTCAACACGTGGTGAGTGAAGTGGGAAAGTACGTTCAACACCTACACCGTTACTGATCTTACGAACAGTGTATGTTTCTGAGATGCCTTCGCCGTGGCGCTTAATAACAACGCCTTCGAACATTTGGATACGTTCGCGCTTGCCTTCAACGATACGTGCGTGAACACGTACTGTATCACCGGCGCGGAATTCTGGAATATCATTACGCAATTGTGATTGTGTAATCTTTTGAATCAATGGATTTACTGACATTGGTTTTTCTCCTTTTCATCGACATTCATGTCCAGTCGCAGCGGAATATCGTTAATTATGGCTTAACGCCAAAAAGTAGTTTACCACATCTAAAAGATAGTGTAAAGCTAATTTTTCAAAAAAAGCCTGCATCAAAGCAGGCTTTCATTATTAGTCTAATAAATCAAATTTAAGTTTCATCAGCGTATGGCCTTGCGCTACCATTTGACCTAATAAATCAACCGTGTTGGCATAAGTCAAGTCTGCCATCTTTTGGTTAGCTGCTTCCAATTTAGCTTGTGCTTGGTAAGCATCAAGATCTTTTACTTCTTTGTCCGTTTCGTGTTCAATCTTGCGCAAAGCAGCTAAAGTCTTTTCTTCAAAGGCTTGTTCCAAAGCAGAGTAAACCTTGTAGTTTGTATCGCCTAATTGTGAAGTCAACTTGTTAACCCAGAAGATTTGGTTCAAGTCAAACTTAGGACCAGTTTGAAAGCTCTTTGGTGTTGTTGTAACATTAGTATAGAATGGTACGAATGTATTGAAAGTATTTGGTCCAAAGGCTAACCATTGTACCCCAGCGAGTTCTTCTTTAACATCATTTCTGATTTGCAAAACATGCGTTTCAAAGTTGCGGTTAATCCCAATTGGACGGAACAATTTCTTTTCAGCGTCCGTATTAGTCGTACCGTAAACATCATATGGTGTATCTTGGTAGTGGGAGCTTTCCACAAACTTAATGTCTTCGATGCTGATTTTGCGCTTAGCTTTGGTGATAAATGGTTGATCTTGGTCACCTGGGTTACCTTGCCATTCAGGGTCAAAGTAGCGGTGTACATACCAAGCACGTGGATTATTGTAGTGCGCATCCTTGATAGTAGAAGAGCCGAAGATATGGCGCAAGTTGTAACCTTCGTGGTCAGGATTTAAATGATATTCTTCGATTAAATCTTTCAAATCAGCTGAGCACATGAAGTTGTCTTCGTCATCAAAATAAAATTCATCGATGTTTAAGCGGTTAGGTGCTACAACATAAGCATCGTCTGGAATCTTACGGGCAGCCCAGTGGTGGCCCCCAATGGTTTCAATGTACCATACTTCATCATGATCAGCGAAAGCAGAGCCGTTCATTTCGTAAGTACCGTATTTTTCAACTAAGTAGCCTAAACGCTTAACCCCTTCACGTGCGGAGTGGATGTATGGCAAAGTCAACGTTACGAAGTCTTCTTCACCTAAACCACCCTTTTCCATCAAAGGATCAATCCCTTGGATGCGGGAATTAGTGGTAATCGTTTCGGTAGCGGTCATAGCTACCGTATCACTGTTAATCCCAGCTGCAGCCCAAACGCCATGCTTGCCTGAAGCATCAGGCGCACTGGTATAGCGCAAAGGATTAGCCAAAAGGTCGCTGTCTTCGATTTCTTGGCCGGAGATTACACTCTTGTAATGCTTTG
Source organism: Ligilactobacillus sp. WC1T17 (assembly GCA_900110005.1). Classification (GTDB taxonomy): domain Bacteria; phylum Bacillota; class Bacilli; order Lactobacillales; family Lactobacillaceae; genus Ligilactobacillus; species Ligilactobacillus ruminis_A. The sequence continues at coordinate 36,245 of FOCC01000003.1, read as the reverse complement.
GTTGGTCTTCTGGGTTAACCACGATGAAAGCTTCAGGAATAATTTCGCTACCGCCGTCTTCACTGCGGGCAATCATGGTTGAGCCATCAATTGAGGCTTTTTTACCAACTAAAATAGTTGTACATTCAGCCGGTTTTTTCATATCTGTCATTTTTTCACCTTCCTATAACTGTAACATTTTTATTATACCACTAAAAATTTTTCTGTCGCTATTAACCTTGCTAGCAGCAAAGAAAATACACCAAAAAGCGCAGTTCTAACACTGAGCTTTGCTTGAATTTTAAAATCGCAGTTTTGCACAAAAATAGGCATCCCTAAGCAGGATACCTATTTCAAAAATCTATTTATCAAAATCACTGAGGTTATTGTACTTAGCATCCAAGTCGTGGCTGAACCAACGGCCGTTTAAGACGTGCTTAATGATGTAGAGCTTTTCCTTCTTAGTCACAGTCTTGTCATTTGAGATTTGCTTCAAAGTATCTGCATCGGTGAAAGTCGTCTTAGCCATCTTGATGACTGCCTTCTTCTTGGTAGCATCAAGGTTCAAGATCTTATCATCTTGCTTGGTGTAAGCAGTCCACTCAACTGTATTCATCTTAGATGAACCATCTTTTGAAGTCATGAAGTTGTAGATGTAGTTTTGGAAGTCAGATGATAAAGCCTTGGCACCCTTTGTCTTGTAGGCCTTGCCTGCGATTGCATCGTAGCTGGTGCTGTTTTGGTCAAGCAATGGTACAAATACTCCGTGGAAGGCACCGAATAAGGCCATTTGTGAACCTACAACGCTTGCATCATTACCGTAATCGATAACCATCCCGTAGATGTTTGAACTGAAGTTGTGGGCCAGCATCGTGTTGGCTGAATCTTGGACATTAAAGCGTCTGTATAATTGACCGCCGTACTTGAAGCCGAACTTGTATTGCTTATAGAGCTTCTTATTCTTAGTCAAAGTTCCTTTAGCGGTTGCTGCTGCAAAGTATGGGTCATAGGCTTCAAAGAGTGAGAATTCTCTTGAACCGGTTGTCAGCATGGTTGGTACTGAGTTGTAGCTGTCAGTGTCAAAGCCTTCTGTTGGAAGAACTGTGCCGTCCTTGTAAAGGTGTGGGAAGACTGACATTCGGATACTTGCATTGCCCATCAGTTTGGCCAAACGCTTAGCACTTAAGCCGTAGAGCCATTCTTTAACCTCTGAACGCTTACTTGTATCATTCATCCAAGCAATAGCAGCCTTCTCAGTGCTTGCCTTGCCGCCTTTAACAGCTAATGGAGCTAAAGCCTTGGCAAAGACAGTTTGACTCTTAGAGGTATCTGACAAGGTCATCCCGCCTGAAAATGCGATGGCCTTGTTGAATTTGCCTTTAAAGATTGGTGAAATCAGCATTGCCATAACATCACGACCACCGGCTGAGAAACCTGAAACCGTAACGTTATCTTTATTGCCACCGAAATTGCCAATGTTATTTTTTACCCAATCTAAAGACTTAGCCATATCTAACAAAGCATAATTTCCGGAATTTTCTTCAGCGGTTCCATTCTTCAAGGCTGCCATTGGATTAAAGCCCAAGACACCTAAGCGATAATTGATGGATACAAAGATAGCGTTGTGGTGCTTGACAAAGTCTGCCCCGGAAATTTCAGTTGATGAACCAGTTTGGTTATTGCCCCCATGCACATAAACGATAATCGGCAAATTTTGTTTATTATTATTTGAGCGGTAGATATCCAGCGTTAACGCATCTTTTTCTGATCCTGCCACCTTACTATTATTGTACTGTAAAGATGTTACTGACTTGACCGTCTTTTTTACCCCAGACCATCTCTTAGGATCGGTTGGCGCCTTCCAGCGGTTTTCGCCCGAAACACTGCCGCCATACGGGATGCCTTTCCATTCCAAGACACCTTTTTCTTTTGCACCTTGAACTTTACCATAAGCGGTAGTCCGAATAACGCTAGCTGCTTTAACATTTTGATGGGTTAGCATAGCCCCAATCGTAAATCCTGCTCCCACAGCAGCTAAAATACTAAGTTTTCTTAGTTTCATAAAATCTCCCTGCTTTCTAACAAATAACTTACAAGGTAAATTTTAATAATTAAAGCGCTTTTAAAACAGGGTAAAAATTGACCTTAAACGACACTTTTTTGACCTATTGGCGATATTGCTGCGGTGTAAGACCGTAAAATTGGCAAAAGGCTTTTCGAAAAGACACTGGACTAGAAAAGCCGGTCCGCTCGGCAATCTGGCTTACAGTCAAATTGGTCGTATCCAGCTTACCTTTAGCTTCTCGAACCCTAATTTGCTTCAGATATTGCATAATGCTCTGCCCAGTTTCGCGTTTAAAAAGCCGATCAAGATAACTTCTTGAAAAACAAAATTCATCTGCAATCTGCTGTAAACTCAACTTTCGATGATAATTTAACGACAAGTAGGCAATGATTTTAGACACTGTACTTCGCTGGTCAACTGTTGTTAAAGGCTTAGGCTTAGTTTTAACAGCATACTGCAAAAGCAAACCGATTAAGGTAATTACATAGCCTTCGCGCAAGGTATTTTGGATTGTTTTATCCGTAAGCTGGTATGTGTGATAAAGATCAGCAAGCAGCATTTTTATTTTTTGCAAAATATTTGCTGGACAATATTTCAGCGCAAACTCTTGATTGATAAAATCCGGATATAGGCTGATAACCTTATCATAAGGCACTAAAATCACTAACGATTGACGTTTTTCAGGATTTACGATATTTTCCACACTGTGAGCATCTCGCGAATTAATAATAATCAGCTCATTATCCCTAATAACATATTTTTTCTTTGCCACAATGTAATCAGCCTGTCCCTTTAGCGTGTAGTCAATCTCAATGTCGCGGTGCCAATGGATGTCAATATAGCGGGTTACCCCACGATTGCAAAAAAGCATAAAAGGCAGACCATCATTTGGCTTAACTAATTCATGCTTAATCATATTTTCCCCCTTCCCTATCTTATTGTGCCAGATTTTACCACATATGGCAAAAAAGGGGGGCATAAATATATTTAAACGTGAAACTACTTTAGATTTAGAAGCCATCACCCAAGGTGTTATCATCAACGAAATAAACGTTATCGGCGACATTGACACTGATCCATTTTTCTTATTTGGTTTGTTAACGCAATAATGTGTACGTCAACATCAAACGCACGGTGAAGGAAAATAACAAGTCCGATATCTACAGCAAACTCACAAGAATTACAATTAACGATAATCATGAAGTCATTGATAAAACTTTCAATAAAGAACTAGATTTGCTGACAAATAACATCCTTAAAATTGACCTGTGGGCTGGCATACAAAAGCTAACCGTCTATCTTCCATTCCAAATCCGAGATGGACGTATTGACAGAGAATGGGATCACCCCCACACTTGTGGGGAATACTTGCTGACACATCCTATGTAGTCTTGGATAGTAGGATCACCCCCACACTTGTGGGGAATACGACAAGTAGCGGAAGTCGCTTGCCGACAGACCGGGATCACCCCCACACTTGTGGGGAATACTTATGTCTAATTATTGGCGACAAACAAAACTCAGGATCACCCCCACACTTGTGGGGAATACTCAAAAATCCACACCGACGGTGGCGAATGATGGGGATCACCCCCACACTTGTGGGGAATACTCTATTAAATTGTCATTTAAATTCATTTTCTGAGGATCACCCCCACACTTGTGGGGAATACCTTCTAGCGTATATGACGACAAACACACGTTAAGGATCACCCCCACACTTGTGGGGAATACCACGTGAGTTGCAATTAATTACTGACGAAATAAGGATCACCCCCACACTTGTGGGGAATACACGAGCTTCCTGATAGTGAAGCTAAGCGCGTGAGGATCACCCCCACACTTGTGGGGAATACTGCGTTGACGTTGATAAGGTTGACCTTAGCCGCAGGATCACCCCCACACTTGTGGGGAATACTTTCTAAGTTAAATATTAAAACAGACGCAATCGGGATCACCCCCACACTTGTGGGGAATACGTCAAAGATACGTTGGATGCGATAGATGATGAAGGATCACCCCCACACTTGTGGGGAATACACAACATGGCAATCACAAAAAGTTGATACCATGGGATCACCCCCACACTTGTGGGGAATACATTAAGCAACTCGCTTGGGCTTTGAGTATCATAGGATCACCCCCACACTTGTGGGGAATACTTAGAGTAATTAGTTCCCAAAGTCCATGCTAAAGGATCACCCCCACACTTGTGGGGAATACTGAAGTTGTTAAGTTAGAACAACTCGTTACAAGGGATCACCCCCACACTTGTGGGGAATACTAGCTTTGACACCGCTCACGTCAGTCTGCAGTGGGATCACCCCCACACTTGTGGGGAATACTGATTGATTATTTTTTCTTCACTGATACCGAAAGGATCACCCCCACACTTGTGGGGAATACGTTGGTGTTGCTTGTCCAACCAGAGTTAACTAGGGATCACCCCCACACTTGTGGGGAATACACTAGGGATTCTAAACGCTCCTTGACATACTTAGGATCACCCCCACACTTGTGGGGAATACCTTTTTGTGACATCCACGGTTTTTGCGTATCCGGGATCACCCCCACACTTGTGGGGAATACTAAGTTGTTGCTCGTTTGCGTAAGCGCTGACTGGGATCACCCCCACACTTGTGGGGAATACACTAAAAGATCCCTATAATGACGCGCTTCCTAAAACTTGAGTCTGCCATTTTTTACCAGTTGAATCGCTAACTCTAAAGTTGCTTTAGCATCGGACAAAGCATGATGCGGATTTTCGTTTTTTATCCCATATTCCCTTAAAACTGTTTCCAAACGATAATTATCCAAGAATTCGTCATCCTTCTTTACCAAAGGCACTAAATCAATCGTGTGATTCGTTATCTCATCTTGGCCACTTTTTTTACATGCTATCTGCAAAAAATTCATATCAAACGTTAGATTGTAGCCAACTATTGTCGAATCACCTAAAAATTTCTTTAAGTTAACCAGTGCTTCCTTGATGTCAACACCTTTTTCTTGCAAAGTATTATCAGTAATCCCTGTCATTTTAACAATGTTGATTGGTATACTACTGTTTGGCAAGACTATATACCTACTAAACTCCTGACCACTTTGTTTTTTTGCACCTATTGATATAATGTTATCATCGTTGTAGTCTAAACCAGTTGTCTCAATATCAATTGAAACAATGTCTGTATCTACCGAAATTGGACTTTTAGCAGAAGAAATAGTTCTATATTCCTGTGCCTTTTTCGCTCTATGAAATTTGGCTGCATTACTAAAACCATGCTTTACCAGCTTATTTTCGGATGCCACACGCATCATAAGCGGAATACCGTCATAATCAACTACTCGTTTATTAACATTTGTTGTTAAAAATGTATATCCCAACTCATTATTAGTATTATAAACCATGGTGGCCTCACCGCTACCAATATTTTTGATTATTCTTGTCCATAATTGGCCTCTAATGCGCGCACTGAAATTTCCTACATAAACGCCCGTTTGTATCTCTTGGCACCATTTTGTTAAATCGCCACGCAGAGAAGATGGCACTTTTGACAGGGTAATAACAATCATTCCTTGTACCCATCGCTTTCAGAATCGTCTTTATATTGGACACCAAATTTTACTAGACCTTCTTTATCATCCCATAGATTTAATGTATCGGCCTCAGGAATTATATCATCCGCATTCAGAAGTTCTTTCAAATCTGCAACCATTCTAATCACTAATTTATCACGTCTAAATGCATCCCTCATTGCTTGCCGGGTATGCGTTGCAATATCTGTATCACCATATTCTGCCACCATGTCAAAGGCAATCGGAATAGAATACTCTGCCTTGTACAAATCTGCAAAATCATAAATGAAGGCCAAGTCATGTCCAGTATGAATAAAGCCCAAGCCAGGTGATATTCCCAAAGCGGCTACCACGCTGTAACTCAGTCCATATAAAGCTTGGTGTCCTGCCGTCAATGCTTTATTAATAGGGGTACCCGAATTAAAGTCATCTACTTTATATTCACGCCTATTCCATTCAACGCCTGTTCTAGTTGATTCATCACGATATACACGGCGAACACGTGCACCTTCTTTACCACGAAGTTCTCTCATTGCTAAATGCGAAACATCCTCATCCGGAAATCTCATCTGATACATTTTACGTGCTACTGCTATTCTGGATTTACTATTTGAAACAAGTTTTGCTTGTCGTTCCAACAAAAGGGAGGAATGATTCAAAGCACGACCATGAGCATATTGGCGTACACCATGTTCTCCAACCCAAATTACAGCCATCCCGCAATCTCCCATCAGTTCCATTGCACGATGAGTGACATCAACGCCTGGACCTAGCATCAAGACATTAATTAATGCTGCCGGCACAAATACTGTCCCCCGGCTATCCATAACTTTTATTGCGCTATCTTGCCGATTTATCACAGCATGTTCCAGGTACAAAAAACTAATTCTATCACTTACTCGACCCAATTCTTGCAGTTTTGGTTTTTTAGCTCCCATATTTTCCATACCATCACCCAGCTAATTTAAGGGAATCACGGTCATTAGCCCCATTCCATAAGCTTTTTCTCTGCCGAGTCCCTTTATCAGTGTTTCTCTAAACTTGCTTACATCAGTAATTTTCAAAAAGCCCTCAAAAGTTACTCTGCTTAATTTAACTTGTCGCTGTCCCTTCCTATAGAGAACGGGAAAATCTCGATTTACTATATCAAAATCATTCTCATTCAATTCAAATCCAGATTTTGCGGCTTTCTTCAGCAGCCAATTTTTTTGTTGTTCAACCGTCACATGCGGAAAAATTTTTCCATTTTTCTTTCCTGGCTCAAAAGCACGATAAACTGGATTAGCTGTTAACTTGAAACGTACTGTTTGTCTTTCAGATAATTTATTTAGAAAATTATCATATTCTTTAATCTGTACTGTCTCTTCTATTCCATATCTACCGAAATTAGATACATTAGGTTTTTCTGAGCTCAAAAGTAATAGGTAGTTCTTACCGTATAAATAATCAATTCGCCATAAATGACGCAAGCGTTCTCCTTTAGAAATTTCGTTTGGAAAACTTGACTCAACCCAATTGTGGTATGCACCCAAATGCGTTAAATCTTTAATTTTTTGACGATTCAAAGTCGCAATTTCAACTCTTGATAAATACACTAATCTCCACCTCTCTTCTATAAAGCTGACATAATATCATGCTCACCCGTCTGCATTTCAACATGCGTTTTTGCGACCCCACGATATTCATAGTAACGGTTGCGTTGCTCAAAAGAACCCACTTGATCCTTTTCCATTATGACTGGTTGATTTGGTAAAAGATTTGCATCAGCAATAATTTCTGCTGTAAAACCATGCTTATATTTTTTTTGGTACCATGTTGCTGCTTGCCAGGGTATTTGGCTTGTAAGAACTTCAATCGGAGATATATCTGTAAATTTACATATTTTCAATATTCCAGCCGGTGTATTTGACCTCCTACCCAAATATAATTGAAATCTAGGGTACCGTAATGCCGTTTCGATTTTATCAATCACGCTATCATCATCACTGCCAATTGCAGCAACAAACCTGTAATCTTGCAAGTAATCTCGATAAGTCAGCTTTTTCTTATGTTTAGTCGCATCATATTCGACAATTTGAAAATCTGTCATATTTGTGCCCACTTGATCAACTCGTACTGCAAAACACAAATCATTGAGATTCCTAATACGTTCATCATCTCTACGATACCCTAACGCCGCCCCAACCATACCAATAATTGCACTTTTAGTTGGGTACGGGCTACTTGATCTTCTATTGAAAGATGCTTGATTACCGTAAGACTGTAAAGGAGCAGTCAAGTTAATCGTTAGAACTCTCATAGGCTCCCTCTTTTCTTAATACATCGCCCACCTTTTCAAGCAGTTCACCTAAACTGTCTGTATCTCCAAGTAAAGAGCTTCCCTTCTTGGTTAAAACTTCAGTTAAGACCGGTTTCTCCACAAACTGCAAGGTATCTTTAAATTCATCTTCTAATTTCTTAATTGATGGTACGATATATCCATCCCGAGACTTTACAGGTTCCTCAAAAGCCGATACAAGGTTTACAGGGGTATCTTTTCTAATCGTCACCATTACATATTGTGGTAAAGTCTTATTTGCAAATGTATTTTGCTTCCCTGTAGGCATTGTCATTACAAAGTTTTTAATGAACAGTTTAGCACCTTCAACTGCTAATTCATCACCTAAATTATGCGTTAATTCATTAAAGTTTACGTTAGCATAGCGGTAAAGAGTGGATGAATTGTACTCAACCGTCCCAATCATCGCACTACCTGCGTTATCTGCTGCAGAATCATCATCGAGTGCTGTAAAGTAATCAAATTCTGGAACAATTTCATGTGTTGAAATAGCATGTGCAACTTGTGCGGATGCATCAACATTCAATTCGGGGTCATCAGCAACCATTCGGCCAAATAAAGCTAAATCTAAAGATTGATTTCCTGTTAAAACTTTCTTAAGTTCCTTTTTATCCAATTCATCATTGTTAACAACATAGTCTGCAATCTTTTCAAGCTGTCCGCTGCTTATTAATAATAATGCACCCGTTAGCATTTCACCTGTCTTCTTATCTTTGGCGGTCTTAATCCCTGCTTCCTTTAGAACATCTACCGCCTTTTCCAATGCGCTATTTTCATCAAAACTGCTATCTTTTTCTGCCAATTTTTCTGCTAATAAGTAAGCAGCACGTCTTGTACGGTGGCCTTCCAACCAACTCGCACCTTCACTTTCTTCCCGAAAACTTGTGCGAACTGCGCGCTTCCAGCTCTGTGAGGAAACTCTTGCCCGAACTACACCCCCATAAACCGCTGTCTTAGGTGATCCAGCATCGTCACGATTAATATTTGCTGAAGGGACTGTTTGTAAAACATGAATATCTACGTATAAATTTTCTTTCTTCATTTTTCTACTCCTCTATTCCATCTTTTTCTTTCACTATCTGTCTGTAATACTGTTGCCCCCATTTAAGGCAAATTTGTCCTGCAGACTGAAAACTACTTTCGAAATAATACAAATCTTGTGCAAGCTGAGAATAATCGATTTTTAAATTACGATTATTGGATTTTAAAATTCTCACTAGCTGAGTTATCCCTCTAGTTACACTAGCCGGTTGCCTGCTGGAAAAAAGACTTTGTACTCTCCTATCCAAAGCAACTCTCATACTTTCATCAGCTCTCAAATAAGCTAAAGCTTTAAATAACGGCAAACCGTCTGAATCACCATTAACCGGTGCATATACACATTCATCGATACCTTGCTGATGAATAGCATAGCAACGCAAAGCAGCATAGATTGCATTTTCAGCATTGGTTGGTTTACCCTCAAAATTCCGGCTTAAATATTTAGTATCCATCTCTGTAAACATGAATGGCCAAACCGCTTGGGCACGTTTATCATTGATATTTACCGCTTCTCTAAGGTTTGCAAGAACCGCCTTATTCCCATATAACTGTGGTAAAATACGTGCCGTACTCTTCTTTAATACTTCATCTGCCATTTTTCTCATACCTCCCTACTTAAGATCCTTGTAAACAAACCTTTCCAATTTGTTATAAAGAACAAAAATATTTATAACAGTTTTACCATCATCGCTTCTTACTCCGCTAATATCTCTTGGTGACGCGGCTTGCACCAACTCTCTTCCAGCATCTAAAGCAAGTAATCTCAGCTGTTTTTTCCACATGTTTATTTCTTCATCTGGCTCTTGCCCAACTCGTAAATTTGCTAACCAATCGTTAAAAGGTTTATTCAGTGAGTCGTAAAATTTTGAACTTAGACTTCCCGCAAAATTTGATGCACCGTCCTTGTCCAGGCCACGCAATTCACCTAGATTTCGTGCAAAGCTCCAAAAATCATCGCCAACTTTTTGAGTTACCTTAATCGTTCCTTCAATTCTACCGGGCCAAAATCTCTCTGCATTTTCATCAAATAGCACATCTGCTTCAATTCGGAGATTATCGTATACTTCAGCTGCTGGCGACTGAGAAGTTGTATTTCCGTCACTTACTAAGCCAACCGTTTCTAAGTTAAGCAGCATTCCTTCCGGTAAGTAATCTTCATCCTGCAAAGTTCTCAACCATTTCACGATGCCAGGTTCATGGACATCATCACTTGATTCAACCTGCACATATTGGCCAAAATTCCTCCACATACTCTTACCTAGGGACTTAATCCATTTTGTTGCCGGTCTATAGTGCGCTTCTTTAGGGTCATATTTCCATGTAGTCATCGGTTCAACAAACATATCTGTACCATCGTTTTTGGACAATCCAGCAGTGAAAATTATCGGTTGCTGCTTTTCATCCCATTTTACGTGGAGCATTCGTGACCAAACTGTGTAGAGTTCTGCAATATTTGAGGGTGTCTGCCCCTTCATACGCTCATTTATATACTCTTTCATATTTGGAAATTCCCAAACTGGGCGCTGAAGGACCTCTTTTTCATTTTTAGGGTCTAAAACTAAATTAAGCATCAATGTCTCAAACATATTAGATCCTTTGGCTAAAACCGGATTAATACTGTAAAGCCACCCTGAAGAAAAATGATACTTTTCTTTAGCATTTATCCTTGTTTTGTCTGTAACACCCGTAAAATTTTGATATGAAATTAACCAACGGCTAAATTCATCCAACGTAAGTTTTTCTTTACTGCTGCTTGTTTTAGGTGAGAAAACAGATGGACTATTATTGCTTTCTGAAATCAAACGGTTAATTTGTTTTACGGAAACAGTACCTTTACCCAGCGACACCTTTTTATTTGCAGGAACAAAACTGTCATATACTGACTCTGTTACTTGATAAAATGGATTTTCCTTGCTTAACAAGTCGAAGCTATCTTCATTTTCTTTAAGATAATCAAATAATGGTGATGTAAATCCCTTAGATTTATAGATTCTTTTCCAGGTTTTAAGAAAGTCTTTTTGAATATCCAAAACATCTATGTCTTCATCTAAAGCCCATCCATCATCTCTTCTTTCTAGCCACTCATACATTTCATCATTTGCATCAAACCGACTATAAACTGTTGTTAAGATAGCTAACAAAAATCTTAGGATAGCTAAATCTTGCGCTCGCATATCGCCTGCTAACTCACGAAAGTCTCCGGCTCTCGCAAATAATTCTAGTAAAGACACCTTCGTAACTTGGTTTGTTTGTATCTCAGAAACTTTAATCCAAGGTTCACTAACCAAGTTAAAACTTTGCTTCATATTTTTGCCTCCTTTACTGTGTCTGTGGTTCACACCTACCAATGTAAGTATTAAACTTTCGACCCTCTAAAAATTCCTATCTTAAATAGGATCACCCCCACAAACGCGGGGAATAATATTTACATTACTATTATAAACGTTTACAATCATCATGTTAGTATTATAGTAAAAAAATTTCAACAAAAAACAAACTTTTTCGTTAATGATTTTTTAGAAAGGACTGTTATTGATGACTGACTTATCTCAAGCTGCTCGCAATCTTTGGGGAAAAAAAGAAACACGTGCTGGGCAGCAATTATGGCTACCCTTAGTTGCACACCTAATAGATACTAAAAATGTAATAAACTGGCTCTTTAATCATTGGCTTTCTGAAAGCCAAAAAAATATACTCTATATCAATCATTCTGAAGAAGACACCCAAGATTTAATCAAATTTCTAGGATATATTCACGACATTGGAAAAGCAACTCCTGCATTTCAGACTAAGAAATCATACGTAAACGACGAATCACTGGATTTTGATTTAATCGAAAAGTTAATCAGGACAGGCTTGCAAGGATTAGACAGTCTTGCCCTATCTAATCCACAAATTTCACCCCATAATCGGGCGGGAGAGGCTATCCTCGAAAATTTTGGTTTAAACAAAACTGTTGCTGCTATTATCGGAGCCCATCATGGAACACCTGAAAATAGCCCGCGCTCTGCTAAAAAAAATCTCCAAGACTACGCTTCAAATTATTGGCAAACCCAGCAACCATCACCAGCTCAAGATAAGTGGCAAGGCATCCAAAAAGAGTTAATAGCACACGGACTTTCGTTTACAAAATTCGCTAATCTTGAAAGCATCCCCGAAATTAACCAATCGCAAGCTATTTTATTAACCGGCCTCATTATTATGGCCGACTGGATTGCATCCAGCGAATATTTTAACGCTGATTTCAACCGGCCTATGTTTCCAACCATAGACATTGATAAATCTTTAGACGATATCGACTTAACAGCCAGATTCCGGTCAGCAATTAAAACTTGGGAAAACGAAGAACAATGGGAACCTAAAAAAGTAAGCGACATTTCTAAATATTACCTCGATCACTGGAATTTCACCCCTAGAGATGTCCAAAATACAATTTCTCAAAGCATCAGTGAAGCCATCGACCCCGGCATAGTTATTATTGAGGCTCCAATGGGAATAGGCAAAACAGAAATTGCCCTAACAGCAGCTGAACAACTTGCATTTCGTAAAGGAGAAAATGGGCTTTTTGTAGGATTACCCACTCAAGCAACAAGCAATGCAATGTTTGACCGTGTAAAAGGATGGTTAAGCGTTGTTAGTGCAGAACAAAATAAAATGCTATCTATTAAATTAATGCATGGCAGAGCTCAGTTTAACTCTGAATTTGTCCAGTTGCCTACTGCCGAAAATATTGGTGAAGACAACTCGGCAGTTATTGTTAATTCATGGTTTTCAGGAAAAAAATCTATCTTAGAAGAATTCACTGTCGGAACCATCGATAATCTTCTCCTTATGGGATTAAAGCAACGACACCTATTTCTTAAACACTTAGGTTTCAGCAATAAAGTTGTTGTTATCGATGAAGTCCACGCCTACGATACTTACATGTCACAGTATTTGGATAAAGCTTTAGAGTGGCTGGGTGCTTATCACGTTCCAGTCATCGTTCTTTCTGCTACTTTACCTATAAAAAGACGCAATCAGCTTTTGGAAGCTTACTCACGTGGTCGATTTGATTCTAAGAAGTTTGATGCACCAAATGATTGGCAAAAAAATTCATCATATCCTCTAATGAGTATGCTAGATGGCCAAAAATTAGTGCAAGTAGCTAATTTTATTAAGCAAGAAAGCAAAGAAGTTACAGTTCACAGAATTACTGCGGATGAAACTGATGCCGTCAACTTAATTCTGCAAAAAATCGAAAACGGTGGAATTGCAGGTGTTATTGTCAATACAGTCAAACGTGCTCAAGCATTTGCCAAACTTATTCCTAAAGAAATTCCTATTATTGTTTTACACTCTGCCTTTTTAGCGCCAGATAGAGCGAATATTGAAGAAGAATTGCAAAATACAATTGGCAAGAATGGACAACGCCCAAATAAGATGATTATCATTGGTACACAAGTTCTAGAGCAGTCCCTCGACATTGACTTTGACATATTATTTACAGATATTGCTCCTATTGATTTGATTTTGCAACGTACTGGCAGAATTCATCGCCATAACACCTGTGTACGGCCGACTACTTTACAAAAAACCGAACTTTTTGTAATGGAAGCCACGCAATACGGTGAATATAAGAATGCATCTAATATTTATGAAAATTACCTGTTAATGAAAACAGATTATTTCCTAAAAGATAAAATTATTCTCCCAGATGACATTTCACCTTTAGTTCAACTTGTATATGCTACCGATAACGACCAGGCAGTTCCAAATATATCAGAAGCAAAGGAAGTTTTTGCTGATAATCAACAAAAATCTAAAACAAAGGCTCGTAAATTTCAAATTGATCATCCATATCCTGATGAAACAATTCATGGATGGCTTGAACGCCCACAGCTTGGCTTAGATAAAGATGACATTAAATCTCAAGCGGCTGTACGTGATATTAAAGAAACCATCGAAGTGATTATTCTGAAAAAAATCAATCAAGAATACTATCTTTTGGATGGCCGTAAGATTGATGATTTTCCTGAAAATGAGCGTGATAAAATTATTGCCCAACAAATTCTGCGCCTCCCAACGGCACTTACTCCAAAATGGGAATTTGACTCCATAATTGATACATTGGAAGACTTAACTGCTAAGTATTTTCCTAATTGGCAAGAAAGTAAATGGCTAAAGGGGGCTGTCGCCCTAGTCTTGGATGCAAACAATAGCACTGTCTTTAACAACTGGACTTTAGATTACTCATCTATTTTGGGATTAAGCTACCATAAACAATCTGAAGAATAATACAATAAATCCCCTGCCGCCAAACCGGTAGGGAATTTTTCATAAAATACTATATTTTGCCTAAAACGGTAGTTCAAAATAAAAGTCAAAACTTAAAAACGGATTGAATGCTCTTCCTCAGGCCCTGATTCAACCATTTACGCATTAATCCAACCATCTTTAACGGTAAGGCGAACTTGAACTGTTTCGGGTACATTATCAAGACTTCAACCAGGGAATTTTCAGCCTCATGAATGTCAGTATCAAGGGTTCGTGCCATATTTTCTCCAAGCCAAAATAAGTGTCAATATGTAGTCTGATAAGTCAATGTCTACCTCCATACTGTTTGTAGTTTGGATAGAGTCCACTATCTTGTCCAATTTTACTTGGACAATCTGCAAAGATTCCTTTCGTCCCAATAGCTTGTAGACTAACTGCTTGTCCATACAAGACAAAAATTTTCAGTAGAAGAAGTAAATTTTAGCACCGCCTATTTTTTGTCAGCAGCGACGTCTTCTTTGCCATTAAAATCGATGCTGACCCTAGTCTTGGAAGTGAAAATATATGAAAAGTCGCAGACTGTCACATCGCCTACGACAGCTCGTCCTTCGTCAATAACCTCCAACGAGGTATCAAAGCCCTCGGGAGCGACCTTCTCAACTTCGCCAAAGACTATGACACGATGTAGATCTTCTATGACTGTGGCAATAAAATCCAATATTATATAACTTTTTATTTTCTTTACCCCTATTATACACACGCCAGGCGTCAATATTTGTCGTTACAAAGTCAAATTAGCAACTTTTTGCAATTTCGCTGAATAAAGTATCATTCCAGTAAATAGTAGCTGGTTGCCCCCTTAAACTATCCTTTTTTACTAATAACTGAACACAAAAAAGGAGGCCTTCAGAATAAGCCCCCTAAATTTATCATCAATTAATTAAAATAGCTGTTTCAGCCTACAAATACCGGCCTGTTAAGCTGTCAGGACAAGCTTTGACAGCCTTGGGCGTACCTTGGATGACGACACGGCCACCATCGACACCACCGCCAGGACCCATATCGATGACATAGTCAGCATTGCGAATAATATCTAGGTCATGTTCAATTACGACAACCGTAGCGCCTTGATCAAGCAGTCTTTGGAAAACATCCAGCAATACCCTGACGTCATCGGGATGCAGGCCAATAGTTGGTTCATCGAACACAAAAACCGAATCAGCTTGGCCTTTGCCCATTTCACTGGCTAATTTCAGGCGTTGTGCTTCACCGCCGGAAAGGCCGGGCGTTTCTTCGACCAAGGTCAAATACCCTAGTCCCAAATCATGCAAAACCTGCAATTTTTTGACCACGCCACGGAAGGCATACCCTGACAAGCTTTTAAGGATTGGTCAACACTCATATTCATCAAATCAGGCAAGCTGTGTGCTTGACCGCGTTTAACTAAGGCTGCCTTGGCACTGTAGCGTGACCCTTGACCATCAGGGCAGACACCTTCAATCAAGTATTTTTCAACCCGTTTCATCTTTTTTTCGTCGGTAGCTTTTGACAGAGCATTTTTGACCGTATTAACAGCACTGTAATACGTAAAGTCCATCTCACCTTCTTGGTGGGAATTATGGTTGAAGTAGTGCATATGTTTTTTGACGGCAGGACCATGGTAGACGATTTCTTTTTCTTCGTCGGTTAAATCTTTAAAAGGAATATCCGTCCGCACACCCATTTCACGGCAGACATCTTTCATCAAAAACCACATAAGCGTTCCCCAAACGACAACGGCTCCATCATCAATGGAAAGCGATTCATCGGGGACTAAGACAGCCTCATTGACAGTCCGCACAATGCCTGTCCCGCTACAAGTTGCAAAAGCTCCATGGGAATTGAACGCTAAATCTTCTGTCCCAGTGCTATAAAAGGTCGCACCGCAAGTTGGACAAATAATTTCCTGCATAGCAACGACACTAAGTGAAGGCGGACAGTAGTGGCCCTTAGGACAGCGGTGGCTGGCAAGCCGTTAGAACATCAGTCGCAAACTATTGAGCACTTCTGACATGGTGCCAAAAGTACTGCGGATACCGGGTACACCAGGACGTTGGTGCAAAGCGAAGGCAGCCGGCACATAGCGGACATCATCCACATCAGCCCTACCAGCTTGGGTCATCCGTCTACGGGTATAAGTCGACAGTGATTCCAAATAGCGCCGTGAGCCTTCCGCATACACCACGCCTAAGGCCTGATTTACCCGACCCCCGATACACCGGCCACACCCACAATTTGATTCAAAGGAATATCAACATCGATATTCTTAAGACTATGCACGCGCACACCCCGCACTTCGATATTTTGTGGAAGCTTGTGTAACATGATTTTGCCTTCTTTCATAAGAAAATTATTGATACTTCGATTATACCACAACACAAACACACATTCGTTTTTTGTGTTGTTGCATTCGCATTAAACTAAGTGCCACCGTTCCTAAATTGCCCTGCCTTTTTGCAAGAAAAAAGCACCAAGATTTACTTTAAAATCTTGGTGCTTATTACGTAGATACGTGGTTTTTTCGCCAATAGATAGTTATTATTCCACCATAAAAAACGTCTAAAATTAACTGCCTAATATGACGGTAATTGTAGAACTTTTTAACTTACACTAAAGTAAGCACAAAATTTTCTTCATGAAATTTTTATTTGAATGATTCTTCGTAGATTGCCAGGTAATCTTCGTCTGATAATGGAAGCGAATCGGCGTGAATGTCGCCACCAATAACTTCATGAACCCGTTTTGGCTATTTCTTCAGTTCTTCTTTCGTAATTCCTGCATCAGACATACAGAGGTCTTAACAGTCGACAGAAGCGATTAAAGTAAATGTATTCAGCTCATCTACTTTCTTCTGTTGCAAGGAAATAGTGTTGTCCACTTTAATCTTGTAAAAGAAGTCCGACCTATTGCTGATAAAGTTTGGGAAGAATTAAAGAAGAATGATGATACCGCCGAAGTCAAACAGCAGATCGCTGATTTGCAGCTGGTTTTGCAGTCAATTACTTATAATCTCTAAATAATCCCCCAGATTGGAAGCTTATTTCAGCAGTTCTTCCAGTTCTTCTAAAGATTCGGCCCGTTTCTAATCAAGCGGTCAATCTTTGACTGAGTCTGCTTCATCCGGTCAGCAATGTTTGTGTTAGGATTTGACTTGATATTTTTGACAAGCATGGCCCGCAATTCATAAATACGACCCTCAATTTTTGGAGGGTCGTTTAACTTAAATAATTTTTAAAGCTGCTTACGCCTTTGTGCAACGAGTTGCTCTAAGTCCTGCAAATCTTTTTCAGTGGCAAAATCTTTAATAAATTTCTTAGCTTGTGAGCGATAGCGGTAAAGTTTTTGTTTTTCTTTGTTAGCAGCCTTCCATTTTTGGTTGGCTTTCTTTTGTGCATCTGATAAAGGCATCAGGCAAACCTCCTTACAATTAGCGTAATAACAGCTATTAATAGCCCTAACACGATTACGGCTCCGGGCTGGATTGTAACCTTTAAGCTAAAACGCTTGTCCTTGCTTACTTTTTTTATTTTGTATGTTCCAAGTAAAAATTCTTTCATTTATAAAACCCTTTTAAAACTCACTGTTTAACTTCTCTTCCTTGCTCTAGATATTTTATTTGAACAGCTTAAACAAGTCAAAAATGCTGAATGTTGTCTTGTGGTAAACTTTATTATACAAGGCTTTTTTAGGATTCTTAATCCATCCCATGCCTTTTTTGCCGTAGCCGGGGATGATGGCTGATTTAACTTCTCTTTTTAACCTCCCTGTGGTGCGAGCGCTAATTGAACGTTTAAGACTCGGTGGCCTCATGCCAAACTTCATTTTAATCACTTCTTTCTTAAAATATTTCCAAATATCAAAATACTCTTTTTGCAAAAAAATTTCTTCCCATGCGCAGATTTCACTTACACCCTCGCCTAATCTGCTTTAAGTATAGTTAGTTAAATAACGATATAACCTTGTAAATTACATAAATCACACAAATAATTGGAAGCAAAGAACAACATCCTTCAACAATATCGCCGATAAAATAGCTTATTAACCAAATGACAAGTAAAGTCCCTAAAAATCCCATATCAGCCACCTATCTTTTATATATCACTCCGTAATTTAATTTATTAATAACTTTTCTTATAAAGTAAACTTCCATGGCAATCGCCCTCTTTACTCTTAGTATAAAACATTGAGGTGCTATTCTTTATCGTCTAACTGTCCATTTACTTTTCACCATTGCAGCAGTACTCTGGCGTAACAATTGGCGTCCCGTCTGCAGCTAATAATGGTGTTAGTGCGGATATACCTGAGACATTTCTTCCTACAAGATAATTAATCCCCGTCACTTGATCCACTACAACATCAAGTGTTCCCCCCCATATGGGACATTTGGGAACTCACTGTTACAAACCGTTTTGCATTTTTTTATCATTAAAACACCTCCAAATATAGACTCAATGAGCAAACTCTGATGGCCTAAATTAACTGATGGCTTGCCATTAACATGGCTAAAAATACGATTTCCAAAATAGCAAAAATATTGCTGCTTTTGGTATCTCGTTTTAGATTATTGCTCAAAATAGATATTACACCTGCTAACACTGAAATAGTGCCTGAAATCCATTGCATATCACGTGCTAAAATGGCAATTAGGATAATGGCGAATCCAGAAATCACAAAAAGATATCCCATCACCAATAAAAATTTTGCGACAATTGTTTCAAATATTTGCATATTTTTTATCCTTTCATTTAGATAAAATATAACAATAATGAACTAACTATACCTGCTATCATTAAAATTATCCGAAGATTCACAAGCATTTTCTTTGTTTCTTCGCCAAAGCGGCCTGGCTTGTCAATCAAAAAAAGTATTCCTGTAATAACAAAAAGGACATCGCTAATCCAGCGCAAATTTTGATTAAAAATAGACAATATAATATCTAAACATCCAACAGCAATCAAAATCCAAGCTAGTATATTTATCTGGTTTAACTTATTCATTACTTTGCACAACCTTTCCAATATTTAGTATAAAACATTGAGGCGCTATTTTTTGTCGCTTAAAAGCTATTTGGTAGTCAAAATCACACTTCAATGCGCATCTTATCTTTTAATTAAAAATCACTACATTTTCAATTAAATATATGTTATCTTTAAAATGTAGTTAATAGCCAGATACTTTTCTGACGAGGAGGAAATAAATGAGCGATAGCCTCATGAATTACACCATTTAAAATGATACACATTTCCTTTTGATAAAGATTGCCTTAGAAAACGGTGAGAAAGCCTACATTCAACGTGAGAGCATGATTTATCATTCAACTGGAATCAGTTTAAACACTATGGTTAATGGTCACGGCCAAGGCCTAGGCAAGCTGATGGGAACTGTGGGGGGTGTTCCTTAACCAGTGGCGAAAGTCTGTGGATTACTGAAGCCGTCTCAGATAATGATCAAGGTGAACTGGCCTTAGCGCCTAATACACCTGGCGAGGTTTTGACCTTAGATTTAGATCCAGCTCAATACCGCATCAATGACGGACACTTTTTAGCCATGGATGGAAAAGCAGGCTATAGTATGGAAAAACATTCTGTCGGCAAAGCCCTTTTTTCGGGAACTGGTGGCTTTTTGTGATGACGACTCAGAGTGATGGAACAACCGTCTTATGCACCGCTTTTGGCTCCATCAAAAAAATTGATTTGGATAATAGTGAAATGACCATTGACAACAGCTATGTGGTAACCTGGTCCAGCACTTTGGATTATGACATCCACTTAGAAAATGGTTTTTGGCAAAGTATCGGTACTGGCGAAGGTGTGTTCAACACCTTTAAAGGTTCCGGCAGCATCTATGTCCAAAGTTTGAACCTTGAAATTTTTGTGGCCCAGCTTGGGGGCGATGCTTAAGCAAAAAGCCTTCGTTTTAGCGAAGGCTTTTTTTGTTATATAATGAAATAAAAAAGTGGAGGCTAAAATATGCTTTTTGTGACATCCGATACCCATTTTTTCGATGACCATCTTTTAGGCATTACTGATTTTGCTAAAAGACCTTTTTTGACCAGCCAAGACATGAATGAGGCTATCATTAGCAGTTGGAATAGCAAAGTATTACCAACTGATACCGTCTACCATTTAGGTGACATTGCAGTCCATTTCGTACGGTCTGAAACAAAGGCTCATGCAGACGTTTTTTCCTTATTACAGCAGTTAAACGGCAATTTAATTCTCATCAAGGGCAACCATGATAACCGTGCCCTTTTCAAATATCTAGCTAAAAATAATTATGCCGTAAATGGCAAGCCTAAGTTTACCTTTCACGATGTCGGTGCGCTAATTAAATATAACCACCGCCAATACTACCTAACCCACTACCCGTTAATGCTTGGAATTGCGCCTCAAATCATCAACTTGCACGGCCATATCCACCATTATTCCGTCCCTGTCAAAGAAAATATAAACGTTGGTTTAGATTCAGCTGATTTAGACTACCTCACACCCCAACCAGCTTTTGGTGCGCCGTTAAGTATGACTGAAATTGAACAAATCGTGCAAGCTAAAAGAGACGACTTCATGAAAAACCGCTAAAAATAAAAAGGCAGCCGCATCTGGTTCCACTTAACGCCGCCATGGTCAGATCCAAGATAGCCTTCATTTTCAAAGCCGAACTTGGCATAATAATCAACCAGCTTGTCCTTGCAAGTTAAAACGAAACCTTTTCTGCTTTTGCTTGAGCCAGAGCTTCTTTGAGACATTGTCCAGCATACCCATGTCTTCTTTGGTCAGGAGCCGTCACCACGCTGAAAATCATCTGCCAAGCCCCAGTATTAGTATGCATACCCGCATCATCATATATTTCGTCTAAAAGGTCGGACTCATCCGTCACCATCCCATTGACAAAAGATACCAGCTTGCTTTTGGAAATAAAAACGCCGCGAATCAAAGAAGGTTCACGACATTTTTTAGTATCAGTAATAAAATTCCTGATTTTCCAAAATAAAATCTTTAAAGTATGGCAGAGTAAAACTAACATAGCCCCGCTTAGGCGCACGGATAATTTGGTCATCCAAAAGTCTCCTCCGGTACATCGAGATGTAGTTTTTGGGCTTATTCATTTTTTGGGTAATTTCGCCGATACTGATAAGATTACCATCACATCCAGCCATTGTCTTTATAAATTCAATATCAACGGAAGATAATTCCTGGTAAATCTTGGTGTAAACATTGCGGTAAAGCTCAAGTTTGAAATCATCCTTAATACTTTCAAGAACTTCTGCTGAGATATGCGCCTCCCCCGTCTGCCAAACCAAAAATCCTAATAGTTGGAAGGCGTAGGCATAGCCAGCCGTCATTTTCACCATCTCAGCAAGAACATCGCCATCTATTTTGCGCCCACCTTCGGAAAATACTTTTTGGTAGCTGCTCTTTATGGTCAGTGGATTTAACGGGTCCAAATTTATCCGAGCACTGCGCAGCAAGAAGGTCAAGACATCATCATTTTGCAGTTCTGAAATATGAGCCGGCAAGCCTGTCATTATCAGGGAGATACTGTAACCTTCGCGAATCAGAATCTGATAAATCGAAATAAAGCGTCGCACCTCTTTTGTAGATTTGATTTCATCAATCGTCACCAAAAGCTTTACACCCTGATTTTGCATTCTTTCTAAAATCATTTCCAGCAAAGTTTGATACTTATGGCTGGCATCAGCATTCTGCATCCCAAACTCGACTTGAAGACCGAAGGCGGAGAACTTAACGCCACCGATGCTTTCTAAGGCTTTTTTGAGAGGATTAGAGGCCTTGACATAGATTGAGTCTGCCAAGGTTGCCAACAAATCGGTTCCCATAGCCAGGTTGATTACAATCCAGAAATCATCTTGGCCGAGTTTTTTACCGACATCCGTTAAAAAAGATGTCTTTCCCGATCCACGCAAACCGTAGATAAGTGTAGTTTGATAAGGGCTATTGGTATTTTCAAGGTCTTCCGCCAACTCTTGAACCAGCCTGTTCCTATCCAAAAAAATCGGAGGTACCTTTCCAAAACTAGGATTAAACGGATTCATTTTTATACTCCTTTATACTTGCTTTTTTCCTTTATACTCTTTTATACTTTGTTAATTATTTTATACTCCTTTATACTTTTTTGCAAAGAAAAAACAACGAAGGCCCTCCTCCGTCGTTTTGCTCTTATTTTTCGTTTTCCACATAATAAGCCGCCATATCAAGAACGGTCTGCATAGTTGGTCGTGGCTTCCAGCCCAAAAGCTCCTTGGCCTTGCTGTTATCGCGGTGGTATTTCAAACCGACCATCGTGTTTAAAACCTTCATTTGCACCTGGAATTTTGCCATGATTGTAATCAGAAAGTCTGGAATCACCATTGTGCTGACTTTTCTGTCCGGGTAGTTTTCCTTCAAAAGTCTTGCCATTTGAGGCATGGCCATCTCTTCTGCTTCTACGATGAAACGCTTTCCGTCTGCTCTTTCTGACTGCATATCCAAGATGTGCAGGTCTGCCAGTTCGCGCACATCACCGACTGGATAAATAACATTGGGACTTGAGGTTCCCTTAAGCAGCATTTCCGTAATTTGATCGGTACTGCTTTTCTTGCCGTCCATGTAAGGACCAAGAATGGCTCCCGGCAAGATTTTGAGACTGCTTGTTGATTATGTCCCAGGCCGTCTTTTCTGCGACAACTTTTGAACGCATATAATTTGTAAGCCAC
Organism: Ligilactobacillus sp. WC1T17; assembly: GCA_900110005.1. Taxonomy (GTDB): domain Bacteria; phylum Bacillota; class Bacilli; order Lactobacillales; family Lactobacillaceae; genus Ligilactobacillus; species Ligilactobacillus ruminis_A. The sequence goes on along the minus strand of FOCC01000003.1, from coordinate 13,241 downwards.
TTGTTGTCCATATCTGTCCAAAAACCTTCGTTGATGTCTGGCCGCGGATCTTTTTTATCCGGGTAATTTGCCGCCTCGCTGGAGGTCATGACAACCTTTTTAACCCCGGCACGGATGGCAGCACCAATAACATTTTCTGCCCCGGCCTTGGCAGTCGGGATAAGGGTTTCGTCTTCATGGTTGTTTCCGCCCAAAGGAGAAGCAACATGCAAGACATAGTCGACGCCTTCCATCGCTTGGTCCCAGCCGTCTTTTTGGGTCAAATCGGCCACAGCAAAAGAAAGTTTTCCTGTATTCACACCTTCATGTTCCAGCATATTTACTACCGCTGCTTGCTTTTTTTGCGAACGAACGGTTGTCCTAACCTCATAACCTTGTTCCAATAATTTGCACACTGTCCAGCCTGCCAAAAACCCGTCCCGCCTGTTACCAATACCTTAGTCATCTTTATCCACTCCTGTTATTTGTGCGAATCGTGTTGCATTATTTCTTGAGTTTAGTATAATCAAGGCGAAAATCAGATACAAGTAGCAATACATGCTTGAGTGTAAAATACGCAACACAGGAGGTAAGTATGTCGCAAAAAGAATCTAAAAAACTGGATAGAAGAACCCGCTACACCCGGATGGCAATCCGGGATGCCTTATATGAGTTGCTTAAAGATAAGCACCTGAAAAAAATTACGGTCAAAGAAATCTGTGCGAAAGCCGATATCAACCGCGCGACCTTCTACCGCAACTACATGGACATCTATGATTTATACGAAAAAATGGAAGCAGAACTTACAGAGAGCATCTTTGCAGACGGCAACCTTGAAGCTGACAGATACAAGCTTTTGACAATTATTTACGAAAACCAGAACTTCTACAAAGAATTCTTTTCTTCCCACTTGGAAAGCCGATACATCAAGGCTACAGTTGCCGCAATGTATGAGCAGAAAAAAGACCTGATTAAAACGCGCGGCACCTATGATGAGCACACCTTCCAAATTTCCTACCAGTACAACTACTACGGTGTCATCGGCGTCATCAAAGAATGGCTTTTGGCCGGATGTCCCGACAGCCCAAAAGATTTCGGTGATATTATTTACGGTATCGTCGAAAAGCAATACAAATAACAAAAAGCCGTTAGTCATTCAGGTAAACTGAATGGCAACGGCCTTTTTAATGCAAATCAGCAAAGATTTTCGTTTTGTGAGTTTCGAGATTGAATTTATGGATATATGCAGCAACGACATTTTCGCAATGGCCTCAAAGGTCTTTTGCTAAAAGTTTCCCCGGCCCTTCATAATGACCATGAACCGCTCTAAGCTGTCCGGCAATAATCCGCTGGACAGCCAAAGTTCCCCTAAAACTAAGTATATAGCCGGTTAAACCTGCGTATTTTTTGATAGTCCATATGCTCACCTCTTTTTTATGTACCCTGCACTGATAGTTGATAAAAGCCACTATATTAAAAACAAAAAGCACTTTTTATTTTAGAATAAAGAGTGCTTTTAAAATTAATTAAAAAATATCAGCGAACAAATCTAACTGGTTTTCATCTGAGAGGCCATCTAAAACATGGTTTTCTGTCATAAAGGCTTAGTGTAAATTAACAAAGCTTAATAAATCAGCATTTGCTTGATTTATCGCAGTTTCTAAAGAATCTTCATTCCATTTAAGTGATACTTATATCCGCTTAAATGGAATTTTTTTGCCCATTTATTGCCCATTCTTTTTTTATTATCTGCCCATTTTACAAAATTCTCGCATTTCAGATAATCGCCTTACCCATTTCAAAAATGATCATTTAAAATATTTTTGCATAAAAAATATCCCCCGTACAAACGGGGGGCTGACTAACTTTACTTCGTATCATTCATTTTTTCGTATCTAATTTTAATCATTTCTTCTAAGTCTTCTAAGTCTTCCTTAGTTGCAAAATCCTTAATAAATTTTTTGGCTTGTGAACGATAGCGATAAACTTTCATTTTCTCTTTATTTGCTTCGTTCCATTTTTCGTTAGCTCTCTTTCTTGCTTCTGATACCATTGACTTCTATCTCCTTTATCAGCTCTTCATTGCGTTTTTTTGCTCTCTTGTAACGCTTGTCGGTTTTGATATCCATAACAATTGAAACTATGACAGCAACAATTACAACAGCTAATATAATTGTCCAAGATATATTCATAATCTTGTGTTATGATGAAGGTACACCAAACCAAGGGGCTGGGCACCCTTGATTTGGTAGAACAGTTACTTTTTAAGTTTCTGCTCTAATATTTTATTTTCTAGCTCTAACCGTCTGGCTTCAGCTCTCTTGATTCGTCGTTTGACTTGTCTATCGAGCAAATAGCTGATTGTTAGGGCTATTGTTATGACCTTCGTCACAACCTGATCCCCCTTTCTTGCAAGGAAGAAGTTTTATCTTACCTCAACCTTACATATATATTGTACATCGTAAAGTGTATATAGTCAATAGTTTTTGAGAAAAAATGCACAAAAAAATAAGCCTATCCTCGAATTTAGAACGGGCTTTTCGGATATATAAAAAGCCATTGCAGTCACACGGCATAGGCAATGGCAAAAACAGACCTAATAGTTATTAACGGCCCATATACTAATTCACAGCTATATTATATGTTATAGATTGCTTTTTTGCAAATCTTTTTTATCAGCAAAAATAAGCCTACCCTCGTGTGAGAGTAGGCTTTTGTGTAAATAAAAAACATATCATATTCAAGTAAATATTTTATTTTTTACTAGTAAGATATTTTTTGACCAACATAAATAAAATTAATGTTAGTAATATTGTTGTTTTGAGCTAATTTGTATACCGACTGCCCCAACCGGTTAGCGATAGCACTGAGCGTGTCACCTGTTTTAACTGTGTAGACACGTGACGCCTGACCGCTGATAATCAATCTGTCTCCAGGGTACAGCATACTGTAGATGGTCTTTCCGTTGCGACTAGCTAACACATACATAGACATACCGTATCGATTTGCGATTGACCACCAACTATCGCCCGACTGCACAGTGTAGACGCCGCTTGCCTGCTTTGCAGTCTGCAGAATCTCCACGTCTGAACGTTTAATCCAACTCATGATGCCGGCTAGTAGTACTCGGTTACCCGATACCTGTTGCACACGATAGGCCTTGCCGTGCACCCACGACGGGATATACTGCCCACTTGCCCACTTGCTAGCACTGAAGTTGACCTTGACCGTGTAGCCGGCCTTGATGTCGGTCTTAGGCGTGTTGTCCGCCTTGATACCCTGCTTGACGGCTGACGGCTTGCTTACGGGCTTGGTTGCTACACCATTGCGATACCCATTTTGAGTTATACCCAGCAAGTCAACGTTCCCATCTAAGCCACCTGCTTTATACATGCTAGTGAATTGCCATTGAGCCACGCCGTCCATGCTTGGGAAGTAGCGATAGTCGGGGACCGTGGTTACATTGTAGTCCTTGTATGCGGCAATCCAAAGTGAATTGGGGAATTCGGCTAAAATCCGCTTGTAGTCAACGTGTGCCAGCGTATAAGGTTTATAGGAATAATAGACTGGTGTATAACCGGCCTGTTTGATTCTGTTCATGCCGTACAGGATTGCGTCTGTATTTGCGGATTGATCACAAGAAGCGCCATCTTCATAATCCAACGCTACGATTGACCGCTTAGGTGTTTGCACGTGCGGCAAGAAATAGTCCATGCACTGCTTAGCCGCTTGCTTGTCAGAGCCGACTTGATACCAAATGTACGTGTGCATACGCAGGCCTTGCGCGATACCCGTGGCAACTTGCGAATGATACGTGGCCTGCGTGTAGATACCGCCGGTGTTGATGCCACCGATTTGCGAAATGGCGAACTCGTCACTGGCTTGACCTTTAACGGCCGTATACCCTTGATACCGTGATAAATCCGTCCCCTGCGCCCTGCTTGCATAGACGTTTTGACCGCATAAAAAAAGCCCTGCGCATACGGCAAAGCCCAACATGATTTTATTTTTCATCGTCGTCACCTCGATAGTCATCGGATAACTTATAGATATACTTTTTTAGCCAAGTCGGAATCGGGATTCCCATCTGGCCTAAATTTTCCGTGATGGAAATCGCATAAAACAGGATGTAGAAAATCAAAAGCATATCGGCCATGCCGCTTGCTCCGTAGATATCGCAGAACGGATATAGCACGCTGGCAATCAACAGCAGAGTCGAGTGTTTGATAAGCCCTGATAACCCTTTAGAACTCGTAGTGTTTTTGTTGACCAATGATTTGACGAACCCCGTCATGACGTCGATTAGAACCGCTAGGAAAAACGCGAAGAACACAGGGTTATCAATCAGTGCTGACAAATGTTTAATGTATTCTATATGCAACATTTAATCACTCCTTTTTTTATCCTACCCTCCCACCACTACTTTAAAATTTAAGCTGTGGCTGTTGAGTTTGCCATGCTATCTGATGCTGCTGTACTACTTGACGCTGTATCATCAGTAGCTGTCACTGTCGTTGTTGACTCAATCCCCATAATTTTGTTAGCTTGTTCTTGCGTAAGCCAGCCGACTTCGACAAAAAGAGCTAAATCGTCTTTAGTGAAAAGATGCAAATCATTGTAATATTCGTCAAAATATTCGTATGAAAACATATACATATACCCCCTATTATTTTGCAGATAAACTTGCTAATTGCTTAGTTAAACTAGCATTAACTAGCTTTTGGCTTGCTAACTGTTTTGTTAGAGTAGCAACAGCTGTTGCTTGTGTGGCAACTGTTTTAAGCGTTGTTGCAAGCTGGGCTGTAAGTTGAGCATTGAACTTAGCTTGAGCTGAAACATAAGTGTCTGTATCACTGTCTGATTGATTAGCCTTTTGCCAATCGCTTTGAGATGTACCAACCCACTTAGCACCATCCCAAGTGATGGGCTCGTAAAGCCCTGCGCCGTTTTCGTCAACGGGTGCTAACTTAGTCGCGTTTTCAGGCAAAGTATTGCTATCATCGATTTCATCGCAATAAGTAAAATGCTTATCGTCGTCGAAATAGTAAATTAACATTAAATCATCTCCTAATAAAACCAAAGCACGAAACTTGCTGGAATGTTGACATTGCCTGTGAAGGTATCGCAATTTTGCGTATACAGGCCAAAGCGAATCGATGTGCCATTAAGATCAACGACTAGCTTCCCCCACGTGCCATTGGCTGTATAGGTGAACCATTGGTTATCGATAAAATGAGTATTCGTTAATCCTTCTATTGATGGAATTGACGCTGACGCAAAATACAGTGTTGTATTTTTAGCAAGCTTTGGGATTGTAACCTCTCGATTCCAAATCAAAATAGCATGATCACCCGAACGATAAGTATCAACTGAGCCTGCTCCGTTTGCAATTTTGGCTCCGTTCAGCACTGATACTGCTGAGCTTTGCTTTATCATGCGCGTTGGTGCCTGCCAAGCCGTGGGAATTGAGCCTCTTTGCAATTGCACATTACGAATTGAGACTGTTCCTGACCCACTATTTGCTTCAGCACGTATCAAAACTTTGAAATTGTTTGGTGTATCTGTAACATATAATACAGATGCATATTTTACATAACTTGAGCTAAGTGTCAGCTTATGATATCCGTCGATATAATTTTGCATCGGTTCTTTTTCAACACCATCGACATACAAATTTGAGCTTTTAATAATATTTGTATGAGAGCCATCGTATGTGTAGAAGTCTACTACATCACCAGCAACTGTACTCTTTGCTTCAAAACTAACAACATAGTTACCTGCTGAAAGCTTATCTAGCACTTCATAACACATATCTAAATAACTCGTGTGAGAATATGTTAACGTTTTAACGTCGTCTGTAGCGGTTTGCAAGAGATTTTCACTTCCAATTGCATTTGTCATAATTGCTGTATTGTGTGCGTCGATTTGTTCTTGCACGTCTTCGGGTGCTGGTGTCCAATCAGTCGCAATGTTACCTTTTTCAAGCTTGCAATTGCGAATGTATACTACTGTGCTGTTTAAGAAAGCTGGATACACCCCAAAAGTGCTGCCTGCCAAATTATTCGTAGTAAAAGTAACCCAAATTTTAGTCCAAACGCCTTTTTTAACAGCAACATCGCGATACACTCGCTTACTTGCTACATCTTCATGTTTTTTGTTTGCGTTACTTGATGCATTTTTGTCCACAAAGAAGTGTCCAAAATTTGTAAAAGCCAATTTACCTTCAGCACCAGTTTCGAGCTTAATCCAAGCGCTATACGTGTACTGCGTGTTAGCTTCTAATGTGCCGAAAATTATGTTACTAGTTGTTGACGACGTTTTAAGACATGTATAGCCATCTTCAGTCACTTTAGTCATGTTGCTTACATTGTAAGATGACCAATCTGTATGTTTAAGCAAGTTTCGACCGCCAACATTCAAATCACTGAAACGCGTATCAATCGCGTCTAGTCGTGTTGCTAAGCTAGTATATGTTGTTCCATCTAACGCTGTATGAGCATTAGTTACTTCTGCATTAGCGACTGTTGTGCTTTGGTTTGATGGCAGCTTGCTAATTTGCGTTTGCAACTGCTTAAAAAGCTTGTTGCCCTCGTTCCAATTGCGGTCGAGGTGAGCACGATATTGTGAACCTTGTAAGGTTTCGCCTTCGTTTTCAAACATATAATTCTCCTTTCTAGATAAACGCTTGATTATAACTGTAACTGCAATCAAGCGACAATCTGCTAAATTTATCTGTATACTGCCATGCATCAGCCCCATCAGGAGCCGTGGAGGCGCCCCAGCTTGCAATCCAGCTGTACTTTGCAACGTGGCCAAAACGCGAGCTAAACCAACTGGCGCTAGCATAGTCGCAAGTGTTCGTATAGCCCGCATCAGTTAACACTTTGTAAAATGCTGTCAGTTCACTTGTAAGTGTTGTTTTATCTGTGCTTAATGCACTATCTTCAATATCACAAGCTACGATTGCCGTCTTAGCGATATTGTTTGATTGCAAATACTGCAAGAACCATTTAGCTTCAGCTTGTGCATCAGCTACGCTTGTACATCTTAAATAGTGATATGCACCGATGAACTTAATTCCAGCATTGCCACATAGCGTTTTTTGGTTGCTGAAAATCGGATTGACATAAGCATCACCATCAGCCGAACCTTGAGTTAATTTGATGATTGCACCACGAACGCCAGCACTATAAAGGTTGCTATACCATGACTGCGCTTGGCTGCCGTTGTTGCTTGATAAATCAACAAACTTAGACCCGCTGCTCCAACTCATTGTATTGCTGTTTTCAAGTGCTGAAATGCGTTTAGCGAGTGTTTCTGTTTCACTCGCGAGAGATGTTGCTTGCTTGGCAAGAGATGATGCTTGCGATGTAACTGTTGATAAGCCTGCATTTAACACGCTAATATGACGTGTTAAAGTCAAATTGTTATTGGTTAGTGTCTTCAAACTTTTCGACAAATTAGTCTGTGTATTGAGAATACTCGTAGGTATGTTGTTAAAACTAAAAGTAGACGCTGTAGCTGGATGAATAGGATACCATGTATACCCCACGAGTTTTACGTTAGTTGCAAAGTCTTGATTAACTTGCAAGCGTCTAATTTCGCCTGCAATTGGTTTTTCATTTGTATTCAAGCTTACTTCAACGCTGGTTACAGGTTCAGTAACTAGTTGCGATTCAGCATACGTCTTCATGTTAGCAGCGGTTGTAAAACGTTCATCACTAAGATAGCCTGAATATCTGCCCCATTTTTGAATAGATTCGCTGTTTTCAACAACAAAAGGGCTAAAGTAGTAACTACCGTCATCTTTGACCTTGCCTGATACAGTAACTGAGTTAAGAAGCGTTGTGCTATCAGTAGTTAATTTAACTTCGCTGGCGTTACGTTCGTAATCAATCCTGTTGCCATAGCTTTTGTAAAACTCAGCACTAGAAAAGACTTTTATATTTTTGTTGTCAGGATAAATCACAGCATCAGGCCAAGTTGAAACAATTTGCGTTAGCATATCCATGCCGGAGTTATTTCCTAAATCGGTGATCTGCTGTTTATCAAAAGTGCCGACGACTTGATAACTAAATCCCAAAGAGTTGTTCTTTAGATAATTATCTAACACGTTTTGAATTGTGTATGTCAACGTGCCTGTTTTAGCATTAGTATTGTAAAGCTGTGATAGCTGATTATAAACGTGTGTGCAGGTAAGTTCTTTAGTTTCAACGCCATTGCTGTAATCAGTTGCACATTGTTTGACGATATATTCTTGACCGTCGAAGAAAACAGAGCCCTCGATTCCCGCTAAGTTGTACGCAATCGACCCATCATTATATAAAGTGACATGTAGCGCCCACAATGTGTTTAATCCCCAAGTGATGTAAAAGGTTGACCACAATGCGCAATTTATAATTTCTTTATATTGTTTTGCTTTATCTGATATATAAACTTGCATGTCGTCGCTCCTTTTCTGTTAACTTGGCAAGTATACAAATGGGAAATCAAAGGCAATTGATGTTACAGGTTTATAACTACTTGTAACTCTGAATTGATTCCAACCTTGAACAAGCGTTATCACACCGTAATTAGTGGCAGACGTACTAGCAACGCCGTTTATCGTTGTCTCAATACCATCGATTACAATCTTGTTGGTGCTAACATTCCCTGTTTTAACTGTATACGTATCGCCCGTGGTTAAGTTATCTAGTTCAACCAGTGAATTAACTCCTACATTCATAGTGATTTTTAGCTCGCTCTGTTGGTAGTATGGGTCGATAACTACATCACTAGGATTGTAGATTTTGAAAGTATTCAATCCGTCATAATCAGAAAACTCATATGGAATATCTTCCATGTTAGGCAAATTCATGCCCATCTGCCATAGTTCACTATCATAAGTTTTAAGGTCGCTTGACGTACCCAAGCTGTAGCCTAAGCCGCAGTAATTTGTGAATCCGATTGAAAATAATGAATATTTAGCTTCTGTTTCAGCCGGACTGATGTCAAACGTGTTTGTCCGTACATATCTCACCATCCCCCGATGCGTATCCGTGCGAATGCGATAGACACCCTTTCTGCCAAAGAAGCGTACGATATCATGTTTTGCTAGTCTAAAGCCATACCAATCTTTAAACCGCAAATAAAAGTTAGCAGTAATTGTTGTTGGTTGATATTGAGCATGAACGAACGTTTGACCATCGTACATAGTATCAGATAAATATGTGCTTGTTAGACTGGGATTTTCTTGGTCGCCTAAAAAGTAGAAATTAGGTGCAATCGTTTCAATATCAATTTCATCTTCTTCCACGCCTATATCCGGTTTAAACTTAACCCATAATTTAGGACGTTTTTTTGAAATCATTTCTTACCCCCCCTTTTTCTAAATTAAAAGCTTTGGAAACTGGCTAATTGCTGATCCAAAGCCTGTTGAGTATATAATGTTTGCTTATCAAAAGCACTATCTTTAGTAGCTTTAATTTGTTGAGCCGACAAGCCAATCATTTGACCAAACATAGTCATCATCTTGTCCATTTTAGCTTCAATTGCTGAAGTGTCGGTTGAAACTGTAGCAATATTGCTTGCATCACCGTCTTTTGCAAAGTTGCTCATAACTTGACCCATTAATTGATAAGCACGTGAGCGTTTTGATAAGTCCATTGGAATTATCATTTCAGGATAGTTGTTTTCAGCTACTTCGTATAGTCCATGCTTAGTAATCAAGCCACCGTTAGAATAGCCATGCCCTTTTCCTAAGAATGACAAACTTGAGCCATATCTATGTTTGGCGTAGTTTAAACCAGCCAAAATATCATCGTAACCGTTCCAAATGTTATTATGACCTGCGAGCTTATAAGCGTTGAATGTAGCACGTTTAGTCTGCATTAACCCCAAAGCTGGTCCCGAACCGTCACCGTCAGGGTCAGAACCTGCTTGCTTAGCAAGTGGGTTGCCGCCGGATTCCGTATTGATTTGTCTGAGCACCTTGCTTACCATGGCACTGCTTGTGGAGAGTCCCAACTTAGCCAGCGCCTTCTTGACATAGGGTTCCCATCTCTTTACACCATACCCGCCCGGATTTGTGCCACTGCCATCATAACTCTTCAGCAGCTTCTTGAAGGCCTGTGTTACCGGATTTGTCAGTGAATTTTTGGCCAGGTTCCTTGTCTGATCCATCAATGTTGTGTGAGTGAAACTGAACGCCTGAACGCTTGGCCAGTGACTGAATCCCCTGGCAATCCATTCGACCGGTTTCTTCAAGACGTCAAGCACGCTGTCGGCAATGTCCAGTGCCTTGTCCTTAATGCCTCCGATAAAGCCGGACAGTGAGAACGTACCCGTGGCATAGCCCGGAAGAGTGCCGGAATAACTGCCGGCCATCACTCTTGCTGTGTCACGTGCATTCAGCACCTGTTCGCCTTGATTGAGCGGTGCAACTTCAGCTCCGTGTCTGCCGACAATTCTGGCGGACTTGCTCCAGGGCGTGTAGACCAGCTCGGGACCGGCTTCTCCAACCAGGGCAAGGCCGGTACGTGCAACACCACCGTTGGCATAGGAACTGATTCTTGCCGCTGGTCTGTATGATCCAACATTTCCCTTGTACGCCCCACCGAATGCATGTACGACAGATGACCATGCATCAGACAGGAACTTCAGAGTGTTGTGAACAGCGGCACCCCAGGCATTATATGATTTGATGCCGTTGTTGCCTTCAGCTACAATATTCTGACTTACAGACTTGTTCTGCTTTCTGGCTTCATCTACAACTTGATTGTGCTTGGCCTTGGCGCTTCCGACAATCTTGTTCTTTGCCTCATTGGCAACGCTGACAGTAGTGTCACGCTCCGATTTGGCATTGGCGATATCCTTGTTCATCATATCCTTGGTGTAGCCTGGAATGTCCTTGTTCATTCTCCTGTACTGTTCCACTTTGCCTTTATAGGTCTGCTGCGCCTTGGCAACAGTTTCCTTGCGCGTTTTCTCAGCATGCTCAATTAGCTTTTTAGTTTCGCGGGCCGATTTATTAATCAGATTCCGTGCTTCGTTATCGCTTATTCTGTCCTTGTCCTTGCGTAGTTTATCGAGAATTTCCTTCTGCTGCCTGGAACTTGTACCCATTTCCTTAGCAATCGACTTAGACAATGACTGCAGCTTGCTCAATCGCTCCTTATTGTACTTTTCAGTAATTTTTTTCTTTTCATTGGCCGTATTCCTGGCAATTTCAGCCTGTTCCTTCTTCTCAGACCGGGCAAGCTTCTCACGTTTTGCCTTGAACTGCTCCTGTACCTTTCTTACGGCTTCCTCACCAGTGTAAGTTCTGCCCTTTATCTGGACATAACCGGATTCTCTGACCCCTTTGATAGTTTCAGCTTCATCCTTTGCCAGTTTCTCACGTTTCTTGTTATAGGTGTACGTAATCCTGTTTACGTTGCCCTGCCCGTTGGCAGTGGCCGTTTTAAGGTCTTCGTTATACTTGTTTGTTGCCTTTATAAGACTGTCATATGTCTTCTTCTGACTGGACTGTCGCTTCTTGTCGGCATCATCGATTCCCTTGATATACTCTTCATACTGTTTTTTGCTGATTTGGTGCTGCTTGTACATCTGCTCAACTGCACGTTTTTCAGCATCCGCCCTCTTTTTCGACTGCCTTTCAGCAGTACGAGCGACAGAGGCATAGAAACCTTCAAGCGTAGCCTTGGCTTTGTTCAGACTCTTGTCATCAGACTGAACCGACATCTTGATTACCGACAGGTCCGCCTTGTCCATTGACTTCCGGATATCATCAGACACGCTCTTCTGCGCTTTGGTAAGTGAGCTCTTTTCAACCTTGACCTTGCCAACCTTGACCGTGGTTCCGTCATACATAGTGACATAGCCGGTTTCAGCAATCTGTTTCTGATGCTCCTTTGCAGCTTTCTTAACTGCATTGTTGAGTCCCTTGACGATTTTCTGCGCTATGGACGTGCTGCCAAGCATATTCCCTATGGAAGAGCCTAAAGCTGCCCCCATGGGTCCGCCAGTGGCAAAACCAACACCCGCTCCGATAGCAGTGCCAACAGCATTTGCAGCAGCTTTTACTTTGGAAGATTCAGAGCCTGTCTTGATAGCTTCGGAGATATCATTTTCTACATTGAATAATGCAATGGCTGCACCGGCAATCCCAATTAATTTAGTCCCAAATCTCGAAACAAATCCAGCAAGCTTGGCGCTCCTTCCGGCAGCAGCAACACTTTTCGTTACACCTTTTTCCACCGCACCAGATGTTGCAATTCCTTCTTCGACTCCTTCAGCTATTTTCGTGCTTTGAACTGGTTTTGACATTTTTTTCTCAGCACCTGCTGCAGAACTTCCAACACCGACATAGGAATTACTTGCGAGCGTCTTCGCCTCGGCAAGAGATTGATACTCAAGAGTGAGCGCCTTTACCTCTGCCTGCTCTTCTGCAACCTTAGACCCGAATCCGCCAAAAACGGTGGCCAGTTCCTTCAGCTTGAGCGTGAAATTTATAATTTTGTCAGCAACCCATATCTTGCCTAGTATAGTAGCTACATCGAGAATTACATCACGATACTTGAGTGCAATTTCAGCAACAGTCAACAGTTTTCTAGCAACGGACCCCGCACCATCAGCCATGACCTTGACATCTTTCTGAAAATCCTTCTGCCCGAATAACTCTCCTAATTCCTTGGTTGCCTCAGTCATGTACGGAAGCAATTCAGCACCGAATTTGATTTCAAGATCTTCCCATGCCTTCTTGAACTTTTCATTGTTGGCCTGAGCAGTTTCCGAGTTCTTTTCCGACAGTGTCTGTACGTACTTGCCCTTGTCTGCTGCTTCCTGTGTCCTTTGAGTAAGTTCACCTAACCTTTGAGAATTCTCGGCAAGAATCATTCCCGCCTGTTGTCCAGTTGTTCCAAACAGACTGTTGAAAACGGCGTTCTTTTGAGTCTTGTCCATTGACTCGGTGTGCTTCTGCAACACTCCCATTATGTCCGTCATGGATTTGAGATTTCCGTTAGTGTCAACCATCTCTTCCTTTTTAATTCCAAGATTGTCAAGCACTGAGTTCTTCTTGCCGATTGCCTTAACGGCAGACACCAGTGAGTTGATAACTTGGCGCAGACCTGTACCCATTTGTTACCGCAGAGGCTCTTTATCCCCTGCCTCTGCATGTTTCCATGCAGTTCAGACTATATCTTCATCCCTTGCGGGAGCTTTGCCTTCGTGGAAATTTCCGCATGAAAAAAGCGAGCCTTCAGAGACTCGCTTGATTTTTA
>FOCC01000005.1 GCA_900110005.1 Ligilactobacillus sp. WC1T17 | reverse complement strand
ATGCTGAAACATATCTGCGTTTACCATCTTTATTAGTCTCTCTTAACTCGTGCTTTTCTTCATATTCAGTTCCATATTCTACTTGGCTAGTTTTATATGGATCCACTTTAATAAGGAGCGTCAGCTAGAATATGGTTTAAACAATATCCTGAAACTAAAAAATTATTGTGGGGTGGACATTTATGGTCGCCTAGTTATTATATGGGGACTTTAGGTGATATGAGTAAAGACGTTGTAGAAAAATATATTGAATCGCAGTATACAGAAGCTATGAGAAGGCAACTTAAAGGCTATTATGGTAAAAATAGATAAGACAGTTTAGCGGGCTTGACCCCTGATTAAAATCAGAGGTCAAGCCCGTTTTATCATCAAGGATGAATTACCTTTTTTTATTCGCTGAAATATTTGCTGAAGGTTTGCCGATAGGTTGTCGGAGTCATTTTTTTCCACGTTTGAAAATTGCGGGCCAAAACCTTGGCTGAAGAAAAGCCACAGTAGTTGGCAATGTATTCGACCGAATAATTGGTGCTTAATAATAAATAACGGGCATGCATTAAGCGGACTTTGCTTAAATATTTGCCTAAAGGCAGGTTAGTAACTTGCTTTAACTCTTTATTCAAAGTGACTTGTGAGACCTTGAAATATTCAGCAATGCTTTTGGCGGTGATATGTTCAGAAGAATTATCAGCGATGTAGTTGATAATTGAATCAGCCAAAGAATGATTAGGATGGTTTGATGCAGCTGTTTTAGTAGTATATTCCGTGTCAATTAGGGCAATCAGCTGGAAAAATTCACTGAGAATTAAAAAGCGGATGGGGTCGCTGATAGGTTTCTCCACTAAAAAAGCAATGGTATTCAAGTGTTTTCGTAATTGGCGGTAGCTGGCAGTAGTATGGCTGATATGGTCCATTTGAACCAGCCATTGCTGGCTAGCAGGGTATTCTTCGGTTAAAAAAGTATTATCAATGATGAGTCCCATGACCGTGTAAGTGCGGTCTTTGTGGCCAGTGGTGGAGTGAATTTGCGAGCGGTTGATAGCCCAGATATCGCCTGGATTATGATGATGAGTTTTACCTGAAATAACGGTTTTTAAGTCTTCACCTGAGATGAGATAATCAATTTCAATGCCGGTGTGCCAGTGGGCAGGCGTTTTGGGTGCGTGGTTGGTACGCTTGAAAAATTTAAAAGGCAACCGCGGCATATTAGTGACATCTTCGTAAGCAATCGGCATGTTAATCCCCCTTAAAAAAATGGCGCTATTTCCTTTAAGAAATGTGACATGGTTATTTAATCCTATGATAACATAACACTTGTAGGAACAAATATTAAAACAATCTTTTAGATTAAAGATAAAAATTTAAAAAATAACACGATTATTTTGAGGAGGAATAGATTATGGCTCATTTTAGAAAAGATTTCCTTTGGGGCGGCGCTGTAGCTGCTAACCAAGTTGAAGGCGGATACAATGAAGGCGGAAAAGGTCTTTCCGTGACTGATATTACCACGGCAGGTTCTTTAGCAAGCCCACGCTATTTGACATATACTTTGGATGGCAAAGAAGGCAAAGTAGCCGGCATGTTTGCCAGTTCCCTGCCAGCAGGCGCTAAGGGTAAGATTTTAGACAATGAATACTATCCTAACCATGTAGCGATTGATTTCTACCACAAATTTGCAGATGATATCAAATTATTTGCAGAAATGGGCTTTAAAGTTTTTCGGACATCAATTGCCTGGACACGTATTTTTCCAACCGGTGAAGAAGATAAGCCAAACCAAGCAGGCTTGGACTTCTACCGTCGTCTCTTTACTGAATTAAAGAAGAATGGCATCGAACCATTAGTTACCATTTCACACTACGAAGATCCATTGGCTTTGGGTGAAAAATACAACGATTGGCAAGATCGCAAGATGATTGACCTTTACGTTAAATATGCTACAACTTTGTTTGAAGAATACAAAGACCTGGTTAAGTACTGGCTTACATTTAATGAAATCAATTCATCTTTGATGTTCTTGAAGATGGTTGGTGACGGAAAAGCAACTGATGAAGACTATCAAAAAGCTTACCAAAAACTCCACCACCAATTTGTTGCTTCAGCTAAGGCTGTTGTAGCAGGCCACAAGATTAACCCAGACTTCATGATTGGAAACATGATTGCTGGTTCAGTCTACTATCCAGGCACACCAGATCCAGCTGACGTTTTAGCTGCTCGTCACGAAAACGAATTAAATCAGCTTTATTGCGCTGATGCTCAAGCTAAGGGTGAATATCCAACATTTGCCAAGCGCTTATGGGCAGAACACAATGTTCATTTGAAGATTGAAGACGGCGACCTTGAAGTGATGAAGGAAGGTAAAGTTGACATGTATACCTTCTCATATTACATGTCAAATATGGTAACCACGCACGAAGATGTCGTCGAAAAGGCTAACGGCAACTTCTCAGCTGGTGTCAAGAACCCATACCTTGAATATTCTGAATGGGGCTGGTCAGTTGACCCAACCGGTTTGCAATTATACCTTGAAGAAATGTACGACCGCTACGGTATTCCTTTGATGGTTGTTGAAAATGGTTTCGGTGCCGTTGATAAATTAGAAGACGGGACAGTTCACGACGACTACCGGATTGAATACTTCAGAAAGCACATCAAGGCTATGGACAAGGCCGTTGAAAACGGCGTAGACCTTTTAGGCTACACTACATGGGGCTGCATCGACTGTGTTTCAGCCGGTACTGGTCAAATGTCCAAGCGTTACGGTTTCATCTATGTTGACCGTGATGATGAAGGCAACGGTACTTTGAAACGTTTGCCAAAGGATTCCTTCTACTGGTATAAGAAAGTTATCGCTTCAAACGGCGATGATTTGGCAGATTAATAATAAAAAAGGCTGGCCATTTTGGCAGCCTTTTTTATTGGAAATAATCGTCAAGGTTTAAGTAATTAAGGAATAATGACTGTGATGACTTTAAGCTTTTTAAGCTGGCCGATACCTTGAAATGTTTGGGTAAAAAGCTCGCTAAAGTTTATTTTTTTTGCTTGATGCTCAATTAAGTTAATTGGCAATTTTTTGCTTAAGATACACAAACCAGAAATAACAAGCAGCAAAGTGATGATTAAGATGCTTTCCTTTAATGATAAAAAAGCAGACATAACGGCCATCAAAGCTGCCGAAAAAATGCTGGCTAATTGGGTGATGGCAGTGAAACCTGTATTATTTTTAATTAATTCAGTTTCGGATTGAGATAGTTTGTAGGTTGTAACTTCGATGCAAGCGGCATAAAAGGCACTGATAATACTTGTGATTAACGCAAATAAGAGCAGGAAAAAAGCCAAGGCGCGGACTTGCATAAAACAAGTTATAGCTAAAAGAAGTAAGCTTATAATAATACGATAAAAAGTAGTTTGTTTGATGACTTTCAGAGGGTTACTTATGTCGGCAACAGCTCCGCCTAAAGGGCCAAAAAATAAATCAGCCAGCTGGATTGAACTGAGTAAAGCAATTAGGCTTTGATTATGAAGTTGAGAGGCAAAGTACCATATTAAAAAGAGGTTATAAGATTGTGTAGCGACGCTTGAAAGACAATCACTAAATAAAATACGGCGAAAATATTTATTCATATGAATGAAACCCCCTTATATTTAGCACGTAATTTAATATTATGTGATGGATACAATTTTTGACTCTGTTACCATAATTACAATTAATATCACCCATAATAAAGCCTTCTTTTTTTATTAATTTATGCATGATAGTCAATTGATATCCCTGCGAGCTATCATTGGCTTAAATTATAAATAAATTAATTTTTTGTCAATAAAATTATAAAAATAAAACAAAAACATTAAAAGCAATAGCGCGGATTTAACACTATTAAGGCAGAATTGGTCAATTAATTTTTGTGGTTAAAAGAAAAACGTCCGCAAACTTGCGGACGTCTTTTAATTATTAGCTTATCAGCCGGTCACCTTAATTGAGACGAGCTTTTGGTCAATATTAGGGTCATCTTGGATGATTTCACCGACGGCTTTGACACTGATGGAGCCGGAAATAGGGTTTTTGATGGAGATAACATCTGAGACAACTTCAGCATCGATGTTTTGACAGTATTCAAAGGCCAAATCAGTTTGTAAAAGCGTGCAGTTAATCATTTTAAGACCATCAATGTAACACAAGCCCTGATTACTTTCAATTAAACAGTTGACGAAGGTAATATTTTTAGTATTCCAAGCCAAATATTCACCGGAAATTACAGAATCGTAAATAGTAACATTTTCGCAATTCCAAAAAGAATCCTTGGAAACAAAATGGCTATGGTGGACCTCGATATTTTTAGCGCCGTCAAAACAGTAGTTGCCAATCAAATCGATATTGTCCAGATAAATATTTTCGCTGTCTTTACCGAAGTAGTCGCCATTGATTTGGACATTGGTTAACTTGATATTTTTGCAAGTCCACATGGTTTCTTGAGCATCAGCAAAATGTACCCGGTCTAAGGTTACGCCATCGCAGCGTCTAAATAATTTAGGCGCTTGCAAGCTGGAATTTTTAACCGTGATATCGTTGGTATACCAAATGCCGGAGCGGGACATGGTTTCAAATAAGGAATTATCTACCGAGATGTGGTTGGAATACCATAGCGGATATTTCCATTTAAAAATAGTATGGTCAATGGTTAAGTTTGAGCTTTCTTTTAAAGGGGATTCACCATTATCGAAAACAACATTATCTAACGAAGCATCATCAAGCATAAATAAGGCGCGTTCACCTTCATATAAGCCACCTTTGATTTTTTCCATAGGATTTACCTCACTTGTAATTTGTTAATTCTATCTTATACCCTAAAGTTAGCTTTAGGTAAATAAATTTGCTTAAGTTTATTGTAGTCAGGTGACGCAGCAATGTAAAATACCTATATTTAATAGCGACGTATAGCTAAAATGTATTTTAATTTGGGGATAACTTTGCTAAAAAAGCTTGTGGATAAGTTCAGCTTGAACGATAGCGTATAATAGAGACAATCAAAAGCTGTTGGTCAAATTAATGAATTGACAACGGCCATTATGGAAATTACCAAGCAAACAACAATGCTGTCGCTCAACGCTTCAATTGAAGCAGCTAGAGTCGGCGAATCAGAAAAAATGATTGATTTTGCGAATACCACGGCAATGAATGGCTATCAAGAATTAGCCGATATGAGTCAGGCAACTAAACAACATACCGACAAAACTGATAGCATGATGCAAGAGATTGCGGATTTAACAGCCAAATTAGATGAAGATATTACCCGTATCAAAGAAGCAGCCCAAGATGTTAATACCGCTGTTGAAGAAAATGCTCAAGCGATTACGAAGGCAGCTACCAGAACAGAAGGAGTCGCTGAAAACATCGCCGATATTAATGATGAAGCTTTGGCTAACCAATTAGACAATGAAGTTCAAAAATTTAAACTATAAAAAAGAAGCCGGAGGGCTTCTTTTTTGGGTTGAAGTGGCGGTTTTTTTTTGCTAAACTAGGTCCATTATGTGATTGAGGGATGAAAAAATGATAGGTTTGGGGACATTAGTTGACTGTTTAGCTCTAATTTGCGGTGGCTTTTTAGGGATGTTTTTTCAAAGGCTTATCTCAGATAAAATTCAAAAAGCAGCTATGCAGGCCATAGGCTTAGGAGCCTTGTTTTTAGGCATTAGCGGGACATTAAATAAGATGCTGATTATTAAAAATGGGCAATTTCAAACACAAGACGAGATGATGCTGATTGTCACGCTGGCTTTAGGCACTATGGTAGGTGAAGCAATCGATATTGACGGCTGGTTTCAAAAGTTAAGCAGCTGGCTTTACCGGTATGCAGGGCAAAATAAGCAGGGAAGCCGGTTTACCGAAGGCTTCTTGGCGGCGTCGCTTACTTCTTGTATTGGGGCAATGGCGATTGTCGGCTCCTTGCAAGATGGATTAGCCCATGATCCAAGTTTGTTATTTTCGAAGGCTGTTATTGATTTAATTGTCAATATGCTCTATGCGGCTTCCTTTGGCTTAGGACCGGTGTTTGCTTTTGTACCGGTCTTGTGCTACCAGGGGGCGTTAACCTTGCTGGCCAGCCTGTTAAAGCCGTTATTGACGCAAGCTGCTTTAAACGGGTTGACGTTAGTGGGTTCGACGTTAATTTTTGTGATTGGGTTAAACCTGCTTTTGAAGCAGCAAATCAAGGTTGCCAACATGCTGCCGGCGTTATTATTTGTGCCGTTATATGTGGTTTTGGTTTAAAAAAGACTTGGCTTTTTTAAAGCCAGGTCTTTTTTAGTCAGCTAATTTTGTTAAGGCCTGGTAAAAGTCAGGCAAGTCTTGATCCAGTTTAAGGATTTGACCGTCTTTAGTGGTAAAACAGTGTTCTGAAAGGCCCTTGCAGATGGTTTGCTGCTGGTTGGTGATGCGGTAGGCTAAGGTTAGTTTAACCTTGGAGACTTTTTTAACCGTGACAGCAATGGTCAAAGTGTCCGCGAAAGTTGAAGGCTTGAGATATTTGCATTGAACGGAAACGACCGGTGAAATAAGGCCGCGCTGCTCCATTTGCTGATAATCCCAGCCGATGGCGGTCAAAAAGGCTACGCGGGCTTCTTCCATAAAGCGGATGTAATTTGAATGATGGGTAATCCCCATCTTATCTGTTTCATAGTATTGAACATAATGTGTGAATGGTTCCATAGTAATCTAATCCCTCGCTTTTTATTTAGTATAGCATTATAGTTGCTAAAATAAAAAAGGCTCCTTAAAATAGAAAAAGGTATGTATTATGGAAGGAAATGTGTTATTAGGGCAACACTGGGTAAAAAAATGAATAGTGATAAAGAAGCCATTTTAAAAGAAGCTTATAGCGATTTAGAATATGTCTTTTTTTATGATTTGTGCAATGAATGGGACTTGGATGATGAAAGTAATTTAGCACGTTACTTAAAAGTCAAGCAGCTGACTTTTCCCAGCCCCAAAGATTTGCATCAGCAATATTTAAACCGAATTTTTTGTGCCTGGGTAAATGATGATTATCAGTTAGGGACTTATCCGGCATATTTGACAACCGAAAATGAACGCCAATATGAACAGCAGGTGATTCAAGCCAATGAAGCGGAACTTGCCGGTGATATTTATTGCCTGCGCTGCCGCCGGATGGCATGTGAATATTTGCTGATTAAAGCACATCCCGAATTGGGACTGAAGTATAGCTGCAATCTTTTTAATCCTAATTTAGATTTAGTCTTGGTTGAGCAGCAATTAGATGTCTTAGCTGATGTTTATGGCTATTTAGCGCTTTGTGATATCGACTTGATTATTCCCGAGATTGTGCACCGCTGCTTTACAGAATTGATGCAGTTTATTATTCAATATCCTAAAGAATATCAAGCGTATCTAGGGTTAGAACTTAGTTAGGAGGCTTTTTGATGAAAAAAATCGATGGACATTTGCATTTAGTCAGAGCCCTTGCTGGTAGCAAGGGTCAGGGACGTTTGACACCGATTGGCTCAGGCAAGGCGATTTTTGATGATGGTGAAATTATTAAGCTTTTTCCAGACGGATGGGGCGATGACCATTTTTATGCTGAAACCTGCCTTGAAATTATGCAAAAAGAAGGCATTGATAAGGCCGTTTTATTGCAGGGGACGTTGAACGGCTATCAGAATTATTATTCTTATCAGGCTGTGCAAAAATATCCCGATAAATTTGCAGCAGCTTTTGCAGTTGATCCTTTTGCCAGCTCCTACCTTAAAATAGTTAGGCGCCATGTGGAGGAATTAGGTTTTCGGGCTATCAAATTTGAAATCAGTGAAGGTGGCGGGTTGCATGGCTTCCACCAGCCGTTTAGATTAGACCTTGATTATCGGGTAGGGCAGATAATGCATTATTTAGCTGATTATCCAGGATTTACCATCGCCATCGATTATGGCGATTATACGCAAACCAGCTATCAGCCCGAAGCAGTTGCCAACTTGGCTAAGAGCTATCCGCAACTTAATTTTGTGGTGTGCCACCTTTCATTTCCTAATGCCGACCACTTGGACCGGCTGGAAAATGCTTTGAGACAGTTTGAACCTTATCCTAATATCTATACTGATCTGTCGGCTATTCAAGATATCGAAGGGGAAAGGACAGATGCTTTTCCTTATCCAAGATGTCAAAAAGATGTCATTTTGGCCAAAGATATTTTGACAGCTAAACGGCTGATATGGGGGACTGATTCGCCATGGTCAGCAACCTTCAATACCTACCACCAATTGGCCAACTGGCTGGAAGCTGCTGATATTTTTACCCCAGCTGAATTAGAAGATGTTATGTATCAAAATGCGCTTAAAATTTATTTCAAATAGAAACAGGTTTTATCCTGTTTTTTTTAAGTTATTTGTTGAAAATTTCTGTTATAATGGCTTTTATTTGCTGAAATGGAGGAATCTTTGTGCAAAATGACGGTGCTGTGATGACAGAAGGCTCTTATAAGAAAAAAATCATTTATTTTGCCATCCCAATTTTTTTCGGAAGCCTTTTTCAGCAGCTTTACAGTACGGCTGATTCGCTGATTGTCGGTAATTTTTTGGGCTCAGCTGCTTTAGCCGCAGTTAGTTCGTCGGGTAATTTGATTTTTTTAATGATTGGTTTTATGCAAGGGTTAACTATTGGGTGCAGTGTAGTTATTGCCCGCTATATCGGGGCTAAAAATCATCAAAAAACGTCTTTGGCTGCGCATACGACAGTTGCCTTGGGATTAGTGTCTAGTGTTATTTTAACGGTTGTGGGCCTGGTTTTGGCCCCGCAGATTTTAAAATTGATGAGTACACCAAAAGAAATCATGACTGATTCGGTGACTTTTTTTCGAATGTATTTTCTAGGGTCAACCGGTTTTGTGATGTACAATAGTCTGGTAAGTATTCTTCAGGCCTCAGGCGACAGTCGCCATCCAGTGTACTATTTAATTATTGCATCCATTATTAATATTATTTTGGACCTGATTTTGATTGGCATATTGGGCTTTGGCGTCGGAGCAGCTGGAGTAGCCACGTCGATTTCACAGACCATCAGTGCGCTTTTAGCCTTGCATCAATTGCTGCATTTGGATAATGCCTGTCGCATTAACCTCAAAAAAGTCCGCTTTGAACCGCAGATTTTAAAGATGATGATTAGATTTGGTCTGCCTTCCGGTCTGCAAAATTCCATTATCGGTTTATCCAATGTAGTAATTCAATCCTACATTAATTTTTATGGTAAAAATGCCGTAGCGGGGATTGGTTCGTATACGAAGGTTGAAGGTTTTGCATTTTTGCCGATTACTTGTTTTGCTATGGCACTAACCACTTTTGTGGCGCAAAATCTGGGTGCTAAAAAATACCAGCGGATTAGACAAGGCGTTTTGTTCGGTACCATGTGTACGGTGATTTTAGCGGAGATACTGGGAGCGTTATTATATCTGTTTTCGCCGCAATTAATTGGTGCTTTTGATAGTACTAAAGCTGTAGTTCATTATGGCGTTTCACGGGCGCATGTTTGTGGTTTATTTTTTTGTTTAGTAGCTTTTACGCATGTGATGGCTGCGGTGATGCGGGGAGCCGGCAAGGCAATGATTCCGATGATGGTGATGCTTATTTGCTGGTGTGTGGTCCGGATTTTGCTGTTGGCGGTTGTGGGGATGTTTTATCAAACCATTTTAACCACGTATTGGGTTTACCCAATTACCTGGCTTTTAAGTGCGACCGTGTTATTTTGGTCTTACCGTCACCTAGACTTTACGAAAGCATAAAAAAAAGGCCTAGCGCCTTTTTTAGTTTAAAGTTTTTAGCAGATTAAGAACTTGACCGCAGATAGCATCCAAGTCACGATTTTTATAATGATTCTTGAGATATTCAACTAATTTAAAAGCATTAGGAGTAAGTTGTTTGGAGGAAATGTTGTCTTGACTGTTAAACATTTCGGCTAAAGAAATGTTGAGGGTCTGACAAATGTTGCTTAATTTTTCAATGCTGACGTTTGTCTTTTTTGAGCGTTCAATTTTAGAAATATAATTGACGGAAAGAGAGCTTTGTTCCGCTAATTCTTCTTGAGTCAGGCCGGCTTGCTGCCGGTACTGGCGGATTTTAGCTCCCAAGTCAAGTTGCGAATTGTCCATTAGATTGACTCCTTTTATATGAATAACTATACTTTAGTATAAAATAGTACCATTTCAAAGATAATATAATATAATATATATATATATATTATGAATATAGTACAAGTTAAAGAGGAGTGTTTTATGGAAACATGGTTATTTTTACTGCTGATTTTTTTGGCAGCTTTTTTCGGGAAAAATCAATCCTTAATGGTAGCAGCCATTGTGGTCAGCGCCATTAAATTATTTCCTTTTGCTGATAAATTGTGGGGGATTTTGCAGGCTAAAGGGATTAATTTCGGGGTGACAATTATTTCAATTGCCATTTTAGTTCCAATTGCAACAGGTCAAATTACGCTGCAGGATATGGTTAAAGCTTTTAAATTGCCGGCAGGTTGGATTGCTGTTTTATGCGGTATCTTAGTGGCTGTTTTATCCAAATATGGGGTGGCTCAATTGGCTGACGTGCCGCAAGTTACGGTAATGCTGGTGATTGGTACCATTTTAGGGGTGGTCTTTTTAAAAGGAGTGGCGGCTGGGCCGGTGATTGCAAGCGGCATGGCTTATGTGATTATTTCCCTCTTAGGGTTGAAATTTAAGTAAAAGACAGGGAAAGTTATTTTTAGGTATAAAAAAAAACCGACTCCTCTTTCAAACCGGGATGGTACCTGGGAAAGGTACTGCTTGAAAAAGAAATCGGACCTGGGGTATTGATTTTATAGGGAGTTTAATCAATACAAGCGCTTATATACAATGAGGAGCTACCTCATTGCGTTCCCGGAAACTATTTTAGTATAATATAGTTTCCAAAATTAGTCAAGATTAAAATCAATAAATTTCAATCTTGCTTGCTGATTTAAGGTATGTTTGCTATATTTGACTATGTACATAATTAGGAAGAGGAAAGTGCAATAAATGAAAGTATTAAGCATTGTAGTGCCTTGCTATAATTCAGCAGCCTACATGGATCGATGTATACAGTCGCTACTGCTAGGCGGTGAAGACGTCGAAATTATTTTGGTGGATGATGGTTCAAAGGATAAAACCGCAGAAAAAATTGATGCTTATGCCAACCGCTACCCAACGTTAGTCAAAGCAGTGCACCAAGAAAACGGAGGGCATGGTCAAGCTGTTAATACGGGAATTAGACATGCTTCAGGTTATTATGTCCGCGTTGTTGATAGTGATGACTGGTTAGATGGTAAAGCTTTTCCGAAAGTTGTCGCTTTCTTGAAAAAATCAATTGAAGATGAAATGAATCTTGATATGTTTATCACCAATTATATGTATGATAAGCAGGGGGTTAAGCACAAAAAAATTATGGAATACCGCAAATGTATTCCAAAAAATAAAGTCTTTTCCTGGGATGAAACCCATTTTACCTTGCGCAAGTATTTATTGATGCATTCGGTGACTTATCGCACTGGTTTAGTGCGCGATGAAGCTAAATTAGAGCTGCCTGCACACACTTTTTATGTTGATAATTTATATGTATTTGAACCGTTGCAGCATGTCAAGCGGATGTACTATATGGATGTGACTTTATACCATTATTTCATCGGCCGCGAAGATCAGTCGGTCAATGAAAAGGTAATGATTAGCCGGATTGAACAGCAATTATTTGTTAACCGGCGTATGGTTGATTATTTTGCCAACAACGTTGATTTAAAAACCAGCGTGGGCAAATATATGGAGCGTTATTTAGAAGTTATCACCGCAGTATCATCGATTTTATTAATCCGTGAGGGGTCAAAAGCCAGTCTTGAGAAGAAAAAAGCTTTGTGGCATTATATTAAAGAACATGATTTGAAATTATATCATAAACTGATGCGCGGGGCCTTAGGCATTGGGTTGCATTTGCCAGGTCGTTTAGGACGTCGAACAGCGATTGATATTTACCGTTTGGCAAGAAAAATTTATGGATTTAATTAGAAAAAAGAGGTTGGTTTTCCAACCTCTTTTTATAGTTTGTTCACGACATCTTAAAATTTCAGATGCTAAAATGTTGATTAAATGGAAAAATTAGTGGTTTATTTTTCAAAAAGCGGCAATACCAAAATGATTGCTGAGCGGATTGAACAGCAGCATTTGGTAAAGTATCATCGGATACAGCCTGATCAACCTTATCCGGATGAATTCAGAAAATTGCAGGCGGTAAGTCAAGATGAAGTTTTATTTGGCAAAACGAGGGCGATTAAGGGGATAGACCGCGACTTGTGGGAAAAGTATTCTGAAGTGATTATCGGCACTCCGACTTATTGGGGGCACTTGCCAGCTTGTGTTTGCCAATTTTTAAAAGAAAATGATTTTGGCGGCAAAAGCGTAACTTTTTTTGTAACCTGTGCGGGTGATCCGCTGAACCTTCAGACCGAATTAGAGCGTTGGAAGTCCGAATTGATAGAACAGTCAGACTTTTTATGCTTTGATTAAGTTAAGACCGGATTTTAACTTAGCCCCGAATACGTTTTGGAAGATCAAACGTTAAAAAAATAAATATTTTTGTGAAATATGCACAATAATATTCAATTTAAGTTAATTTTTGTAAACGGTTAAAATTATTTAAAAAAGCTGATATAAAAGCTTTTTGGCGGTTTGACGGCAAAAAAGTTTTGTATTTTTAGAAAAAAGTTATCCAAAATGCTTGAAATCGCTATCATTTAGTTATATTATATTAGTGAAGTTTTTCACATTAAGAAAAATAGTGATTTAACAAGTGATTTTTGGGAGGTATTTTATATGGTCCAAGTAGCAACAAAACCAAAGAAAAAAGTTTTGACAGAAGAAGAAAAAGCTGCCCGTATGGAAGCAGCACGCGAATATACTGGCGCTTTAGTCGATAAGGCTGAAGAAGCAGAAAAACTCTATGCCCACTTTACCCAAGACCAAGTTGATAAGATTGTTGCAGCCGCTGCTTTGGCCGGCTCAGAAGCAGCTTTGATGTTAGCACATGAAGCTGTAGATGAAACTGGCCGTGGGGTGGTTGAAGATAAAGATACCAAGAATCGTTTTGCCACTGAAAATATTTATAATTCGATTAAAGACGAAAAAACGGTCGGCATTATTTCTGAAGACAAGATTAAAGGCCAAGTCCAAATTGCTGCACCTTTGGGAATTTTAGCCGGAATTGTGCCAACAACCAACCCAACTTCAACAACGATGTTTAAAGCGTTGATGGCTTTAAAGACCAGAAATGCTATCGTCTTTTCTTTCCATCCGCAAGCAGTAAAATGCTCCATTCATGCTGCAAAAATCATCTATGATGCAGCGGTGGCTGCCGGGGCACCCAAAGACATTATCCAATGGATTGAAACTTCTACTTTGGAAAATACTACGGCCTTGATTCAAAACCGCAAGATTGCTTCGATTTTAGCTACTGGCGGGCCTGGCATGGTTAATGCTGCTTTGAAATCAGGCAACCCATCTATGGGTGTTGGTGCTGGTAATGGGGCTGTCTTTGTTGATCATACCGCTGATCTTGACCGGGCAGTTGAAGATATGCTTTTGTCTAAGCGCTTTGATAATGGGATGATTTGTGCAACGGAAAATTCCGCTGTCATTGAAGCACCTATTTATAATGATTGGGTTAAAAAGATGGAAGAAAAAGGCGCTTATATGCTGCCAAAGAAAGACTACAAGAAGTTGGCTGATTTTGTCTTTAACGAACGCCACGGGGTTAATGGACCGGTAGCTGGCCGTTCCGCCCAATGGATTGCTGAAAATGCAGGTATTAAATTGCCGGCAGACAAAGATGTCATCATGTTTGAACTTGATTCAAAGAACATTGGTGAAGCTTTATCATCTGAAAAATTATCACCGCTTCTTTCAATCTATAAGGCTAAAGATCGTCAAGACGGGATTAAGATAGTAGCTGCATTGCTTGATTATCAAGGGGCTGGCCACAACGCCGCCATCCAAATCGGTTCGCAGGTCGATCCATTTATCGATGAATTTGCTGATCAAACTAAAGCTGCCCGTATTTTAGTCAACCAACCAGACTCAATCGGTGGGATTGGCGATATTTATACAGATGCTTTGCGTCCATCACTGACATTAGGCACAGGTTCATGGGGGAAGAATTCATTGTCACATAACTTATCAACAGCGGATCTTTTAAACGTTAAGACGGTTGCTAAGCGGCGTAACCGTCCACAATGGATTCGTTTACCAGAAAAAATCTACTACGAAAAGAATGCTTTGTCATACTTGACTGATGAAAGCGAAAAGATGAGTCGCGTTTTAATCGTGGCTGATCCGGGAATGGTTAAATTCGGCTTTGTTGATAAACTCTATGATCAATTAGAAGCGCGTGACAACCCGGTCAAAACGAGCATTTACGGCTCTGTTCGCCCCGATCCTACCTTGGGACAAGCGATGGAAATTGCGCGTCAAATGGAAGAGTTTGAACCAGATACCATTTTAGCTATTGGTGGTGGTTCAGCTATGGATGCGGCTAAGATTGCCCGTTATTTGTATGAATACTCCTTAGAACAAGAACCAGGCTTCTTGTCCAGTTATGAAGCAGTGAGTGAAATCTTTACCCGTTTGCAACAAAAATTCGTTGATATCCGCAAACGGATTGTGAAGTTCCACCATGGTACTAAGACAAAATTATTCTGCATTCCAACAACTTCAGGGACTGGTTCTGAAGTGACACCATATGCCGTTATTACCGATGATAAGACTCATGTGAAGTATCCATTGACTGACTACGAAATGACACCGCAAGTAGCGATTGTCGATCCTGAATTTGTCATGACAGTGCCAAAGCGGACCGTTGCTTGGTCAGGACTTGATACGTTATCCCACGCTTTAGAATCATATGTTTCAGTAATGGCTTCTGATTTCACGCGTCCATGGTCTTTGCAGGCAATTAAGTTAGTCTTTGAAAACTTGGAAGCATCCTACAAGTATGATCCAAAAAATCCTACGCGTGAAGGCGAAAAAGCCCGTGAAAATATGCACTATGCAGCTACTTTAGGTGGTATGGCCTT
Source organism: Ligilactobacillus sp. WC1T17 (assembly GCA_900110005.1). Lineage (GTDB taxonomy): Bacteria > Bacillota > Bacilli > Lactobacillales > Lactobacillaceae > Ligilactobacillus > Ligilactobacillus ruminis_A. The sequence continues at coordinate 130,752 of FOCC01000005.1, read as the reverse complement.
TGCCAACGCCTTCTTAGGGATTAACCACTCCTTAGCTCACAAGACTGGCGGTGAATTTGGACTTCCTCATGGGTTGGCCATCTCGATTGCTATGCAGCATGTTATCCGCTTCAATGGGGTTTCAGGCAAGGTTAAGCGGACACCATTCCCACGCTATGAAGTTTACCGTGGACAAAAGGATTATGCTGATATTGCGCGTTCACTTGGCCTTAAAGGCAAGAATGATGCTGAATTAGTTGAAGCTTTGTGCGACAAGATTGATGCTTTGATGAAAGCTGTTGATGTCACACCAACCTTGTCAGCCAATGGGGTTACTAAAGAAGCCTTTGATGCTTCCTTAGACAAGTTGTGCGACCTGGTTTACAACGATCAATGCACGACGGCTAACCCACGGCAGCCAAGCATCGAAGAAATCCGCCAACTTTTGATTGATCAATTCTAAAGCTGATAAATAATTAGAACTTCCTGTTTGAAGGGACTGGTTTAAAAGCCGGTCCTTTTTTTAGTGTAAGCACTTGCATTTTAGCGCTGAAAGAGCTATTATTGGTATAGACCAATAATGGATTTAAGAGAGGCGATTATGATGAAGATTATCCGCGTCAAAGATGAAATAGAAGGTGGCCAAGAAGCATTAGCCTTGTTTAAAGATCAGGTTAAACAAGGGGCGCACGTGTTTGGCTTAGCTACAGGCAGCACACCCAATACAACTTACCAAGCCTTATGTCAAAGTGATCTTGATTTTAGTGAAGCAATTTCCATTAACTTAGATGAATATGTTGGCTTAAGCCATAATGACCCACAAAGTTATTACAGTTACATGGTTGAACATTTATTTAAGCAAAAACCCTTTAAGCATTCCTATTTGCCTGATGGAACCAACGAAGATGCAGATGAAGAATGTCAACGGTATAGTCGGATAATTGCGCAAAATCCGGTTGATTTTCAATTGTTGGGAATTGGGCGTAACGGCCACATTGGCTTTAATGAACCAGGTTCTCCCTTTGATGGGACTACCCGTAAGATTAAATTAACGGAATCGACGCTTAATGCTAATGCCCGCTTTTTTGCCAACGAAGCTGATGTGCCGCGGTATGCTTATTCGATGGGGATTGGCGAAATTATGCAGGCTAAAACCATCTTATTGGAAGCATATGGCATGAATAAAGCTGATGCTATTCAAAAAACCATTGAAGGCCCCGTTACCCCTAATGTACCAGCAAGTATTCTGCAGAAACATCCGAATGTATACTTTATTTTAGATGAAGAAGCTGCCAGCAAATTAAGCAAATAAAAAAAGCTGAAACAATTGTTTCAGCTTTTTTTATTTATTCAACAGTAACACTCTTAGCGAGGTTGCGTGGCTTATCAACATCATAACCTCTTTGCTTGCTGGTGTAGTAAGCTAATAATTGTGCGGGCACAATTGAAACCAATGGTGTCAAAAGCGGATTAACATCCGGCAAGACGATTTGATCGCCTGGTTGAGCTAAGCTTTCGCTGGTAATAATGATGACATTAGCACCACGGGCAATAACTTCTTGGACGTTGCTTCTTGTATGAGCTGCTGTTTTAGGATCAGTGATGATGGCAATAACAGGTGTGCCTTCTTCAATCAAGGCAATCGTACCATGCTTCAGTTCACCAGAAGCAAAGCCTTCTGTTTGCACGTAGGAAACTTCTTTTAACTTAAGGGCTGCTTCAATAGCTGTATCGTAGTCAATGGCACGCCCAATGTAAAAGGCATTGCGGGTAGTATTTAAGTTTTGCTTAGCCAAAGCTTCAATATCATGCTTTTCATCAACCATGGTCTGCATAGCATTAGCGACGGTGGTTAAATCAGCCTTGATATCAAATTGTGCTGCTTCTTTGATACCTTTGATTTCACCCAAGCGTTTAGCTAAGACAGCTTCGACAGCGATTTGAGCAGTATAAGCTTTAGTTGAAGCAACCGCAATTTCAGGGCCGGCATGCAAGAGTAAAGTATAATCAGCTTCACGTGACAAGGTTGAGTTAGCTACATTTGTAATAGTCAAGCTAGGGTAGTTTAATTCGTTTACCTGTACTAATACTTGACGGCTATCGGCTGTTTCGCCACTTTGTGATAAGAAGATGAAGAATGGCTTTTCAGACAGCAGCGGCATATTGTAGCCAAATTCAGATGCAACATGGACTTCAGTTGGAATATGAGCCAATTTTTCAAAAAGTTCATGTCCGACCAAACCGGCATGATAGCTGGTACCGGCAGCAACGATATAAAGGCGGTCGCTTTGATTCATTGCTTTGAGAAGAGCATCATCAATGTTGATGGAGCCATCTTCATTGAGGTAGGCTGAAGCTATTTTACGCATAACGGCTGGTTGTTCGTCGATTTCTTTTAACATGTAGTGTTCATAAGCGCCTTTTTCAGAAGCACTGGCATCTTGATCAACATGGAAAGGCTTGCGGTCTACATGGTTGCCGTCTTTATCTTCAATATCGATGGAAGAAGCGGTTAAAACAACGACATCGCCATCAGTTAATTCGATAAAGTCATGTGTTTCTTTTAACATAGCCATGGCATCAGAGCAGACACCATTAAAATCAGGCCCTACCGCAATCAAAAGCGGACTTTTGCTCTTAGCGGCATAAAGGGTGCCTGGTTCATTTTTATCCATTAATAAGAAGGCGTAAGAAGAAGAAGCGTCAATAACGCTCAAAGTCTTTTTGAAAGCTTCTTTAGTGGTCAAACCTTCATTGGAAAAATGTTCGACTAATTGCACGACAACTTCGGTATCAGTTTCACTGACAAACTTAACATCAGCTAAGTACTTGTCCTTCAGTTCTTTAAAGTTGCCAATGACACCATTGTGTACCAAGAAGAAACGGCCATTTTCAGAATAGTGAGGGTGGGCGTTATTTTCGCTTGGTACACCGTGAGTAGCCCAGCGGGTATGACCGATACCGGTATTACCCTTGATATCAGGCGTTAATTTATCTTTGAGGTCAGCAATGCGACCCTTAACTTTAACGAGGTTGGCTTGACCTTGACTATCAGTAACAAAAATACCAGCAGAGTCATAGCCGCGATATTCCAATTTTTCAAGGCCGTTGATTAAAACGGCCACAGCGTTATCATTTTTACCTGTGATTCCGACAATTCCACACATAATAATGTTCCGTCCTTTTATTTTTAACTTGTTTAATTTTGTAATTTAATAATTGGTATAGCCCAAAAATAAAGGCTTAATTCCAATCAACATGTTAAATATAACCCTATTTTATTAAATAGTCAACAAAAAATGCAAATTGGTATAGGTATATACCAATTTGCATTTAGACTAAAAAAAAAGGCTCCTGAAAAGAACCTGTTTTATGTGTTAATCTTTTGATGTTTTCATAAAAATATGTTGTACATAAACCAAGGAGAAGTTAGGAACATTAAGTTTCACATCCAAAGCTGAAGTCAACACAGCAATCACAAAATAACCGATGGCCCATTTAGTCATATTACTTACCACAAACATAACAAACAAAGCCCAAAAAAGTAAAGTTAAGACGTTTAACCAAATTTTAGCAAATTTCATCTTAAAATCCCCCATAATTTTATTACAGTTATTTTAGCATAAATTAGACCAAAATACGAAGAAAAAAACACTAAAATGCGAAAAAAATTGATATAGTCTCTTTTGAAACGGATACATGCATAAATGTGCTTAAAATCGGTGTTCATAAAGTTCATAATTTCAAACGGTTTCAAACAAAGGCAAAGGTCTCTTTAGTGTTACTTTTTTAATTTAATTAAAAAATCCTAGGTTTTTAACCTAGGATTTTTGGTAATTATTTAGTCGGTTGCGCTTCTTTTTGCAAGTTTTTCTTAGCTGTTGCCAGCATTAAACGAATCCGGTTAAGCTGGTTGACAAATGATAAGCTTGGGTCGTAATCGACCATAGCGATATTAGCCATTGGGTATTGAGACCGCAATTCTTTAGCAACCCCTTTACCAACGACGTGGTTTGGCAAACAACCGAATGGCTGCATACATACGATGTTGTTAACCCCATTTTGCAAGCATTCAACCATTTCACCAGTCAAGAACCAGCCTTCACCGGTTTGGTTACCAAGGTTTAAGATTTCCTTAGCGCCCTCAGCAATTTGCTCGATGGCTTCAATACCGTCGAAGCGATCAGAAGCTTTCAAAGCTTCGTTCATTGGCTTTTCACATTGACGGATTAATTTAATAGCCATTTCAGCCAGCCATTTATTCTTAGCAGAGCCGCCCAAATAATCGTGCTTATAAACCTGGTTGTACAAGGAGTAGTTCATAAAGCCGACGATATCAGGACATACGACTTCAGCTCCTTCAGATTCTAAGACTTTGACGATATTGTTGTTGGCAATTGGTGAATATTTAACTAAGATTTCACCGACAATAGCAACTTTAGGCTTCTTGATATCCAATAATTCAATCTGATCGAAGTCTTGGACGATTTGCTTGACGTTCTTCTTAAATTCATGGAAATGACCATTCTTAACATTTGGCTGGATACGTTTTAACCATTCATCATGCAAAGCATCGACTGAGCCTTCGACAGCTTCGTAAGGACGGGTCCGGTAAACTAAACGTTCGAATAAGTCGCCGTATAAGAAGGCTAAAGCAACCCGTTTAGCCATAGGCAGGGTGAATTTGAAGCCCGGTGTCTTTTCAGTCCCTTGAGCATTCAAGGAGATAGAGATAACAGGTACTTGTGGGAAACCAGCATCCTTTAAGGCTTTTCTGATTAAAGGAATGTAGTTTGTAGCCCGGCAGCCGCCACCGGTTTGACTCATCATGACAGAAGTATTATTGACGTCATATTTACCTGACTTCAAAGCTTCAATCATTTGACCAATGGTGATGATGGCAGGGTAGCAGGCATCGTTATTGACATACTTAATCCCTTCATCGACTGAGTGTTGGCGTTCAACCGGCAAATTGACAACATTGTAGCCGGAAGCTTGTAAGGCCACATCGACCAAGTTTGATTGGTGGATTGGTGAAAGCATTGGCATCAGCAGGGTGTGCTTTTGCTTCATTTCCTTGGTAAATTGCTTTGGCTTTTCCAAATCAAACTGTTTTTCAGGCAAAATCTTGCGTTCGTGGCGTTCCATAACTGCAGCCTTCAAGGAGCGGATGCGGATGCGGATGGCCCCGATATTGGTGCCTTCGTCAATTTTAAGCACTGTATATAAACGGTTGAAGCGGGACAAAATTTCTTCTACTTGGTCAGTTGTAATGGCATCGATCCCACAGCCAAATGAGTTTAATTGGACAAATTCCAATTCTGGAATTTTGGCCGCTACTCTGGCAGCTGCAAACAAACGGGAGTGGTAAGTCCATTGGTTAACAACGCGCAAGCCTTCGACGTTGCCCATGTGCGAGATGCTGTCTTCAGTTAAGACGTTGAAACCTTCGGCACAGATGATTTGGGAGATACCACGGTTGATTTGTGGATCCAAGTGGTAAGGACGACCGGCTAAAACGACCCCGTGTTGACCGGTTTGACGCATCATCATTAAAGTATCTTCCCCGCGGTTTTGAATCCAGCGCTTGAAGTTATCCATTTCTTTAAAACCGGCTTGAAGAGCTTGTTCGACTTCTTTTTTGCTGACACCGAAATCTTTGAAGGTTTGATAGAGGTTTTCAGCGGTAGAGTCAAAGTCGGCCAAATTGAGGTAAGGGTTGCGGTAATCGACTTTGCCTTCACGAATTTCATCGACGTTCATCCGAATGACATCAGGGTAGGATTGAACGATTGGGCAGTTAAAGTGGTTATTGGCAGCCTTAGCTTCTTGCCGTTCGAAGACCACGCATGGATAGAAGATAGTCTTAAATCCTTTGTTAATCAGCCATTGGATATGACCGTGCACCATCTTAGCCGGGTAGCAGACGGTATCAGACGGGATTGTTTCAATCCCGGACTTGAACATTTCTTCATCGGAACGTGTCGAAATTTCGGCCCTAATCTTTAATTCTTTAAAGAAAGTAGCCCACAACGGGTAGTTTTCATACATATTAAGGACACGCGGAATACCGATAGTCCCTCTTTCAGCGAGCTTTTTACGCAAAGGACGGTATGAGAAGAGCTTGTGGTACTTTTCTTTAACCAGGTTAACCCGTTGGTCTTTAGGAGCTAATTTAATCCGCAGACCTTTTTCACACCGGTTGCCGGTAATGAAAGTCCGGCCATCGTTAAAGTGGGTGATAGTCAATAAACAGTTGTTTTCGCAGCGTCCACAGTGTTCAAAAGTCTTTTCACAGGTTAAGCCCTGCATTTCAGCGGTAGTCATCAAGGTGGACTTGTCGCCGGCTTTGGCATGTTCTTGGGCAATCAAGGCAGCCCCGTAAGCCCCCATCAAACCAGCAATATTAGGCCGGATGACTTCTTGACCGCTAAGTTGTTCGAAGGCTCTTAAGACGGCTTCGTTATAGAAAGTCCCGCCTTGGCACACGATATGCTTGCCTAAATCTTCAGCGGAGTGAGCTTTGATAACTTTAAAAAGGGCATTTTTAATGACAGACATGGACAGTCCGGCGGAAATGTCGCCTACCGAAGCGCCTTCTTTTTGTGCTTGCTTAACACGTGATTGCATAAAGACGGTACATCTTGAACCCAGATCAGCAGGATGCTGGGTCAACAGGGCAGCTTTGGCGAAATCTTTAACGTTATATTGCAAAGATTGGGCAAAAGTTTCAATGAAGGAACCACAGCCGGAAGAACAAGCTTCATTTAACTGGATGGTGGACAAAGCGCCTTTTTTAACGTGCATAGCTTTCATATCCTGGCCACCAATATCTAAGATAAAGTCGACATCTGGTTGGAAGTAGTGGGCTGCTTTGTAGTGGGCCACAGTTTCAACTTCACCCAGGTCAGCTTTTAAGGCTGATTTGATTAAATGTTCACCGTAACCAGTGGTGCAGGCTTTGGCAATCGTAACATTTTCAGGGATGTGTTGGTACATTTCAGTCAAGATGTCGATGGTCTTTTGTAAAGGATCACCATCGTTGTTGCCGTACCAAGTGTATAAGATTTTTTTGTCTTCACTCATTAAGACAATTTTGGTAGTAGTTGAACCGGCATCAATCCCCAAGTAAGCTTGGCCACGGTAGGTTTCAAGTGGTCTGAAATCAACCTTAGCTTTGGCGTGGCGGTCGCGGAATTCTTTTAATTCAGCTTCATTATTGAACAGTGGCGGCAAAGAACGGGTTGGTTTCAAGGATTGGCCGTGTTCTATGAGGTCCAGCAGGTTTTCAATAGTAGTTGGTTCTTCTTCCTCAGCGTAGAAGGCAGCTCCTTTAGCCACGAATAATTGTGGATCTTGCGGGAAGATGATATTTTCAGGCTTGAGGTTTAAAGTTTCAATGAAACGTTGCCGCAATTCGCTCATGAAGTAAAGCGGACCGCCTAAAAAGGCCACGTTGCCCTTGATTTTATGGCCGGAAGCAAGTCCGGCAATGGTTTGGTTAACAACCGCCTGGAAGATGGAAGCTGCCAAGTCTTCTTGACGGGCACCATCATTAATTAAAGGCTGGACGTCTGTTTTAGCAAACACCCCACAACGTGAAGCAATTGGATAGATGTGGGTGTAGCCTTTAGCCAGTTCATTTAAGCCATTGGCGTCTGTTTTAAGCAGGCTGGCCATTTGGTCGATGAAGGCCCCAGTCCCCCCAGCACAAGAGCCGTTCATCTTTTGTTCTAAAGAAGCGCCAAAGAATGTAATCTTAGCATCTTCACCCCCAAGTTCGATGGCAACATCGGTTTGAGGACAGATAATTTCAACTGTCTTAGTGCAGGCAATAACTTCTTGAATGAATTTCAAATGTAAAATATCAGCTAAGCCCATACCGCCAGAACCAGTGATGGTAAAGGCAATTGGTGTATCTTTGCCGACGGCTTCGGCTGCTTCGCGTAAAACTTTGCCGCTGGCTTTTTTTACATCAGAAAAGTGCCGTTGATATGTTTGATAAAGCGGATGATTGTTTTCATCCATAATAACAACTTTAACAGTGGTTGAACCAACGTCAATCCCACCGCGCAAAGGTTTTGTTTGCATAATAATTCTCCTTTTCTTTAAATACCGAAAAAGTCATTTGTTGATTATCCAACAAATGTTGATTATTGTAACTATACCTATTTTATAACGTTTTTAATTCAATTCAAGGGGTAAAAAGTTTAATACTGTTTGTTAAACAACAAATGTTGTATAATTGTTGACAAATAGGAAAGAATTTTTTATGAAATTAGGTAGCGAACTATGAAAGAATTTAAAAAAGAAGATTTAAGGGTCATTAGAACTAAGAAGTTAATTTTTGAAGCTTTTATTGAATTAATTCAAGAAAAAGGCTTTGCAGCGATGACGGTCCAAGATATTGCTGACCGTGCCATGATTAACCGGTCGACTTTTTATAGCCATTTCCAAGATAAGCAGGCAGTTTTAGACCAGGTTTTTTCCTACGCTTTGACACCGCTTTTTGAAAGCATCAGTTCCGATATTTTAGAAGACGGGGTGATTTTACGCAAGAAAAAAGTGGTGAAAGTGTTAACTAGAATCTTTAAGCAAATTCAAAAAAAACGCAATTTTTATGCAGTTGCTTTAGAAGGACAGGGAAATTTTAAGATTGCCGACAGTTTGCGGCAATTTTTAAGCAACCATTTTGCCGATGTTTTTAATAAAATGCATGTTAAAGATGGACAAGATGATATTCCCATGGATTATATCGTTTTATACCTGGTGACAACCTTTATGAGTTCAGTTCGTTGGTGGCTTGACCATGATTGTGAATTTTCGGCTGAAAAAATGGCTAGTTTGTTGATGAAAATTATTTCTAGTGCTGGTTTGCAGGTTTGCGATATTGAAGTTAGATAAAATTAGAAAAAGTATATAAAAATTAATAAATAAAAAAAGCTTATTTGAGCAAGGTGATGTAACCTTTTATGTCGATTTGACCAGGCGAAAACTTGATTAAATAAGCTTTTTTGCATCTGTATTGGATTTAAAAAAAGAAATATAAAAATTTTATTGCAGCTTACTTAGCTTTTTAATGAGCCCTAAAGATAATATTTTTTATAAAAAACATAAAAAATTAGTTGATTTTTTAAAAAAGACGGCTATAATTAAAATGTATTTTAATGATTATCTAATAAACAGGGGGCTGCGTATTGAAGAATGATCCATTGTTAACGATTAAAGATGTCGATACAGCTTTTAAAGTTGACGGCACATACTACAACGCAATCACAGATGTTTCTTTGGACCTCTATCCAGACGAAATTTTAGCCATTGTTGGCGAATCAGGCTGTGGCAAGAGTACCTTGGCTACTAGCGTTATTGGTTTGCACAACCCGAATGCTACCAAAGTTAGTGGCAGCATCGTTTATCATCAGCGTCAAAAACAGGCTGACGGCACAGAGAAAATCGTTGATCGTGAGCTGGTCGGCATGTCTGCTGATGATATGGATAAACTTAGAGGAAATGACATGGGGATGATTTTTCAAGATCCTTTGGCTGCCTTGAATCCTTTGATGCGGGTAGGAGATCAAATCAAGGAAAATCTTGATTTCCATACTAATATGAGTGATGAAGAAAAGCAGGCCCGGGTACTAGAGCTGTTAGACCAAGTCGGAATTCCCAACCCGCCGCGGGTGGCTCGCCAATATCCACATGAATTATCCGGCGGGATGCGTCAAAGAATTATTATCGCGATTGCGGTGGCCTGCAAACCGGATTTGATTATCGCTGATGAACCTACAACCGCGCTTGATGTAACGATTCAAGCTCAGATTTTGGATCTTTTGAAGGATATTCAAAAAGAAAAACATGCTGGCGTTATTTTGATTACGCATGACTTGGGAGTTGTAGCTGAAACGGCCGACCGGGTAGCAGTTATGTACGCTGGACAAATTGTTGAAGTCGGCACAGCGCTCCAAATCTTCACCAATCCAAAGCATCCTTATACCCGTTCATTGTTGCGGTCAATGCCACAAGCTGACAGTGAAGATGATGAACTTTATGTCATTGAAGGAATGGTTCCTTCATTGAAGAAGATGCCGCAAAAGGGTTGTCGGTTTGCACCACGGGTTCCATGGGTAGATGCCAGTGAACATGAAGAAGATCCGAAGATGCATGAAGTTGAAGCAGGACATCTTGTTCGATGCACTTGCTATCAAAACTTTGAATTTCCAGATGAAGGGTAGGCGGATTTTATGAGTGAAGGAAAGGATTTAATTACAATTAAAGATCTCTGCGTTCATTATCCAATCCGCTCAGGCTTTTTCAATCGGATTACTGATTATGTTTATGCAGTTGATGGTGTTAATTTTGCGATTAAAGAAGGTCAAAGTTACGGTGTTATTGGTGAATCCGGGTCAGGTAAGTCAACGATTGGCAAGACCATTGTGGGTTTGGAAAAAGCCACCAAGGGTCAAATTATCTATCAAGGCTATGATGTAACCAAAAAGAGCAACCGTAAAAAGCACCATTATAACAAGGATGTCCAAATGATTTTTCAAGATTCGCTTTCCAGTCTTAATCCTCGAAAGAAAATCTTAGATATCATTGCTGAACCAATCCGCAACTTTGAAGACTTGTCTGAAGAGCAAGTTAAAGATAAGGTCAAAGAACTGTTGGCGATTGTTGGTTTGGAAGAAGATGCAATGTATAAATTTCCACACCAATTTTCCGGTGGTCAAAGACAAAGAATCGGGGTTGCCAGAGCGGTGGCTTCCCATCCTAAGTTAATTATTGCCGATGAACCTGTTTCAGCTTTGGATTTGTCAGTGCAGGCCCAAGTGTTGAATTATATGAAGAAGATTCAAAAAGAAATGGGTATCAGCTACATGTTCATTTCGCACGATTTAGGGGTTGTTTACCACATGTGCGATAACTTGGCGATTATGCACCGCGGACGTTTTGTTGAAATTGGTTCGCGTGATGATATTTATAACCATCCGCAACATATTTACACCAAGCGTTTGTTGGCAGCAATTCCGCGAGTGGATGTGACTAAAAGGGCTGAACATACAGCTTACCGGAAGCAAGTTGAAGAAGAATTTACTGAAAACCAGGATAAATGGTATCAAAAAGATGGTAAAGTATATGACTTGCGCCAAATTTCTGAAACACACTGGGTAGCACTTCCAGATGAAGGGGGCCAAGATTAGTTATGTGGAAAACCATTTTAAGACGTGTTTTAATTATGATTCCTGAAATTATCATCTTAAGCATTTTGATTTTCATCATGGCTAAGTTGATGCCAGGGGATCCTTTTACCGGATCAATTACACCGCAAACCTCAGCTTCACAGATTCACCAATTAAAAGTTGAAGCTGGTTTGTATGATCCTTGGCCTGAACAATATGTTCGTTGGGTAAAAAATATTTTCCATGGTGATTTGGGGATTTCTTACCAATACAAAACATCAGTGGCGGGCTTAATTGCCTCACGGGCTGCTAATACTTTGTGGCTGTCATTGATTACGGTGGTACTTAGCTATGTGATTGCCATTCCTTTGGGAATTATTGCCGGTCGTTTTGAAAATAGTCGGGCTGATCGTGGTATTCAGTTGTACAACTACATCTCTTATGCTATTCCGCCATTTGTCTTCTACTTGTTAGGCGTTTGGTTGTTTGGCTACACCTTGGGTTGGGTACCGACTTCCGGTTCTGTTTCCGTTGGTGTTTCTGGGACAGGTGCATTTATTTTAAGCCGAATTCATCACATGATTTTGCCGGCCGTTTTGATGGCTTTATTGTCGACAACCAGTACCGTGCAATATCTGCGAAGTGAAATTATCGATTCCAAGACCCAAGATTACGTTAAGACTGCAAGGGCCAAAGGTGTTCCTGAAAAGACAGTCTTTAACCGCCATATCTTGCGCAATTCGCTTTTGCCGATTGCTGCTTTTGCTGGTTATTCGATTACCGGTCTTTTGGGTGGATCAGTTTTCGTTGAAACGGTCTTCTCTTATCCGGGGATGGGCCAATTGTTTATCAATTCAATTACCAACCGTGACTATTCAGTCATCACTGTTTTAGTTTTACTCTTTGGTTTGTTGAACTTGATCGGGACTTTGCTGTCAGACATTATTTTAAGTATCGTTGACCCACGTGTCAGAATTGAGTAAAGGAGGAGCTTATATTGGGTAAGAAAAAGCAAGAAAAAGCTTATAGCGGCCAAGAAGCAGTGGCTAATATGCAGGCGAAAAATGAAGCTCCTTCAGGTTTGAGAGTTTTAGCGCGTGAATTTGCGATGGACAAAGGCGCTTTAGGGGCCTTGATTATCTTAGTTGTTTTGATTTTAGGTATTTTCATTGGCTCGTTATTCCTAAATACCGACAAAGTAATGACCGTTGATATCTTTAAACAGTATAATCGCCCAGGTGTTGATGGCATGTGGCTTGGTGCTGATGAAGGTGGACGCGATGTTTTCCAAATGCTCATTTTGGGTGCTAGAAATTCATTAATCATCGGTATTTCAGTTACTATTTTGATGGAAGTGCTGGGAATTGTTTTTGGCCTGGTTGCCGGGTATTACGGTGGCCGTGTTGATAACGTCATGATGCGCTTTTTGGACTTTATGTTAGTTATTCCAACCTTGATGATTATCATTGTTTTGGTAACAGTGATTCCACACTACAATATGTGGACTTTTATCTTGATTATGGCTGCCTTCTATTGGGTTGGGACCGCCCGTTTGATTCGGTCCAAAGCCTTGTCAGAAGCCAAAAAAGATTACATCAGCGCTTCGAAAACATCAGGTACCAGTGATTTTATGATTATGGTACGTGAACTTTTGCCTAACCTCAGTTCAATTATCATTGTTGATGCTACTTTAAGTTTAGCAAGCAACATTGGGATTGAAGTTTCACTTACTTTCTTAGGTTTTGGTTTACCAAACGATGTGCCAAGTTTGGGGACACTCGTTGGTTATGCCAATGATCCATCCGTTTTAACTGAAAAGCCTTGGGTTTGGCTGCCGGCTGCGTTACTTATTTTAGTAATTTGTGTTGGTATCAGTTATGTCGGTAATGTTTTGCGCCGGGCGGCCGATGCGCGCCAGCGTTTAGGTTAATTTTTGTTCTATAACTTTTGGGTAATATCAATAATACCAATTTTTAAACTCTAGGGGGTTCTATTATGAAAACAAAGAAGGTTTTAGCAGGTACAGTTGCTGTTTTGTCTTTATCAGCACTTGCACTTACAGGCTGCAGTAATAGTAAGAGCAGCAGTTCATCATCATCGTCAAAAACAACTAAGGCTACTTTGCCAGTTGCTTACAAGAATACCGCAACCGCTAAAAAAGGCGGCACCCTTAAAGTTGGGGTTGTTAGTGATTCAGCTTTCAAAGGTATCTTTGCCTCTGAACTTTCTGATGATGCCATTGATTCTGAAGTTGGTCAATTTGCACAACAATCCTTGTTCAAATATGATGACAACTATAAATTTGTTAAAGGCGGCGCTGCTGACATCTCCTTTGATGATAGCGCTAAGACAGCTACTATTAAGATCAACAAGAAGGTTAAGTGGTCAAATGGGTTGCCACTTACTGCCAAAGACGTTGAATATGCTTACGAAATCATTGCCAACCCTGCTTCAAAGAGTAACCGTTACACCGATTCTTTGAAGAACATCAAGGGTATGGAAGAATATCATGCAGGCAAGTCTGATACGATCTCAGGTATCACTATGCCGGACAAGTATACAGTTGTGCTTCACTTTAAGCAAATGACACCTGGTATGCAAACATCAGGTTCAGGTTATATTTGGGAAAATGCTGAACCATATGAATATTTGAAAGATGTTCCATTCTCTAAGCTGCAATCAAGCGACAAAGTTCGTAAGAATCCTGTAACTTATGGTCCATATAAATTCTCTAAACTGGTTCAAGGTGAATCAGCTGAATTTGTTCCTAACACATACTACTGGGGCAAGAAGCCATCCTTATCTAAGATTACGATTGAAACGGTCTCAACTTCAACCGCTGGGGCTGCTTTGAAGTCCAAGAAGTATGACATCATGCTTGATGAACCAGCATCTGTTTATGGTCAAAACAAGAAGCCAAAGGGCTACACGATGGTTGGTAAAGCCGAACTTGCTTACAGTTACATGGGCTTTAAAGTTGGTAAGTACGATTCTAAGACCGGCAAGAACGTTGAAGATAAGAATGCTAAGATGAACAACAAGTCCTTGCGTCAAGCTATGGCTTATGCTTTGAACGTTGAACAAGTTTCCAACAAGTTCGGCTACGGCTTGCGGACACGTGCAACCTCCCTTATCCCTGCAGCCTTCAAAGAATACAAGAATACTGCTCTTAAAGGCTTCCCACAAAATATCAAGAAGGCTAACTCCTTACTTGATAAGGCAGGTTACAAGAAGGGTAAAGACGGTTACCGTAAGACTCCATCCGGCAAGAAGTTGGTTGTCCATTTAGCAGCTATGTCAGGTTCTGCTAACCAAGAAGCTATCATGAAGAACTACATCCAATGCTGGAAGAAGATTGGTATCAAGGCTCAATTGACTAATGGTCGTTTGCTTGACTTCAACAACTTCTACGATAAAGTTGAAAATGATACGAAAGATATCGATGTCTTCTTTGGTGCATGGTCACTTTCATCTGAACCATCTCCGGCAGATCTTTACAGTGAAGGTGCTCCATACAACTTTACTCGTTTTGTTTCCAAGAAGAACAACCAATATCTCAAGAACATTGACTCTCAAAAGGCTGTTACAAACCACAAGTGGCGTGTAAAGCAATTCAAAGAATGGCAAGCATACATGAACAATCAAGCTTATGTAGTGCCAATTCAAGACTACTATGATGCTTATCCAGTTAAGAACTCTGTCAAGGGCTTCACTTTGCAAACATCTAAGGGTTACACTCTTTGGGAAAATGTTTCTTTGACTAAATAAGCAAAATAAAAAGGCTCCTTAATGGGGCCTTTTTATTTTGGCTAAAAATAGCCAAAAGTTTTTAAAATAGTATATAATATTTTTGTGTTGCCTTTTTAAGGTTAATTTTAAGTGGAGAACATAAGAATGAAAAACAAATTACTATCAGGAACTTTTTGGATGATGTTTGGCAGCATCTTTTCCCGTGTTTTAGGGATTATCTACTTGATTCCCTGGTTATTGATGATGGGAAGCCCATCCCACCAAAATGCAGCTCAGGCCATTTTTAATACGGCCTACACCCCATATGCCCTCTTTTTATCGCTGGGTGTGGCAGGTTTTCCCACGGCGATAGCGCGGCAGGTGGCTGAATACAATGGGCAAAATAAGTTTAAAAACAGTCTGCGGGTTTTTAAATACGGCCTTTTATTTATGATTGGCACAGGGCTGGTTTGCGGCTTTTTGCTCTATCTTTTTGCCCCTATGATTGCGGCGCAAAGTGCGGTTGTGTCAACTAAGGTAGCAACAACCGCTATCCGGGTGATGGTGCCGACTTTGATTATTATTCCACCGATGAGTTTGATTCGTGGTTTTTATCAAGGTAATTCTGATATGCATCCTTTTGGGGTTTCCCAGTTGTGGGAGCAGTTTGCGCGAGTGATTTTTATTTTGTTGGCAACGTTTATGATTATGAATGTCTTTCACCAAGGCTATGTGAAGGCTGTCAATTATAGTACTTTTGCCACTTTCATCGGTGCGATTGCTTGTTATTTATACTTGTTCAGTTATACGCTGAAAAAAATGCCCTATTTTAGAACACTTTATCAAGAAAGTCTGCCTGCCGACAATTTAAAGGTGGCGCCGATTTTTATTAATATCGTCAAAGAAGCTTTGCCTTTTATCTTTGTAGGGTCAGCTGTTACCATCTTCCAATTTATCGACCAATTGACTTTTAAAAGTATCATGGTTGATTTAACCGGGATGGCTGAATTGACGGCGCAAAACTTGTATACCTATTTTTCAGCCAACCCTAATAAAATTACGACGGTGGTTATTTCTTTGACCATTGCCGTGTCGGAATCATCACTGCCGCTTTTGGCCACTTTGGCTAAGAAAAATGATCAGCGGCAAATCGGCGCGACGATTGCACAAAATATCGAGTTAATGCTGGTAGCTTTGTTACCAAGTGCCGGTATATTAGCTATTTTAGCTTGGGAAGTCAATGGGATTTTCTTTCCTTTTGATCAAACAGCGGCTCATTTGATGGCTTTTGCTTTGGTTTGCAGTGTTTTTATGGCCACCTTTACGGATTTCTTTACAGTCATCCAATCTTTAGGCAACCACCACTATGTGGTACATCAATTGATTTTAGGTATCATTTTAAAATTGGCCTTGCAAGTGCCTTTGACATACTTATTCGGTGCTTATGGGACCATTTTAGCGACGACTTTGACTTTTGCCAGCATGACGGTCATTTCATACGGCTATCTCAAACGGCATTATTTAAGCCGGATTAAAATGCGTAATGTGTGGAAAATTCTAGTTATCAATGCTTTAGTTTTAGGACCGGCTTGGCTGGTTAACACGGCAATTAAGCTGGTCTTTATCCCGCAAAGCAAAATTTCAGCCTTCATCTATGCAGCGCTGTTGGGCGGAAGTTTCATGTTACTATACCTGTTTTTGCTTAATAAGAGTGGTTTATTGAAAGCTATTTTTGGTTTTAATGTGAAGATTCCCGTACAAAAGCCAGCTCAT
Organism: Ligilactobacillus sp. WC1T17; assembly: GCA_900110005.1. Classification (GTDB taxonomy): domain Bacteria; phylum Bacillota; class Bacilli; order Lactobacillales; family Lactobacillaceae; genus Ligilactobacillus; species Ligilactobacillus ruminis_A. Next base: position 114,094 of record FOCC01000005.1, on the reverse strand, counting down.
GGCAAACATTTTGAATAAGAGTTAACAAAAAAGTCCAAGCCTGGTAAGGGGGTTGGACTTTTTTTAAAGCTGTTATTTTATTTTGAATGGTCTAGCTTTTTGAGTTAGCGGCTTTCAGTAGTAAAAGCCATATTTTTCAAGCAGTAGCAAGTTATGATTATAATGATGTTGATGCTACTTTGGGGAATTGGGGAAGAAACTCAACCAAGAATTGGAAAAAGCAGGGGCTTTTGAGCATTTGGATGATACCAGCAAGAATCAGGCTGAAAACTTGCTTAACGAAATTTCTCACACTTTAGATGATGTGGTTATGAATACCAGCAATCTTAATCCCTAATACGCTGTCGCATGCAAACGCACGTCTGGCTTATTTTTCAGCGATTAAAGCAGGTAAAGAAATTGAGCAGACCTTTATTTCAAAAGACAATCAAGCAAAATTTGACCAAGTTTTTGAGCAATATAGTCAGTATCTTAATGTGGCCACAACTTTTTATCATGATGGCAGCCAAGTACTCGCTGTGGGAAAAAAGGACTATGATTTGCATTGAGCATTTTATTCACCTGATTTGCAGCAAAGAATGCAGGTGGCAAGTCAAGTTAAGCTGAAAGATAATCAGTCTGAAGCAGCGCAAGGCAGTTATCAAGCCAATCTAACTGCTTTTTTGGAAAAATGGGCTAAAGCTGCTGGCAGTGATAGTATTGAGCAGCTGTTTAAACAATTGAAGACGCTGCCAAAGGATTATTATGGGCAAACCGATGATATTTCGTTTTTGTAACAGCAAACGCACCGCAGTTTCCTGGATGAAATTGCAGACTACCGGAAAGATTTAAGCCGGTTAAAACAACAAACGGAAATTACCGCTTAAAAAAAAGCACAGCTATTAGCTGTGCTTTTTTAGCTTATTTTAAAGGCTGCCAGTGCCAGTTTTCAACTTCAGGCAGGTCACGGCCTTCGTCACGAATGAATTGCTTGTGTTTAGCAATGATGCTGTCCATTTGAGCGGCAATTTGCCCATATTTATCGTAATCTGGCAGATGCAAGACAATATCTTTGACCAGGTCAAAGCGGTCCATTTGATTTAAGACCCGCATGTCAAATGGAGTGGTAATATCACCATTTTCGCGGTAGCCATGAATCATGACGTTATGATTGTGACGGTCAAAGAAGAGGTCACGGATTAAGCCTTCATAGCCGTGGAAGGCAAATAAGATTGGCTTATCTTTGGTGAAGTAGGCATCGAATTCAGCGTCGCTTAAGCCGCGAGGATTAAGTTTTGGTGACCGAAGTTTCAAGATGTCTAAGACATTGATAAAGCGAATCTTCAAATCAGGCAATAAGTCATGCAAGATAGAGATAGCGGCTAAAGATTCAAGGTTTGGTTCAGTTCCGCAAGCCGCGATGACCACGTCAGGTTCGCTTTGATAATCGGTCGAAGCCCAATCAATAATCTTTAAGCCCTTATCGACTAATTCTTTAGCTTCACTAGCTGTGTAGAATTGGGGACGCGGATGCTTAGAAGATACAATCAAGTTGATTTTTTCACGGTCATTTAAGACTTTATCGAAGACAGCTAACAGGGAGTTGGCGTCAGCCGGCAAGTATTCGCGAATAAATTCAGGCTTTTTATCAGCTAAATGGCCTAAGATACCAGGATCTTGGTGGGTGTAGCCGTTATGGTCTTGTTGGAAGACAGTTGAAGTTGAAACAATATTCAGTGAAGGGATTTCACTGCGCCAAGGTTGTTCTTTGGCCTTTCTGAGCCACTTAAAGTGTTGGGTCAGCATTGAATCAACAACTCTTAAGAAGGCTTCATAAGAAGCAAAGAAGCCATGGCGACCTGTTAAAACATAACCTTCAAGGAAGCCTTCATCTTGGTGTTCAGATAACTGGGAATCAATGATGCGGCCTGAATGTGCCAAAAATTCATCATTTGGTTCTTTAATGGCTTGCATCCATTGACGTTTTGAGCTTTCAAAAATTGGTGCTAACCGGTTGGACATGGTTTCATCAGGTCCAAAAATGCGGAAGTTATGGTTCTTTTCATTTTGAGCCATGACGGCTTGCAAGTATTTGCCTAAAACGGTCATGTCTTGGGCTTCGACTTTGCCGTGTTCCGTGTTATCCAGGGCAAAATCTCTAAAGTCAGGCAAGATTAAATCTTTAATTAAGCTGCCGGGGTTAGTATGCGGATTAGCTGCCATACGTTTGGAGCCTTGAGGCAGGATAGCAGCAATATCAGCCTTTAATTTGCCATCTTGGTCGAATAATTCTTCAGGACGGTAGCTCTTTAACCAAGCTGTTAATTGGTCGGCATGTTCCATATGGTCTTGGTCTACGGGGATAGGAATTTGGTGGGCTCTAAATGAGCCTTCAATTGGCTTATTGTCCCACATCTTAGGACCGGTCCAGCCTTTAGGAGCCCGGAAGATAATCATTGGCCATGTTGGCAGCGAATCATCGTTATTTTGACGGGCAGTGGTTTGAATAGCTTTGATTTCTTCAATAGCTTGATCCATAGCTTGAGCCATTTGAGGATGCAGCAATTGGGGATTGTTGCCTTCAACTAGGATTGGATGCCAGCCTAAGCCTTCAAAATACTTCAGCAGTGTTTCATTTGGTTCCCTAGATAAAATGGTTGGGTTGGAAATCTTGAAGCCGTTTAAATCAAGAATTGGCAAGATAGCACCATCGTGAATCGGGTTGATGAATTTGTTTGATTGCCAAGAAGTCGCTAAAGGACCGGTTTCAGCTTCGCCATCACCAACGACGACGGCAGCGATTAAATCAGGATTATCCAAGATAGCACCTGTGGCGTGGGAAATAGAATAGCCTAATTCACCGCCTTCATGAATGGAACCCGGGGTTTCTGGTGCAGCGTGGGAAGCAACCCCGCCTGGGAAGGAGAAGCGTTTGAAGAGTTTCTTCATGCCGGCTTCATCTTGGCTGATTTCAGGGTAGATTTCCGAATAACTGCCGTCAAGATAAGAGTTGGAGACCATAACTTGACCACCGTGACCAGGTCCTTCAATGTAAAACATGTTTAAATCATACTTGTTAATGACCCGGTTTAAATGAGCGTAGATAAAGTTTTGACCGGCAATTGTGCCCCAGTGGCCGATGGGCTTAGCTTTAAGGTCGGAAGCTTTAAGGTCTCTTCTTAATAAGGGATTGTCTTTTAAATAAAGTTGACCTACCGAGATGTAATCGGCTGCCCGCCAGTAGGCATCAAGTTTTTGGAAATATTCTTTGGATGAATAATCTGTTGCCATAATAAAGCTCCTTTACGGTTGATTTGATATCTTTATTCTATCATTTTTTTATTTGGAGTCAATTAATAAAACAATTGGAACGTACCAATTCAAAAAGCTGGCCTAAAAAAACGCCTTAAAGGGCGCTTAATGATTGACTGTGACAAAAGTATTAAATTTCATATAGCGGTAATGGAACCGCATGCTGGAAAATTCAAACGGCGTGCCATTATCTAAAAAGAAGATGCCTTCCATCACCCCGACCGGTTCGGTACTAGATAAACCCAGCAACTCTTGGTCTTTTTTGGTTGAAGGTTCTGCAAAAATAGACATGAATGATTTCGTGACGGCTTGACCTTTTTGGGTTTGCATGTAGTTGAACAAAGAGCCTTCGATGATTTTTTGCGATAGTTCAGGCGCTAATTTAATTGGAATAAAGCCGGTTTCAATCATAAAGGGCTGGTCATCAAAGAGACGCAAGCGGACGATTTGGTAAACAAAATCATCGGGGCTTAAAAAGAGGTCCCTTTGTAATTCAGGGGTGGCTTTTTTGACCGTAAAATCCAAGACCCTGACTGCCGGTTTGTGGCCGTTCATGTTAAAATTATCGGTCACGCCTAAATTACTGCCGGCTTCGTAGTTGAAAACCGACTCATTTTTGAGATACAGCGGGTTAATAAAGGTGCCGGAACCGCGTTTTTTGAAGATGATGCCGTCGTGTGCCATCTTGCTTAAAGCTCTTTTAATAGATGAGCGGCTGACTTGATAACTTTGGGCCAAAGTTCGTTCATCAGGCAGTTTCATCTGCAAAAATTCACCGGCAAAGATTCTTTTTTTGAGGTCAGTGATAATTTCTTTATAAACGGGCGCCATCAAATGCCTCCTTTTTTAAAGTGTCTGTTTTCATTTAAGCACAACCGGCAAAGCAAGGCAAGCAAAGACTGATTGCTATTTGAAGCAATTTTAATTAAAATAAAAGGGAAACTGTTGTTTTAAAATAGCAAAAAATAAATATTTTTAGTAAATTTTAGTTACATTTATCCTTTTATGTAGTAAAATATAATTGAAAATATCAGATACTTTGGAGGAAAAAAGATGGCAGTATTAGTATTAGGCGGTGCCGGATACATTGGATCCCATACCGTTGATCGTTTAGTTGAACAAGGCCAAGATGTTGTTGTCGTTGACAGTTTAGTTACTGGCCACCGGCAAGCCGTTAGAAAAGAAGCTAAGTTTTATCAAGGCGATTTGTCCGATCAAGACTTTATGCGCAAAGTCTTCAAGGAAAACCCAGATGTTGATGCAGTAATTCACTTTGCAGCCTTTTCTTTGGTGGCTGAATCGATGAAGAATCCGTTGAAATATTTTGATAACAACACAGCCGGCATGGTTAAATTACTGGAAGTAATGCGCGAATTTGACGTGAAGTATATTGTCTTCTCATCAACGGCAGCTACTTATGGGATTCCTGAAACAATGCCTATCAAAGAAACTGATCCGCAAAACCCAATCAATCCTTACGGCGAAAGCAAGCTGATGATGGAAAAAATCATGCGCTGGGCTGATGAAGCCTACGGGATGAAGTTTGTAGCTTTGCGCTACTTCAACGTTGCCGGGGCTAAGCCAGACGGCTCTATCGGTGAAGATCACCATCCTGAAACCCACTTATTGCCAATCGTTTTGCAAGTGGCTCAAGGCCAACGCGAAAAATTGCAAATCTTTGGTAATGACTATAATACGCCAGATGGCACTAATGTCCGTGACTATGTTCACCCATTTGATTTAGCGGATGCACATATTTTAGCTGTTGACTACTTGCGTCAAGGCCATGAATCAAATGCCTTCAACCTTGGGTCTTCAACCGGCTTCTCCAACCTTGAAATCGTCAAGGCTGCCCGCGATGTTACAGGCAAGGAAATCCCAGCTGAAATGGCACCAAGACGTGGCGGCGATCCTGACTCTTTGATTGCCTGCTCTGATAAAGCTCGGGAAATCTTAGGCTGGAAACCACAATTTGATGATATTCATAAAATTATCGAAACAGCGTGGGCATGGCATTCATCTCATCCAAATGGATATAATGATCGTTAAGCTAAGCACACACTTAGCATAATTTAAGTCCTGCAATGTTGCAGGACTTTTTTAATTTAAAAATTTTAATTTATTTACTGCAAGCGCTTTTATTTTGCAACCGGATGCGTTAAAATAAAAGAGTAATCATAAAGGATAGTGGAGGAACAATCATGGAAATCGTAAAAAAAGTACTTGATAAATATGATGGGCATACAGTTACTAAAATTACTTTGAAAAATGACAATGGTGTTGAAATTTCCTGCTTAACGATGGGTGCTTTGTGGCAAGAATTTCTGGTGCCAGCAGGAGAAGGTAAGAAAAATCTTTTGCTGAGCTTCGATAATACTAAAGAATACTACAGTAATGCGCAAAATGTCTGCAAGTCAATCGGACGTGTGGCTGGCCGGATAGCTAATGCACATTACCAGCTGGACGGTAAACAGTTTAGTCTGCCAGCTAACGAAAATGGAAACACCTTGCATGGAGGCGACCATGGCTTTTCATCTTGGAACTGGAACTATTCAACATCGCAAAATAAAAATAGTGTCAGCGCCATTTTCCAAAAGAACATTACCCAAGAAATGGACGGCTTCCCTGGTAACATTATTGCAACCATCATTTACACTTTGACCAATAACAACAAAGTAACGATTGCTTACAGTGCTTTAGGCGATAATGAAGACAGTCTCTTTAATCCAACAATGCACGTTTATTTCAATCCAAGCGATCATAGCGATTTAAGTACTTTATCGTTGAAGATTAACAGTGAAGGCTACTTAGACTTGGATGATAAAAATATTCCAACCGGCCGCGTGTGCGACGTCACTGATACACCGTGCGATTTTCGTGATTTTACCAATCTTGCAAAGGCCGATCAGGCAAATCACGGCTTTGATACAGCTTTTGTGGTTAATGAACCGGGCCAAGGCACTAAACCGGTAGCGATTTTACGCGATGAAGAAAGCGGACGGGAAATTACAATTGATTCAGATCGTAATGGTTTGGTAATGTACACGATGCCGGGTATTGATGCGCCGATCCACTTTACTAGAGATCATGGCAAAGAAGCTCATCCTGGCGAAGGGGTTGCTTTGGAAGCGCAAATGCTGCCGGATGCTATCAACCAAGAAAACTTCGGTGATATTGTTTTACCTAAATATGGCAAGAAGACTTACCGCATTCAATATTCATACAATAAAATCAAATAAATTTTAGCTAAAAGGGGCGGTTAAAGATTTTAACCGCCCCTTTTTGGGTGTAAAATGAAAATATTAAATGTAAGGAGAAAATTATGAGTTTATGGGATAAATTTTTGCAAAATACGCGGTTAAGGCGGTTTGTGGTCTTATTAGGTATTATTGGAGTACTTTATTTGGCTAAAAGTATTATCAGTGTTATATTGCTGACTTTTATCTTTACTTTTTTGGTGACCAGGCTGATTAATTTTGTCCACAAGTATGTAAAAATTCCTTCGAAAGTCATTGTAGTGACAGTTTATTTAGCCATTATCGGGCTGTTGTATTTAGCTGTAACGATTTATCTGCCCAAGTTAGTGGTGCAGTCGGAATCAATGGTGACATCGGTTTTGAATTTCTACCAGCATCCATCCAAAGATGCCAATGAAGTGATGGAATTAATCAGTAAATATCTCGGCCAATTAGATATTGCCAAACAGGTAAAAAGCGGCTTTTCCTTAATCCTCCAGTATGTTTCCAGCATTGGCTCGATGGGGATGACCTTATTTATATCGCTGCTTTTGAGCTTTTTCTTCACTATTGAAGAAAAGCAGATGTTTGACTTTTCCAAGAGCTTTTTAAAAGGGCCTTTTGCTTGGATTTTCAGCGATATTTATTATTTTGCCAAGATTTTTGTAAATACTTTTGGGGTAGTCATGGAAGCTCAATTTATGATTGCCATTGCCAACACTTTAATTACCACCGTTTGTCTGGCCTTTTTAAAGATGCCGCAGCTCTTTAGTTTAGGCTTGATGATTTTTGTTTTAAGCTTGATTCCGGTAGCAGGGGTGATTATCTCGGCGGTTCCTTTATGCTTTATCGGCTATACTGTAGGTGGGCTCAACTATATTTTCTATATTGTGCTGATTTTGCTTGTGGTACACACTTTGGAATCATATGTTTTGAACCCTAAATTAATGTCTAGCCGGACCGAACTTCCTATTTTTTACACTTTTGTTGTATTATTTATTGCAGAAAAACTATTTGGTATATGGGGACTAATTGTCGGAATCCCAGTCTTCACCTTTATGCTGGATGTTTTAGGGGTAAAACCGGTGCATACCAAAAAAGTTGACTTTAAAAAGCTAAGAAAGCAGGATTAACATGGATAAATATACTTTTCTTCAAGAATATAACGTTGACCGTCATCACACGGATGCGATTAAATGGGATGGAATGGAAGCTGAATTTGGTCAAAGCGACCTAATTCCTCTGTGGATTGCCGATACCGAATTTGCACTTCCAAAAGCAGCTAAAAAAGCTCTTTTAAACCGCATTGAACACGGTGCTTTTGGCTATTCGCTAACACCAAAAAGCTATTATGACGCTTATTTTAAATGGCAAAAAGACCGGTATCAAATCGAACTGCATCAAGACTGGATGCGGTTTGGAACTGGTGTAGTGCAATCCATCGTGAACATGCTGCAGGTCTTAACCGAACCAGACGACAGTGTGATGATTATGCAGCCGGTTTATTATCCTTTTGCCAATGTGATTAAAAATAACCGGCGGCAGTTGGTAGTGACAGCTTTAAAAAATGACCACGAAAACTACACGATTGATTTGGATGATATGGCGCAAAAGATGGAATCAAAAGCGGTTAAGGTCTTAATTTTATGCAGTCCGCATAATCCAGTGGGCCGAGTTTGGTCTGAAAGTGAGCTGGAAGCAGTTTTTGCTTTATGCCAAGAAAAGCACGTCCGCGTGATTTGTGACGAAATCCATCATGATTTAATTGTGGGCCAAAGACCTTTTGTATCGGCTTTATCCATCAAAGACGGCTTATACCGGGATAATTTAGTTGTTTTAGATTCACCATCAAAAACCTTCAATATGTCTAGCCTATTGGTAAGTCATGTAATTATTCCTAATCCGCAAATTAGACGCAAATATGACCAATTTGTTTTACGGCAAGCTTTGCCCCAAGGAAGTTTGCTGGGCAAGGTGGCAGCTGAGGCAGCCTACCATTACGGGCAAGAATGGTTGGACGGCTTGCTTGAAGTTGTTAAAGCTAATGAACAATATGTAAGAGAGCATTTGCTTGAAGCTTATCCTGAAATTGAAATTGCGCCTTTAGAAGGAACTTATTTGCTATGGGTTAACCTAAAGAAAGTGGTCCCTGAAGCCAAATTAAAGCAGGTTGTGCAGCAAAAAGCGCATTTGGCCGTTGACTTTGGTGCTTGGTTTGGAAATGGCGGTGCGGGACATATTCGGCTTAATTTGGCGACTGAACCGCGCTATGTAAAAGAAGCTATTTCAGCGTTAATTTGTGCAATTGATGAAAATCACAGTAATTTTTAGCTAAAAGCTACCAATTTTTGGTGTTTCAGTGTAAAATATGTTTGTATCATAATTCTAAGAAAGAGGTTTGTGCTAAATGTCAAAATTAGTATTTATCCGTCACGGTCAAAGTGAATGGAACTTGAAGAACTTGTTCACTGGCTGGGTTGACGTTAACTTGAGCGAAAAAGGTGAAGAAGAAGCTAAGGAAGCTGGTCGTAAGCTTAAAGAAGCTGGTATCGAATTCGACCAAGCCTACACTTCTGTCTTGACACGTGCCATCAAGACTCTCCACTTTGCGCTTGAAGAATCAGGCCAACTTTGGATTCCTGAAACAAAGACATGGCGTCTTAACGAACGTCACTACGGTGCTTTACAAGGTCAAAACAAGGCTGAAGCAGCTGAAAAATTCGGTGATGAACAAGTTCACATCTGGCGTCGTTCATACGATGTATTGCCTCCACTTTTGAGTGCTGATGATGAAGGTTCTGCAGCAAACGATCGTCGTTACGCAAACCTTGACCCACGCATCGTTCCTGGTGGTGAAAACTTGAAAGTTACTTTGGAACGTGTTATTCCATTCTGGGAAGATCACATCGCTCCAGACTTGTTGGCTGGCAAGAACGTTATCGTGGCTGCACACGGTAACTCACTTCGCGCTTTGACTAAGTACATCGAAAACATCTCTGATGAAGACATCATGAATGTTGAAATGGCTACTGGTCAACCAGTTGTTTACGACTTGGATTCCAAGCTCAACATCGTTTCAAAAGAAAAGCTTTAAGCTTAATTTTGATGTAAAAAAAGCCGCTGTTACAGCGGCTTTTTGCCTTTTTAAAAAGGCAGGATTTAAATCCTGCCTTTCTTTATTTTTGGTTAAGTTCAGCGGTCAAAGCGCAAATCTTATCGACTGTTTCACCTAAAAAGGCAATCGTATTCTTCAATGGTTCGGCTGAGGAGACATCAACGCCGGCAACTTTAGCAGCTTCCAGTGGCGTCTTTTGATCGCCTAAGGAAATATATTCCAACCAGCGGTCAATTTCCGGCTGGCCTTCTTTTAAGAAGCGCAGGTAGGCTTGAGTGGAGATGGTTAAACCAGCTGAATAAGAATAAGAGTAAAGCCCCATGTAGTAGTGGCTTTGACGCATCCAGGTGAGACCGGCATCTTCATCGATGTCCACAGCATCGCCCCAGAATTTCTTTTGGACGGACATCTTGATTTCAGTCAATTTTTGTCCATCAAAGCCTTGACCGGCATCGATCAATTTGTAAACCTCACGCTGGAAAGCAGCTTCTAAGAGGTGGGTGATGAAGTTGTGGAAATAAGTATTGGTCATCATGGTTGTGTAAGCAAAGCGCAGTTTACGTGGATCAGAGCTTTGCTTTTCCAAATAATGAGTCATCAACAGTTCATTGAATGTCGATGGTGATTCAATCAGGTAAAGTGATGGTTCACCGGCTAAAATCGGATTGTGTTTGTTGATGGAGATGAAGTTGCCAGCGTGACCCAATTCATGCACTAAGGTGTAGATGTCAGGCAAAACACCAGTCCAAGACATTAAAATATAAGGATGCAAGCCATAAGGCGTGGTTTCAAAACCGCCTGATTCTTTGCCGGCATTAACGGGGAAGTCAATCCAGCGATCTTTGAAGGCATTTTTGATAGCTGCATAATAGTCTTCACCCAGCGGTGCCAGGGCGCCTTTAACATATTGGGGCGCATCTTTTAAGTTAATTTCCAAAGCAAAATCAGGATCTAAGTCGATTTGCAAGTCAGAATAGACCATCTTATCAAGGCCGCGTTCTTTTTGAATCAGCTTCATATACTTTTGCATAATAGGACCTAATTCATTGATAATCAGGTCAATTTGGCGGTCAAACATGTCACGGGTAACTTCTTGTGAGCTTAAAAGGTAGTCAATGACAGAATCAAAGCCGCGCATGGTAGCAATAGTTTTTTCTTTTAAGACATGATTATAGTAGTTGGCTGCAATGGTATTTTGATGTTGGCGCAAGACGTTGGAAAAAATCTTGTGAGCCGTATGTCTTACCCGCGGATCTTTATGATATTGGTAAGTATTTTCGTAAAGGACAAATGACATAGGATACTTTTTGCCGTCAATTTCAAAGTCTTCCATGGAAAAATCAGCTGCTCTGGCAGTGGTATAAAGGCCTTCTTGACCATTTAAGACCGGAGATAAAGAGGCCAAAGCCTTTTCAACTTTGGGACTTAATAGATGTTTTTTGTCTTTTTTCCAGTGACGGGTCAAGTTAGCGTAGGCTGGTGCCAAAGCTTGAACTTCATCTAAAACTTTGGTGTCATTTTGCATAACTTCATTATTGAAAAAGGTTAAGTCAGCTTCGATTTTAGCACTTGCAGCGGAAACGTCTCGCAAAAGCTGGTTGAAATGCTCATCGGTCATATCGCTGGCTTGTTGCAAGAAAGCATAATGATCTAACCAGGATAATTTTGTTAAAATTACTTCCAAGGGTTTAAAACTTTGAACAATGGTTTTGGCGTCGGTTAACTTGCCCTGGTAGTTTTTGACAAAGTCCAAAGCTAAGTTTTGGGCTGTGGTTAAATCAGCATAAAAGGCTGCATCATCAGGATAGATGGCGGTCACATCCCAGGTTAAATTTTGGTCAACGTCTTTTCTTTTTGGTAATGACACAAAAAGGCCTCCTTTAGGTTTAATTTAGACTAGTATACCATGAGAAAATAATTATAGAAAGTTTAATGACCACGTAGAAAAATATTTAAAAAAAGGTCGTATTTTTTTTACAAAAATAGCAAAAGTTGTTATAATGAAGGCGTAAACTACTGGGGTGCCACATGGCTGAGAAAGACCCATTGACCTGATCTAGGTAATGCTAGCGCAGGGAGTTTAGTCATAGTCCCCCGAGTAGATAGAGGGGGTTATTTTATGCAGATTGATCAAAAAAAGCGGTCGCTTTGGTCGCTGAAAGATGTCATTTTTATTGCTTTAATCGGGATTTTCTTTGGCATTATTTATCAATTGTGGAGTTTTGTCTATTACGCGTTAGCGGCAACCCCGCTCAAAGTTTTTGCAAATGATGCTACTTTAGGGGTTTGGCTGATGGCCGGACCACTGGCTAGTATGTTGCTGCATAAAAAAGGCGCTTCAGTGGTAGGTGAATTATTAGCTGCCACGGTTGAAATGGTGCTTTTTTCCAGCTGGGGTGCGGCCAATTTGTTGTCAGGCCTTATTCAAGGTGTAGGCTCTGAATTGGGCTTTGCTTCAACAGGTTACCGCGATTATGGGATTAGAAGTTTGGCCAGCATGGTCATATTTGAAAGTATCATCACTTTTTTGTGGGATTTATTCCAATCCGGCTACATCGAATATAGTTTGAGTACTTTGATGGTATTATTTGCAATTCGGGTGGTATCAATTACGCTTTTTGCTGGGGTGTTAGTCTATTTTATCGACAAACTTGTGGAAAGAGCAGGTATTTTAACCCGTGATTAATTTAACGTTGAATCAGGTGACCTTTGCTTATCGGCAAGGGTCATTTCTTTTAGAGAATTTTTCATACCAAGTCCAGGCTGGAGTGACGCTGATTACTGGAAAGAGTGGTTCAGGCAAAACGACCCTGCTGAAAATTATGTGTGGCCTTCTGCCAACCTATGGCGGGACGCTTACAGGTGAAGTTTTATTGGAACATCAAGCGCTTGATAGAGTGCCTAAAAATGAATTGGCGGCCCAAATAGGCTATTTGATGCAAAATCCTAGCCGCAGTTTTGCCATGAAGACAGTCGAAGACCAGCTGCTGTTTGGCTTAGAAAATCTGCAGCTGGCACCAGACGTCATTTGGAGTCGCTTAGAAGAAGCGCTGGTGAAGTTTAATTTACAAAAAAAAAGACACCAGCCCGTCCAGACCTTATCTGGAGGAGAGCAGCAAAAAGTTGCGTTAGCGCAAATTTATTGTCAAAGAAGTTCGTTAATTTTATTGGATGAACCCTTCGCAAATATTGATGCCAAAAGTCGGGCAGAACTATTGGAATTGATTAAGGATTTAAAGAAGCAAAAAATAAGCTTTGTGATTTGCGATCATGATCAAAATGGCTACCAGGGCCTGGCGGACTTTGTTTATGAATTTACTTCCACGGGATTAAAGACAACTCATTTAAAAAGTTATCCACCTGTGGAAAACTTTACACTGCCTCAAAAAGCTGTGTCTAAATTTAAAGCAGAATGCCTCAGTGTAAAAAATCCCAGCCAAGTGCTGCTTTTAGAGGCTTCTTTTAGCCTGGCTAAAGGCCAAATTGGTTTATTATCAGGACCAAATGGCAGCGGGAAGTCCACTCTACTAGCGGCTTTGAGCCAACTTAACGCTTACCAGGGAAACATTTATTATGACGGACGGGTTGCCCGTAAAAGGAAGCTGAAAAAATGGGCACAAATCGTGGGATTAGGTTTTCAACAGGCTGAAGAGCAATTTACCGAAATCTTGGTGCAAGATGAAATTGCGCTGGCCCAGAAAAACAGCCAACATCCTGACTATTGGACCAAAGCTCAAGTGGACCAGTTAACCCGGAAACTAAATTTAACGGGTGTGTTAAAGCAATCAGTTTACCAACTGTCAGGTGGCCAGCAAAAAAAGCTGCAGCTGCTACTGCTGCTGGTACTGGCTCCGCCTGTTTTGCTGTTGGATGAGCCGTTAGCTGGGCTTGATTATCGATCTTATGCGGTGGTACTGGAAAATTTAGCGCAAACAGTTAAGGATTTAAATTTAGAATGCTTAATGGTGTCACACCAGCGTTATCTATTAAATGGATATATTGCTTATGAATTACGCTTGCAAAATAAGCAGCTAGTTGAGGTGAGACGATGAATCCAGCGGTAATTTTTGTGATAATGTGTACTTTTGGCTTAGATTTAGCGTTTGAAAAAAGTGTTTGGGTTAACTTAAGTATTATTTTGGGCTGTATCGTTTTTTTAAGCCTAAAAAAAGCGGCGCTTAAGAAAATTATGCTTGCACTGCTATGGTCAGCTCCGCTTGTTTTGGGAACCGGCTGGTCGCAGTATTTGTATGCCCGTCAGGATAACTGGCATGCAGCTTTGATTTATGCTAGTCGGGCGGAAGCGTATCTTTTTTTGGCTTTGATTTTACTGCTGCCGTATACGCTGGAAAAAATTTTAGCTAATTTAAGGGATCATTTGCATTTACCGGAACATTTTATGTACGGCTTGCTGGCAGCGTTAAATATGGCTGGTCATATTCGAGCGGAATGGCGCCGAATCCGCTATGCTTTTTTGCTGAAGCATAAATCGGCCAGTGTCTTAAATCCTAAACTCTATGTCAAAATTATTGTTTATGCGCTAAGTCTGGCTGATGACTTGGCCCAAGCTACGACAGCTCAGGGATTTGATGCTTTAAATGTGCGGACGCATGTTCAATACGATTATCTGCCTAAAAGGCAGTGGCTCTTGGCTGGACTTATTTTTCTTTTACTAATAGGAAGTAATTTTTTGAATTTATGGTAAAAACCTGCTGATAAAGCAGGCTTTTTTATTTTATCTTGAGAGCTTAACTCTTTTTTAGTGATTTTAGCGGAAGATTTCAGATTCTATTAAGAATTGTCCCCTAAAATGATGGATGTAGTGTTGATTAGGAGGAAAATGATGAAACATTTAAAGGATAATATTTATCTCAGTTTTATTTTAAAAACCATTTTTTATTTTGGAATTTTATTTGCCTTGCTGTACTTATACAGCTATAGCGGGATTAATCAGCCTCATTTCATCTACAACGAATTCTAAGGAGAAGAGAAAATGCAAAATATTATTGAACAAATTGATCAGGTGGCAAAAACCTATCCAGACCGCATTTGCTACGACTATCTTGGAAGCACCCATACTTATCAGGAATTAAAAACTAAATCTGATGCGTTAAGCAATTATTTAAAGCAGACCTTACCTAAAGAAGGTCCGGTGATTGTTTATGGAGGACAAAAATTTGATGTGCTGGTGACTTTTTTAGCAGTTGTCAAAGCCGGCCACGCTTATATTCCGGTTGATGTCAACTCATCTTTGGACCGGCTGAAGGTTATTGCTGAAATTGCCAAGCCGGCCGCTTGTTTAGCTTTAGAAACGCTGCCTGAAATAGACCTTGATCTTTTGGTTATGGAACAAGCAGCTTTAAAGGCACAAATGAATAATACTAAAGCGGTGGCAGATGTCAGTACTTATGTCAGCAATCAAGATATTTTTTATATCATCTTTACTTCCGGAACCACCGGCCAGCCTAAAGGGGTCCAAATCAGCCATGATAACTTATTAAGTTTTATCACGTGGATGAATCAGACTTTCCCCAAGGCTTTCAGTCAAACTAGCCTGTCACAGGCGCCTTATTCCTTTGACCTTTCAGTAATGGATCTTTATCCAACCTTGGTTAACGGTGGTAAATTAGCGGTTTTACCTAAAGATGTGACGGCTAATTTTAAAGACCTCTTCAGCTGGCTGCCGCAGTTAAAACTTAATACGTGGGTTTCGACACCGTCATTTGCCGATATTTGCCTCATAAATCCAGATTTTAATGCGCAAAAGCTGCCTGATTTAAACTATTTTCTGTTTTGCGGCGAAGAATTAACGCATGCGACGGCGCAAAAATTAAAAACCCGCTTTCCCAGCGCTAAAATCTACAATACCTACGGCCCTACGGAAGCAACCGTAGCCGTAACTCAAGTTGAAATTACCCAAGATATTTTAGACGCCTATCCCCGCTTGCCAATCGGCATTTGCAAAGATGATGCGCAGATAGTCTTGTTAGATGATGATGGAAAGGACGTTGCTTTAGGGCAGACAGGTGAAATTGTGATTGTCGGCGGCGGTGTTTCCAAGGGATATTTAAATAATCCGCTTAAAACCAGACAGACCTTTTTAACCTACCAAGGACGCCCAGCTTATAAAACCGGTGATTTAGGCCGCTTTGATGCTAAAGGACAACTGCTATATGCCGGACGCAAAGATTTTCAGATCAAACTGCATGGTTACCGCATTGAATTAGAAGATGTTGATCAATGCTTAAGCCGGGTTAGTTTTGTGAATAAAGCCGCTGCTGTACCAAAATATGATCAAAATCATAAGGTCAGCCAATTAATTGCTTATGTCAAAGCTGAAAACCATCATTTTACCAGTAATTTTCAATTAACCCAAGCTATTAAGCAGGAGTTGAAAGCTGTGATGATGCCTTACATGATGCCTAACCGTTTTGTGTATGTTGATGAATTGCCTTTGACGCCAAATGGCAAGGTTAACCGTAAACTCCTCTTAAAGGAGGTCAACGGGGATGCCTAATCTGCAGCCTTATCAAAATCCAACTTATTTTGTGTGGCTGATAGGCGGACTAATTCCGCTGATGATTGGCCTTTTAAGAGGTAAGCGCTGGCGTTTATATGAAACGGGCTTATCTTTGGCTTTCTTACTGCTTACTTTTGGTGCTGAAAAATACCATCAGGGTTTGGCTTTAGTCGCCTATGTTATTTTTGAAGTCGCTTTGTTATACCTTTATCTGCATTACCGGCAAAAGCATAATTCGGGCTGGATATTTACGGCTGCGGTCGCTTTGGCCATAGCACCGCTGGTCATGGTTAAATTGACACCTTTTATCTTTGGCAAGGCTTCATTATTAGGCTTTTTGGGGATCAGTTATTTAACATTTAAGGTTGTCGGGATTGTAATGGAAATTCGGGATGGTGCGATTAAGGAGCTTAAATTCTTTGAATTGGTGCACTTCATTTTATTTTTCCCCACGATTTCGTCAGGACCAATTGATCGTTACCGGCGGTTTTTAAGCGATTATCAAACCGTGGTTTCAAAAGATGAGTATTTGGAAATGCTGGAAAAAGGCGTACACAACATCTTTTTAGGTTTTTTATATAAATTTATTTTGGCTTATCTTTTCGGCACGGTTTGGCTGCCGCAAGTTGGGCATTTAGCCTTAGCTCATGGTGGATTTTCCTGGTGGCTGGTGCTATATATGTATGTTTATGCTATGGATTTGTTCTTTGATTTTGCCGGTTATAGTTTATTTGCGGTCGGTATCAGCTATTTTATGGGAGTTAAGACGCCGATTAACTTCAATAAGCCTTTTTTAGCGCCTAATATCAAAGAATTTTGGAATCGTTGGCACATGTCTTTATCATTTTGGTTTAGAGATTATATTTATATGCGCTTTGTTTTTTTTGTCATGAAAAATAAGCTGCTCCAAGACCGGATCTTAATTTCACAAGTGGGATATTTGGTTCTCTTTTTAATCATGGGTTTTTGGCATGGTTTGACTTGGTATTATATTGTGTATGGTTTGTATCATGCTTTAGCGATTATCATTTGCGATATGTGGCTTAGGTTTAAGAAAAAGCACCGCCTGCCGCATAATAAGGCGACCAAAGCCTTGGGTGTGGTCATAACTTTTAATACTGTGTGCCTGTCATTTTTAATTTTTTCAGGCTTTTTAGATAAATTATTTTTTTAAATTAGGAGATAAAAAATTATGCAAACAACAATTTTAGATATTTTAGAAGATTTAACGGCAAGTGATGAAGTCAGAAATAATCTCGACCTCAACTTATTTGAAACCGGACTTTTAGATTCAATGGCAACGGTACAGTTGCTATTAGAATTGCAAAGCCAATGTGGGATTGAAGTGCCTGTTTCAGAATTTGACCGCAGTGCTTGGGATACACCTAACAAGATTATTAAGCAAGTTGAGCGTTTAAGTTAAGATGAAAAAGAAATTATGGTTAATTTTTGGGCCGGCTTTGTGTGCAGGCATGCTGCTGCTGCTTTTTTTGGGCTCACCTTTCTTGACTAAAATTAAATATTCAAAAAAGACGTTACAGCAGGCAGCCTCTTCGCAGGCAGCAAATGTTTTTAAAGGCGGAGCGCTTAAGCAGCAGGCTTTTAGCGGCCAATATGTCCCTTTTTTCGGTTCCTCTGAATTATCACGCTTTGATCCGCTGCATCCGTCTATTTTAGCAGCCAAATATCACCGGCCTTACCAGCCTTTTTTGCTGGGAACAGCTGGGACCCAGTCGTTGTCGCATTATTTTTCGATGCAACCGGCTAACGCAAGTCTGCAGGGCAAAAAGGCTGTCTTTATTATTTCGCCACAGTGGTTTGTGAAACAAGGATGTGATAAAAATGCTTTTGGCTACTATTATTCCAACTTGCAAGTCGTCGATTTCATTTTGCAAACTAAAGATGCGCCGGCTACCCGTTATGCAGCTAAACGGGTGCTTTCACTGACAGATATTTCTGATCAGTGGCTGAAAAAAGCGCTTGAGGCCAAGGCTAAAGGGCAAAAACTGGATTGGGCGACTAAAAATTATCTGATTTATAAAAAGCACGAATTAACACATGAAGATGTGATGTTTTCCAATTTGAAGATTAAAAACCGAACTAAATTAATCCAAAAAAAGACAGCTTTACTACCGGATAAGTATAATTTAGCTTCATTAGATCAAACGGCTAAGACCTTAGGCCAAAAACATACTTCGGGCAATCCTTTTGAAGTGTCGCACACTTTTTGGAATAAGAAGCTCAAGGATAACTATCAAAGACTAAAGGGAAAACAAGCGGCTTTTGATTATACGCAATCCGTTGAATTTGCCGATTTTGAGTTGGTTTTGCAGCAATTCAAGCAAAACAAGATGCAGGTGTTATTTGTTATTCCGCCGGTGAATGCTAAATGGATGGCCTATACGGGGTTGTCGGCTGCAATGCTCCAGCGGTTTAACCAAAAGATTACTTACCAATTAAAAACACAAGGGTTTAATAATATTTGCGATTTGTCGACGAATTATCAAAAATATTATATGCAAGATACCATTCATTTAGGCTGGCGCGGCTGGCTGGCTTTGGATCAACAGGTCAAACCCTTTATGGCGCAAACTTATCAAGTACCTAAGTACCATTTGCACGCTTACTTCTATAGTCAAAAATGGCAAAATTTGTCAGGTAAGCAAATTGAACAATTAAAATAAATAAAGCCCCTTGGTTAACCAAGGGGCTTTTTGCAAATATCCTAAAACTTCTAAGAGTGAAGTGCTTAACTTTGCATAAGTGGTTATGACCGTAAACAATGTTTGATGAATTGATCGTAAACATCAATCATTTGTTTGGACCAAAAAGCGTTATGGCCATGCGTGGCGCCACGCAGTAGGTATAATGCTGCATCTTTGTTGGCTTGCTTCAAAGCCTGGTACAAGTCGACGCTTTCTTGGCAGGATACCGTAAAATCTTTGGTGCCGTGGGCAATTAAGATGGGGCTAAAAGCATATTCTGCATAGTATTTAGGACAAGCTTTTTGTGTTTCTTCCAAGTTGTCATTGATATCAAATCCCATAAAGCGCCCTTCAGGACTGGTTTTAGTTTGGTGGTCAAAAGTGGTAGGAAAGCCATCAGCTAAAGTTAAATCAACCGCACCGTAAAGGTCGATAATCCCTTTGACTTTGATGGATGTTTGGTATACAGGATGGTCAAATAAAGTTGTGTTAATGGTCATCCCCGTCATGCAGGCCACTTGCCCGCCAGAAGAGTCGCCCATTACAATAAAGTTATTAGCATCAAGGCTGAATTCATTGGCGTGCAATGTTAGATAACGCAGGGCATTTTTGGCATCAATGATCGGGGCTGGAAAATGAAATCCGTGTTCATAATCGCGATACTGCATTAGGAAAATGACATAGCCTTTTTGGGCTAAGCGGCCTAATTTAGCCACGTTGTGGTAAATATCTTGGGTAGCCCAGTGGCTGCCTTGGATAAATAAAATACCCGGAAACAGTTGCTTAGGACGGTTGAAAATCGTTGGTTTAATAACTTGAAGCTTTAGAGCGGTCTTATTTTCCGTCATAAAAGTGACATCAGGCTGGTATTCAAGCCCAACTTCTTCACCGGTAGCGGTTATTTCAACCGCACCGGCTACTTGGTCACTAAAATCGGGGAAGTTATCATAGTTATAAGCTTTAATTTCATAGTGCATTGAGCAGGCTTCTTTCTGAAAAATTATTTATTGGTTCCGGCAGCTAAATCGTCTTCGGTGAAATGATAAGGAATCAGACGGTCAACGGTTGATCTGATAAAATCACCTTTAACATTGGTTAAGATGACAGGGGTGTCAGGAGCCATGAATTCAGTCATGACTTGGCGGCAAATACCGCAAGGCGAGATAGGCCGGTCGGTGTTGCCGGTGATTAAAAGGCATTTGATAGGATCGTTTGTTAAGCCTTGGTTAACCCAGGAAAAAAGGGCGGTTCTTTCGGCGCAATTGGTAGCCCCGTAAGAAGAATTTTCAATGTTGACACCGAGGATAATTTTGCCGGATGCGGTCATCAAAGCAGCTCCTACATGAAATTTAGAATAGGGAGCATAAGCATCTTTTAAATGTGCGACGGCTAAGTCAAAAAGTTTTTGTTCAAGATCATTCATAAATGTTTCCTCCTTTGCGATACCTTATTTTTGTTATAACATGCAGCTTTGCACGGTGTAAATATGAATTTGCGGTCTTTTTGCTTGTTAAAGCCTGGCAGTTCTTGGTAGAATGAATTTATTATAATGATGGAAGGCTTTAGTGTGGATATTAAAACAAAGATTTTTGGTCATCGGGGCTATCCTAAAAAATTTGCGGAAAATTCGTTAGAGGGTTTTGCTTATTGCGTTAAAAATGGTGCCGAAGGAATTGAATTTGACGTACATTTGACTAAAGACCAGGTGCCGGTAGTGATTCACGATGAGAAGGTCGACCGGACAACTGATCAAAAAGGTTTAATTAAGGACATGACTTTAGCGCAGGTGAAAGCTTGTCATCTGCAAAATGGCGAAAGTATTCCTACTTTGACCGAAGTTTTAGCGATTTTAAAGACTTATCCAGGGTTGATTAATTTAGAATTCAAGACGGACAAACAGGCTTATCCGGGTTTAGTGGAAAAAGTGCTTTATTTGGCGCAGGATTTCCCTCAAATTATTTATTCGTCGTTTAATTTGGAGACTTTACGCCAGGCATTAGCTTTCGATGCGACTTTAGACTGTAATTATTTGGTTGATTTTGAGGTTGAAAATCCGCAAAAATTGCTTCAAGAAAACCGCCTCAAGGGCCTTCATCCCCATTTGTGGCATGATTTTTCGGGGGTGCAAAGAATTTGGACCATTGATGATGAGCTTTTGGCGCAAAAATTAATGCAAAAAGGGGTCAGTGGTCTTTTTACTAATGATTTTGAAAAAATGAACCGGCTAAAAGAGAGGATGAAAGCAGATGCTTAAAAACTGTGATAACTTCCGCGATATGGGCGGAATTGTGATGGCTGATGGACGTATTTTGAAGCAGAAAAAAGTTATCCGCAGCGGTAAATTAAGCCGTTTGACTGAACCGGAATTAACTTTTTTAAAGGCGTACGGTTTGCATGATGATGTTGATTTTCGGTCGAAAGCAGAACAAAGGCATGAACCGGACCGGATTCCAGCTGGAGTTAATTACCATTTTGTTTCGGTTTTTCCAATTGATGAAACCAACAGTACAAATGAAAAATGGGAATCGAGGCGTAATTATTATACCGATGACCGGGCAGCTTTAAATGATATGTTGGAAGCTTACAAGGATATCGTCTTGGAAGACAGCTCCAAAAAAGCATATCGGACTTTTTTTGATGTTTTATTGGCGAATACCAAAGACGATGAATCGGTTCTGTTCCATTGTTCCGCCGGCAAAGACCGCACGGGAATGGGGGCGGTGTATCTTTTGACCGCTTTGGGAGCTGATAAAAAGACCATTAGACAAGATTATTTGGCTTCAAATCAATATTTGAAAGCTC
Source organism: Ligilactobacillus sp. WC1T17 (assembly GCA_900110005.1). Lineage (GTDB taxonomy): Bacteria > Bacillota > Bacilli > Lactobacillales > Lactobacillaceae > Ligilactobacillus > Ligilactobacillus ruminis_A. The sequence goes on along the minus strand of FOCC01000005.1, from coordinate 92,425 downwards.
AGCAAATCAAAGATCATCAAGAAGCCCAGCCTAAAGGAGCAATTTTTACGCAAAATATTGATTATTTAGGCATGGTTTCGGAACAATATTTAGATCATGCTTTGGCTGTAATGCAAAAAGAATATGGCACGGTGGCGCAGTATTTAGCGAGTGAATTGCAGTTAACAAAAGCCCAGCAAAAAGATTTGCGGCAATTATATTTGAAATAAAAAAATGCCCTTTAATGGGCATTTTTTTTAGCATTTTTAACATGGTTAAACCTTCGGCAAAATGGTTAGCGTCATTTTGCAATTGGGCTTTTTCAGCATAAATTTCCCAAAATATATCAAAACGGCAGAGTTTTTGAGCTAGAGATAAGGATTTTTCCAAATAGCAGCATTTTTTGACTAAGATTTAGCTTTTTTTAAGAAATTAAAGCAGGCATCAAGTATACCTGGAACCATAAAATCATTTGGCAGACTATCCTGCTAGCTTCAGGTGTCACCTTCTTTTTAGCGGCTTATAATTTGTTTTTGCCTTATTTAAATCACCTTTATCAAGGACAAATCAGTAATGCTTACGGGAAAGCATTGATTGGTGAATCTAGCGGTTCCATTTTATTTTCTTTTTTGGATAATAAAATTAAGTTTAAGCAAGGCCGCCTAAAAATAATTATCTCTTTGTATGGACTGGGTGTAGGCCTTGTGTTATTACCTGTTTTGGGTGAAATTATGCCACTGAATCTAGCTTGGAGCATATATCTGCCATTTATTTTAGTAGGTGGTTTTTTAGCTCTGTTTAACATCTCATTTTATACTTATATTCAATATATTTGCGATAACAAATATTTGGGCCGGGTATTTAGTGTGATTTTTACGGTAGCTATTTTGTTTATGCCTTTAGGCAGCTTTATTTTTGGCCAAGTGATGAGTATTAATAATTTAAGCTGTTTTGTAGTAGCTGGCGTGGGTATTTTTATTTTGAATACAGGTTATGCCTGGCTGCATAAATAAAAAAGGTGCTCAATTTGAGCACCTTTTTTAGATTAAAATCCCATGCAAGTGGTCAATTTCGTGCTGAATCGTTTGGGCAAAAAAGCCGGAGAAGGTTTGACTTTGACGGGTAAAATTCTTATCCAAATAAGTTACAGTAATTTTTTCATAGCGTTTTACTTCACGCTGGCCTGCTAAACTTAAGCAGCCTTCGGTGGTAGTATAAGGGTTTTCTTTGTGGGTAATTTGGGGATTGAGCATGACAGTCATAAAGGGTCCAAAATAGCAAGCAATAATCTGTTTATTGACACCAATCATGTTGGCTGCCATTCCAACACAGTGGTCTTGGTAGTGGGCTAAAGTATCACATAAGTCGGTGATTGTTTGCGTATCTTTTTTACTGGCAGGTGTGGCTTTTTTCTTTAAGAAAATAATATCATGGTTAATTTCTTTGATCATTTGGCTGATTTTCTCCCTTCTTTTTGTCACTTTTGATAAAAATGTCAAAAGGTGATTTGTCACCTGGATAATTGTCACATTTATAGCATTATTATATAATAAAAATGTTAATTTTATGTTAGTTAGGTTTAGTTTCTGGGGGAATAAAGGAATGTTGAATGGAGTTATTAAGAAGGCTGTATTAATTTTTTGTGCGCTCTTTTTGTCTATTGTGCTGGTTAATGTTAGGGTACAAGCTAATAGTCAAGGGCAGGTCGTTGAATATGCTGCTTTGCAAAAGGCGGTTTCAGCGCAGGCGGTGGAGCATTATCAAAAATTAAAGGCCTATCAAAAAGCTACTGATGACGGCAAGCAGGAATTGAATCAAGCGTTAATAGATGGACGGGAAGTGCTCAGCAGGAGGGCTTCACAAAAAGATGTTGATGCAGCTTTAAATCGAATTAACATTTGCTTGAATAACTTAGGCGGTCAGCCTGAATCGCTGCCGCATACAAGTAATGCAATAACACCAAAAAGGATTTATATGTCGCTGCTGTGGTGCGTGATTACTATTGGGGCAGCATGCACAGCAGTTTTAGGGATTGTTGTTCAAGTACGGAATAATAAAAGAGTATGAGATAGGACGTGTGCAAACACGCCTTTTTTATTTAATTTTAAAAAACGTTCAGAATTTGTTAAGAAGTAGGCGTCATAATATAGGCAATTAATGTTAAAGAAGATAAATGAGGTAAAACATGTTTCAAGGAAAAATTTTAATTGTGGAAGATGATGAAGATATCCGAATGGGGGTCAAAATCCTCTTAGAAGCCGAAAAGTATCAAGTTTTAGAAGCCCAAGACGGCCAAGAAGGCTTGGAGATTTTGGATAATAGTTTTGACCTAGTAATTTTAGATATTATGATGCCAAGGTTAAATGGGCTTTTGACCTGCCAAAAGATTCGGGAAAAATCAAATGTGCCGGTCCTTTTTTTAACAGCTAAATCGCAGGAAGCTGATAAGTTAGCAGGATTAATGGCAGGTGGAGATGATTATTTAGCTAAGCCGTTTTCATATGCAGAACTTTTAGGCCGAGTCAAAGCCTTGCTGAGACGCTATCAAGTATATCAGGGTAAAGAAAATCCTAAAGAGCCGGTGTTAGAACTGGCTGGCATTAAGCTTAATCGTGAATTTAATGAAATCGAGGCTCATGGGCAAAAGGTGGATGTTTCTGATTTAGAATATAAGATGTTAAGACTCATGATGGAACATCCGCAAAAGATTTTTTCAGCGCAAAATATCTACGAAAGTGTGTGGCGGGAACCGTATTTTTATACCTGTGCCAATACGGTGATGGTGCATATCCGCAAATTGCGGCTGGAAATTGAGCCTGATCCGCAAAATCCGCGCTACATCAAGACCGTGTGGGGAAGGGGATACCGGTTTGAAAATCCTGAAGAACTTTAAAAGCTGGCTTAAAAAAAGCCGCCCAAAATCCAAAAGCATCTATGTTGAACTGCTTTTGCTATTGCTGCTGGCTTTTGGTTTAGCGATTGGCTTTTTTTTAGCGGCTTATAATTTATCATCGAATTATCTTGATAAATACTATAGTCAAATTCATTATGAAACTAAAGAAAGTAAGCATTATGCCGCGCGCCTGCAAAAATACATCACCCAAAATAACCTGCAAACGACCGATAAAAAAGACTTAGATAAATGGGTTTTGAAACAGGGCATTTTGATGGTGGTGATTTATAAAAATGATAAGGTAGTTTATAACCGCAGCGGCGTGGCTGCCTCCTCCTTAGAAGAAGAGGATTTGACCAGCAAAGATTTTCAAATGACTTTTGCTGACGGCAAAGCGGCAGTTTATATTGAAGGAATCTATCCTTACCGCCTATATGATCTGGCTTTTTTTACAGTGATAATTTTGAGTTTTATCCTCTTCTTTAGCGTGGTGATGCTGGGAATCAGGTATCAGATAAAAAAAATTCAAAAATTAAGCCAAGATATTATGGTGCTGGAAGCAGGCGATCTGGACTATGAAATTAAGACTAAAGGGTATGATGAAATTGCTACTTTAGCAACGGGATTAAATGAAATGCGGTTGTCGTTAAAAGAGCAATTCAAGCAAAAAGATGAACTGATGGATGCTAACGCGAAGATGGTTACGTCTTTGTCGCATGATATCAGAACGCCTTTGACGTCGATTATGCTGTATACTGAAATTTTAAAAGCCGATCCCAAAGACGAAGAAAAAAGACAGGCCTATTTGGCTAAAATCGCCCAAAAAACCCAGCAGCTCAAAACTATGTCTGATCGATTATTTGAATATTCACTGGTTAATATTGAACAAGACGTCGAATTGGAAAAAAAGGGCAGTTTCAAAGAAGTTTTTTACGATCGCTTATCAGATATGTCCGGTTATTTATTCCAGCAGGGCTTTACCGTTGAGCCACAGTTTACAGCCACTAAGGGGCAGGTAGCTGTGCATGAAACATATATTACCCGGATTATGGATAATTTAACCTCTAATATTGTTAAATATGCAGACCAAAATAAGCCGGTTAAGATTTTAACCGGGGAAAATCAGCAATATATTTGGCTTTTATTTGAAAATAAAAGCCAAAATAAGCCTTCTAAAATTGATAGCAACCAGATAGGCTTAGAAAATGTTAAAAAAATGATGCGGAAAATGGGTGGTGGATGTGATATTCAGGCACAGACGGATTTATTTACCGTTATTTTAAAATTTAAGCGCATAAAATAAACAAAAAAGCTGGAAAATTATTATTTTCCAGCTTTTTTATGCCTATTTTGTTATAAAGACAGTAAAAAGATAGTAAAAATGAATTTTAGTATTAAAAAGCTAGTCTTTTGCTATTTGAGAATTAAGCTAAAATGACTGAAAAAGGCAAATTTAGAAACTTATCTTTTTTGAAAACGAAATCTTTCTTATTTGATCAATAATAAAACACTAAATGCAAAAAAAGATTCAAATATATATAAATTTAGGAGAAATTATGCTATTATATAAATTAATTAAGATATAATGATTAAATATTCAAAATTAAAAGGCTTAGGCGCGGGAGCCAGCAGTAAAAAATCGGGGTCTTGCAGATGAATTCGGACGTAAAAAAAATCTATCGCAATTTTTTAGGTGCTATAATGATACTTTTATTGGGGTTTCAAGTCCTTTTTTTCTTATTTATGCAGGCCAGTTTAACGAATAATGAGTGGAATAAATTAAATGAAGCGGCTAGTTTGATTAAATTGAAGCATTTAGAATATACGCAAACCAAAAAACACCAGGTTAGTTTAAAGGTGAAGACAAGTAAAGAAATTAGTCCTAAAGAAAATTTCGGCTTTTGGAATTTACAAAAAAGCTACTATCAAAAGCAAATCTTTGCCGCTTTGACTAAAAAAGATTTAGCTCAGTTAAAACAAGGCCGATATATACGCAAGTTGAAATGGGTTGACGGCAAAAGTATCTTAAAGATTTATCAACCTCAATATGATATTTCGGGCCGAATCATCGGAGTCTTAGCTGTCGAAGACCCGTCAAATGAATACGGCAGCCTGCTACTTACGCTAGTGGTCAATTTCTTGAAGGCCGATTGTGTACTGCTGCTTCTTTGTGGGAGTATTTTAGTCATTAAATTTAAAAAGCAAGTTAAGATATGTCAATTGAATATTAATTAAAAGCTGCCCTTAAGGCAGCTTTTTTAATTCCAGAAAAGCTCACTTTTTCACAAAAAAAGCGGTTACAGGGCGATTTTTTTAATTTAAATATTTAATCCTGGCATAAAAAGGACTATACTAAATCTGTAATTGAAGATTAACTAAAGACTTATATAGAAAGAGATGGATATAAAGATGGCTGAAGAAACAGAAGCCGAAGTAATGGTTGAAAATTTAGTTAAGCGTTCGCAACATGCCCAGAGTATTTTGTCGACTTTTTCACAAGAACAAGTTGACCACATTTGTGAAGCAATTGCCAAAGCCGGACAGGAACATGCCCAAGAATTGGCCCAAGCGGCCGTTAAAGAAACCCGCCGTGGGGTGGTAGCCGACAAAGTTACCAAAAATATTTTTGCCAGCCAATGCATTTGGGAAAGCTTAAAAGATGTCAAAACAGTCGGTGTTGTTAAGCGTGACCAGGCTAAAGGATTGGTTTCAATCGCTGAACCGATGGGGGTTATTGCGGGGGTTACACCAGTGACGAATCCAACCTCAACTGTTATTTTTAAAACTATGATTGCATTAAAGACAAGAAATACCATTGTCTTTGGCTTTCATCCGCAAGCCCAAAAGAGCTGTGTTTTAGCCGGCCAAATTGTCGCTAAAGCTGCTATGGAAGCGGGCGCACCAAAGGATTGTGTTTTATGGATTGAAGAGCCTAGTTTAGCTGCTACGACAGCTTTGATGCATGATAAAGGCGTCAGCTTGATTTTGGCTACGGGCGGTCCAAGTATGGTCGGGGCAGCATACTCTTCCGGCAAACCGGCTTTAGGGGTTGGTCCCGGCAATGGTCCAGCCTATATTTCAAAGAGTGCCAATGTGACTAAGGCCGTCGATGATATCGCGATGTCAAAGACCTTTGACAACGGGATGATTTGTGCTTCCGAAAATTCTATTGTTGTCGATGCTTCTATCTATGATGATGTTAAAAAGGAATTGGAAAAGCATGGGGCTTATTTCTTGAGCCAAGAACAAATTCCTGATTTCAGCGCTTCCTTCATTGATGAAAAGCGCAAAACAGTCCGGGGCATTTTAGCCGGTAAGAGCGCTAAAGAGATTGCCCTTTTATGCAGCCTTGATGTGCCTGAAAATACGCGGATTATTGTAGCTGAATTAAATGGGGTCGGTCCTGATTATCCTTTGTCAGCTGAAAAATTATCGCCGGTTTTGACTATGTATAAGGCTAAAGATGAACGGGAAGCCTTCTTTATCTGCCAACAATTGCTTGATTATGGCGGCCGTGGCCATACAGCTGCTATCCACAGCGAAGATGAAAGTTTAATTGTTAAATTTGCCCAAGAAATGACAGCCTGCCGTATTTTGGTCAATACACCATCTGCTTTAGGCGGGGTTGGCGGTTTGTATAACAACTTGACACCATCATTGACTTTGGGAACCGGGACTTATGGCGGTAATGCGGTTTCGCATAATATTACCGCTACTGACTTGCTTAATATGAAGACTGTTGCTTACCGAAGCGAAACCGGTTTTTTGAAGAACTTAGCTAAATCTAAATAAGACAAAAGCCCAAGCTTGCTTGGGCTTTTTTTGATGGGGTTGATGAATTATTTTCATTTAAAAATGAAAAACTTGAGTTTTACTTAATTCTGAAAAAAGGATATGCTATTAATGGTTATTACAAGAACACTATTATATAAGTATTAGGAGAAAATTATGCTACCACAAATTTCACAACGCTTTTCACGTGATATGACAGGCTTAAAAAATTTATTTGCTTTATCAGAAAGAAAAGATGCAATTTCTTTTGCTGGCGGCTATCCGGCCAAAGAGCTCTTTTCTAAAGCTGCTTTAGATCAAGCCTTTAAAGCACGGACAAGCCAAAGTTTAGCTGATTTTTACCAATATTCATCAGCCTTAGGCTACCTGCCTTTACGACAAAAATTAGCTCAAAGAGCTAAAAAAGCCGGAATTAATTGTCAAGCTGATAACATCATGTTAACGCAAGGAGCGCAACAGGCCATAAGTTTATTAGCTGATTTATATCTAGATGAAGGCGACTGTATGGCTGTAGAAGCTCCGACGTATATCGGCGCTTTAGAAGCCTTTCAAAGTCGCAAACCGCATTTTCTTGAAGTAGAAATGCAAGCTGACGGACTTGATTTGGATCAATTAGAAGCTATTTGCCAAAGCTATCCTTTAAAATTAGTCTACACCATTCCTGACTTTCAAAATCCTACCGGCATTTGTATGTCGCTTAAAAAAAGGCAACGGTTAGCGCAAATGGCTGCTGAATATGGCTTTTTAGTGATAGAAGATGATCCTTACCGCGACTTAAGATACCAAGGTGAGAGTCTGCCTAGCATTAAAAGTTTTGATCAAAAGGGCAATGTGGTCTTTTTAGGAAGCTTTTCCAAAATTTTAGCTCCAGCCCTACGGACAGGCTGGATGATAGCTGACCCCCAAATAATCGGTTTAGCGCGCGATTTACGGCTGGCTTATGATTGCAATCCTTCTAATATTATTGGACAAGCCATTGATGAATATTTAACACACAATGATTTAGAAGCTCATATTGCTAAGATTAATCATTTTTACCAGCAAAGATTGCAGCTGATGCTGACCTGTTTAAAACAGGAATTTCCAGCCGAATGTCATTTTACCAAACCAAAAGGAGGCTTTTTTATCTGGGTTACTTTGCCTAAAGAGTATCGGGCACAAGACTTGCTTACTTCAGCTTCAGAAGTAACTTTTGTTGAAGGATCGGAACTTTTTGTTGTAAGCCATCAAGCTAATGGATTCCGGCTTAATTTTACCGGTGTCAACGAAGCTCAGATTAAAAAGGGTTGCCGGCTATTGGGGCAGGCTTTAAAAAAAATGTTGCGCCAGCAGGTTGTTAACATTTAACTTTTTTGAGATAGCAATTCTTCGCTTTTTCGATTATAATTACTTTGTAGATGAAATGGACAAGATAGAGGAGCCGATAAAAAAATGCAAGAAAATGCAGGAATTAAGCTGTTTTCACTCAACTCCAACCCGCAATTAGCCAGCAAAGTAGCTGATACTATGGGAGTTGAATTGTGTGATGCGTCAGTTAAGCACTTTAGTGATGGAGAAATTCAAATTAACATTAACGAAAGTGTTCGTGGCGATGATGTTTTCATTTTGCAATCAATTTCTGACCCTGTAAATGAAAATTTCATGGAATTAATGGTAATGATGGATGCATTAAGAAGAGCCAGCGCTGGTTCAATCAATGCGGTTATTCCATATTACGGTTATGCTAGAGCCGACCGGAAGGCACGCAGCCGGGAACCAATCACAGCTAAATTAATTGCCAACTTTATTTCTTTAGCTGGAGCTGACCGGGTAGTAACGTTAGATCTGCATGCGGGGCAATTGCAAGGCTTTTTCAATATTCCTGTAGATCATTTAAAGGCAATTTATGCGCAAGCCGACTACTTTAAGCAAAATGGGGTGGCCGATGATGTTGTCGTTGTGGCTCCGGACCATAATGGTGTTAAAGCAGCGCGCAACCTGGCTGAATTGTTGAAGGCTCCGATTGCGATTGTCGATAAGCGCGACAAAGCCCGGGTAGAACAAGCTGAAATTATTGGCGAAGTAGCGGGTCACAAGTGCATTGTCTTTGATGACATGATTGATACCGGGGGCAAGATGGTTGATGCTGCAGCTGCTTTACATGCTGCTGGAGCCACAGACGTTTACGCTTGTGCAACCCACCCTATCTTCTCCGGTAATGCGGTGCAAGAATTGCAGGCTTCACAATACAAGGAAGTTGTTGTGACAGATACAATTGCGATTCCTGAAGCTAAACAATTTGATAAACTGAGCGTTATTTCCGTGGCACCAATCTTTGCGAAGGCTATTTCACGGATTTATCACAACCAATCAGTTGATATTTTATTTGATAAAAATGATAGTATTTAAAAAAAGGCTGCGGCAGCAGCCTTTTTTATTTTTTGATTTTCTTAATAAAAAATGATAAAATGGTGTTAATTTAATTTAATTTGATTTGGAGGAAGATAATAATGTCAGAAGATTTGACCTTAAAAGATTTAGCTTCATTTGAAGAAGCCTACCAACAAACACCGCTAGCCAATGTATTGGCACGCACTGTGCAAGAAAATGGCGTGGTTAAAGCCAGCAAAAATTATGCTGCTAAGAAAAACCACGACCGGACTTTCTCTATTGAAGTAAAGACCGGCAAGATTACCAACCAAAAGAAGAGTGGTCGCTGCTGGTTATTTGCGACATTAAATGTTTTGCGTCAGCAAGTCGCTGATAAGCTCAAAGTAAAAGACTTTGAATTTTCGCAAAACTATGATTCCTTCTATGATCGTTTGGAAAAAACGAATTTCTATTATGAAAAAATGATTGAATTGGCTGATCGCCCTAATGATGATCGTGAATACCTCTTTTACCTTGACTGGGGCAACAGTGATGGCGGCCAATTTGCCAATGGGGCTGCTTTAATTGAAAAATATGGGTTAGTGCCTAAGAGTGTGATGCCTGAAACTTATACCAGTGAACATACCGCTGAATTAAATGATGTTTTGAATTTGAAGCTCAAAAAAGATACCGTAACTTTGCGGCAAATGCATCAAGACGGTGCTTCAGATGAAGAATTGCGGACATTCAAGAAAGAACAAATGAAAGATGTTTACCGGATGCTGGTTTACGCTTTTGGTCAGCCACCGGTTGAATTTGATTTTGAATATCGGGATGATGACAATAACTACCACATTGACCGGCATTTAACACCTAAAGACTTCTTGGAAAAATACGTAGACTTCAAAGCTGAAGATTATACTTCTTTAGTTGATGCGCCTGACCATGAGCTGGGCGGACACTTTAATATGCCTAGTCAAGAATATATTTTCAATGGACCTAAGGTTGACTTTTTAACCGTTGCCACTAAAGAATTAAAAGATGCTGTGATTGCACAACTAAAAGACGGCAAGGCTGTTTGGTTTGGCTGTGATGTTTTGAAAGATATGGACCGTAAAGAAGGTATTTTGGACACAGAATACTTTAAGCAAGATGAACTTTTTGGTTTAGACCTTGCTTTGGATAAAAAGAAGCGCCTCGAATCCAGAGAAGCTGCTTGCTCACATGCCATGGCCTTTACCGGAGTTGATTTGGTCGAAGGAAAGCCAACAAAATGGAAAGTTGAAAATTCCTGGGGTGATGAAAACGGCGATAAAGGCTACTTCATCATGACTGATGCTTGGTTTGATGCTTATGTCTACGAAATCATTGTGGATAAGAAGTACCTGACAAAGGCTCAACAAGAAATTGCTGCTAAAGCTGTTAAGCCGTTGGCCCCATGGGATTCATTAGCATAAGAAATGATTTAAGCCGGAATTTTTCCGGCTTTTTTTGTGGTGTTGGTAAAGCGGCAAAGTTTGTCGCTTTACCATGTTATAATTAAGCTAAATTAAAAGGGGGCTAGCTGATGAGCTTAGGTTTTATTTTAGGAACAGCTGCTAAAGACCATCAAACAGCTGCATTTGAACAATTAAGACAATGGATGGCTTCGCATCCGGACGGTAAAATTTATTACTTAGTGCCTAACCATATTAAATTTGAACAAGAAGTTAAAGCTTTGACCTATTTGCAGAAGCGCTTAACACCAGATGAAGCACTTTTTAGTCAAAGTAATTTTCAAGTTTTGTCCTTTACCCGTTTAGCCTGGTATTTTATGCAAGATACCAAGGCTTACCAACAGCCACGGTTAACGGCAGCCGGCAGCAGTATGATTTTATATCATATCTTGCATGAAAATAAGGAGCAGCTGACGGTCTATCGCGGTCAGGAAAGTCAAATGGGCTTCATCGAAAAATTAACCCGGCAGCTGCAGGAATTGGCGCAAAATGCGCTTTTACCTGATGATTTAGTACAAATGGCGGCTAATTTGGACACTGCTAACAGTTCACAAGCGCTGCTCAAAGAAAAACTGCATGATTTAGCTTTGGTTTACCGCGAATATAGCCAATACATCCAGGGAAAATATTTGGATCAAAATGATATTTTGACTAGTTTAGCAGCTTTTTTAAACACAAAAGATTTAACTAACAGCTTCTTTTTAGTGAGCGGTTTTAGAACCTTTACACGCAAAGAAATGGATGTTATCACCAGTCTATGCCAAAAGGCGGCTGAAGTTAAAGTTGACTTGATTTTAGACCGGCCAGCTTTTGAGGCGCCGCAAATGGATGATTTGTTCTATCAGCCAGCCAATGTTTATTACAATCTGTGCCAGATGGCTAAGCAAAAGCAGGTTAAAATCTTAGTTGATAGTTATGCCAAAGCTGACCGGACTAATGAAGACCTCAAACATTTGGAAAGCTTTTGGATTGAATCAGAGCGAAGTTTAGCGGACTTGGCGCCGGAAAAATTGGTTGCTGACGGAATCGAATTATATCAGTTGCATACCAGACAAGAAGAATTGACGTTGATTGCCAGCAAGATTAGGCAAATGGTTAAGGAAAAAGGTTATCGTTATAATGACTTTTTGTTACTTACCAGACACTTAGGTGCTTATCGCAATATGCTTAAGCCCATCTTTAAAAAGGCGCAGATTCCTATTTTTATTGACCTTGAAAAAAAGGTTTCAGACCATCCTTTGGTGGAATTTTTAGATGCTTTATTTGAAATTGACCGGCGTAATTTCCGCTATCAAGATTTGATGCGCCTGCTTAAAACCGAGCTTTTCTTGCCCCGTGATCAAGAAAATAACTTTATTTCGGCTGCCCGTTTCCGCTCGTTATTAGATAAAACGGAGAATATTATTTTGCGCAACGGTTATGAAGGTAAAAAGGCCTGGACTAAAGAAGACTGGGTTTACTACCGATTTGGTGATTTTGATTTAGGAACGCAAACCTCAAAAGAACAGCAATTAACCCAAGAAATTAACGTGATTCGCCGGTTAATCAGTGATAGTCTGCCGCCCTTTTTTGAAAAAATGAAAAAAGCGGCTAATGGGCGGCAAGCCAGCCAAATTTTAGTTGAATTTTTAGTTAAAATCGGCCTATGTGAGCAGTTGGAAAAGTGGCAAAGACAGGCACTAGAAGAAGGTGATCTGCAGGCCTCCCAAAGACCGGCAGAAGTGTGGAATCTTTTTTGCCAGATGCTGGATGAGTTTGTGGAAAATCTGGGTGAAGAAACCTTTAAAGCGCAAGAATTTATCAAATTATTGGATGCTGGTTTTGCTAAGGCAACTTACCGCCGTGTGCCGACCGCAATCGATGGCGTGGCTGTTTCAGAAACGGGTATGGTGCAGTCGCGCGATAAAAAAGTCGTCTTTATGCTGGGAGCTACAGATATGGTAATGCCCGACCGCATCCAAAATACGACTTTGTTGACGGATAGAGACCGCGAATTAATGGATGGCAAAGGCGAATTATTATTGTCTCAGGCCAATACAGGCCACATTTTAGCCTTTGAGCCTTATTTAAATTATTTGGCTTTCTTAGCTCCAACCGCAAAATTAATCTTCACTTATCCACAGAGTTCAGACGATGGGACTTTGCAGCTATCACCTTATGTGGAGCGGATTAAGCAGCATTTTAATTTAGTTGAACAAAAATTGACGCCTAAAGACTTGCAAGTCACCGTTGACTTAGCCTTGCCAGCTTTGGTAGCAGCCCAAAGGAAAAGTCTCGATGATTCCAATGCTTTGCCGGAAGTATGGCGAAATGGTTATCAAATTTTGGCAGCTATAGCACCAACCAAGACTAAACGGGCTTTAGCAGGGTTAAAATATCAAAATATTCCGGTACAATTAACCAAAGAAAATGCCAAGGCTTTATATGGTGAAGAATTAAATACATCGATTTCAAAATTGGAGACATTTTATCAAAATCCTTATGAATACTTTTTGCGGTATGGCCTGCGCTTAAAAGAAAGAGATGTTTTTGCTATCAATCCCGCCGACAAGGGCAGTTATTTCCACGATATCGCCGATCAGGTCTTTAAGCAGTTAATCGCTCAAAAAATCAGCTTAAAAGATATTTCCAAGGAAAATTTTGATGATTTGATTGCTGATGTTGCGCTTGGCGTAGCTGAGAAACCGCAATATGCGATTTTAAAGAGCTCAAATAAGATGAAATTTATCGCTAGTCGGCTTAACCGGCGGGTTAAAAATACCCTGCAGGTGATTAAAGACCAGCGCAGCTATAGCCAGTTAAAGACCATTAGAACAGAAACCTTCTTTGGCCAAATCGGCCAGACGCAAGGGCTAAAAGGGTTAGATTGGGTGACAGAATTAGGTAATCGGGTACGGGTACGTGGAAGAATTGACCGCATCGATCAAATCGACACATCCCAGGGCTCATATCTAGGCATTGTCGATTATAAGTCTAGTCCCAAAGATTTCAATTATGTCCAAGCATACTACGGGTTGGCCCTACAGCTGATGGCTTATCTGGCCTGCTTAAAGCAAGACAAAGAGCAGTTGCTGGATAAAAAGGCTAAAATTGCCGGTGCCTGCTACCTGGAATTTACGGATAAACCGCTTAAAGCAGAAAATGTGCGAAAAGACGGCTTAGAAAAAGCGCGGTTTAAAGATAATAAATACAAAGGTTTATTGGTCAATGATGAGGCGTTGTTATCACAGTTGGATGCAGATTTAGATAACGGTTATTCGAATATGTATCCGATATACCTCAAAAAAGACGGCAGTTATACTAATAAAGAACATAAATTGCTGACGGCTGAAGAAATTGACTTGCTGCTGGAACACAGCCGCTTATTGATTGAAAAAGCCTGCGATATGATCTATGCCGGGCGCATTGACTTATTCCCTTATAAAGATTCGCAAAATAATGGCTTGACTTATTCACCATATCCAGCCATTATGCAATTTGATGCGATGCTGCCTGAAAATAACTATTTCATCATTCCAACCTTGGGTGCCAAAGACATCCTGGAAAAAATAAAAGCTGAACAGGAGGGTAAATAATGGATTTTACGCTATCGCAACAAAGAGCCATCAAGGCTGAAGGGCACAACATTTTAGTTTCAGCTTCAGCCGGCTCAGGCAAGACCAGCGTGTTGACGGAGCGGGTTTTGCAAAAGCTTAGAGGTCAAACGGATAGCCATCGTTTAAGTGAAATTGATCGTTTATTAATTTTGACCTTCACAGAAGCCGCCGCCAAGGAAATGAAGGAGCGGATTCAGCAAAAAATCCGCGCAGCGATTAAAACAGAAAATGTTGCTGCCATCAAAAAGCATCTTTTGACCCAGCAGCTTAAGTTAGGCACAGCCGATATTTCAACTATTGACTCTTTTTGCCTAAAATTTGTGCAGACCTATTACTACAAGGCTAAAATTGATCCTGGGTTTTCAATTTTAGCTGATTCAACCCAAGCTGAAATGCTGCGCGAACAGGTGTGGGATAGTTTAAGCGAAGAATTATACGGTTCTGATGCCGGTTTTTTGGACTTAGCTGCTAATTTCTTTGGCAAAACAGATGAGCAAAAGCTTTATGAATTAGTCATGAAAACTTATGATTTTGCCAACGTTAACCCTAATCCCCAGGCCTGGCTGCAAAATTTAGCGTCTAATTACCACCTTGAAGACGATGACTTCAGCCAAAGCAGCTTTTTTAAGGAAAAATACCGCCCGCTGCTGCTGCAAAAATTGAGGCAGGTTTTGGTCAAATTAGACCAGGCCTTTAACCTGATGTTAGACCCTGAAAACGAGACTATGATGTTCTTTGCTGATTTTTTAGCAGAAGAAAGAGCACAGGTCAAGCTGATCGAACAGACGCTGTCAACCGGCAAATATGAAGAAATTAGGCAGGCACTTGCTGGTTTTACAGCAGAAAAGTGGCCAAATAAAAGCAAAGGATTATCCGAAGCACAAAAAGCTTTGAAAAAGCAAGCCAAAGACCTGCGCGATCAAGCTAAAAAGCAGCTTGAAGATTGTCAGCAGTGCGTGCAAACCGACGAAGCGACATTAACAACCATGTTTTTTGCTTCGGAAAAGTTGGTCAACAAGTTAGGCGAGGTGGTTCAGAAATTCTCTGAGCGATATCAAGCTGAGAAGTTACGGCGACAACTGCTTGAATTTAACGATTTAGAGCACTATACGTATGATATTTTGGCGCAAAATAAGGATATCAGAGCTGATTTAAGGGCGCGCTATGACGAAATTATGGTGGACGAATATCAGGATACTAATAAATTGCAGGAAAGCATCTTGCAGCTCTTTGCCAAGGAAGAACCCGGCAATATGTTTATGGTTGGGGATGTTAAACAATCGATTTATCAATTTCGCTTGGCTGATCCAACCTTGTTTCTAGAAAAATATGCGCGCTATGCTGACGACACGCAAAGCGGTGAGCGCATTATCCTCAAGGAAAATTTCCGGTCAGTTGCTAATGTTGCCCAAGTCACCAATTTAATTTTCAGCCAAATTATGGACCAAGAAATTGGCGAGATTGCCTACGATGACAATGCCCAACTAGTTTACGGTTCCAGCGACTATCCAACTGATGATAAGAGCAAAGCAGCGTTCAAAGCACAAGTTATGCTGTATTACCAAGATAGCTCTACAAAGGCAACGCAGCCTTTAAAGATGCGCTGGGAAAACCAAGAACCGATGCAAGCTGATTTCACAATTGATAGCAAAGCCCAAGGCGAAATGATGATGGTAGCACAAAAAATTAAGCAGATGCAAGCAGAAGGCTACCAAATTTATGACCGTAAATTGCAAACGATGCGGCCTGTTAAATATAGCGATTTTGCCATTTTGTCGCAAACAAGAAACAGCCACTTGATTTTAGCCGGCGAATTGGAAAAGCGTGGGATTCCTTATCATGTACAAAAGGCGGAAAATTACTTTAAGACCACCGAAATCAGCCTTATGCTTTCGCTGCTTGAAGTCATTGATAATCCGCGCCAGGATATTCCTTTGGTGGCAGTTTTGCGGTCACCGTTAGTCGGATTAAATGAAAATGAGTTGGCCTTGTTGCGGATTAATGACCGCAGCGGTGATTTTTATCAGGCCTTGCAGACCTTTATTGGCAAAAAAGCAAATCAAAGCTCAAATCCGGCTGTTTATGAAAAAGTAACCCATTTTTTAGACCAGTTAACCCGCTTTAGAACCAAAGCGCGGCAAAACGACTTAGCAGATTTAATCTGGGATATTTATGAAGAAACGGGCTTTTTGGAATATGTCACTGGTATGCCGGGAGGACGGCAACGGGCTTTGAACCTGCATGCCTTGTATGACCGGGCCGCAAGTTATGAAAAGTCGAGCTTTAAAGGGTTGTTCCAGTTTATTTATTTCATCAAAAAGATGCAGGAAAAAGATGATGACCTAGCAAGTGTCGTCGATCAAAGCGGAGAAGATCAGGTGCAAATCATGACGATCCATGCCAGCAAGGGTCTGCAGTTCCCAATTGTCTTTTTGATTGATATGAATCATGGTTTCAATAAGCAAGATCAAAAAAATGCTTACCTGTTAAGTGAGACCGATGGCATTGGAATTGATTGGGTTGATGAAGAGCATAATATCAAATATGAAACACCAGTTAAATTAGTGGTTAAAAAAGCCAGCGACCGCCAATTAGCGGCAGAAAAGATGCGGCTTTTATATGTGGCTATCACGCGGGCTGAACAGGTATTGGTGTTGACAGCCAGCTATGATGACCAAGCCAAAGCCCAAAAAGTATGGGAGAAAGCGCAAGCAAGTACAGACTTGTTATTAAATGATGATGTGCGTGAGCAAAATGACAATTTTATGGCATGGGTTTTGCCGGCTTTAGCTAGAACGAAGGCTTTTACGAAAACCGCTTGGACCTTGCCGGAATTGGATGAAAAATTTAAGGCTGATATTACGCTTACTGAAGTTAATCAAGCTGATTTAAAAGACCAGGAAACTCCTGATACGGGTGCAATTGAGGCTTGGCTTGACCAACAGTTGGCGCAACCGGCAGATGTTAAAGATGCTGAGGCGGTAAAAGAGATGTTGCTATATAAATATCCGCATGAAGCCTTAACGAAAACGGCTGCTTACCAGTCAGTGTCTGAAATCAAAACGTTATTTGCTGATCCAGACCAGCTCGAAATGTCGGCGTTGGATTTGCAAGACGTTTTAGAGGATAAAAAAGCGCACCGCTTCAGCCAAAAGTTGGGTTTGCCCAACTTCATGACAGCTGAACAAAAAGTCACTGGAGCGCAAATCGGGACGGCGACGCACTTGATTTTTAAATTGCTTGATTTGTCACAAAAACCTACTTCAAAAAGGATTGAGGCTCAGATTGAAGCATGTGTCGCTAACCAGCTGATTACGCCGCAAGTAGCTGCTAAAATGAGTGTGGATAAAATTTTGCACTTTTATGACAGCGCCTTGGGGCAGGATGTGTTGCAGCATCAAGCAACACTTAAGCGTGAACAGCCATTTTCAATGCTTTTGCCGGCTAATATGATTTTTAATGAGATTCAAGAAGATGATCCTATCTTAATTCACGGGATTGTGGATGGCTATTTTGAAACTGATAATGGTTTTGTGTTATTTGATTATAAAACTGATCAAAATCCGCTGGAAGATATCAAGAAAAAGTATGCAGGACAGCTGCGCCTTTATGAAAAGGCCTTGCAGTATATCTTAAAGATTCCGGCTCAAGGAAAATATCTTTATTCTCTAAGCCACGGTGAAATAATTGAGGTTGACTAATGAAATGGGTTAAAAAGATAGGTTTTGTATTTGTATTGCTAATAGGGTTGAGTTTAGTTTTTAATCAGCAGCTAAAAAACAGTTTGATTCATTTTGATGCCCAGCGGGCTAATCAAACTAAATTAGGACAGCCTAAGATTAAAGCTGATTATAATTTCGCTAATGTTGAGGCGCTAGATACGCTAGCTGTGTTAAAAGCTTCATTAACCAAGCAAAATGCGCAGGCTAAATTGGCGATACCGGCCGTACACTTAAAATTGCCGGTTTTTAACGGGCTTAATAATGAATATTTAGCTGCCGGTGCGGGCATGATGAAGCCAAAGCAAAAACTAGGCCGGAAAAATTATGCTTTAGCTGGCCATCATCTCCAAAATGAACGGTTATTATTTGGACCTTTGGCTAAATTAGAAACCACCGCTAACGTTTATCTGACTGATGGCCAAAAATTGTATTGTTATCAAGTAATTAAAAAGGTTGTGGTTGACAGAAGTCAAAGCCAGTATTTAAACGATGTTAAAGGTCAAAAACTTTTAACGCTGGTAACTTGTGCTTCAGGTCGGGTTAATGAAAAACGGCGGCTGATCATTCAAGCTAAATTCATCAAAGAAACAACACTCACCCAAAAAGGTGCTAAAATGTTTCAATAAAGTTAAAGGCAGCGATTAAAGGTCGTTTCCTTTTTTATGAAACAAACAATATTTTCATATGAAAATGATAATAATTTTCAAAAATATTGATATAATTTATGGCAAGTTATTGGTACTAATTATCGTAAAATAAGCATCTTACGTGTAAAATGAGTCTTTAAAAGGCATATTAAGCGTTTTAAAACGAACGAAAGCTTGTGAAAATGTTATAAAAGTATGAAATTTTCATGTAAACCGTTTTCTTTTAGTCTGTATCTGTTATAATAGTATTTGCAAATTGTTATTTGGTATACGAAAGTGAGGAATAAGGAATGGATGGACTCAAGAAGTTAGCCTGGGGGGGCGCCTTGGTCTTGCCATTTTGGGCAATTATAGGCTTATGTGTGCTTATACTGAACTTGTTTTAAAGCACTCGGCGTCAAGTTTTGACGCAAGATAGTCGAACATATATTGGAAAGATTACAACTCGTTGCTTAGGCAATGAGTTCTTTTTTTACAAAAAAGAGCAAAATAAATCCACATGCGCCCAAGCGGCCCATGTGGAGCTATTAAGAATTCAATTATAATTGAACTGTCTGCCGGCGGCTCTCGAGTCAGCCTTTGTCAGCAGACGAGCTCCACGCGGTATGCGCTTTGCTCAACTTATTTGCTAGCCTTGTCAGCATCATCGCGTTCCTTCAAGAAAGCCAAGACAGCTTGGTGTTGTGCACGACGCTTCTTGATGTTCTTTTGGTTAACTGGACGACGATCGTTAGCAGCACCAACGTGTACGTTTTGAGACATTAGATTCACCCCTCTCACTATTCATGCAATTATCCATTTTAGCTGAATTTAGCTAAAATTGCAAGTCCTTTAAGCTGATTAGCTGGATTTACGTTTTGTGAAAGGCAAGCCGGTGTTATAATTAAGAGAATGAAAGAGAGGAAAAAATGAGTATTTTAGAAGTATCAGACTTGGCGATGACTTTTGATGACAAACAGCTTTACCAGGATGCATCTTTTCGCTTGAATAAAGAAGATCATATGGGAGTCATTGGGCAAAATGGTGCCGGCAAGTCAACCTTGATTAAAATTATTACCAAACAACTTTTGCCGGATGAAGGTCAAATTAAATGGCAAAGGGGTGTCAAAATCGGCTACCTGGATCAATACGCCCAATCAGCCCATGATTTGACGATTGGCGCTTTTTTAGAGAGCGCTTTTCAAGATTTATTCGACATTCAAGCCAAACAAGCACAATGCTACACGGATTATGCCCTCAATTTAGATGAAAGTTTGCTTGAACAGGCAGGGCGCTATCAAGAAATTTTAGAATCCCAGGCTTTTTATGATATCCAAACCAAAATTGCACAAGTGATGACAGGATTGGGGATTGATGCTTTAGGCCCGAATCGGCAGGTCAGTGCTTGTTCCGGTGGGCAAAGGTCGAAGATTATTTTAGCTAAACTGCTGCTAGAACAGCCCGATGTTTTGCTATTGGACGAACCGACCAATTATTTGGACACCGAACATATTGAATGGCTGATTAATTATTTAAATAACTTTACCGGTGCTTTTATGGTCATTTCACATGACTATGACTTTTTAGAACGTATCACCAATACCATTATTGATGTAGCCTTTGGTAAAATTACCAAATACACCGGAAGCTTTAAAGCTGCTTTAAAGCAAAAAAATATCAAGCGTGAAGTGCAGCAAAAAGCCTATGAAAAACAGCGCCGGCAAATCGAAAAAGATGAAGCTTATATCCGTAAAAATAAAGCCGGCACGCGGGCGACAATGGCGAAATCACGGCAAAAGCGCTTAGATAAGCTGGAACGAATTGATCCGCCTTCTGATAATGTACAGGCGCATTTTAAATTTCCTTATATTGAACTTTTGTCGGCAGCAACCTTAACAGTTAAAAATTTGGAAGTAGGCTACCAAACGCCTCTACTGTCTCCGGTCACTTTTTCGATGCGGCATGGAGAAAAGGTTGTTTTAAAAGGGTTCAACGGGGTCGGCAAGTCCACGCTGATTAAATCGATTTTGGGCTTAATTCCGACTTTTAAGGGGTCGGCCAAGTTTGTTAATGCCTGCGTTATCAACTATTTTAACCAAGATTTAATATGGGATGATGCTTCTAAAACCCCCTTGCAAATTGTTCAAGATATCTATCCGCGCTTAGAGCCCAAAACCATTCGCCAACGCTTGGCACGTGCGGGACTCAGTGCGTCCAACAGCTTAAAAGCGATGAACTTATTAAGCGGGGGCGAACAGACTAAGGTCAAACTATGTATTATGGAACTAAAGCCAAGTAATTTTTTGATTTTGGATGAACCGACAAATCACTTGGATGATGAGACCAAAAAGGCTTTAAGGGAAGCTTTAATAGCTTATCCAGGCAATGTTTTGCTGGTAACGCACGAACCGCATTTTTACCAAGACTGGGTGGATAAGATTTTTGACGTGGAACAAATCCGCTTGCACAAGTAAGCTAAGATTTATTTGACATTATTAGGCGTGACACGTATATTTAAAGTGTATGTATATGTAAAGGAGTTTATCCTGAGATGAAAAAAAGCAATCTTCTGCAATGGCTGGTGGCAGCTATTTTGGTTTGTGTAACTGCATATAGTATGGTTACGATGCACCACATCCGCCAGGTGAATAGCGTCAAGCTGCACGAACAGTCTTTAAAAGACGCTAGACAGGCAGCGAAACAAAAACAGCTGTTGGCTGATCAAAAGAAAAGAATTCGTCCAGCCGCTTGGAATCAAGCGACTTTAAGCGGGGGTTATCCTGATATCAGCAAATATGTGCACGCCAAGACTTTGGAAAATAAAGTTTGGATTGAAGTTAACATTAGAAAGCAGCGCGTTTATATCAGACGAGGACCGTATACCATTTATACGATGTACGCTTCAGTAGCTAAAAATTACAAGAAGACAAAGCGTTACAATCAAACACCCGTTGGCAAATACCACTTGTCAAAGAACCGCGGCACATCTTATTATGATGCTACCAGAGGATATGGGGCTAAGTATTGGACTGCTTTGAAAGGATATGGATCCTTGTATCGCTTTGAATCAGTACCATTTGATGCTAATGGCCATGTTTTAAAAAAGCAGGCTGCACGCTTAGGTGGTAAAGTTACTAAGAAAAATAATATCAAGGCCTATGGGACGATTCGGCTTTCCGTGCCTGATGCACAATGGATTGAAGAAAATCTGCCTGCTAAAACACCGGTGATGATTATGGGACATAAAGATAAGCGTGATCCATGGCGGGTTTTAAGTCTTGAATAAAAAAAGAACGCTCATGGAGCGTTCTTTTTTTTAATTTTGAATAACGACGCGGGTATTGACCGGCAGATTTTCGTATAAGTATTTGGCGTCAGGAATCGATAATCTGATGCAGCCGTGTGAAGCAGGTTCTTTACCCAACTTAGCGGCCTCGTCTTTTTTATAGTTGCCTTGGCTGTCGATCGGTACTGTATGAAAAAGGTATTCACCGTGATTCAAAAAAGAAACCCAATAGTTTGCACCTTCATTTAATGAGGCATTATAAAAGGTTTTGCCACGTTCATTTTGGACATAATAGGTGCCTATAGGGGTATAGCTGACGGTTTGCCCATTTTTTTGCCGGTATTTGCCACCGGAAGAATACATGGTATAGATTGTTTTGGAGCCTGATTTGAGGTAGGTCCGGTTGGCTCTAAGCTTCACTAAAATCCACAGGTCAGAAGTTGATTTAAGATCCGGGTAGGCTGTTGTTTGCGAAGACTTTTGCCAATCAATGGGAGTACGCATCACAGACTTATTAGTACTTTTAGCCGTCGTAGATGCGATTTTTTTAGATAAATTAGCGATACTTTTGTTACTTTGGCTAATTGTTTGATTATAGCTGTTAAATTTTCGAGTTATTAAGCCAGCAGCAATCAAGATTAAACCCAAGCCAAACAAAAGTTTAGCCAGGGTGTGCCTTTTTTTTGTTCTATTTCTTAGCATAAAATCCTCCATTTACGCTACATTATAGCATCATATCATTAAAAATGAGGTTAAATGTTTTTAAAAGATTCTTTGCTCAAATAAAGAAAATAGCGTACACTGAAAGAAGAAAAAAAGCCAGTAAACTACCCGTTAAAAGCGCTGGTATCAAAACTAAGCTTTTTTGGGGGGAAAGTTTGATCATAAAAATATGATCTTAGAACAAATCGGTAAATTTATTACGGAAGGCTTGACGCTTTTTAAATTGACCTTTAACATGGATATTAACTTGTAAGATATTAGGATGTGAAGAAAATGCAGATTAAAGTCCAAGACTTTATTGCAAAAATTGAACAAGAAGATTATCAGCAAGACCGGCTTTTGGCTAAATCAAGCGCAGACGTCATCAAAGATGTTTCTGCTTTTTTGGCACCGCTACTCACCAAAGTTGAAGCAGCAGTATCAAAAAATAAGTTGGCAGCAGCGCGTCTTTTGATCGGTGATGGTGCAGGGCAGATAACTTTGAGTTTAGAGACTGGGATTATTAACCTGCCTTTTGCCAATATCAAAAAGGTCGATAATTTTTTTGATGATATCACACAAACAGTGCCGGTTATTATCTATTTTATAGCTCAAGGTCAGGGGTTAAACGCCTCTAACTTCAAGATTATGCGGATTGCGCCGGCAGCTTCTTTAACCCAACCTGGGGTTAAAGAAGCGGTGATGACCGCAGCTTTAGATGCTTTAACGCAAATTGAATTTAATCGGACGCAAGAAGAAAAGGATTGAGTTTAGATGTATTCGCTAGATGATATTATCTTGATGTTTTTTTGCTATGCGGTGATTGGCTGGGCCTGGGAAACGATTTATTGCTCGCTTAAAGCCAAACATTTTGTATATCGGGGGTTCTTATTTGGCCCCTACTGTCCTGTATATGGTTTTGCCGTGACCACGGTGGTCGTGTGCACGGCTAAGGTAACGGATAATCTCGTGCTCCTCTTTTTAGGCGGTATGGTGGTTTCGACGGTGTTTGAATATTTGGCGGCCGTTTTTTTGGAGAATATTTTCCACCTGAAATTATGGGATTATTCAATGTTAAAGGGTAACATCAAAGGACGGATTGCCCCTGAAATTTCACTTTTTTGGGGTTTTGCTGTCGTAGTGATAACCCGGTTTGTGCAGGTGTATGTGCTGCTTTTTGTTAAAGCTTTGGAGCAAAGATTTGGTCACGGAGCGGCCACACTGGTGGTGCTTATTCTTGCCACTGATACGACGTTTACGGTCCTCAATATGCAAAAGTTCCGGGCCCATGCCCTGCTTTTAGAAAGCCGGATTACGGACGAAAGAGCACGGCTGAAGCAAGAATTTGAAACGGCTTGGTCTAAGCGGCCATACCTTAAGTTAGGTCCGGAAAGCCAGTTGAAGCAATTAGAATTGTACCTTGATAGCTGGCATGAAACCATTTTGCGTAAATTAAATGAATCCGAAAAGAAATTTACGTGGAATGAACGGCGTATGCTGAAGAGTTTCCCTAAACTACGCTTTATTGAAGCACCTGATTTCGAAGAAATTAAAGAAAGATTGCTTAAAAAATAGCCTGTGTAAAGCAGAGAATCGCAAGGTTCTCTGCTTTTTTGTGAATAAACGGTGAGAATTTGTGGATTAAAATTAAAAAGTGTTGACAAAATTAACAAATGACGTTAATATCAAGTCATTAACAAGATAAAAGACGTTGAAGAGAAGAGATGGCTGCTTAGTATGTTACCAGAGAACCCGGATGCTGGAAAAGGGAGACAGAAACGCACCTGAAGATGGCCTTGGAGTCTGATCGCAAAATAAAGCTTGCGGTCCGCTGAAATGCGTTAACATTTATGACTAATACTTGTTATTAGTTTGAGGTCTAAATTGTGAGGTTTAGGCAAAATAAGGTGGTACCGCGAGCTTTCGTCCTTTGTGAGGACGGAAGCTTTTTTTATTAAAGGATGTGAGAACATGATTGAATTTAAGGATATTTCAAAGACTTTCCAAACAGCTGATGGTCCTGTCAAAGCTGTGCAGGGTGTTAATTTAAAGATTGCTGATGGTGATGTCTTTGGAATTGTTGGTTTTTCCGGAGCAGGTAAAAGTACTTTAGTTCGAATGCTAAACGGCTTGGAAACACCAACGGAAGGTTCAGTCTTTATCAATGATATTGAAATCAGCAAGTTAAAAGGTAAAGATTTGCGGGAACAACGCAAAAAAATTGGAATGATTTTTCAGCACTTTAACCTTCTATGGTCACGGACAGTACTGGAAAATATTGAATTTCCGCTGGAATTAATTGGCATGGATAAGACTGAAAGAATCAAAAAGGCCCAGCAGTTAGCTGAATTGGTTGGTTTAGGCGACCGGACCCATGCTTACCCGTCCCAACTTTCAGGCGGACAAAAGCAGCGGGTTGGCATTGCCAGAGCTTTGGCGAATAATCCCGATATTTTAATTTCAGATGAAGCCACTAGTGCTTTGGATCCGCAAACGACTGATGAGGTTTTGGATTTATTAGATGATATCAACCAAAAGCTTAATTTGACGATTGTCATTATTACCCATGAAATGCACGTTATTCGCCGGTTAGCGAATAAAGTTGCGGTCATGGAAAATGGCAAAATCATTGAAGAAGGCCTTGTATCAGATGTCTTCACCAATCCGAAGCAAGCATTGACGAAGCGGTTTGTCAATGCCGAGGTTGATACCAACCAAACACCGGATATTAAGAGTGTTGCTAAAGACCTGTTGCAAAGATATCCTAATGGTCAGCTGATCCAACTGCGCTTTCATGGTAATCAAGTGGAAAATCCCGTGGTCGAACAGGTTATCAAAAGCTTCCCCGGTTTGGAATTGAGCATTTTGGAAGGGTCAATCCACCAGTTGGCAGATAAAAATGCCACGATTGGCACCTTGTTTATCCAGCTTTTAGGCACTAAAGAGGATATTGAGGCAGCCGTTAAGCTGTTCAATGAATTAAGGGTAGAAACGAAGGTGATTACAGATGAGTAGTTCGAATTTAACTTCATATTTCCGCTTTCAAGATGTTAATTGGCCTAATGTTTGGTCAGCAGCCTGGGAAACTGTTTGGATGACAGTTGCTTCGGTGGTGATTGTAGCTATCTTAGGCATTCTCTTAGGTCTTTTGTTGTATGAAACATCGGGTTCCAAGAGTAAAGCCGTCAAGGGCTTGAACCTTATAGTGGCTTTGTTTGTGAATATTTTTCGTTCCATTCCTTTCATTATTTTGATAGTGCTTTTACTACCGCTAACCCAAGTTTTAGTAGGGGCAATCACAGGTGCTAAGGCAGCCATTCCGTCTTTGGTCTTTTCCGCCGCTCCCTTTTATGCCAGACTGGTTGAGTTAGCTTTTCATGAAGTTGATAGCGGGGTCTTGGAAGCCGCTGAAGCGATGGGGGCAACCAAATGGCAGGTAATCTTTAAAGTTCTCCTGCCGGAAAGCATGCCCGCTTTGGTGTCAGGATTGACGGTGACCGCGATTTCTTTGATTGGCTATACCGCCATGGCAGGGGCCATTGGTGCTGGTGGCTTAGGTCAATTGGCTTATACGGATGGATTCCAATCGTATAATAATACCATTACCTTAGCCGCTACCGTTGTTATTGTAATTATTGTATTTGCTTTCCAAGCTTTAGGCGATTTTGCCGTTAAAAAAATTGATAAACGTTAAAAAAGGACAAATTTATTGAGGTGATTTACATGAAAAAAATTACAGGTATTTTAACTGCTGCAGTAGCAGCTTTAGCATTATTTGCCGGCGTTAATACAAAGGTTCAAGCTGATACAACGTTGACGGTGGGGGCTTCTGCTACACCGCACGCTGAAATTTTGCGGCACGTGGTACCTAAGCTCAAGAAGCAGGGGATTACGTTAAAAGTTAAAGTTTTCAACGATTATGTAATGCCCAACAAGGCCTTGGCTAACGGAGAACTTGATGCTAATTATTTCCAACACACCCCTTTTTTAAAGAACTGGAATAAGAAAAATCATGGGACTTTGGTTTCCGCTGGCTCAATTCACCTTGAACCAATCGGGGTTTACTCTAAGAAATATAAGAGCTTAAAGAAATTGCCAAAGAATGCAACGGTTTATGTTTCTAGCAATGTTTCTGATTATGGCCGGGTACTTAAAATTTTTAAAGATGCCGGCTTGATTACTTTGAAAAAAGGCACCAAAATTGAAACAGCTACTTTTGATGATATCAAGACCAACAAGAAAAATATCAAATTCAAGCATACTTTTGAAGCAAAATTGATGCCAAAACTTTATGAAGCAAATGAAGCTGATGCTACTGTTATCAATGCTAACTATGCTGTTCAAGCTAAGCTCAATCCTAAAAAAGATGCGATTGCCTTGGAAAAGCAATCTTCACCATATGCTAACGTAATTGCCGTTCAAAAGAAAGACAAGAAGAACAAGGCCATCAAGAAATTGGTTAAAGCTTTGAAGTCTAAGTCTACACAAAAATGGATTACCAAGAAGTACAGAGGCGCTGTTTTGCCAGTTAGCAAGTAATTAATTAAAAGGCTAGGACATGACATAATGTAAAATTTTATGATTTGAAACTCATTTTGGTTTCAGCATCCCAACTTTAGAAAGCCTTTGTGTGGGGCTTTAAATTCAACAAAAATAAAAACTATCAAACTGATCATTAAGAATGAAAAGTTTGATAGTTTTTTTGTCATAGAGGCTATTTTGTCCCAGTCTTCTTATTATCAATTGACTACAAAATCAGCTGCAAATCAGCTATTTTGCATTATGTTAATGGTAATAGAATTTCTAGAGGTAGTAATTTAGTGAGGATAGCTAATGCGCTTAGAGTCACAGTTGACGATTTGACAAATGATGATAGAGAGTATTGAAGAACTGAAAAAAAGCTTTATTACAAGGACATGAGGTAGAGTTTTTTTATAATGATGAGACGTATTCGATATAATTGGAATTTTCAGACAAGGGAAGTTTAATTGAAATATGGATATGTTCAGAAAAACCGTTCCTCTTAGCTAAGGTGAATGTAAGGAATAATACTGAATTGGATAAGGTTTTTAAGATAAAATGCTTTGGAAATAAGTCGTTTTATGAAATTGAAGAAGACGTTACTATTAAGGTAGTCTTTTAATTAAGCAAGTCTTCCGAGGCATTTTTAATTGCGGTTTTACTTTTGCAGAGGTCAGTCATAATTTCCTCCTGAAAAAAAGATGTACAAGGGCTGTTTTCTAGCCGATTGTACATCTTTTTTGCGTTTAGTTCAATTTAGAAAAGGCTGCATTAATGTTGTTGCCAAATTCGATGGCGAAGTGTTCCTTATGTCCGATGACTGCTTTGTCAGGTGTAGCGGATGGGAAGTAAAGGATCAATGCTATTTTCCACCGGTTTCCGTCTTGTAGAGTTGGTGCATGGCATACATTGGCAGTCTGAAACCGTCATCAAAGATGAATTGTACCTTGAGCTGTTAAAGGAGATTTTTTAGGACCATCATCTGGTGCGGACATTTGCAGGGTAAATAAGTTCAAGTCTTTGTAAGCGCCGATAGTTTCCGTAATCGTCTGTATATTTCCATTAAGGACAAACATGTAGTATTCCGGATACAGTCTGTAAGCCACACCGATGTTTAAGACGCTGGGGTCGTCGGTAGAAATCTTGGCAGCCAGCATCTGCGGGGATACTCCGGCCACTTCAACGGTATCGTGTGCTTCCTGAAAAGTTGTGAGATTTGCCTTCTCAAGTTCTAGATTTTATCCTAGGGTGGTTGACGATTGTTGAGTTGATGGAAAAATGTGGATTCCGTTAAGAAAAGAAAACTCCGCCTTCCGACCTTATAGTTTACATCCTTACAAACGTATTCCAAGACAGAAAGATGTACATGCAACATAAGACAGGCCGTTTTACAGGTAACTTCTCAAAAAAATGCATCCTGCCGCTTTATGCAGAACTCTTTTTAGGTTAATTTTTGCCATAATTATGGTAAAATACGGGTGTAATAACTTTTAGAAATGGGGAATGTATGTATGTCCAGTGGTCAGGCGTTAACTAATCTGATCATCATCATCGTTGTTTTTTATTTTGCAGCCTTTTTCGTGGCTTCTGAATTTGCGATTGTCACTATCAGAAAGAGTGCCATTGAAAGTGCTTTAGAAGCTGGTACGGGCAATAAGCGCAAATTGCAGCTGGCTTTGCAAATGGTGACAAATATCAATGAATATTTGTCGACTACGCAGGTAGGGGTTTCAACGACGGGGATTATTTTAGGCTGGATTGGGGCCGATACTCTGTCGAAAATTTTACGTGATTTATTAGGTTTTATGCCGATTAATCATGCCACGGTAGTCGCTATTTCAGCGGTTTTAGGGGTTACTATTTTGACTTACTTAGAGGTCGTGATTACCGAAATTGTCCCTAAAAATATCAGTATTGATATGCCTATGAAGGTCATGATGTTTATCGTTACACCGTTGCATTATTTCCACGTGGCCTTTTATCCTTTTGTCTGGCTGTTAAATGTGTCAGCTTCAGGTATTGTCCGTTTAATTGGCTTAAAGCCGGCGGGCGAAGAAGAAGACGTGATGTCGCAAAATGAAATTTTGAATATTTCTAAAAATGCGGTGCACGGCGGAGCCATTGATAAAGACGACTTTTTATACATGCAAAGAGCCTTTGACTTCAATGATAAGGTTGCCAAAGATATTATGATTGACCGGACTAGTCTGGAAGTTGTTGATGTCACTGATACGGTTCGGGGTGTCATCAATAAATACTTGCAAAAGAAATTCACCCGCTTTCCGGTGGTTGCTAATAATGATAAGGATAAAATCTTGGGTTACGTCTACATCTATGATATGATTCGCCAAGCACAAGTTGATGATAGTGTTCGGGTAAGCAAAGTAATGCGGACGATTATTACCGTCCCTGAAGTAACGCCAATTCAAAATCTTTTGCAAAATATGGTGCAAAAGCAAACACCAATTGTGGTAGTTTTAGATGAATATGGTGGTACCAGTGGGATTGTCACCGACCGTGATATTTATGAAGAATTATTTGGTACCGTTAAAGATGAAGCTGATGATGTTTCTTTAGAAGATATTATTGATAATCATGATGGAACTTACCGTGTTTCCGGCAAGACGACCTTATATGACTTTGAACGCTATTTCAAGTTTAGAGACAAAGATTTCCAAGAATCCGAAAGTGTTACAATTGCCGGTTATTTGCTGGAAAATTATAAGGTTAAATTAGGGACAATCATCACTATTGGTGATTTTGATATCAAGATTACCGAATTTAACCGCAACTACATCGAGTGGCTGGAAGTCTCCCGCCATAAAATCGTTGAAGTAGCCAAAACAAGTGAAGACTAAACCAAAGCAAGGCAGGCAAGCCTTGCTTTTTTTGAAAGGATGATTTGATGAAACGCTTTTTAGAGTTGGAAAAAGGGGTCAATTTTCGAGAATTAGGCGGTTATGAGACTGCTAAGCATCAAAGAACTAAGGCCAAAAAAATATTGCGCTGCGGTAGTATGGCTTATTTGACTGAATCAGACCTTGTTTTTTTAGAGGATTATGGAGTCAGGTATGTAGTTGATTTGCGGTCAGACAGCGAACAGGAATATGCCAAAGACCGGGTACCTAAACAAGCGCAGTATCTATCTGATTCAGTCTATCCGATGGAATGTCCACTTATTAAAGCTTTAGGGGTTGTCAATTACCTTAAAATTGTCAAAGACGGCTTGGATTTTGCGTGTGAATCTTATTTAAAAATGTTGGTTGATCCGCATGCCAACCGAGCTTATCGAAAGCTTTTTTGGACTTTGCTGGAAAATGATCATGATAAGCAAAGTGTGGTTTTTCATTGTGTTGCCGGTAAAGATCGGACCGGAATAGGCGCTATTTTGCTGCTGAAACTGTTAGGCGTTAGAGATCAGGATATTTTGCAAGACTTTATGCTGACAAATTTATTTTTTGCAGATAATACATCTGTTGAGGAACAAAATAAATTAATTGAAGCGTCTAATGGCGACGCTTTGGCGCAAAAGCTCAATGCTTATCTAGGAGTTAGAAAAGAACATTTTGCTTTTATCATGCAGGTTTTGGATCTTTTAGGCGGAATCGATGCTTATGCTGCCAAATATTTGCAATTAACGCCAGACCAGATCCAAAAGTTAAAAGAGCTTTATTTAGAAGATGTCGCGATAGCTGATGCCGAATAATAAGAGGGTTTTAGGCGAAATATCAGGGAATATTTGGACTAAAAAGCGAACTTTTTTTAGTAATTTTAATGTCATTTTGCTAATAATACTAAGAATTTGCTAAGAAGGCTTGCAATTCAACCGTTTTTTTTGTACACTAGCAAACAAATAAAAAATCAAATTCTTAAAGGAGCGTACTAAAAATGTCCAATTGGGATACTAAATTTGTCAAAAAAGGCTTAACTTTTGATGATGTCCTATTAATTCCTGCTGAAAGCCATGTTTTACCAAATGATGTTGATTTGAGTGTTCAGCTTGCTAAAAATATCAAGCTCAATATTCCAATCATCAGTGCTGGTATGGACACAGTGACTGAATCAGCGATGGCAATTGCAATGGCACGTCAAGGCGGTCTTGGTGTCATTCATAAGAATATGACGATTGAACAGCAAGCAGACGAAGTTCGCAAAGTTAAGCGCTCTGAAAGCGGCGTTATCATCGATCCTTTCTATCTGACTCCAGCCAACACGGTTAGCGAAGCTGAAGGTTTGATGAAAAAGTACCGTATCAGTGGTGTTCCAGTGGTTGAAACGTTCGATAATCGTAAGTTCTGTGGGATTATTACCAACCGTGATATCCGCTTTGTTGAAAATCATGACATTGAAATCGGCAAGGTTATGACTAAAGAAGGTTTGATTACAGCACCTGAAGGCACTTCTTTGGACAAGGCTGAACAAATTTTGCAAGAACACAAGATTGAAAAGCTGCCTTTGGTGAACCCAAAGGGTCAATTAGTGGGCTTGATCACTATTAAAGACATTGAAAAAGTCGTTGAATTCCCTAATGCGGCTAAAGATGAACATGGACGCTTATTAGCCGCTGCAGCTGTTGGGGTTACCAGCGACACCTTTGAAAGAGCCGCTGCTTTGCTGAATGCAGGAGCTGATGCCTTGGTTATTGATACTGCTCATGGCCACTCAGCTGGTGTTTTACGTAAAATCAAAGAAATTAGAGAACATTTCCCTGAAGCAACACTGATTGCTGGCAATGTAGCAACAGCTCAAGCAACTAAGGCTTTGTACGATGCCGGAGTTGATGTTGTCAAAGTCGGGATTGGACCTGGTTCTATCTGTACAACGCGGATTATTGCTGGGGTTGGTGTTCCACAATTAACAGCTGTATATGATGCTGCTGGTGTAGCCCGTGAATATGGTAAGACCATTATTGCTGATGGCGGGATTAAATACTCGGGGGATATCGTGAAAGCTTTAGCTGCTGGGGGCAATGCCGTAATGCTGGGTTCCATGTTAGCCGGAACCGATGAAGCACCAGGCGAAACAATTATCTATCAGGGACGTCGTTTTAAAACTTACCGTGGGATGGGCAGTTTGGCTGCGATGGATTCAACCCATGGTTCAGCTGACCGTTATTTCCAAAGCGGTATTAATGAAGCTAATAAGCTCGTTCCTGAAGGGATTGAAGGTCAAGTTGCTTACAAAGGCAAGGTTGGCGATGTCGTTTACCAAATGACCGGCGGCTTGCGTTCAGGGATGGGATATGTCGGTGCTGGTGATTTGGCTAGCTTGCGTGAAAATGCTCAATTTGTTCAAATTACCGGAGCTGGTTTGCGTGAATCTCATCCACATGATGTGCAAATTACTAAAGAAGCACCAAACTATTCCAAAAATTAAAGTTAAATGACTGAAAAAGATAGTTGCATAAGTAGCTATCTTTTTTTTTATGCTTCAACTAAAATAGAGATATATTTAAAGAAGGATGTGGATTATGAATATTAGTGCAAAAAGGTTAACCCTGCAGTACGCCTTTATCCAAGGGGTATATTGGATGATTTACTGTGGCCTTTATTCTTTTGCGACGGTTTACCTGCTCAGCAAGGGGCTGGAAAGCTCGCAGATAGGGATTGTGGTTGCCTTAGGTAATGTGGTGGGCTTTATTTTACAGCCCTATATCAGCAGTTTGGCTGATAAATATCAAAATATTACCTTACATCGGTTGATTGAGGTTTTATTGGCAGTAATGGTGTTGGGAATTGTTTTATTATTAGTGGCACCTAAATACTTCTTAGCGATTTTGCTGCTTTATGTTGTCGCTGACGCTATTTTGCAGACGCTGCAGCCTTTATTAAACTCATTGAGCATTTATTATCAAGAAGCTGGAATTGCCGTTGATTTTGGGATTGCTCGCGGCTTTGGTTCCTTGTTTTTTGCTGGGATGTCCTCTTTTTTAGGTGTTTTATGCGATAAATATGGGGCTGACATGGCAATGATTTCAACGATTATTTTAATTGCGGCCTTATTTTTACTGGTCTGGTCTTTGCCGTTGCTAAAAAAAGTCAAAGTAGATGTCGATACAAAGGCTGAAGTTAAAACAAATGAAGGTTTAGGCCACTTTATTAAGCAATATAGGGCTTTTACCATGGTTTTGCTGGCTTCAACGCTGCTTTTTACTTTCCATAATATGCTCAATAGCTATTTGATTCAGGTTGTTAATAATGTAGGCGGGAATACAACGCAAATGGGGACAGCCTTAACTGTGGCTGCAATTTGCGAATTGCCGGCAATGTTTGGCTTTTCTTTTTTGGCAACCAAAATCAGCAGTTCTAAATTAATGATCTTTGCGTCGCTGGCTTTTTCCGTTAAAGCTGTGGTCACTTATTTAGCGCCTAATATGGGAATGTTGTACATTGCGATGGTTTTACAGATGTTTGCCTTTGCTGTCTTTACACCAGCTTCGGTGTATTATGTCAATGAGGTTATCCCCAAGCGCTACCAGTACATGAGTCAAGCTTTAATGGTTGGGACCACTACAGTCAGCGGGGTTATTGCCAGTCTTTTAGGCGGCTTTTTATTGCAAGTGGCAAGTGTCAAGATGATGCTATTAATAGGAGTTATTATTTCAATTAGCGGAACCATTTTGATGGTGATTTTTGCTAAGCATAAATAATTGGAGTGGTGGTTATGTTTAAACGCCAAAAATTGCAACATAAAAAAATAATTTATCTGCTGTGTGCCTTGGATGTTATTTTGCTCATCGGTGCGCTTTGGTTAGCAGGACAGGATTATTTTAAGCAAATTTTAGCCTTGCTTGATCCAGATGTCGATCGGCAGCTTTTAAAACAAATTTTTCGTGAGCATGGGCTAAAAGATGCTTTTTTTCTTCTATTAATTACAACAACAACCTCAGCCGTGCCGATGCTATCTAGTTCGGTATTTTGTATCGCAAATGGCGCTTTATTTGGTCCTTGGCTGGGCTTTTGCTTGAGCCTTGCCGGCACATCTTTAGGCAATTTATGTATGCTGCTCTTTTTTAGCAAGTATGATTTGCCTAAGCGTCCAGAAAAATTGCTGACTTTTTTAGCTGAAATTAAGCAATATAAAGTAAAAACGCTGGGGTTGTTAATCGGTTATATGATGCCGATGTTTCCTTCGTTTGTAGTTAATTATGTTGTGGTGCAATTAAAGATTCCTTTGGTAAATGCTTTAGGGATGGTTATTTTAGGTATGGTGCCGACTTCTTTTTTGTATTCTTTTGGGGGAAATGCCGTCTTTGAAGGGAAAATCTGGCGGGCTTTAGGCGCTCTTTTAGCCTTAGCTGCCTTATTTTTGGCTGTGTGGTTTATTAAAAAGCGGCATCAAAAGCTGGCACAAAAGGATTGAAAGCGAACAAAGGTTCGGATGTTTTTTACAAGTTTACAGTAATGTTACGAATTTTAGCTTTTTAAGGCTTTTTAGCCGTAAAGAAAGCTAAAATTCTTTTTTTTACAATTAAAATTTAGCAAATGAGCTTTTTTTAACAGATATTTACTAAGAAAAGGGCTGAACTATATTGAATTTTGTAAATAAAAGCTTAAACCGCTAAAAATAAGGCTTTAAACCGGCTTAGATTTAAAAAATAAGGCAAAATTTACCGGCAAAATATTACTCTATGTAACAAAAATTGCAAAAAGCACCTTTTTCGTAATACAGTTGGCATTTGCCTGTTATATTTGCCCCCTATAATAACTAGTGTTGATTCGCAAGGAAGCGAATATCGTACAGCTAGAAGCTGAAAAGAAACTCGAATCGCATTTACAAGGAGAGGTTTTACATATGAAAAAAATTAATAAATTTGCTTTATCTTTTGCTGTGGCAGCTGGTTTTACCGTTGCAACTGCTGCTGTTGCTAGCGCCGATACAGTAACTGTTAAATCAGGCGATACATTATCACAAATCGCACAAAACTATAACACCACTGTTGATTCTATTCAAAAACTCAATAACTTAACTAACATCAACTTAATTTATGTTGGCCAAAAATTACAAGTTAATACTAACAATACTCAAACAACAACTGTTGCAACGCAAGCAACAGCTAATACAAGCCAAGCAACAGTGCAAACAGCCAACACTACCACAGTAGCTAGTGCTAATACTAGCACCAATACCAATACAACTGCTGCTTCAACTGTAACGACGACAGCTTCAACAACAGAAGCTGCAGCTCGTGAATGGATTGCAGCCCGTGAATCAGGCGGCAGCTACACTATTACTAACGGGACTTATGTGGGCAAGTACCAATTAGCCGGCTCTTACCTCAATGGTGATTATTCAGCTGCTAACCAAGAAAAAGTTGCCAACAACTATGTTTTATCACGTTATGGTTCTTGGGCAAACGCCAAGGCACACTGGCTTTCAACCGGCTGGTATTAAAATTTTTAAGAGAGGCTTAGGCCTCTTTTTTTTTGCAGTTTTATCAGTAAAGTAATTTATGCTATAATTAATTGAAATATAATGAGACTGAGGTGGAGAAGTTGCGGTTATCAATCGTTTTGATTATTCTGTTATTTGCCTTCTTCGGTTTATTAATGATTGTCAGTGCAGTGGGTATGCATGAACGTGATTCATGGGTGACACGAATTATTTTATTTATTGTCGGGGTCGGCTGTCTCATATTGGGTGGATATCTGTTTTATATTTACGTTTTAGCAAGTTAAATATGAAATAAAAGAGCTTATTTATAAGGTAAGCTCTTTTTTCATGCTTTTTTTTAGAAATACGGTATAATGGAAGAAAAACATACGAAGGATGAAAAACGATGAAATATGATTTAGCCCAAGAAAAAGAACAATTTACTAACTTTATGATGGATCAATACAACATCTACAAGGAAGTAAATAATATTTATCAAGATTATTTAAAATTGCCGCTTTTATTAACAGATGCCTTATTTACCATGGCTAAACATGCCGGCTTATATACTAGCATGAGGATTACCAAAACAGCTTTGGATGCCGGTCAACAAAATGTTGCCATGGACGACGATGATTGGGAATTAGTGGTTACTATTCACAACAAATTGGTTGATTTTATTTCCGATACTTTAGGGCCTAAATTTGACCCGCAAGCAATTGATATTGTTGCTGAAGATGATGAAGATTTTGCTCAAAAAGTGATGGCCATTGTTGATGGCACCTTCTCGCAAGCTTTAGGCGTTGAAGAAGAAGCTGATGAAGACCAGGATGAAACTTCACAAAACATGCAGCTTTTGAAGCATGATGATCAAAAATAAGGATTAGAAAAGGTGGTTGCTGATGACTGTGCCTTCTAAAAGAACTAAGCGGAAGACCAGGAAAAAAGCACCGGTTAAAAAAAGCAAAAGGCCTGTTAAGACCCGCAACTTCAAAAAGCCGAAAGCTAAAAAAAGTTTTTTAGGCAAGATGGTTTGGGGCGTTTTACTGGGACTGATATTAGGTGTCGGTGGCTATGTGGCAGCGCAGTTTTATCCTAGCCAAGCCAAAAAAATAGAATTGACGGTTGTTGGTAAGTATAAGGATTTAAAAGAAAATCTAAGCAAATTTTTACCAGTTAAGCCGACGGAGACCGGTTTGGTGCACAAAAAGCATGTTGAATTTGATGTGCCGCAAATTAATCAGCTGGATTTTCCCCGCTATGAAAATGGTTGTGAGGTTACTTCCTTAGCGATGCTTTTAAATTACCGCGGGATTAATGTGACCAAGTCTGAATTAGCTGCTAAAATTGCTAAAGTGCCTTATCAATATGCTAATGGCCAATATGGCAACCCTAATGTCGGTTTTGTCGGTTCGATTGCTGGAACAGATGAGCCCGGGTTTTGTGTCTATCATGATCCCATTTACCAGTTGGCTAAGCAATATACTAAGCACGTTTATGATTTAACCGGCTCGAATTTTTCGACGATTATTGAAACGTTGGAAGAAGGCAACCCGGTTTGGACGGTGACGACCTTAACCTTTACGCCGGCTGATGATATGCGGGTGTGGGATACACCGCAAGGCAAAGTAAATATTACTTATAAGGATCACAGTGTAGTGATTACAGGTTTTGACCGTCAGCAAAAATTAATTTATGTCAACGATCCCATGGGGTATAAGAACCGCGCTGTTTCTTGGCAAATTTTTGTTAAAACCTACAATCAGATGGGAAAGCAGGCTATTTATGTAGCACAGTAAAAGTACGGCTAGGCCGTGCTTTTTATTATGCTTTATTTACACCAAATTTGATAAATGTTAAGATTAAAATGCTTATATAAAAGAGAATTTAGGTGAAGAGATTTGGCACAATTAACTTTAACGGTTGCGGTTGAATTGCTAAAGCAGCATCAGTTGCTTAAACGAGTGGTTAAGCCGGCCAAGGGGATTGAGATTACTTATGTGAGCTATGATTCGCGCAATATCAAAAAGCAAACGATGCTATTTTGTAAGGGAAATTTTAAATACGAGTACCTTTTAACAGCTATACCTCAAGGGGTTATGGTTTATGTAGCCGAACATGAATATGATGTTGAGATTTGCGGCCTAATTGTGACTGATATTCAAAAAGCGATGGCGCTTTTGGGGGCTGCCTTTTACGGCAACCCTGAGAAAAAATTGCATATTGCAGCTTATACGGGAACCAAAGGCAAGACGACCTCGGCTTATTTTACTTATAATATTTTGCAGCAGTATACTAAGCAGCATACGGCGCTTTTTTCTACGGTGGACCGGATTTTAGGCTTGCATGATCAATTTAAGTCAGAATTGACGACGCCCGAATCGCTTGATTTATTTCACGATATGCGCAAAGCAGTTGACAATGGGATGACTCATTTGGTGATGGAAGTATCGTCACAGGCGTATAAGATGAATCGGGTGTATAACCTGCATTATGATGTTGGGGTCTTCTTAAATATTTCGCCTGACCATATCGGTCGAAATGAGCATCGTGATTTTCAAGATTACCTGCAATGCAAGCTGGAATTAGTCAAAAATTCTCGAACGGTTATTTTAAATGGCTCTAGTCAAGTATATGATACTTTACGGGCGACAGCTGAAAAATATTGTCAGCATATTTATACTTATTCCAGTCTGGATGGGGTGGGCGACGTTTGTTTTACCCAGGTTAAGACGACACTGCAAGGCAGTACCTTTAGGCTTGAAACGCGAAATCAGGCGCAAAAGCTGGCTTTAGACGGGCCTTATCAAATCAAAATTGCGGGCAGCTATAACGTGGAAAATGCCACCAGTGCAGCTTTGGTAGCCAGTCTTTTGGGAGCTGAGCCAAAAGATATTAGGCAGGGGCTTTTAGTAACTAAGGTTAAAGGGCGCATGGAATCGTTGGATGCCAAAAATCATGGAATGGTTTATATTGATTATGCGCATAATTATTTGAGCTTAAAAGCTCTGCTGGCTTTTTTGAAAAAACAAACCCATGCCGGACGCGTGATTGCCGTTTTAGGTTCACCCGGGGATAAGGGGATTTCGAGGCGGCCTGGTTTTTCAGAAGCTTTAAATGAAGAAGCTGATGAAGTCTATCTGACGGCTGATGATCCAGGTTTTGAAGATCCTTTGGAAATT
This sequence comes from Ligilactobacillus sp. WC1T17, assembly GCA_900110005.1. Taxonomy (GTDB): domain Bacteria; phylum Bacillota; class Bacilli; order Lactobacillales; family Lactobacillaceae; genus Ligilactobacillus; species Ligilactobacillus ruminis_A. The sequence continues at coordinate 53,908 of FOCC01000005.1, read as the reverse complement.
GCCCAGGAAATTGACCGTTTTATTGATCATGATTTAGTTAAGGTGCATTTTGAGATGGACCGTGCTCAAGCCATCAAAAAAGCTATTTTAGCTAGCTGTCAGCATGATATTGTTGTTTTGGCTGGTAAGGGTGAAGATCCTTATCAAAAGATTAAAGGAAAAGATTACCCTTATCCAACCGATGGGGTGATTGCTAAGAAAGTTATTGAGGAATTTGATTAATGAGTAATTTACCTGAATTTACGCCTATTTTATTAGGCAGTGACTTTAACGTTTACGGGATGGCCCGCTCCTTTTATGAATTAACGCAAAAACCGGTTAAGGCCTATGCTCAAGCTGATTGGGCGCCCACCCGCTACACTAAAATTGTTGATCGGACCATTATTCCAGGATTTTCAGAGGATCCAACTTGGATTAATACCATGCTGAAATTAAAAGAAGAGTACCGGACGCATACAGAACCGGTGCTTTTAATCGGCTGTGGCGATGGGTATGCGGAATTAATTGCCAAACATAAGCATGAATTAGATGATGTCTTTATTTGCCCTTATGTCGATTATGATTTGATTATTAAGCTCAATAATAAAGAAAACTTCTACCAAATGTGTGAAAAATATGGTCTGCCTTACCCTAAAACACAGATTATTACTAAAAAAATGTTTGAAGAAAATGCCGTTAAGCAGCCGTTTGCCTACCCGGTAGCTTTGAAGGCCGCCAATAGTATTGAATGGCTGGAAGTGGATTTTGAAGGGCGCAAGAAGGCTTTTCGAATTCAAAATGATCAGGAATTAAGCTATGTGTTAGAACAAGCCTACCATAACGGCTATCAGTCAGATTTTATTTTGCAAGATTTTATCCCCGGCGATGATAGTAAGATGCGCGTTTTAAATGCATATGTTGACCAAAATAGCCACGTCAAGATGATGTGCATGGGACATCCGCTTTTGGAAGACCCTGAACCTGACGCTATTGGCAATTATGTGGCGATTTTGCCTGATTTTAACCAAGAGATTTGTGATAAAATTAAATCCTTTTTAGAAGCAATTTCATTTACTGGCTATGCTAATTTCGATATGAAGTATGATGAGCGCGACCACAGCTATAAGTTATTTGAAATGAACTTAAGACAGGGACGCAGCAGCTTTTTTGTGACCTTATTCGGCTATAATTTGGCGCAATGGGTGGTGCGCGATTATGTGGTCAAAAACTTAAAGGACGCCCCTATCGTGTTAGCCAAACAGGATAAAACTAAGGACGCTTTGTGGCTAGGCGTACCACCAACTGTTTTTGCCAAGTATGCTCGGCAAAATGATGATAAAAAATTAGCGCTGGCTTTGATTAAGCAAAAACGGTATGGTAAAACATATGAGTATGCTAAAGATATGAACTTTAAACGCTGGCTTTTAATCAAGTGGCTTGAACATAACTATGCTAAAAACTTTGACCGCTACTTTAAAGAAAATAAAGGATGATTTGCAATGAAAAACTTTTTTGTCGTATTAGGCGGTATGGGAACGATGGCTACTGAGAGCTATATCCATGCTGTTAATGAATTAACCAAGGGTAAAAATGATCAGGATTTTTTGGATTATATTTTAGTAAATCATGCGACGATTCCTGATCGCACAGCTTATATTTTAGATCATACTAAACCCAGCCCGTTAATGCCTTTGTTAGATGATATTAAAAATTTTAATCAATTAAAGCCCGCTTTTTATACGCTGCCTTGCAACACCGCTCATTATTTTTATGACGAATTAAGCAAGGCATGTCAGGCACCTTTGCTGAACATGCCGCAAGAAACGGTTAAAGAAATTAGAATGAAATATCCGCAAGCCAAAAGAATCGGTGTTTTGGCAACGGAAGGAACCATTAAATATGGCATTTACGACCAGGAAATTTTGAATGCTGGCTATGAACTGGTCAATCCGACTGCCGAAATTATGCAATTGACCATGGATTTGATTTATACTGGCGTTAAAAAGCAAAATTACGTTGATCGGACTTTGTATCATACTTTAGTTAAAAAAATGGTTGAAGAACTCAACTGTGATGCTATTATTTTGGGTTGTACCGAATTGTCGGTGGCTCAAGAAAGAGAACCGGTAACAAACCTGCCTGTGGTTGACAGTCAAATTGTTTTAGCTCAAAGAACAGTTGATTTAGCCCGGAAAATGCGCAAATAAAAAGATGCCCCGATTTCTTCGGGGCATCTTTTTATTTGATAAAAGTTAAATTAGTCGGTTGTTTGGCGGTTAAATGGTCATGCTTTTTGAGGTAAGCTACAATTAAACCAGCCACAGGGTTTTCATCGACTTTGACCATCTTATCAGCCGAAAACATCGGATAGTTGCCACCACCGACGCCACGGTATTGGTTAATAACGACTTTAAGCTTTTGGTCCTTAGCAACAGGATGGTTATGGTAAGTTAAAGCCGTAATTCGTTGGCCTTTAGGTTTGGTGATATCAATAGTATAGTCAATTCCAGAATAATAGTCATAGTTATACAATTCAACTTTAGGAGTGGAAAATTCCGCTGAGATGCCGACGGTTCCATCAGCGTTTAACTCAAAGAAACTGGCGCTGCGCTCCAAAGCGTCGTATAAATCTTGACCGCTAATTTCTTCGACAGCCAAGGTGTTAGGATAAACGTAAGAATTCATGACATTTCGCATGGTAACGACTTCATCTAAGCCCCTTACTTCATCGTTAAATAACGATGTTCCTGAAATATCAACGCCTAAAGCGTCCATTTGTACCTGGTTGACCAAGGCTAAGTAAGGATGGCCAAACATCCGGGCTTGCATGTGGTCAGTAATATTCATGCCACCGTCGATTTGAGCTAAAGGCTGGTCTAGCCACGTTTGCACCTTGGATTGCAAATCATTGACCAAGGGCATCATGTCAGCTTTTAAAGGAGCATCTTTAACATCGAGCAGTTCGGAAGAAGCAGCTGCAACATGCTTATTTGAATCCAAATCTAAGGTCAGCATGCCGACAGTTTCCCCGCGAAAACCCGGCTGCGTAGTGGGAATCTGCTTTTTTACTGTGGCAATTTTGCGGTGCTGGTGGCCGGTGACTAAAGCATCAATTCCTGGAACATTGGTTAAAAGCTCATAGCCCTCATTTTCACCGGTTAATTTTTCGGTAGGTTGGCCTGAAGTTAAATCTTTTTCAAAACCGCCATGGTAAGCAACGACTATCAAATCAACCTGATTTTTAAATTGGGCGATAGTGCGTTTAGCAGCAGAGGCTGCAGCTTCAAAATGCCAGCCTGAAATGTGCTCAGGCTTTTCCCAGTGGGGAATATATTGGGTTGTTAAGCCAATAATGGCAATCTTTACGCCTTTTTGTTCCACAATGCGGTAAGGAGCAGTAATAATATGACTATTGGGTCCTTCTTTAATATTGGCTGCTAAGATAGGAGCTTTAAGTCCTTGGTAGCAGCTTTCCAAATATTCAGGACTGTAGTTGAATTCATGGTTGCCTAAGATAACAGCATCCGGAGCCATCATGTTTAAAATTTTAGCAAAATTTTGATGATAATGGCCGCAAGCTGCGTCTTTTGTTTGATAGGCATAATCGGTCAGCGGCGAGCCTTCTAAAAAGTCGCCGTTTTCAATATATAAGATGATGTCATCTGGGTTTTGCTGGCGAATTTGGTCAATTACGCTGGCAGCTTTGAGGTAGCCGAAAGGATGATAGTCGGTTTGACTGGCATAGTTGGTTGGAAAAAAGTTTCCATGCACATCACTGGTAGATAAAATGCGAACTTTCATTTAGACCAGCTTCTTTCTTAAGGTACCAGACAACCAGTCAATGGCGGTAACCATGATGATAATCCCTAACAAAATAATGCCGACACGAGGCCAGGTTCTGGTTTGAATGGCAAATAATAACGGCGTACCAATCCCGCCGGCGCCAACCATTCCTAAAATGGAAGCGGAACGGACGGCAATTTCAAACCGGTATAAGGTAAATGACAAAAATTCAGGGATAATTGTCGGAATAGTAGCTAAGGTAAAAACATCAGCACTGGATCCGCCGGCAGCGATAATGGCTTCATCGGCACTGCGATCCATATTTTCGATTGCTTCAGAAAACAATTTGCCAAGCATCCCGATGGAGTGGATTGACACCGCTAAGACCCCGGCAAAAGAACCTGGTCCAACAGCTTTGATGAACATAATAGCCAACACCAATTCAGGAAAGGTTCTGATTAAAACCAGGATAAATTTACCACTGGTTGATTTAGGGTGAATCTTTTGGCCTCTTTCTTTAGGACTGCGGGCAGCCCAAAAAGCAAAGGGAATTGACAAGATAGCCGAAACGATGGTACCCAAAAAGGCAATGGCTAACGTTTGAATAATGAGCGAAACTAAATCTTCACCGGAACCATCATAAACATAAGACCAGTCTGGATGAAAGAGGCCATGAATGATTGATTTAGAAACTTCACCAGCTGAATCTTGGATACCCGAAAAAGTTAAGCCAGTAATAGCCCATACGTAAAAGCAAATAACTAAAACAACAATGGCCAGCCAGCCATAACGCTGCCAAGGTGTTTTTTTGATTTCAAGATTTTTATTTTCCATCTTATTGTAATTTCTCCCGTAAGGTATTTGATACTGCATCGATAACAACCACAACTACTAAAATAGCCAAAATAATGACTGCTGTTTGGTCATATCTGAAGGACGAAAGTGACCGCTGCAAGAAGACACCAATCCCGCCGGCACCTAAGTAACCTAAAACAGTGGAAGCACGCACATTAATTTCAAAAGTATAAAGGAAATATGAGATAAAACCATTTAACACTTGTGGAATAACGGCAAAGACAATTACTTGGATGTTATTAGCGCCGGCAGCTCTTAAAGCTTCTAGCGGGCCGCTTTCGATGGTTTCGATGGTTTCGTAAAAAAGCTTGGAAATCATCCCAAAGGAGAAAATAGCCAAGGTCCAAACACCAGCGGTAGCCCCAATTCCTACAATGGCCACCGCTAAAGCTGCTAAAAGCAAGTCAGGCAAAGTTCTGACCAAATTTAAGATAAAGCGGATAACCCCTCTTAAAAAGGCGTTTTTGACGATGTTGCGCGCTGCTAAAACGGCAAAAGGTACGGCAAAAATCGTTCCTAAGGTTGTCCCTAACAAGGCCATTTGAATGGTTTCAATGATAGGTTGAATCACAATTGAAGTATAGCTACAATCGGGATGGGCCATCCGATGGAACAATTCGAGAAATTGATCAAAGTTTTTGAAGAAGTCAGACCATTTGACCCCCGTCGAAATGCTGGATAATTCCAACAAAACAAGCAAAATGACAGTCCAAAAAATGCCTTTAACATGGTATTTTTGCAGCCAGGTCTTTTGAGGTACTTGATTTTCCATCTATTTCACCTTTCCATTTTCGTCATAGATGCTGTCAAAGTCAGTTTCTTTAACGTCGGCAATCATCTTATCGTAAACTAATTGACCTGCTCTTAAACCGATAATCCGGTCGGCATATTTCAAAGCCAATGGCACTGAGTGGAGGTTAACTAAAACAGTCATACCAAAATCACGGTTGAGCTGCTTTAAGTCATCCATCACGGCTTCAGTAGTCAAAGGATCAAGGGAAGCAACAGGTTCGTCGGCTAAGATAATCTTAGGGTTTTGCATGAAAGTTCGTGCAATCGCAACCCGCTGTTGCTGACCGCCGGAAAGTTCATCGGCACGTGAATAAATTTTGGAAGCCATGTTAACCCGCTGTAAAGCTTCTACAGCTTTAGCTTTATCTTCTTTAGTAAACAAGCCTAAAACACTCTTCCAAGTAGGGTAATAGCCCACACGTCCGGATAAAACGTTGCGTTCAACAGAAGAACGTTTAACCAAATTGAAGCCTTGGAAAATCATCCCTACGCTGCGGCGTAAGTTGCGCAAAGCTTTGCCTTTATAGTGGATAATCGATTTACCTTCAAGCAAAATATCACCATCAGTAATATCATGCATACGGTTGATAGTGCGGAGCAAAGTTGATTTGCCGGCGCCGGATAAACCAACGACTACGACAAATTGGCCTTCTTCAATATCAAGGTTGATATCTTTTAAACCAACTGTGCCGTTAGGGTAAATTTTTTGTACATTTTTAAATTGAATCAATGGTTTTGTTTCCATTATTTATCCTCTTTCTCATAAAAAAGCTGGGAAAGGTAAGATTCCCCAGCTTTATTTGTTATTTATCTAATTTAGTAGCAATTTTGTCGTATTCACGAATGATATCAAAGTTGCTGTCTTTGGAGTTAGTGTAGCCTTCATGTGAGTAAACACTTGAAACAATCTTGTGACCTTTTTTAGTCTTAGCAATCTTTTTGAAGGCTTTTTGAATCTTCATTTGCCACTTAGCACTCATATCGCCACGCACGGAAATCGTATCGTTTGGAATCTTAGCTGTAGTGTAGATTGGAACAACTTTTGTCATCACACCAGAAGCATCTTTCTTAACTAAAGCACGTGCACCTTGGAAGATGAAGGCAGCATCGGTGTTTTTGTTGTAAACAGATAAAACGCCTTGATCGTGACCTTTAACAACAACAGTTGAAATGTTTGACTTGTTGATGTTAACACCTTTTTTGTACATAGAAACAGCTGGGAAAATCCAACCGGCTGTTGAAGTTGTATCTTGAACAGCGATTTTTTTGCCTTTCAAATCTTTGATGGATTTGATTTTGCTGTCTTTACGAACAACGATTTGGGAACGGTAGTAATCAACAAGCTTAGTCTTGTCTAAAACATCATTTGAATTAGGCTTGTAGCCATAACGCAAAGCTTGCAAGATAACTTTAGCGTTGTATTGTTTATGTGCTAAAACATAAGCATCAGGTGGCAAGAAGCCGACATCAACTTTTTTAGATCCCATAGCTTCAACGATAGTATTGTAATCAGTTGAAACGGAAACTTTAACGGGAATACCTAATTCCTTCTTCAACAATTTTTCTAAAGGCTTAGCTTTAGCTTCAATTGTAGTAGCGTTAGAGGATGGGACAAATTGGACGGTTAATTTCTTAGGTGCATAAGAAGCTTGAGCAGTACGGTTATTGGCGAGAACGCCTGCACCGAAGCCAGCTACTAAAGCAAACACAACCATGAGTTTTTTGAAGACTTTCACGATAATTGCTCCTTAAATTTATAAAGTTTTTCTTAACAAGACCGATTATATTAGACATTCTTTTGTAAGGCAAACAGGTGACATCACATGTTTCTATAATTAAAAATTAATAAAAACCGGTTTCAGACTAGTTGTGATCGTTTTTGCAAAAACTATTTGTAAAAAATAAGCACATGTCGTGTGTGTCATTCGGTTTTAAAACCATTTACTAATGTTGAACGCTTAAAAAACAATTAGTTAAAATTAATTTAAATTTTTTGAGTTTCGTAAGAATTTTGTCAAATAATGGTAAAAAGCGAAATATTTCGCGGTACATTGTGATGTTTGTTGGTAATAATGTTAATAATATATGCTTTAGCTAACAAAAAAGTGCGTAAAAAAACTAGGCCTAAAAGCCTAGTTTTTTATCGTTTAGTTGTGCTATCGCGGACAACCAATTTAACGGGCAGGGTGATTTCTTGCGCAGGACCATCATTTTGATCAATGCGTTGACAGAGTAATTTAAAGGCGTAAAAGCCCAGGTCGTTAATTGGCTGTGCAATGGAAGTCAAAGGCGGATTTAAGTATTCATCCAAGTCGATGTTATCATATCCTACCACGGAGTAATCAGCAGGAATTTTTTTGCCGGCCATATTTAACCCGCGGTAAAGCCCTAAAGCCACTTCGTCATTAACCGTTAAAACAGCCGAAGCTTCGGTTTGAATAAGCTTTTTGGCGGCTAAAACGCCGCCTAATTTTGTCATTTCTGTTGGGATAACCAGCTTTTCATCAAAAGGGATGTGATGGCTGGCTAAGGCATTTTTGTAGCCTTGCAAGCGGCGCTTTAAGTTATCAGTGGGATTTTGAGCCATAATCATGGCGATTTTGCGGTGGCCCAATTGAATTAGGTGATCAACAGCTAATTTGGCGCCGAGAGCATCATCGGTCATTACACGGTCGCCGTCAGCCGAGTTTTGATCAATAAGCAGGTAAGGAATATGATTTTTTTTGAGCAAAGAGTCAATTTCTTTTTGACCTGTGGAAGGGCTGGCGATAATTAAGCCATTGACCGAACGATGTACCAGCTGATCCAGATACTTAAGTTCCAATTCTTTATTGGCATTGGAACTAAGAATCAACGGAATATAATTTTCTTCCATGGCGCTGTGCTCAATGCTTTTGACAAAGGTGCTAAAAAAGGGGTTGCCGATATCAGGGACAATGACACCAATTGTCTTGACGGCATTGGTAATGAGGTTGCGGGCATTAAAATCAGGAACATAGTTCAGCTTATCTCTGGCTTCGAAGACTTTTTGGCGGGTTCTTTCCGTAAAACGTTTTGACTTGCCATTTAAAATCAAAGAAACAGTTGTCATTGAAACTCCAGCATGACGAGCAACATCTTTAATGGTAACTTTATTTTTCATGGTTAAATTAGGTCCTTTGTGGTGGTGGAATTTGCTATTATAATGCATATTTATGATAAATTGAATAAATTATAGCATACTTGAAAAAATATTTTCACGTAAAATACATAATAAAATCAATTATAAAAGTGAGAAATAGATTATTATATGATTAATGCGTAAATGAGAATATGGAGTAATTGGAGGAATATACATGAGGATTTATTTAAAAAAAGCAAAGGAGAAAAAGCCGAAACATAAGTCGCTAGGGCGGTTTGTCAGCTGGCTGACAATCGCTAGTGCAGTCATTTCTATTTTGGCGATGTTTTGGGTCTCGTATCGGTTGACACAAAGCATCTTGAATGAAAGAAATGAACTTTCTAAAGAGACGGCAACGGAAGTTATGGAAAAGACACTTTCGGATATTTCGTCGGAAGCTGAAGCCAAATTGAATGCCGGGACGAGTTTGACGGGCTTTACCCAAGGAAGTTTCAATAAAGATACCATCGAAGATACTTTAAAGACAGCTTTTTCAGGCAATAGTATTTACTCGAATGCTTATTTTGCTACGCAAAGCGGCAAACTTTATACGTTAAACAGTTTAACGCAAAAGATTAATCCTAAAACGCAGGATTGGTATCAAGGAGCTTTAAATAATACTTCCAGCTTTTACTGGACGAAACCTAAATATGATGCTGCAAGCGGCCAGTATTATTCCATCGTGGCGGGCGCCGTTTCAAATAGCAGCGGGCAAAGCGGGGTTTTGGCTTTAAGAGTTGAATATGACAAGGTTGAAGCGACAATTGGACCTTTGAATGTGGGTAAAAAGGGTACAGTAGCCATGGTTTCAAAGCAGGGTAAAATCATGGGGACTAAGACAGGGTCAAGCAGTGAAGCTTTCAAAAAAGGACAGGATATTTCTAACCGTGAAATCTTTAAAGCCATTAAAAAAGCTAAAAAATCAAGTGGTACGCTTACTTTAAAAAACTCCGGCACAATTACCAGCATCCACTATAACCGAGGCGGAGCTAACAGCCAGGCTTGGTCATTTGCCTATGTTCCTAAGGATGACTTGCGCGAAGAATTGAAGCGCTTAGGCGAAGGCTCAGGTATTGTGGCTTTGATTATGCTTTTGGTAATTATCGGCGTCTCCGTATTCGTTAACCGGACCATCAGGGCAATGCTTGGTGTCTTCACCAGGGCTTTTGGCAGGGGACAAGCAGGCTATTTGGAACGGATTAGTCCTGATCATTTGCCTAATAATCCGATTGGACGTTTTGCTAAAATGGCAGTGGAAGCTCGAACAGACAAAAGCGAACTTAATTTAATGGCGTTTGAATACAATTCAATGATGGATTCAATTGCTGCTTTGGCTCAAAGAGTTAAGCAAAACTCAATTGATACGGCTAAGAATGCTGAATTTTTGCGGCAAACAGCTGAACAAACCGCCAGTGCTGTTGATGAAGTTTCCCAAACGATTACTGATGTAGCAACGGTAACAGAAAATCAAGCACGCGAAACGGTTGAAAGCGACCGGCAAATGAAGACTTTATCAACGGTTGTGGAAAAATTAGCTGATGATGTTATGGTATTAGATACCGTTTCGCAAAAAGCGGCTACTTTAAACCAGCAGAACATGGAAATGATGACTGAAGTTAGTGCTAACTGGGATACATCACAAGAACAGACAGTTCGCTTAGTTTCAGAAATGCAAAATCTGAGTGACAGTGTGCAAAATATCACCAAGGTTATCGGTGTTATCAGCGAAGTAGCACGGCAAACAAATCTTTTGGCTTTGAATGCTTCTATTGAGGCAGCTAGTGCCGGCGATGCAGGGAAAGGTTTTGCGGTTGTGGCACAAGAAATCCGCAAGTTAGCGGTTCGAAGCCATGATGCTACGGTTGAAATTGCGGGAATTATTAATGAAATTAAGGCCAAATCAGACAGTTTATCCGATGAAGTTCAAACTGCTAATGAAGTTGGCAAGCGGCAAACAGAATTAATTGATCAAGCAATTGATTCAACCAAGGGTGTTTATGAACATACTAAGCAATTGATTGATACTTCAAAGCGGATTAAGCAAGGCAATGACCAGCTTAATGAAATTAAAGTCAAGGTTAGTGCCAGCTTGGAAAATATTTCAGCTTCAATTGAAGAAAATGCGGCTGGGACGCAGGAAGTTTCCGCTAATGCTGAAGAAGTATCAGCTTCAATGGCTGAATTTGCGGTAGCTGTCAATGATTTAAGCAAGACAGCTAAAGCTTTAGCTGAACAATCACAAAGTTTTAAATAATAAAAAGAAGTTGTCACAAATTAAATGTGCAGAATTGATAGGGATCAGTAGCACTGCCCTTAGCAATTATGAAACAGGTAAGAAGAAGTCTGGATTAGATACTATTGCCAATATCGTAAAAGCATTGGATGTTTCAATTGACTATTTATGTTATGGAACAAATCCGCAACTTCTTTTAACCAATTCTGATTCATATGGCGAAAACTTGATCAATAGTATCGTCGCGCTTGGGGAAAAAGATATGATCGACTACATTGGGAGCTCGAATCAAAAAACTGCAATATTTCTGAAAAATGCTGATCCTCAGATTTTAAAAATGTGGTCACAGATTCAGACCTTCGAACAACAGCAAGATATGATCCCTGATCCTGATTCATACAAGAAAACGATCATTAATTCCAGTATCGAAATTGTCAAGAACAATGAAATATACCAGAAAAAGATAAATGAGAAGCTGGCAGTTGTGGTTCGTGTTCCATAATCTGGTAGAGAAAGACATTAAATTATGACTCTAATTAAGTAGTAACGACGATGAAAAAGATGACGATTTTATTTCCTGGCAGTTACATGAATTACCATGTCATAGACGATGATATGAGCGAAGAATTTCAAGCTGCTGAAAAAACAGAGCTTTTTAACACGGTCTTGTTTAACTACGACAATTGGCTGGCCGGAGACAAACTAAAGCTGACCGATCACGGCAACATTTCAAATCCTGTTATTTACCGGGGCTGGATGCTGAAACCGGAGGAATATCAGCGGCTTTACGAGGAGCTTGAAGCTAATGGAATTCACTTGTTGACCAAGCCAGAAGCTTATTCGAACATGCATCTCTTTCAAAATGTCTATCCGCTAATAGACAAGCAAAACCTCCCTCTAGATTACTAGGGGGAGATTTTTTAGAATATAGGCTATAATAAGCAACAGAATAAGAATTTGATGCGTTAAGGGGTAGGAAAAATGAAGTTTCCGATAGAACAGCTGACTTGGACCAGAGAGCCAGCCAGCTATACTATTTCGGCTGATAAGATTGGGATCGTGACCAAGCCGCACACGGACTTGTGGCAGCGGACTTACTACCATTTCCGCAATGACAATGCCCCGGTTCTGCAAGTGTCCAGTGATGAGAAGTTCTTTTCTTTCATCGTTAAAACTAACTTTGCCAGTCACCACCGCTTTGACCAATGCGGGGTGGTGCTGTACCTCGACAGCGAAAACTGGCTTAAGGGGTCAATAAAAAAGTTACTCAGCAGCGGCGTCTCTGATTCAAGTTATGTGGAGAAAACGCTTTACTAACAAGGGATGGGCTTATCAAATTCGTAGTACTTTGGAAGTATGATTAACATCTGCTATCAGTAATTTTCAATTATAATACGTTCCAAAAACGTTATAGCAAAATATGAGTAATGTCATATCGGAGACTAAATAGCGTGACATATGTAAGCGGTTAATCGAAGAAATGGTGACAAATAGTATCTTTGCAAGCGCTTTTACGAGTGATAAACTCAACTGCGAAAGTTAATCAAGGAGGTAAGAAAGTGAAGAAGAGAAATCTTGCTGTTTCATTGGTTGTTCCGTTGATGATGTGTTCAAGCACATTAATGATGTACTCGGGCACGAAACCAGTATTTGCCGATTATACTACGAGCAAATCTGAAGAATCAAAGGGCGACTTTAATACAAATTTGAAATTTACCACTCTTAACGGTTCTTATGAATACACGAAGGATGGCTTAAGAGGTCACGGTAATGGCGATAACTTTCTCTACAGTGATACGCAGGGGAAAGACTTTGTTTATGAGGCTGATGTTCATTTCAACGAACGCAAAGGTGCCGCATCACTTGTCTTCAGAGCCGACAAAGATCACAAGTATATGTATGTCGCTAACCTGAATGGACAAAATGGCGAATGTCGTGTCTTCAAATTTGGTGACCCTGTAGATCTTGGCCCCATCAAGAAAGTTGATTTGACCAAGGATAACAACTATCACTTGAAGATAGTTGCTATTGGCAAACATATTCTTTATTACGTCAATGGTCAATTGATGATAAATACTGCTGACTATACGATGAGCAATGGTCATTATGGCCAAAATGACGCGCTGACAGACGGCAATTTTGGAATTTTGACTTGGGAATCTGACGTAAATTATAAGAATGTAAAGTTTTCTCCAATCACTGATGACAACTCTCCGCAATTAAAGGACTTGTCTATCAGCTCTAATGAAGGCAAAGTAAACATGCCAATTCAGTTTTACAAGGACCAGTATGTTTACATTGCTTACGTATCTAATGATACCAAGACGATTAAAATCAATCCTAAGACTGATAACGGCACTAAGGTTGAAGCATTTGGTGAAAATAACCAGCAAGTTGATTTGAACAAGGTGCCTGTACTTGAAAAGAAGCAAGTCATTACTTTAAAGTGCACTAAAGGTAATGCAAATGTTATTTATCGGTTAAGAATTCACCGTTCAGAGAAAGAGAGCAGCTATTACAATGAGCCGTGGCGTGATCAGTACCACTACTCAGTTAAGGATGGCTGGGCTAATGACCCGAACGGGATGGTTTACTTCAACGGTGAATGGCATCTTTACCACCAATACTATGATGCTACCAAGTGGGGCCCAATGCACTGGATTCACGCTACAAGCAAGGACCGGATCCACTGGACTCAACATGCTGTAGATGTTTATCCTGATGAATATGGGACGATGTTCTCTGGCTGTGCGGTAGTGGCTGACCACAAGACTGCTCCAGACATCTTCAAAGAAGGTGAAAAGGGGCTTGTTTACTTGATTACAGCTAACGGTGCCAACGGCAACGATGACCAGAAGATTATCGGTGCTTACTCATACGATGGCCAAAAGATCTACAAGTACGACAAAGGCAAAGTCTTGATTGACTGGCGCGATGACCCATTGCAAAACAGTGCCTTTAGAGATCCAAAGGTCTTTCGTTTTGACAACAAGTGGTTTATGGTTGTTGCTGGTGGTCCATTAAGAATCTATTCATCAGATGACCTGGTTAACTGGAAGGTTGAGTCGACTTACAAGGACCTGAACACTGAATGCCCAGACTTGTTCCCTGTTTATGTCAAGGATGCTGCCGGCAAAGACACAAACGAAGTCAAGTGGGTTCTCTCACGTGGTGGCCGAAAGTACAAGATCGGTGACTTCAAGAAGGTTGACGGTCACTATCAATTCATTCCATTGGACCAATATAAGTCATCTAACGTCAGCGATGGCATGGGCGATGACGCCAACGATGGTACGATGAACTTTGGCTATGACTCTTACGCAGCGATGACCTTCTATCATGGCGGCTTTGGGACAAGCGACCATTACAACAAGAACGTCTTGGATGACGTCAGTGCTATCAACTGGATGAATACTTGGGAAGGTGGCTTCAACAACGCCATTCCAGATAAGAATGGGAATACGGTCTTTAATGGGACCTTCAACCTCATTTTGAACATGGGGATCAAGAAAGACGACGGGAAGTATTACCTGACCCAGACTCCGGTTAAGGACTATGACAGCTTGAGAGACGTTGACCACGCTTCTACTTACAAGAATATTTTATTAACTGCAGACAACAAGGCTTTCAAGAAGTTCAAGTCTGATTCTTATGAATTGGATGCCCATATTGTGCCTAACCACGCCAAGAAGGTTACCTTTGCCGTAAGAGTTGGCGATCAAGAAAAGACTTTGATTACTTACGATGTTGACAAAGAAGAAGTAACCATGGACCGCAGCGAAAGTGGCATTATCGTCAATGATGGGATGGGTCAAGTAAAACACGCTTTAAAGAAGAATGCTGATGGTTCAGTAGATTTGAAACTTTATGTTGACCGGGCCTCAGTTGAATTGTTCAATGGCGATGATACCGTTGAAGGTGCTTTGCAAATCTTCCCTAAGGAATCGAGCAACGGCTTGAAGATTTACTCAGATGGCGACGCAAAGGGTGACATTACGATTTACCCAATGAAGACTATCTGGAACAAACTTTCTTTGAACCAAGATGAAATTAATGGCTATGTTGGTCAAACTTACAAGCTCAACGCAAACCTCACCGGGAGTGAGAAGAACGTTTCATATAAGGTCAAGAATGGTCAAGATGTCATTTCTTTAAGTCAAGACGGCACTAGTGCCAACGTCAAAGCTTTGAAGAAGGGGACCGCGACGATCACGGTCACGACTGATAGCGGCTTGACGCAAGACATTCCAGTAACGGTTAAGGAAAACAACTTCAAGACTAACCTTGATGTATTTGATGCCGTTAGCGGAAAGTGGGGCATTGATGGCTCAGACTACGTTGGTGACAGTGACGATGAAGGTTTGCTCTTTAACGAATACCAAAAGAAGAACAACTTTACTTATGATGCAGACGTTAACTGGGACAGCGATGAATTCTCCTTGTTGATGAACACCAGCAAGCGTAGCCTGGATGGAACTGGTTATGATTTCACCATTCAAAAGGATGGCTCTTACACCTTTAAGGACTTGGCAGATGGTACTGTATTGGCTGCCGGTAAGGTTACGGTAACTGGTAAAGACCATGTTCAATTTACCAAGAAGGATCATCAATTAAGCTTTTCACTTAACGGCAAGCAGCTCTTTAGCTTGACCGTGCCAGATGCTCACTACTATGACCATGGTTACACTGGCGTCGGCTTCAATGATGGGGAAGTTAAGTTAAGCAACGTTTACTGCTCTGAAATTAAAGACGATACTGACAAGACGCCAACCACTCCGTCGAAGGACAGTGGCAAGGAAACTACTAAAGTCGTCCAAGGAAAGGTAACTATAAATATCGGTACCTTCGCGGCTAAGAAGAATGCATCTTTGAAGAAGATCAAATCTTTGTTGCCAAAGACTTTGTTAATCAACAACGCCAAGAAGACGGTTGTTTGGAATACGAAGGCAGTAAATGCTAAGAAGTCCGGCACTTACAAGGTTACTGGCAAGGCTGGTAATGTAACTTTGACGGCAAAGGTCAAGGTTACCTACCAGGACCCTCGTCTTGCAAAGGTAAAGATTACCAAAGCTTCTTCTAAGAAGAACAAGATATCTCTTAAGTGGAAGTCCGTCAAGAAGGTTAAGTTATATCAAGTGGCTTACCGTACAAGCAAGAAGTGGCACTACAAGAAGGTAAGAAAGACTAACGTCAAGCTTACTCTTAAGCGCCATAAGAAGTACCTTCTTAAGGTTAGAACGGTTGTTGGCAAGAAGAAGGGCACCTTCTCACTGCCGAAGGCCGTAAGAACTAAATAGACTTTAAATTTTTAACTCCTTGAATTGGAGCAAAATCTGTTCAAGGGGTTATTTATGCCGAAATACCGCCTGGGGAGTTCCAGACGGTATTTCAGTTTAAGAAGGATCGTCGATTGTAAAATCAAATTGAACACTGTTCCGATTTAGTGAGTAAAAATCGTTTTTACTGAACCAGACCACAAAAAATCCATTTCAACCTTTTGGTAGAATATGAATTATCATAATACAATTTCTAGAGAGGTTAAAATGGAAAGCAGCTTTCGAAGGATGATCGAATTACAATTCAAATGATGCATTCTATTGGCTGCTCAAATCGTTCCATTGCTAGAGAGCTTAACTGTTCGCCAAGTACATCCTGTGAAAAAGGCAGCGTAGAAGGTTGCACTGGGACTTTCAGATGCTATATTCCTAAGGGAGATTGCATGGATAAATGCAGCGCGGAAGCCATTGCTAAGATCGAAGTATGGTGCAACTCTCTTCCGCTAAAGATCTTAAACTACAAGACTCCAGAAGAGTGCTTTGACGTAGAGCTTGACCATATTTATCGGCGCAGATAGTCAAAATCTACCAGATATTATTGGTAAGTGTTCAATTTGTTTTTTCAATCAGCGTTTCTTTAAAAAAATAAAATTTTTGATAATCTGAGACGTTGTGCTTGATCTTTTTTATAATTGAAGTATTGACTCAGAAAGATAGGAAATTGGTGAAAATTGTTAGTAATGATTTGAATACTAGAGTTAGTAAGCGCAAGAAAAAGAACAAGTTTTGGAAAATCTTTTGGACAGTAATTGCAGTGATCGTGGTAGGTCTAGGTGGTGTCGTTGCCTATGAATACAACAACCTAAAGAATGCAGCAAATACCGCTTATCGATCTGGTGGTTTATCCGATGCAGAAAATGGGAGCAAGAGCTCGGTTTTGAATAATTCAAAACCAATCGCTATCCTTTTGATGGGGACTGATACTGGGGCTTTGGGCAGAACCTACAAAGGCCGAACTGACTCCATTATGGTTGCGGTCTTAAATCCTAAGACTAAGAAGACAACCCTGGTCAGTTTTGAAAGAGACATGCAGGTCAACCTACCGGATTACCCAGAATATTCACCATCAAAGCTAAATGCGGCTTATGCATACGGGAATGCTAAAGAATTAGCCAAGGTCTCAAAGAAGTACTTCAATATACCAATCAACGCCTATGTCTTGATCAATATGGGGGGGCTTGAAGACCATTATCAACAAGGTTGGCGGGGTCGACATTACGCCAACCTTATCCTTCACTTATGAAGGCTACAGAAAAGATGAGCTTAACAGTCAATCTTTACTACCACGGGCAAAACGGCAGTGCCCGCAAGTTCGCGGAAGAAATGAAAGCAAGCGGGGTGGCCCAGGCCATCCGGGAAGAAGCCAGCAACCTCCGCTACGAGTACTTCCAGCCGCTCGCTGACCCGGAAACCATCCTCTTGATCGACAGCTGGGAGAAAGCCAGGAGGCGCTGGACGTCCACCACGCTTCACCGATGATGGGCCAGCTGGCTGAGCTGGTTGAGCGCTATGTTTCAGCAAAAGAAGCAGCTGGCGACGAGCAATTTATCAGAAAATAAAAAAAGCTGGGAATTTCCCGGCTTTTTTTACCTATCAAAAAGTTCAAATAATGCTCTAAAAAATTTCAAGTATGATATATTATGTAAATAAGCCACAAAACGCTTAATTTTTGTTAAAATTTACCGATATAGAGAATAAAGTATTTCAGTTAGTTATGGAGGGAAGAATAGTATGGATATATTTCTGATAATTGGTTTGGTACTTGGGGGTATATGTATTGTTGCAGCCTTACTGTTGAAAGGTGCCAGTGTTGCCATGCTGATTAACGGTGAAGTTGCTGTTATCATCTTTGGCGGTACCATTGCAGCTACAATGGCATCATACACCATGGAAGATATCAAGCGTTTGCCAAAGACCTTTGGAGTGCTTTTTTCAAATAAACATCCTGATTTTAATTCAGCAATTGAAAAGCTGGTTGAATTGTCAAATATTGCTCGGCGTGAAGGCTTGTTAGCTTTGGAAGCACCGGTTAATGAGTTGGAAGATCCTTTTATGAAAAAAGGCTTGGAACTAGTGGTTGACGGGGCTGAAGCTGAACAAATCCGTGATTTATTGGAAGTTGAAGTCGAAGCTATGGAAGGGCGTCACCGCCGGATGTCTGGTTTATTCAAAAGTGCTGGTGCCACTTCACCTACTTTAGGGGTTATGGGGGCTGCCATTGGGCTGATTGGTGCTTTAGGCAACCTGTCTGATATCAACAAATTAGGGCCAATGATTGCGTCCGCCTTTGTTGCCACTATCATGGGTATTTTCTTGGGTTACTTGGTTATGATTCCTTTTGGAACTCGTTTGGAAACCAAGAGCCAAGAAGAAGTTTTGCTGAAAAATATGATTATTGAAGGCGTGATGGATATTCAAGCCGGTCATTCAGCTAAAATCATTGAACAAAAGCTTTATGCACAAATTCCACCAGCAATGCGTAAAGAGGCTGATGAAGAATAGGAGGGATTTGCGTGGCTAGAAGGAAAAAACAACAACACCAAGAAGAGGGAGTGGGTGAAGGCTGGTTGCTGCCATATTCAGATATGCTGACGCTTCTTTTAGGGCTGTTTATCGTTGTGGCTGCGATGTCCAATGTTGATTCGACTAAATTTAACGCTTTGAAGACGGAATTTAACCAGGTAATGGCCTTAAATCCGGTTAACAGCGGCGCTGCAACCAATAGTGTTATCGATACGGGCAAATCAACAGCGAGTGCTACCAGTGGTGCTGACTCGGATAATTCTTCCAGTTCTTCTTTAACCTCCAAAGAAGCTGCTGAATCAAGTGAAAAAGCAACCGAATCAAGCTTGAGAGAGCAAAAAGAAACACAGCAATTAAAGCAGGTTGCTCAAAATTTGCAGAGTGATATTAAGGCGAGCGGTAATTCGGCGAATGCATCGGTTTCTGTTGAAAGTGACGGGATTCACCTCACCTTGTCGTCAAATATCTTATTTAATTCAGGCTCAGCTGACTTGACTTCATCGGTTAAGACGATGCTTTCGAAATTAGTGCCGGATATTAAAAAAGTTAACAGCAATCCGGTTGTGATTGCCGGATATACCGATAATGTACCGTCTAATACTGCTAAGTATCCTTCTAACTGGGAATTGAGTTCAGCACGTGCTTTAACGGTTATGCGGTATTTTGTCTCCCAGGGAGCGATTTCACAAAGCAAAGTTTCCATTCAAGCTTATGGAGAAAATAATCCCAAAGCTTCAAATTCAACGGCTGCTGGTAGAGCGCAAAACCGGCGGGTTGAAATTATTATTCAAAGAACTAACAGTTAAAATTAAAAGAAAGCCTAGAGGCTTTCTTTTTTTATTTTCAGCAAAAAGCGCAGCGGAGACGATGCGTGCAAACGTTTTTAAAAGAACATAAAAAATTCAAAAAAAAGACATATATTTAAGCCTAAAATAAGTTTTTATTAAATAATATTTCAACTAATAGACCTATGAAATTATAATCGCTATGTCATAATTAAATTAGTAATATAGCCCTAATGTATATTTTTTAATTTAAGGCTTAAAGTTAGTTAAAAAAGACATCAAAGTCAGTTAGTAGTTAAGTTTATTTTGGGAGGAAAAAGTATGGATACTTACGGTTTACTTAAAACAGCTTTGAACGTTTCACAAACCCGTTCAGAGCTCATTTCTAATAATATTGCCAATGTTAATACTCCAAATTATAAAGCCCAACGTGTTGTTTTCGAAAGTCAATTATCGCAAGCTATGAATGGTATGAGCTTAACGGAAACACACAAAAATCACATGCAGCCAGGCGGAAGTGATGTAGCTTATGTTACTTCAAGAAGTACCGGTTTTTCTAAGAATGGAAACAACGTTGATATCGATACTGAAATGGTTAATCAAGCTCAAAACAGCTTATATTACAGTGCGCTCACATCACAACTCAACGGGCGTTATAGCATGATGAATTATGTGGTAACACATTAGGAGGTATTTAAATGAGCATTTTTAACGGACTTCAAATTAATGCCAGTGGGCTTTCACTAGAACGTTTGAAGCTTGATGTGGCTTCAAATAATATTTCTAATGTTAATACAACCAGAACTGCTGAAGGCGGTCCTTATAAAAAAGAGACCGTTGAATTTTCCGAAAATCTGAAACAAGCTGAAGGGGCTAATTACTTAACACATGCTGGTGTTAAAGTAACCAATATTGCTCAAGATGATACGACTAAATTAACGTATGATCCTGATAATCCTGACGCAAATGAAAACGGCTATGTTGAATTTCCAAATGTTAACATGGCTGATGAAATGGTCGATATGATTCAGGCTATGCGGACTTATCAGGCAAATGTTTCTTCTAGTGAAGCCAATAAGACCATTTTGAAAAAGGCATTAGAAATTTCTAAAGACTAGTTTTAGAGGAGAAAGCATATGAGTTCAATTAATTCAATTTCAGGTTTAGAAAATTATCAAAATCAATTAGCTAAGATTACGGGGCTTGACACTAACAGTCAAAGCGCATCTAAAACTTCAGCGACATCTTTTGGCGATATTTTGCAAAATGCTATTTCAACTTTGAATAACAATATGAACACCATGGATAGCGCTACCAACGGAATGGTCTCAGGTACTGAAAACGACCTTGGCAGCGTTATGGTGAAGATGACTGAAGCACAATTGTCATTGGAAACGGCTGTACAAGTTAGAAATAAAGTCGTTGAAGCTTATAGTGACATCAAGAATATGCAGTTTTAGTTGTTAGCAGGGGGTAACATTAGTGGATAGAGTAAGAGAGGCTTTAGAAGCATTAAGAGCTAGATGGAGCTCTTTAAGCCGTCTAGTGAAAATTGCTATTATTCTAGGCCTAGTCAGTTTAATTACGATAGGCGGTGTGGCCTACTACTTAAATACACGGGTGCAATACAGTGTTTTGTTCTCTAATTTAAGCCAAGGCGACGCTGGGACTATCACACAACAATTAGAATCAGATAATGTTAGCTATAAATTAGCCGATAACGGGACAACCATTCTGGTTGATAAAACCAAGGTTGACCAATTGCGGATTGATTTAGCGGTAGATAATAAATTGCCAAGCAGTTCGAAAGGGTTTGAATTGTTTGATTCTTCAAATGTTATGACAACTGATTCAGACCGTAAAATTATGTATCAAAGAGCTTTGACTGGCGAATTGGAAAAGTCGATTGAAGCTTTAGATGATGTCAGCAAGGCTAAGGTTAATTTGACCATGGCTTCCAGCGACAATGTTTTTGACAGTTCAAACAGTAAAAAAGCTAAGGCCTCAATTGTGTTGACCCTTAAAAATGGTTCGATTTCAAATGATGCTGTACAAGGGATTGTGGCTTTAACAGTTGGCGCAGTACCTAACTTGAACAAAACCAACGTTAAAGTGGTTGATCAATCAGGCAAAGTCTTGAATAAGAGCGACAGTTCAAGCGATAGTACAACCGCTACTAGCAAGTATATGAAGCTCGAACGTCAATACGAAAAACAGATGGAAAAGAAGATTTTGAAGTTGATTGAACCGATTGTTGGGACTAATAAGATTCGTGTTTCAGTCAATGCTGATTTAAACTTCAATGCCATCCAAAGCAAGACTACTAAATACAGCAATCCACAAGTTAGAAGTGAAAATGTTCAAGCTAGCGGCAATAATACGACCGTAACGCAGGCTCAAACCGGTGCAGTCAACGATAACGTCGATAACGTTTATAACGGCAGTGATGGCAGCAACGCTACTTACAGTCGAACTGTTAATAATGAACTTAATACCGAAATTACCAAGGTGATTAATGCACCGGGGTCAATCAACCGTTTGACCAGTTCTGTGGTAATTGACGGTGATTTATCTGCTGGTGACCGGCGCAGTATTCGGCGACTGGTTCAAGGAGCTTTGGGTTATGATCAAGCTCGTGGTGATACGGTACAAGTGCAGGCTGTCAACTTTGCTCGACAAAAGTCAGCTAAGAAGAAAGCTGCTACGAAAGCTAAAAAGGCTCAAACCAATTGGTGGCTTATTGGCGGTATCATTGCTGGGGTTGTAGTTGCTTTAGGTATTTTAGCCTTTATCTTAATTCGGCGCCGTCGTCGAGCTGAAGAAGAGGAAGAAGAGTACTATGATGATGACTATGACGTTGATGTTACTGGTGAAGATGAGGAAGACGATGCCCAAGCTCAAGCAGCTCAAGCAGAAGCTCAAGCTGAAATTGAACGGCGTGAACGTGAAAATGAAGCAAAACGGCGCCAGGTTGATTCAAATGAACAAAAAGCTAAAGTTTATGCTGAATCCCATCCGGACGTGGCAGCTGATTTGATTACCGCTTGGGTCAAGGAAAGCATGGCTAACGGAAATAACAATAAAAAGTGAGGTGTTTGAGTAGATGGCTGAATTAACGGGGATAAAAAAGGCAGCAATCTTGATGATTGCGTTGGGGTCAGAAACCTCATCTAAAATTATGAAACAACTGCCAGAATCAATGATTCAACAGGTCAGTTATGAAATCGCCAATACCGATTATGTTTCACCTGAAGAACGTGATCAGGTTATGAACGATTTTGTCAATACAGCTCAAGCACGTCAGTATGTACTGGATGGCGGGATTGATTACGCTAGAAATTTGCTTAACCAAGCCTTAGGTCCACAACGTGCTAAAGAAGTTATTGATATTTTAAATCAAATTCAATTGCGGGAAAGGCCTTTTGATATTGCGCGCAAGGCTGATGAAAAGCAACTTTTGAACTTGCTTTTGGATGAACAGCCACAAACCATTGCCCTCATCTTATGCTATTTGCAGCCAGATAAGGCTGCCAGCATGATTTCAGAACTTCCGAATGAATTGCAAGCTGAAGTTGCAGAACGCATTGGTTCGATTTCATCCACTTCACCCTGGGTTATCAAGGCAATTGAAGATGTGATGAAGACCAAGTTTACCAGTTTTGATGAAGTTGAAGCCGAAAAAGTCGGTGGGGTCAATACTTTGGTCAACATCCTCAATGCTGCCAGCCGCAGTACCGAAAAGAATATTATCGACGATTTGGAAAAACGCCAACCGGAACTTGGTGCCGAAGTCAAAGCCAACCTCTTTACCTTCGACGATATCAGTACCTTGGAACCACGCGATGTGCAAAAAGTATTGCGCGATGTGCCAAACGATGTTTTGGAACTTGCCCTCAAGGGTGCTTCCGACGATATCAAAGAATTCCTGTTCCAAAATATTTCATCACGTGCGGCCGACAATATCCGCGAAGATTTGGAATACATGGGGCCAGTTCGGTTGTCTTCAGTCGAAGAAGCTCAACAAAAGATTGTTGCAGTTATCCGCCGCTTAGACGATGCAGGCGAGATTTACATCGGAAGAGGCGATCAAGATGCAGTGGTCAAGTAATCGCAGCAGCATAGTTAAAAATTCAGCGGTTAAACCTGGGGAAGGTAAGGAAATTGTCACCAAAGTTGAAGTTCCTCAAGTAATTGATCCCAAAGAAGCTGAATTACTTAGCGAGGAAGAAAGAAGATTTGCTAAAAACAATCAGCGTTTAGCTAAAATTGAGCTTGAACATAAGCAAAAGTTAGCGCAAATGGAAAAAGATTCGCTTGCTAAGGCCAAAAAAGAAGCTGAAGTTATTCAACAAAAGGCGCAAGAACAAGGATACAAAGCTGGTCAGCAGCAGGGGTATCAAGACGGTTACCAAGCAGGATTAAATGAAGCACAAAAAATCATTGATCAAGAGCAAAAAAATCTTAACCAAACAACGGCTGATTGTCAGAGACTGGCGCAGGAAAAAGAGGCGCAAATGCGTGAATTTTCGATTAAGATGGCCGAAGTCTTGCTCAAAAAGCAGTTGGAACTTAAGCCTGAAATGATTGTGGATGTGATTAATCCGGTTTTGGTTGAGTTTGAAAAACCAGATGAGATGCTGATTATTAGAGCTAATAGCCGGTATCATGAACCATTAAGCGACCGCATGGGAAAAATGCACCAGGAAATTCCTAACCTGCGCTATTCGGTTTTAGATGATGATGCCCTTGGTTTAGGCGAAGTTAAGCTTGAGTCCAATGAATCATTTGTAACTGTTGATATTCAAAAAGAACTGGAACTTTTTTTACAAAGCCTTGACGAAAAAGATAAGGAAGATTAATCATGGTAGAATTGCTTTTTCCGACAGATAAATATTTAAAAAAAGCCGAGCGTCACAAATTTTATACAACTTATGGCAAGGTTAGCGAAGTTGTAGGCTTGATTATTAAAGCTGAAGGCTTAAGCGTATTTGTCGGTGAAATCTGCGATGTTGTAGTTAAGGGCGGGCATAAAGTTACCCCGGCTGAAGTGGTAGGCTTTGTTAAACAAACGGTCCTTTTGATGCCTTTAGATGAACTTGAAGGCATTGGACCGGGTTGTGTGGTGAAACCGACTGGTAAAACTCTGCAAGTTAAGGTAGGACCGCAACTTCTAGGCCATACCTTAGACGGGTTGGGGCGCCCGTTTGAAGCGGATGATATCGATGAGAGTAAGCTCGTCGAATATCCGGTTATTCATGATTCGCCCAATCCTTTCAAACGCAAGCCAATTTCAAATATTTTGCCAACAGGTGTTAGAGCCATTGATGGCCTGTTAACGGTTGGCGAAGGCCAAAGAATGGGGATTTTTGCCGGGTCAGGGGTTGGTAAAAGCACCTTGCTTGGGATGATAGCCCGCTATTGCCAAGCGGATGTGATTGTTATCGGTTTAATTGGTGAACGTGGTCGTGAAGTAAAGGAATTTATCGAAAAAGATTTGGGTCCAGACGGCTATGCCAAATCTGTGGTCGTTTGTGCAACCTCTGATACACCGCCTTTGGTTCGCTTGAAAGGTGCCCATACAGCCACAGCGATTGCGGAATATTTCCGGGATCAAGGCAAAAAAGTTGTTTTAATGATGGATTCTGTAACCCGTTTTGCCATGGCGCAAAGAGAAATCGGCCTTTCGACAGGCGAACCTCCGACAACCAAAGGTTATACCCCTTCTGTTTTTGCTGAATTACCTAAATTGATGGAACGCAGTGGGATGTCGGATAAGGGTTCAATTACGGCCTTTTATACCGTCTTGGTTGAAGGTGATGATATGAATGAACCAATTGCTGATGCGGTTCGTGGTATCTTGGATGGCCACATCGTCTTATCTAGACAAATCGCAGCGCAAAACCATTACCCAGCCATTGATGTTCAGGTCAGTTTAAGCCGTTTGATGAAGGGCTTAGTTTCAGACGAGCACAATAAAGAGGCTGGCGAGGTACGTGAAAACATGGGTGTTTATAACAATTCGAAAGATTTAATTGATATTGGTGCTTATAAAAAAGGATCAAATGCAGTGATTGATTACGCTGTTTCCTTGCATGTGCCGATTGAAGATTTTTTGAAACAGCGGGTTGAAGAATTTTCAAGTTTTGAAGAGACGGAGCAGAAATTGCATAATTTATTTGCTGATATTCCTAACGGTCAATGGGCCGGCTAAAGCCGTGTGAGAGGAGATAGCGATGAAAAAATTTGAATTTTCACTTCAAAAAGTACTTGATTATCGATTAACAGTGGAAGAACAAGCAAAAGCCAAATTCGCTGAAGTTCAACGCCAAATTAATGAAACAGAGCAACTGATTGTTGATTTGGGACATGAAAAGCACGATATGATGGATGTCAGAGAACTGAGCTTAGGACGTCTACAGGTACAACACCGCTATTTAGCTCAGCTCGACAATGAAATTATGATGGCTAATGCGCATTTAAGACAGCTTGATGGCGAGCAACAAAAGACTTTAAATGCATATGTCGAAGCTCAAAGGGAGCGCAAAGTTTTAGAAAAATTACGTGACAAGAAAAAGGCCGAATATCAGCTTGAAGCCAATCATGAAGAGCAAAAGCAGCTTGATGAGATGGCTAACCGACCTAAGTACAGTCTAGATTAACGTTGAAAGGAGGTGAAAAAATGAATCCAACAGTGGCAAACACGATTGATACCGATGCTACTTATCAAGCTAATACCAGCAGCATTAGTAGTGCAGATAAGAACAACTTTAAGCAGATTTTTAAAAGTAAGACTCAAACATCGGCGACAAAGCAAAAGCAAAAGCAAACGTCAACTAAGACTAAGGTGAACCAAGATCCAGATAATGCGGATACTAAGCTTAAAACAGCTGATGATAACACAACTTCAGCAACGGTAACAAAAGACACCACAAAAACAGTTTCTGATGCTAAAGAGCAAACCGTAAAAGACCAAACGGATAATTCAGAAGCGAAAACAACCACGTTAGATGCTGATACGCAGGCAGCGGCTTTATTGGCTAATCAAGTACAAACGATAGCAGATCCGCCAGCAGCTCAAGTTGTGCAAACAACTCCAACTGGGCAAACAGATGCTGCAAGCGAAAATGCAACTGTCGATGTGAAGACAGACACAGATGTGGACGTTAGTCAGGATACGGCCGTTTCCATTGTGGATGTAACGCAGGTTGTCAGCGGTCAAAACGCTGTTAATGATATATCAGGTCAAACAAATAGCAATCCTGATTTGAATCAAAATCAGGGTCAGGCAGCTCAGAATCAATTAACCAGCCAAGCTGTGCAAACTGCAGCCAATAATGTCAACAATGTGCAAACGAACCAACCGGCAGCAGCGGATAACATTACCGTCGAACCTAATTTGGCAGTGGATACGGTTGATGCAACTGTTGATTTGAACCAAGTAGCTAATTTAAGCGGGCAAGCCCAAACAGTGGCACAAAGTACTTCGCCGGCGGTTAAAGCGGCTTTTAGTTCACAATTAACCCAAGCGGCTGATAAGGTAGCTGAACAAATTGCACAGCCGTTGATGGAAAAAGCACAAACAACGGTATCGACTAATGGCGAGGTTAAAACCATTACCTTACAGTTAACGCCGGCTAAATTGGGCAATGTTAAAGTTGTGATGCAAGTTAGCGATCAGGGTGTTTCCTTGAAATTCAATGTGCAAACTTATCAAGCTAAAGAACTATTGCAATCGGTGACTGGCAAATTAGACCAGATTATGAGGAATGCTCAAACAAGTTCGACTAGTCAGGCTAATCAGCTTTTTAATCTGCCGGAACAAAAGCAGACTGAAAATGTGGTTAAAGCCCCTAAATATGAACAAAATTTTGGCAATATGCTTAATTTTAACAGCCAGGGTCAAACGCATCAATTTGGGCAAGATCAGGCTATGCGACAAATGCGCACCGTAGCTGGTTATCAAAAAGCACCAGTTTTAGAAGAAACGAGTGAAACTAAGACTGAAGAGCAAGTACCAACCAGCACAATCAGTATTTTAGCTTAGAAAGGAGCAACAAGATGACAGAAATCGTCAATACAAAAAATACTATTTCTACCGATCTTGCCAATGCCGTAGCCGGTTCATCATCGGCACAAGTTTTAAAAAATATTGGCAATAACAATACCACCATTAAGATGGATGACTTTTTGAAGATTATTTCGACTGCTATGAGTACCCCTTCGCTTGACGGTGATTCATCTTCAAGTTCTAGCAGTACGGATTACATTTCACAAATGTCACAATTTGCGATGTTGCAGGCTGTGACGGATTTGGAAAAAGAAGTTACTTCTTCAATGATGGTTTCGCAGCAGCAACAAGCTTTTTCATTGATTGGCAAAAATGTTACAATTAATGATTCAACCGCCGGTACTGTTACTGGTAAAGTTGAAAAAGCGCAGATTAAAGATGGTTTTGCGCAAGTCTATGTCAACGGAAGTTATTATGACCTAGGCAATTTAACGGAGGTTGGTGGATAAATGCGTATTGCTCAAGTTAATTTGGAAAGTCAAAGCAAAAGTTTAGCTAAAAGGCAAGCTGTTAGCAAGCAAGACTTCGCCAATGCACTTGATACAGCACAGTTGAAAATTTCCAACCATGCCAAAAAGCGAATGAGTGCTAGAAACTTGAATCTAGTCGGCGAAGACTATGCTCAGATTTCAAAAGCTGTCTCTGAGCTCGAAGCAAAGGGCAGTCGTGAATCACTGCTTTTATATAAAGATATGGGCTTAATTGCCAATGTCAAGAACCATACCATTATCACGGCCATGAACATGGGTGAAATTGGTACGGTAACTAATATCGATAGTACAAAATTTATTAAATAACAGCTGGACCGCAAGGAGGCTGTTGTATCCTTTGAATGCTTGAGAAGGATACCGTGATTTAAACAGGAGGAAAAATTAATGATTAGATCTCTTTATTCTGGCGTTAGTGGTATGAAGGGCTTTCAAACCCAAATGGACGTTATCGCAAACAACATTTCAAATGTTAACACGCACGGTTTTAAATCAAGTCGTGTTTTGTTTGAAGATATGATTAGTCAAACAAGTTCTAATGCCTCTGCTCCCGGTTTAGGGCTTGGTGGTGTCAACGCTAAGCAAGTAGGTTTAGGGGTTCAAGTTGGCGCTACAGATATGAACACGTCACGTGGTAACATGGAATCAACCGGTTTGACATCTGATTTGTATATCAGTGGCGAAGGCTATTTTGTAACTAGACGTGAAGCAACCGCCGATTCCGATGCTGAAACCTACTATACCCGTGATGGTGCTTTTAAGCGTGATAGTACCGGTTTGTTGGTTAACCCCAATGGGTACCATGTGAAAGGCCAACCAGCCCGCCAAAATTGGACAACCAATCCGGTTGAATACAATAACTCATTTAGCAGTGCTAATTACTTTACCACACCAACAGGTGCTGATGATTTAGCTGATATCACCATTCCGGCTCAAATTACAGTTAATGGTACGACCCAACGTTTCTCAGCTTATACTATTGATGGTGACGGGTTGGTTACAGCAACTTACGGTAGTACTAAGTATGTTATGGGTAAAGTTGAATTAGCTACCTTCAATAACCCATCTGGCTTGCAAAAAGTCGGCAGCAATAGTTTCCAAGTAAGTAACAACTCCGGTGATCCAAACTTTACTACTCCTGGTGCCGGCGGTTCTGGTTCACTTGAATCAGGTTACTTGGAAATGTCAAACGTTGACTTGGCTGACCAATTCTCACAAATGATTGTTGCCAGCCGTGCTTACCAAGCTAATGCTCGTAGTATTACAACATCTGATACGATGCTGGAAGAATTGATCAATTTGAAGCGTTAATGAGATAATCTAATAAAAAGCGAGTGATGTGTGTGATTGAACTAACAGCTTGGAGTGGCGGACGATTTTTTTTAAATCCAGATATGATCGTCCGCATCGATGAGACGCCAGATACGGTTGTAACCTTAAAAGATGGGACACCGATTGTAATTAAAGATAAAGCTGAAGAAGTGGTGGAACGCATTATTGCATACCGTCGCCAAACTTTTAGCGAATTGTTTAGTGGTAAAATAGCAGCGCATACACCAGAAGCTGCTATCAATGAAGAAAATTAATGACAAGGGAGTTGGGTGAAAATGGATAACAATCAAAAAAAGCCAAGAGGCAAAAAGGTTGAAGAACCTGAAGCAACAGAAGGTAAGAAAGGGCCAAAATGGGGACTCCTAATTCCATTGATTGTCATTTTGACAATTTGCGGAAGTGTTGGCGGGACCGTTTTAGCAACACACTTTCTTTCACCGGATGCAACATCTTCTTCATCTTCATCAAGTTCAGTAAACCGTAACATTGGCAGCGGCAAATTGGGCGAAGGCGAAAAATTAGTTACAGTTTCAAAATTCGTAGTTAATTTAACTTCAAACGATTCTTCAACACATTATGCTCAATTAAAGATTGCTTTACTGGTTTCCAGCTCAACTAAGGCTAAAGAATTAAAGAAAAATATGCCGATTGTGCGTGATGCGGTTATCAGCGTTGTGAAAAAGAAGCAGGCTAGTGACTTACTGAATAATACTGGCAGTGTTACGGCCTTGAAGAATGAACTCAAATCAGGTATCAACGAAGAGTTGGGTGAATCGATAGTTGAACAAGTCTATGTCACTCAACTGGTTGTTCAATAAAACTTCGCAATTTAATTAACATAATTCCGTTGCATGCTTCTTAAAATTTATGATAAATTACATTTAAAAAGTATTTAATATACTGAACATACAACGGCTAGGGGGCTGTGTGAATCACAGCCTCCATCCTTAGTTAATGGTGGAGGCTTATATGGGTACTATTCTCGCATTGATTCGGGTTATTTTGGGGCTGGCAGTCGTTTTGCTATTGCTGATTTTAACGCTGAAATATCTAAATTGCTTTACAAATCAAATGGACAGCCATTTTAAAATTGTCAAAAAAATTGCTGTTACCAAGGAATCATCGCTGGCCATTGTTTTGATTGTTGATACCTACTATGTGATGAGTTTTTCAGAACATGGCAGTGAAATTATCAAAGAATTAACAGAAAATCAAGCCCAGATGCTGCTCGATGAAGAAGAGCAAAATATAAAGCACCAGCAGGAGATGGCAGCTAATTTTAAGCAGATATTTGATAAGGTTAGAAAGAGGAAGTAGGTTATGGGGTTTAAACAAAAAAAAGTTAAATTTGCAGTCTTACTGCTGATGGGAACCTTATTATGTATGCTTTTGACGCTTAAAGTTCCTGATAGTGTTACAGCCGCCAGTGTCAGTGATGCGACTAATACGTTGAATAAATTACTGTCGAGCAATGGTCAAGGGTCATCAACTAGAATTGTTGATACTTTTGTGGTAATGACTCTTTTATCATTTATTCCGATTATTTTAATCATGACTACTTCGTTTACGCGGATTATTGTTGTTTTGTCCTTTGTGAGAACGTCACTGGGGACTAACTCTAATCCGCCTAACCAGGTATTGATTGGATTAGCGCTCTTTTTGACCCTCTTCACAATGAGACCTGTTTACAGCGATGTTTATCAAGATGCGATTAAGCCCTATAATGCTAATCAGATTACTGAACAGCAGGCTTTTAACCGGTCGGAAAACCGCATTAAGCAATTTATGTATGAGCAGGCTAACAAAAAAGATATCAAGTTGTTTAAAGATCTTGATCAAAAAGAAGCTAAAAAGAAGACCAGTTATAAAACCTATAAAGATATTCCTTTCACAGTGATGGCACCGGCCTTCATTTTAAGCGAATTAAAGACAGCCTTCAGTATTGGCTTTTTACTCTTTATTCCGTTTATGATTATCGATATGGTTGTCGCCAGTGTGCTGATGTCGATGGGGATGATTATGCTGTCGCCGGTCATGATTTCACTGCCGTTCAAGATTTTGCTCTTTGTTTTGGTTGATGGCTGGTATCTTTTGGTCGAATCACTGGTTCAGAGTTTCAATTAGTAGGGGGCGCAAAATGACTATTGAAATTGCAACGGATTTAATGCGGG
This sequence comes from Ligilactobacillus sp. WC1T17, assembly GCA_900110005.1. Classification (GTDB taxonomy): domain Bacteria; phylum Bacillota; class Bacilli; order Lactobacillales; family Lactobacillaceae; genus Ligilactobacillus; species Ligilactobacillus ruminis_A. Next base: position 22,403 of record FOCC01000005.1, on the reverse strand, counting down.
ACGCCTTAATGCGGATTTTAATTGTTTCAGCACCGGTTATCTTAGTAACCATGGTGGTGGGACTTATCATCAGTATTTTCCAGGCGACAACGCAGATTCAAGAACAAACACTGAGTTTTGTGCCTAAGTTGGTGGCGATTTTTGTTACATTGATTTTAGCAGGTAATTTTATGATTAATATCCTGCTGGAATTCACACGCAATGTTTTTAATATGATTAGCAAGCTGTGAGGTAAGATTATGAGCATGGTTCAAATTCAAATTCTTGGTTTGATTGCCTGCCGCATCTTTTCCTTTATGGCAACAGCGCCGATTTTATCGGAAAGAAACTTTCCAAATCTTTGTAAAATGGTTTTGGGCTTTTCTTTTGTAATTGCAGCCTTTCCTTTAGTGACAGCTTTTGATAAAGAAGTCGGCATTGTCGTTTTCTTGCTCATGGCGATTAAGGAAACGGTCTTTGGTTTAGCGATGGGCTTTATTTGCCGGCTGGTTTTTTATGGCGTTATGATGACGGGGCAATTTATTGATTTCCAAGTTGGTTTTATCATGGCGCAAGCTTATGATCCAACAATGCAGACAACGACATCGCAATTTGGCAAGATGTACTATTGGTTAGCTACGATGGTCTTTTTTGCTACTGGTTTATATCGGCAAATGATTCGCGGCTTGGTAATCTCTTTTCAAATTGTCAATTTGGGATATCCTAAGCTGTCTAATCTGACCATTGGCGGAGTGGTCAAATTATTTACCCAGTCCTTTGAAATGGCCTTCAGCTTAGGGGCGCCGATTTTAATGTCGGTCTTGTTGATTGATATTGTTTTAGGGATTTTATCGCGGTCGATTCCGCAGCTTAATATTTTGATGTTGTCGTTAAATATTAAAACAACCGTAGCTTTCATTATCCTCATGCTTATTTTGCCAAATGTGATTGACTTTTTAAGCAGCAGCTTGTCAGATACAATTCAAAATATGGCTGATTTCATTAAATCAGCAACATAAATTACGAAAGGTGGGTGAGAAGTGAGATGGGTGATAAAGATGGAAAAACAGAAAAACCGACTGCCAAACGTTTGCGGGATTCGCGCAAACGTGGGGAAGTGGCTAAAAGTATTGACGTGGTTTCAGCCGTCGCACTTTTGGTATACGCCGTTTTGTTTGTTCAACTTTGCGAATTTGCCATCAACCACTTCGCGCCTTATTTTGTTAATTATTTAACGATGTTATCTGATCCCAGCAAGGCTATGGATAATCTCAATAAGATTTTAATTCAAGGCTTGTTGATGATGCTTATTATGGCAGCGCCTTTCATGGTGATAGCTATCTTTATTGGGATTGCAGGTAATTTCATTCAGGTGGGCCTCTTATTTACGACCGACCCGCTGAAACCTGATTTTAAAAGGCTCAATCCAATCAATGGCTTTAAACAGCTTTTTAGTCTTAGTGCTTTGCAAAATTTTGCCAAATCACTGATGAAGTTAGCCATCGTAGGCTACTTGTGTTATCAAGAGTATGTGAAAGCTATTCCTGAATTAACTAAGCTTGATGGTGTCGGTACAGGGAAGATTTTGCAATTTACCTTAGATACCTGCAAAAATTTAGGAACAAAAATCGGGGTTTGCCTAGTAATTATTTCGGTTTTTGACTATGCTTTTCAGCGGTATACTTATACCAAAAACTTGAAGATGACTAAGCAAGAAGTCAAAGATGAAGTTAAGCAAATGGAAGGTGATCCGCAGGTCAAGGCGCAACGGAAGCAAAAACACCAAGAAATTGTGCGCAATGCGGTTTCGAAGGTTAAAGATGCAACCGTAGTTTTAGCCAATCCAACCCACTTGGCCATTGCCATTCAGTATGATGCTGCTGGTGCTGGGGTTCCACAAGTATTGGCCAAAGGGGCCGATGACGTGGCGATGCGGATGAAAGAAGAAGCGCGCAAGCAAAATGTGCCCATTATTGAAAATAAACCTTTAGCGCGGGCACTGTATCCTAAAGTTAACCCAGGTGATTTTATTCCGGCGGAATTTTATGAAGCCATTGCGGAAGTTATTGCCTTAGTTTACAAGTTGGAACGTGAAGCTAAAGGTAAAATTTAGCTAGACAGGAGGAAGAAAGTTGGCCAAGAAGAAAAAAGCGCAAAAAGTCGGTTTGTCCAGACCTGAAATTATTATTTCATTTCTTGTGGTCGGCATTGTGGGATTGATCATGATTCCATTGCCAACCCAGGTATTGGACGTTTTGATTGTTACTAACTTGACAATCGCCATCAATATTTTATTGATGACTTTGTTTACCAAGACTGTCTTGGAATTTTCAACTTTTCCAACTGTATTGCTGTTTACAACCATGTTTAAGCTAGGGCTTAACATGGCTTCAACCAGATCAATTTTAACATCTGGCAATGGTGGGAAGGTTATCGAAGCCTTTGCCGATGTCGTGGCTGGTCAAAATTATGTTGTTGGGATTATTTTATTTGTAATTATCATGATTGTGCAATTGGTCGTCGTTACGAATGGGTCAGGACGTGTCGCTGAAGTTTCAGCACGTTTTACCTTGGATGCGATGCCTGGTAAGCAAATGGCGATTGACTCAGACCTTAATTCTGGTGCCATCACCGAAGAACAAGCCCGCAAACAGCGGCGGGATTTACAGCGGGAAGCTGATTTTTATGGTTCCATGGATGGTGCTTCCAAATTCGTTAAAGGGGACGCGATCGCTGGGATTATTATCGTGCTGGTTAACTTGATTGGTGGGACCATTATCTTTTCCGTCAATGGCAGTATGACGGTTGTTGATGCGCTGAATCAATTTGGTAAGTTATCCATTGGTGATGGGTTGGTAAGTTCAATTCCTTCCTTGCTGATTTCATTAGCAACTGGTGTTATTGTTACCCGTTCAGAAGATGATAGTACTTTTGGGACTGATATGGCTAAGGACGCTTTAAGAAATCCGCAGCTTTTCCGGGTTGTCGGTGTTATCCTGCTGATTTTGGCGTTAGTACCAGGTTTCCCTAAAATTCCATTTATTGCACTGTCAATCGGTATGTTTGTGGCTAATAGCCTGGTTAAGAAAAATGAAGAAAAGGCCATTGAAAGAAGACGCCGTGAAGAGCAGACTTTGGCTTTAAAGCGTAAAAAAGAAGCTCAAGACGAAGAAGAAGATGTGGCTTCCTTCCAGGTTGAACCTTTGTCAATTGAAATCGGCTATGGCTTGATTCCTTTGGTTGATAGTACCGTTGATAATAGTTTGATGAACCGGATTGCAGCTATTCGGCGGCAAACAGCGCATGAATTAGGGATTTTAGTCAGCCCAGTGCGGATTAGAGATAACCTCTATTTGAAGGCTAATGATTACTCGATTAAAATTCGTGGTAATGAAGTGGGACATGGCGATATTTATCCTGATAAATTTATGATTATCAGTCAATCAGATGATGGAACTTTTCCTTTCCAAGGGATTAAAACCAAAGAACCAGCCTTCCAATTGGATGCGATGTGGATTGATGCCAAGGATAAAGAAAATGCCGATTTGCAAGGATTTACTATTATTGAACCTTTGACGGTAATTGCAACACATTTGAAAGAAGTTATCTATAGCCACGCTCCTGAACTTTTGGGACGGCAAGAAGTTCAAAAGCTGCTTGAAGGGATCAAGGCTACCAATAATGTCGTTATTGATGAATTGATTCCCGACATTATGCGGTTGGGTGAAGTTGAAAAAGTTTTACAAAACCTGCTTGAAGAAAAAGTTCCGATTAATGACTTGGCAACCATTTTGGAAACATTAGCCGATTATGGGACAGTTACCAAAGATACTGAAGTCTTGACAGAATATGTTCGTCAAGGCTTGCGACGGACAATTGCCAATAAATACGCTGATGAAAATGACAAGATTAATGTGGTTACTATTCATCCTAAAGTCGAAGAAATGGTTTCACAAAGTATTCAAAAGACCGCTACAGGCTCTTATCCAGTGATGAAGCCTGAAAGTGTCAATAAGATTTTGACAGCCATTGGGAATATGGCACAGCAAATGGCGCTTAATAATAAGCAGTATGTCATTTTGACATCGCCTAAAATCCGCTTAGCCTTTAGAAAGCTGATAGCCTTTAACTTCCCTGATATTGCCGTTTTATCGTTGAATGAAATTCCTAATGAAATCACGATTGAATCGACCGGTAATATTGAAATTTAGTTAGTTTAGTTTTAGTTAGTTTAGTGAAAGGAGATGGGCTATTGCATGTATGAAGTTGATCGTGAACAAGAGATAATGAAGTATTTGCCGTTAGTTGAACGGGTAGCCAATCGAATTTCCATTAAAAATACGGAATATGAATATGATGATTTCTACAATATTGGGGTAATCGGTTTGATTGATGCGATGCAAAAGTTTGATGCCAGTAAAAAAGTTCCTTTTGAAGGTTATGCGACGATTCGCATTAAAGGGGCAATAATTGATGAAGTGAGACGTCATGCCAAGATATCACGCTACCGCATGGAAAATGTCAATAATTTTTACAAGGTCAAACAAGAGCTGAATCAAAAATTGAAAAGAGAGGCTACTGATAAAGAAATTGCTAAAGAAATGGGGCTTACCCAAGAGCAGTTGAATGATATCTATGATAATATTCAGTATCTTTCGTCAGTTTCTTTAGAAAAAACCATTTTTGCTGAAGATGAAAATGTTTCTCTCAAAGATGTTATTCAAGATAATCAAACACCAAACGGCGAAGATGAGCTTTTAAAACAAGAGCGTAAAGCAGAGCTGATTCAGGCTATTCAAAAGTTAACTGACAGAGAACAGTTGATTTTAAGTTTATATTACGAAGAAAATGCTACGTTAAAAGAAATTGCGGCGATATTAGATATATCGATTGCACGTGTGTCGCAATTGCAGGGACGCGCGATTGCTAAATTGCGCAGTTATATTGAGGAGGAGAGTGCTAAATGATTCGAGCAATTGATACTTTGAAAAGTAATTTTGAAGTTTTACAAAAAAGACAAGAAGCGACAGCAGGAAATGTCGCTAACGTTAATACCAATGGTTATCGGGAAAAGAAACTCTTCCAATCAACCTTAGAAAATGTAGCGTTACATAACTATATGGGTGGAGTAAAAAATAACCAATGGGTTGATGTTGGTGATTTTACTTTTGGCAACCAAATTGATGGTTCATACTTGAATACATCATCAGGTGCTTTAAGGCAGACTGATTTGCCAAATGATTTTGCCATCAATGGTGCCGGTTATTTTACGGTGCGGATGAATAATGGCCAAATTGGCTATACCCGCAATGGTAATTTTACGGCTAATGAACAAGGACAATTGGTAACACAAGAAGGCTACACCGTTTTAGGAGCTAATGGCCAAGCGGTCGCAGCCAATACGCAAAATCCGCAACTGATGGTTGTGACTTTTAACGACAACGTTGAATTAGAAAATCAAGGTAATACCATCTATACCACCAATGCTGCCGGAACCCAGATTCGAGGCAATGTCATTCAAGGCATGCTTGAAGGATCAAACACCGATGTAGCTGAAAATATGGTTGATTTGATTAAAACTTCGCGTGAATTTGAAGCTAGCCAAAAGGCTTTGAGTACCATGAATAGCACCTTAGAGAAGGCTGTTAATGGTTTGGGCAGCATTTAGGGGGTAATTAGCGATGAATATGGGACAATTATTATCAATTAGCAAGTCCGGATTAACCGGTTATCAAAATTATTTGGATGTCATTTCAAATAATATCGCTAATGTTGATACTAAAGGTTTTAAAGACAAGCGGGTGGCTTTTCAAGAATTGCTGAACAATGGCACTTACGAAAATGAAGTCGGCTTATCTGACAATGCCCAGCCTTTAGCCATGAATACTGGGGTTAACATTCAGCAAGTCAATGAAAATGAAGCTCAAGGCGCTTTACAAGAAGCATCAGGTGTCTACAATGTGGCTATTGAAGGTGATGGCTATTTTGGGGTAAGGGATGCCAACAATAACCTCTATTTAACGCGTGACGGCTCTTTTTACCGTGATTCGCAGGGAAATTTGGTTAATCAAAATGGTTATCAAGTTGATGTTCAATCCCAACTTCCTGCAAGTCAATGGCCGACAACCGGCGCAGTCAGCATTTCACAGCAGGGATATGTGTCCATTGGCAATACACGGGTTGGACGGATTTTGATGTATCGTCCTGAAAATTCAATTGATATGAATGCAGTCGGAAATAACTTGTACCAATGCACTGGTAATCTTATTTCTTCAGCTAATACCAATAATGGTTTTGGGATTATTCATCAGGGAATGTTGGAAAATTCAAACGTTGATATGGCCGATTCTATGTCGAATCTAATTATTACGCAAAGAGCTTATCAGCTCAATGCTAGAGCTTTACAAACGACTGATGAAATGATGGAAACCATCAACAAGTTTACAGAATAAGGTGATGCCCTTTGATTAAATTTACAAACGTCAGCAAGCGTTACGACAATGGCAACTATGGTCTGTTAGATGTTTCATTTAAAATTGATCAGGGGGAATTTGTGTATGTTGTAGGCAAAAGCGGTGCTGGCAAATCAACGCTGCTCAAGATGTTCAACCGTGAAGAAATGCCCACTTCAGGTGAAATATTGATGGGTAACGTTGCACCTAATAAGCTAAAAGCCAAACAAGTTTATAAATTGCGACGGCAAGTAGGCGTTATTAGACAAAAAGACCTCTTTTTACCAAGGAGGTCTGTTTTTGAAAATATTGCTTACGCTTTGGATGCTTGTGAAGTTGATCCTGCAAGGCATCGGGAACTGGCTTTAAAAGCCTTAAAGACCGTGGGAATGGAAGCTTTTTTTGACCGGCAGATTGAAGCACTATCGATTGGACAGCAAAAAAAAATTGCGATTGCGCGGGCGATTGTGAACCAGCCGCCGGTCTTGGTAGCGGATGAAGCAACAGCTAATTTGGATGATAAATCAGCGCTGGACATTATGCGTGTATTCACCAAGATTAATCAGCAGCATTTTACCGTAATTTGTGCCAGCCATGATTCAACGATGGTTAACACCTTCAGGCACCGAACATTGGAACTTTCATATGGAAAATTAGTGCGTGATGATCCTTTTGGCGGATATTCATTAAAATCTGACCCAAAGGACATATATATATGGTAGATTATTCGCAAAAAATTAACAAAAATATACGATATTATTAGTATAGGATCTTCAGTTGGAAATTAAAAAAAGGAGGGCAATTTTTTAAGCAAATTCAAATGAAGATTAAGGGTAATAGTAAAGTTGAAAGGACGTCGTTTCGTTATGAAAAATGTTTTAAGAAAATTAGTTCTATCTTTTATTACATTAGTCATCGTGGTGGCAGCTTACTTCTTGGTTGCACCAGCTAATAAGACTGTTTATTGGGTTTGTGCAGTTATCTTTATTGTTTTGCAAGCTTTATATTTGTTGTTTGGCAACCGGATTGTTGAACAAGCAGGCTTAAGCAGCTTAGGCTTTTTAGAAGATCACTTGCAACAAATTGCTTCAGGCGACTTGCGCAAGGTCGATGAATTAAAAGAAGCTGAAGATGATACCACTGATCTTGGCCGGATTGCTTCTTCAATTCATGCCGTGGGTAATACCTTTAAAGGCTTCACTTATCAATGGACTGAAGATAATAAGGAATCTGAAAAGACAATCTCAGCTTTATCAAATGCTGTCAGTCGTGCTAAGTCATCAACTGATAATGTCGGCAGCACAATGGATTCTTTATCTGACAATGCTCAATCAATGGCACAACATGCACAAGTGGCTACAGAAGATATGAATTCTTTGGCCAATGATATTGATGATATCAACAATGTTATCAATCGCTTAAGCACTTCAGCCGATAAGTCGCAAGAAACGAATCAACGCAACAAAGAAATTATGAGTGCCGTTGCTAGTTCTTGGAGTGAAGAACGTAAGCAGCAAGAACGTTTGGTTCAAGAAGTTGATCAAATGAACAAAGATATTCAAAGTATTGGCAATATCGTTTCTTTGATTAATGATATTTCGGAACAAACCAACTTACTGGCTTTGAATGCTTCTATTGAAGCTGCACGTGCTGGTGAAGCTGGTCGTGGTTTTGCAATTGTGGCCGAAGAAGTTCGTTCCTTGGCTGAACAGTCAGGTTCATCAACAAAGAGTATCCGCGAAATTGTTGAACAAATCAGACGGACTTCGGAACGCATCACCAGTGAATTGAATGAATCATACAGCAATGGTGAAAAGCAGGACAAGGATTTAAAGCAGGCTATTTCAGCTTCTAATGAAGTATCACAAGTGGTGGATGACTTCTCAACAAGTATCAAGGATATGCAGGCAATTGTTCAAGGTGTGGTTGACGTTAAAGACCGTGTAACAGATGCTTATACCAGTATTGCAGATGAAATTGATCAAACATCAGCCGGTGCTCAACAAGTAGCTGCTAGCTTTGAAGACGTGCGCGATTTGATTAATGAATTTGAAAAAGTCGTTGATTCTTTGCAGGAAAATGTTGATTTGAAGAAAATCCAGCAAAGTGCTTTTAAATTATAATTTAGTTGAAGAAAGGAATTGGCGATAATGGAACAATATGTAGTATTTGAAAGTCACAATCAATTGTTCGGTTTGCCTGTAACTATTGTTCGACGGGTTGTTGAAACAGACAAATTTATTCCCCTCCCTGAAGTAGCTGATTATGTTTTGGGGGTTTACGAATATGAAGAACAAATGCTTCCAATTATTGACTTGGGACGCAAATTATTTAATGAATTCACAGAACAGACACATGATGCCAAAGTTATCTTGTGCAATTGGCGCGATCAATCATTAGGCATCTATGTTGAAAAAATCATCGGGATTGTTTACCTTGAAACAACTGATAATCAAAAAGACCTTGAAAAGGCTAAATTAAAGCGAGGCTATATCGGTCAATTCTTGAAGATGGACAAGGATGTTGTTATTTCGCTGGAACTTGATTATTTATTCAACAACGATGAATCCAGCGGCTTAATGAGTTCTTTGGATGATATGGAAGCTGATAAGGCTCTCAGTTCAATTAGCACTGATAATTCAGATGCAGACAAGGAGACCAATGAATAGCGATATCAAGGTGGGAATTGCAGATTATAAAATCGGACAAGCACCAAATCGTATTATGACGGTGGGATTGGGGTCTTGTATCGGAACGATAATCTATGATGAACGGACAAAAATTGGCGGGTTAAGTCACATTATGTTGCCGGATAGCAAACCTTTTGCAGGCAAATCAGACATTAATAAGGCTAAATTTGCAGATACGGCAATTCCCCTGATGTACAAGGAATTAAAGAAAAAGGTGCCCAACGGACGTTTTAAGGCTAAGGTTGTTGGCGGAGCTAATATGTTTTCCTTTAAGTCAACCGCTAGCAATACCGGCAATATTGGCCAAAGAAATGCCGCTGCGGTAATGGAAGTGCTGAAAGAATTAAGGATTCCCGTGGTGGCTTCACATACGGGAGGAAATTCAGGGAGGACCATGATTGTTGATCTCAATGACTTTACCTGCATGGTGAGAATTGTGCATCAAGATGTTATTTATATTTAGAAGGGAAGATACCAAGTGATAAAAGTATTAATCGTCGATGATTCGGCATTTATGCGGAAAGTAATTACTGACCTTTTAAAAAAGATGAATGGCGTTGAGCCAGTTGATATCGCCAGAAATGGCAAGGCTGCAGTAGATTATTTAGCAGACCATAAGGATATTGATTTAGTTCTGATGGACATTGAAATGCCAATCATGAATGGTATCGACGCCCTCAAAGAAATTAAACGTAAATATAAAACGCCAGTTATTATGCTCAGCGCTTTGAGCAATCAAAGTGTAACCATTGAAGCTTTGGAACTTGGGGCGACTGATTTTGTTACGAAGCCGGTTAATCTGACTGCCATTGAAGCAGATTGGATTAACGATTTGGAAGTTAAAATCAAGGCCTCGCAAGATACGAAAAATGCTCGTTTGCATCCTTCCTTTGAAGCGGATCGCAAATTGAAGAAAGAAATTGCCAATACTGACAAAAAATCAGAGCTTGAATTAAACCGCAATGTTCAAGCTGTTGTGATTGGTTCATCAACGGGTGGACCAAAAGCTTTATTGACAGTTATTCGCAGCTTGCCACAAAGAAGCAAGGTTCCAATTTTTATTGTGCAACATATGCCTAAGGGCTTTACCAAGTCCTTCGCTGAACGGATGGATGCGGAATGCGGCCCTAAGGTGGTTGAAGCAGAAGACGGCATGTTAATTGAAAAAAATACCGTTTATCTAGCTCCGGGTGATTTTCACATGACAATTGATGGTCACAAGATTTCCTTGAATCAAAAGCCTAAATTGCATGGGACTCGTCCAGCTGTTGATTATCTGTTCAAGAGCGCCGCTTCGGTATATCGCAATCATTTAGTGGCCTTTATCTTAACCGGTATGGGTCATGATGGGGCTGATGGCATGGTTGATATCGCTAAAAATGGCGGTTATAACTTTGCTCAAAATAAAGAAACATGTGTTGTGTTTGGGATGCCAAGAGCAGCTATTGAAAAAGATGTTGTTAATGAAGTTATGAGTTTAGATGAGCTGGCAACGAAAGTCAATCGGATTGTTAGGTGATAAAAATGGCATTGAATTTTGATTTTTTCAATAAATGGGTCCAAGATAATTTGGGCATTCGTTTAGAAGCATATAAAGAACGTCAAATGCAAAGACGGATTGGCAATATCATGAAGACAACCGGAGCACAGACTCTGGAAGAATACGCTAAGATTTTGTCAACCGATGATAAGGCAAGAGAAGCTTTCATTGAACATTTGACGATTAACGTAACTGAATTTTACCGCAACAAAGATATTTTTAATGAATTCGAAAAAGTTTTAAAAGATGTTGTGGCGAAAAACACAACCAGACCTAAAATTTGGAGTGCAGCTTGTTCCACAGGTGCAGAGCCTTATACTTTGGCAATGATTCTTGATAAGGAAAATATCAATGGCTCGATTGTGGCTACTGATATTGATAAAGTTATCTTAGATAAGGCTAAAAAAGGACAATATGCTCCATCTGAATTAAAAAATGTTTCCAAAGAAGATTTATTGAAATACTTTACGAAACAGACAGATGGCTCATATGTCGTTAAACCTAGTTTGAAGCAAAAGATTACCTTTAAGCGGCATGATTTATTAAAAGACCGCTATGAGAGCCGTTGTGATGTAATTGTTTGTCGCAATGTGACAATCTATTTCAAACCCGATGCACGTGATGAAGTTTACAAAAACTTTGCTGAAGCATTAAATCCGGGCGGAATTTTCTTTACAGGTGCGACTGAGACAATTAACAACCCTGAACAGTTTGGGTTGCATAAAGTTGAATCATTTATTTACCAAAAGGGATAGGCTCGCAGAAGGAGGAATTATTCATGGCTGATGATAACAGTGTTTACCGCGACCTCTTTTTCGAGGAAAGTGATGACAATTTACAAACATTAAACGACAATATTTTGGAACTTGAACAAGAACCAGACAATATTGACTTGATTAACAGTATTTTCCGTGTTGCCCATACTTTAAAAGGAATGTCGGCAACCATGGGTTATGATGTTATGACCAAGCTGACCCACAAGATGGAAGATATGCTTGATTTATTTAAAACCGGCAAACTTAAGGTTAACAGTGATCATATCTCCCTTGTATTTAAATGCTTGGATAAATTACAAGAATTGGTTGATGACTTGCGCGATGATAAGGAACTTTCTGAAGATCAGATTACTGATTTATGGAATGAACTTGACCGTGTTGAATCATCTGCTGAGCAAGGCGAAGCTGGTGGAGAACCTAAGCCGGCCGAAGAAAAACATGATGATGGTGCTTTGACAACAAAATTTGAACATTTTGATGATGCTGATATTGATGTTGTCGGTGAAGCTAGAGTTGAAGGCATGAATGCTTACACGATTGCCATTCGATTGGATAAGGAAACCCTTTTAAAAGGGCCACGTGTTTTCTTGATTAATGAACACTTGGAAAAAGACGGGGAAATTATCCGGACAGAACCATCAGCTGATTTGCTTGAAGATGGTGATTTTGATACTGATTATCGAATGATTTATATCACTAAAGATAGTTTAGATGAAGTTAAACAAAATATTGAATCAAATACTGAAATTGACAGTTATTTGGTAGAAGAATTTAAAGCACCTGAAGAAGATAAAGAGGAAGCTCCTAAAGAGGAAACTAAAGAAGCTCCTAAACAAGCCGAACCAAAGAAAGAAGCCAAGCCGGCTGCTAAGAAGCCAGCTAAAGCTCCCGCACATAAGGTTAAAAATCAAGCCATTCGTGTTGATTTGAACCGTTTGGATCGTTTCTTGAACTTAGTATCTGAATTAGTTGTTTACCGCAATCAATTGGAAGATGCAACTAACCGTGAAAGTATTGGCGAAATAAATGATTCGCTGGAACAAGTTTCACGTTTGACATCTGAATTGCAAGATTTAGTTTTGAAAATCAGAATGCAGCCGGTTAGTGTCGTCTTCTCCCGTTTCCCACGGATGATTCGTGACTTGGCTAACCAGCTTCACAAAGAAATGCACCTGGAAATTATTGGTGAAGAAACGGAATTAGATAAGACCGTTGTGTCTGAATTATCAGAACCAATGATTCACTTGCTTAGAAATTCAGCCGATCACGGTATCGAAGATCCTGAAACGAGAAAAAAACTTGGTAAGCCTGAAGAAGGTACGATTACTTTGTCAGCTTATCAAGAAGGTAACAAGGTCTTGATTACTCTGTCAGATGATGGTAAAGGTTTAAACCCTGAAATCATTAAAGCCAGTGCTGAAAGAAAGGGCATTGATACGACAGGATTAACTGATCGTGAAATCCAAATGTTGGTCTTCCACCCTGGCTTTTCAACGGCTAAGAAGATTACAAGTATTTCCGGTCGTGGGGTTGGACTTGATGCGGTTCAATCTAAGATTACAGAATTAGGCGGATCAATTGATGTTGAAAGTAAAGTAGACGTTGGAACAACAACTGTTATTACCTTACCATTGACCCTTTCCATTATTCAGGCTTTGATGGTTAAGATTGGCAACGAAAGCTTTGCTGTTCCTTTGGATGTAGTTGAACGGGTAGTTATGATTCACGAAAAAGATATCATGAAGACGTCTAACCGCGAAGTATGCAAGTTCCAAGAAGGATTGATTCCAATCATCAGAACTGATGAATTGCTGCAAATGCCACCTTCTGATTCAGATAAGAAATATGCGATTATTGTTAAGAGTGGTAAGCAATACTTTGGTATTTTGGTAGATCAAATGATTGGACAGCAAGAAATTGTTATCAAGAAGATTGATCCAATGCTGCAAAAGATTAAGAAGTATCAAGGAGCAACCATCTTAGGTAATGGTTCCATTGCATTGATTTTGGATGTTAACGCTGTATGCAACGGGCGATAGGGGTATTTGATGAAGCAAAAATATACTGATTTGGAGCTTGATGGCTTAAAAGAAGTTATGAATATTGGCGGTGGCAATGCTGCTACTAGTATTTCACAGATGGTCAATAGTAAAATCGATATGAAAGTTCCAAGTGTTGAGATATTATCATATTCCGAACTTTATGATAGAATTATCTCAGACGATGTGGAAGTTCATGCCATTTTAAGTCGAATTGTTGGTGATTTTGAAGGCGCGCTGCTGTTTGTTCTGTCAGATGACGCAGCTGATAAGCTTGCCGGATTAATGATGGGAATGGATGATGTTACTGGCGTTGAGCGGGAGGTTAAAGCCTCTGCTGTAAGTGAATTAACCAACATTGTAGCTAATTCATTTTTAAGAGCAATTGGATCGATGCTGAACATTCAGCTGGTAGCGTCACTTCCCGATGTTTCATATGATTATTTTGGGGCTGTGATTTCTAGTGCATATATGGCATTTGACCAATATGATGAACAAGTTATGGTCATTAGAAATGAGTTCCTGTACATGGACGACAAGTTGGATGCATCCTTGTTTTTGATTCCAGAAGTCGGGATGCTAGATAAGATGTTTAAGTCATTAGGAATTTGAGAGGAGATAATAACAGTGGCTAAAAGAATTTTAATTGTTGACGATGCGGTCTTTATGCGAATGAAGTTAAAGGATATTTTGGAAAAGAACGGCTATGAAGTAGCTGGCGAAGCCCAAAATGGTCAAGAAGCATTTGATAAATACCAAGCAGAAAAACCAGATTTAGTAACGATGGATATTACTATGCCGGAAGTTGACGGCCTTGATGCGCTTAAGATGATTAAGCAAGCTGATCCTAATGCTAAAGTTGTTATGTGCAGTGCCATGGGGCAACAAGGCATGGTTATGGATGCAATCAAGTCTGGTGCCGTAGACTTTATTGTTAAACCATTTGATACAGAACGTGTTATTCAATCTTTAGACAAAGCGCTTTCTTAATGATTTGGAGATGATAATATGCAGATGATTATGTTCAAAATGGACGAGGAAAATTATTTAATTTCAGCTAAGTCCGTCGAAGAAATCATCGACACTGTACCAATCACTTACGTTCCCCTTGCTCCAAATTGGATTAAAGGTTTGATTAATTTGCGTGGGAATGTGATGACAGTCGTTGATTTGTCAGAACTGATTGGCATCCCTTCACCTGAGAAATGTTTAAACATTTTGATTATGAAGAATGAAAATAACGAAGAGGATCGTAAGGGACTTTTAATTGAAGAAGTTAGTGAAGTTGTTGATATTAATCCTGATGATATCGAACTCCCGCCGGAAAAGGCTGGGGACACAGCTTATATTGGGGTAGTTTCCTTAGGCGATAAGGTAGCTAATGTGGTTGATGTTACCAAGATGATTTTTGAAGATACAACCGCTAAGGCATAAAAAAGTTAGTAGTTAGTTGATTAGGAAATTATAGCGGAAAAGGAAGGATACGTGTGGATCAGGTACTGACGCAAGAAGAAATCGATGCTCTTCTCAATGCGATGAATACGGGCGAGATTAGCGAAGATACAATTGAACAAGAACAAGATAATGCGCCAAAGGTCAGAAATTATGACTTTAGACGTCCTACTCGTCTTTCGAAAGACTACATCAATACCTTGCACATGATCTTCGAGGACTTTTCCAAGATGGCTGGTAATGTATTGTCAACACAGCTTCGGACGAATGTTTCCGTTGACTTGGCTGCGATTGAACAGGTTAGTTATGATGAGTTTATGCACTCGATTCCGAGGGTGACGATTTTGGGAATGTTCCATTCTGAACCGTTGAAGGGAACGCAAATGCTGGAAATTAATCCGCAATTGTGCAACTTGATGGTGGAATTATTGTGCGGGGGTTTAGAAGTTAGAAGTCAGCACCCAGATGAAGAGATAAAGACTAAAGAAGAATTTTCTGACATTGATTTGGCTTTAATGCAAGAAATCATCAAGGAAATGGTTAATGTTTATCAAACTGTTTGGAAAGACATTGTTGTTTTAGACTCTAAATTTGATTTAATTGATACTAATCCGCAGCTTTCGCAAGCAATGTCACCTAACGAAGCTGTTATATTAGTAACCTTTACAGTTAAGGTATTTGGATTAAGTACTTTCATCAATCTTTGTATTCCATATGTCTTCCTTGAAGGTATTTTGGATAAATTGAGTATCCGTAATTGGTTCGATTCCAGCAATGACGACAATGAAGATGACTTGCGTGATATTAGACGTGGTTTGAACAATGTTGAAATGGAAATTACCACAAAACTGGGCGATGTTCAAATGAGCGTGGCTGACTTCTTGAATCTGGAAGTCGGCGATGTTGTCCGGTTGGACAAGAAGACCACGGAACCGCTTGAAACGTATATTGAAGACGAGCCATATTACACTGTAAAGCCAGGACAAAAGGATGGCCAGTTGGCAATCGAATTATTGGATAAGATGGAAGGAGAAGAAGATCAATGAGTGACGGTTTATCACAAGAAGAAATTGATGCCTTGATGAATGGCGGCACTGTTTCGGATGATAGTGAAAAAGACAGCGCTAGTGCTCAAGCCGAAGAAGCTAGTGCTGAAGCAGAAGAAAATAAAGAAGAAGACGAAGCTGTCGAAAACGCTTCGTTGGAAGCAGACGATGAAATTATTGCCGGCATGGATGAACAAGCCCGCATGGACTTGATTGGTGAAGTTGGTAATATTTCAATGTCACAAGCAGCAACGACATTATCTTCAATTTTAAACCATCGAGTATCAATTACTACTCCAAGGGTTACCAAGATTAAATTCAGATCTTTGGTTGAAGGTATTAAAACACCTAAAGTTGCAACGACCGTTGAATATAAAGAAGGTGTTATCGGCACTAACTTGATGCTTTTACAAGTGCGCGATGCTTCAATTATTGCCGATTTGATGATGGGCGGCCCTGGTAACGCCAAGGATGATGGCGAATTTGGCGATTTAGAATTGTCTGCGGTGGCAGAAGCGATGAACCAAATGATAGGATCAGCTTCGACTTCCATGGCTACCATGATTAATAAAAAGGTTGATATTTTGCCGCCAAAGGTTAAATTATGGGGTGAACCTGATAATATTTCTTATGATAGTATTGACCTTGATAGTGTGGTATATCGAATTTCTTTTGAACTTGATGTGGAAGGCTTAATTGAAAGTGAAATTATGCAAATCTTCACCAGGGAAATGGTTAACGATATTGCAGCGGCAATGATGGCTGATAAGGCTACGGTGGTTAGTGACCGTGAATTACCGGCTGACAATAAGGCACAAGCGGCACCGCAACCGGCACCGCAGCCGCAACCAGCACCACAGCCGCAACCGGCACCACAGCCGCAGCCGGCACCACAGCCGCAGCCGGCACCACAGCCGCAGCCGGCACCACAGCCGCAGCCGGCACCACAGCCGCAGCCGGCACCACAGCCGCAGCCAACACCACAACCGGCACCGCAGCCGGTTGAAGTTAGTCGTCCTACTTTCCAAACCTTGGACAGTACTTCCCAAGCTGAAGGGGATAATCTTGACTTGCTGATGGATATTCCTTTGAACTTGAGTGTTGTTTTGGGAACGAGCAAGAAGTCGGTGCGTGAAATTTTGACCTTTAATACCGGCTCGGTTATCGAATTAGATAAGTTAACCGATGAGCCGTTGGATATTTTGTTGAACGGTAAATTGATTGCGCGTGGCGAAGTTGTTGTTATTAATGATAATTTCGGTGTTCGAATCACTAGTATCTTGTCACAAAGTCAAAGAATTAATAATATGAAATAATTAAGTCAAGGTAACTTTCAAATTTTTTTCATATTTTCAAAAAAAGTTAAACTTTAAGGGTTTAACTTTTTTTTTAATAGACGATATAGTGTAGTAGAGATAACTTATTAAGGAGGCGAACTTTCATGAAAATCCAAAGAAGTTATGTAGATTATTCAAGTCTGACAGCTTTAAATGGGGTTAAACCCTCAGTTAAGCAAGCTAAGACCCAATCTGCTGGTGATCGGGTAAATATTTCTGATACAGCCCAACAGCTTCTGGCAGGTGCAAAAGTCCAGTCTTCCGATTCGGGCATCGATTCAGCCAAGGTGGCACGTCTGAAAGCAGCTATTAATAATGGGACCTATACGGTTTCGGCACAAAATATTGCTGATCGGATGTTGGCTGCCGTTGATGAAGAGAGGGCATAGCTATGAAAGAAGCAGAATTTCAACGCTACTTAGTGAAATTCAAGGCAATTTTGAAACGTGAAAAACGTTATTTAATTAAAGATGATGGTGAAAAAGTGACCGCGATTGCTGCCGAAAAGGAAGAATATATTCCGATTTTTAATGACTATGAAGGTCCTATTTCAGATAAGACTAGAAAACTAATCGATGAGATTCAAAATTTGCAAAGTTTAAACATGATGCTGACAGAGCAGGCCATTGCTTTTCAAAAGAATTTAATGGATTCTATCCAAAGAAATTTAAAACAGCCTGCGGGCACTTATTCCAAGTACCAGCAACAGCCTCATGAGAGTGCAATTTCATTGTTTGATCAAAAAGCGTAGGGAGGTTAAGTTATGTCAGGTTTATTTGGTGCTTTAGGTACCGCTACAAGTGGGTTATCAGCGAACCAGGTTGCATTGCAAACCAGTGCCCACAACATTGCCAATACAAACACCGATGGTTATTCACGGCAACGTGTTCATATGACGACTAAACCACCATACGTGGTAGCCGGTACAGGTTCTATCGGGACAGGTGTTAATGTTACAGAAATTACACGTGATGTTGATGATTTTGTTCGTTCACAGATTCGAGCTGCTAATTCAAAATATCAGTATAATACGCAAAAATCTGATACTTTAGGCCAATTGGAAGACATTTTAAATGAACCTTCAGATGATGGTGTTGTTACTTCGTTAAACACCTTGATGGATTCATGGCAAAAGTTAGCTGAAAACCCTGAATTAGGTACTTCTAAAACGCTGGTTGTTGAAAATGCCAATTCGTTTGTGGATACAGTTCATCAGATGGCAACATCAGTTGCTCAGCTTAAAAAAGATGCTGTTTCAAGTTTGGAAAAATCCGTTTTGGACTTTAACGAAGATGTTAGCCAATTGAGTGATTTAAATGAAAAAATTTTTGCTGAATCAGCCAGTGGGGAAACGCCCAATGATTTGCTGGATCAGCGTGATAGTTTGCTCAAGAGTATGTCAGGTCTGGTCAATATTTCAACAACTTTTGATTCTTATGGGCGGACTACAGTTAGTCTTGATAATCAAACTATTCTTAATTATGTAGGCACCACTCACAATACCTTGAGTGTGGTCACCGGTTCAGATGCTTCGGGTAATGCAGTCGTATCTGTTGGCGGTGATTCAACAGCAGCTTCTGAATCTTTAGGCCAATCAGCTGATTTGGGACAAGTGCTGTTAACTACAACTGATGCTGATGGCAATAACACTTATACAGAAATCACAACTTCTGAAGGTGACATGGGCGGCTATCAAGCTTCCACTACGGAAATTCAAGAGCACATGGATGAATTGAATGATTTCGTGGCCAAAGTGGCTAAGGTTACCAATATTGTGATGACTGACGGTGCCAGCCAAACCGAAAATGACGGTACAGCTAAAAGCGGCGTTTTCTTTACTTTAGGCTCGGATTCTTCCCAATATGCACTTAATTTTGCAGTTAATAGTACTTTGCAAGATGATCCTTCCAAGTTAGTTGCTGGGGTAGCTGATTCGAACGGGGACATTGCTGCTGGCGATGGATCAAGAGCACTAGCAGTTGCTTGGGCGATGAAGACTAAATTTGCTACACCGGTAAGTGATAGTGATTTATCAACCTACGATACATCAACCATGAAGTTCACGGAAAATCAAGATGGGCAAACATTTGCTGAAACATTCAACAATATTGTTACTAAAAACGGTATTTCAAAGCAAAAAGCCGACAACATGGCTTCAGCCCAAAAGACGGTGTTGGAAGATTTGGAAAGAAAAGATCAATCAGTTTCAGGGGTTAACTTGAACGAAGAAATGTCTGATGTGATTAAGTTCCAGCAAGGCTTTCAAGCTAATGCACGTGTGTTGAGTGTGATCAGCGAAATGCTTGATACTCTGGTTAATAAGACGGGGGTATAATTATGAGAATTTCAACTAATATGACCAGTACTGATTTCATCAATAACTTGGAAACAGCGACTGATCGGGTTCAAAAAACCATGAACCAGCTTTCTTCTTTGAAAGAATACAATAAATCTTCTGATAATCCGTTAGCAGTTTCAAAAATTATGGATTTGAACGTTTCTTTGGCGGAAAATAAATCTTATGCAACGACCATCAGTGATGCTACTAGTTGGGTGCAAACACAAGATAGCGCTTTGCAATCTGTTTCAACAACCTTAAATAGTATTCGAAGTATCATTGTTTCGGCTAATAGTAGCGGTTCTTTGACGCAAGATGAATATAATGCTTATAAGACCCAACTTTCGCAAAATATCGGGACGATCATTGATGTTTTGAATACAAGTTTTGATGGACGTTATATCTTTGGTGGCTCAGCGACAACTACTAAGCCATTTTCAGCAGTAACAGATAATGATGGTAATATTGTTAGTTTGCAATATAACGGCAATACTTCTGAACTTGACCGCGAAATTTCAAACGGGGTTTCGGTAACCTTGCCAACCAATGGGATGCGGGTTATGAAAGATGGTGACGGTAACAATTTAGGTACTTTCTTCACCGAATTGATGAATGATTTAGAACAAGCTGGGACTTCAGCTGATTCCGTTTCAGAAGATTTGTCAAAGAAGTTAGATCAAATTGATTCTTTAAAGAACAATGCTGTTAATTATGATACTAAAGTCGGTGCGATTGAAAACCGCTTAAAAGCTGCTAAAGATCGGAATAGTACCGAAAAGACAACTTTAAAAGATACCTTATCCACAAGACAAGATGTCGATGTTGCCGAAAAATATATGGAATATCAAAACCAAATGTTATCTTATAAGGCTGCTTTGGCGATGGGAACCAAGATTATGCAAACCACAGTCTTGGATTACATGTAAAAAAACAGGTTTTTACACCTGTTTTTTTATTTTATCTCTTAATTTTTAAGGTTAATGACCGATTATGTAACTTGTAGAGGTTATGATTTTACTTTACATCATGTTAAACATTTCCTTTTAAAATCAACAACTAACTAACTGACTTGCCGCCATCTCTCCCTGGATGACGGTTTTTTTATGCATACAGCTTATTATAATGCCGGTCAATAAAATTCACTGTATCAGTGACGTAAGGCTGATAGTCTTTTCCATAAACAGCCTTTAAAGTTAGCGTAACCAGCAATTGTTCAGCGTTAGTTTGTAACATTTTTAAAGAACTGGGCTGATAATTTTTTTTAGCTGCCTGGTAAATTTGTTCAGATTTGTGAAAATCAAAACTTTCTAGCAGTTCGCCGACGGCTTCATGCTGCATGCGATAGAGTTTTTGACATATTTTTTGATTAGCTTGATAGGTATCTTTGAAAACATTTAATTGATACCAAAGTCCTCCTTGAACAAATTGGAACAGTACGAAATTATTAGTGATTTTGGTTTGGTGAATTTTATTGAGCATCACCCAGCTGGTGGAATGCCTTGAGGTTCCGCTAAGCGGCATTAAAATCATTTCTCCCCAAACATAGGCCAAGGGGCCAATTCGTCTTTTATTTTGGGGTAGACAGGTTCTTTCAAATAAGAACCCCAACTTTTGTTTTGCGATAAAATTATTGATAAGACTTTTGGTATATTTAGGTGTGGCGATAATTTGGTAATCATTGATAATTAAAGCATTAATTGGACCAAAATGCTGGTAATTTTTTAAATGGACATCTAAAATGAGATTAGTTTTTTGCGGATGAATCGCAGCTTCAGGTTGATAAAGAGCTAATTTCAATAACTGCGCTAGGCCTGTTTGACTTAAATCCACTGTTTTACACATAAAAGGACCCCCTTTTTTAAAACTAGTGTAATCGCTTACGTCAAAAGGAACAAGTCTTTTGACTATATTAATCAAAATATAATGAATACAGCTTTTTTGTTATGCTTTTTTAAATAAAAGCGGGCTATTACAGGGTTAAAAAAGGCACGATGCAGGTTAAAATACAATTTGTTCAGCTGCTGATCAAAATTCACATAGGGGGATATATAGACGTGAAAGAATTGGATGAAGCTGTCAGTTATTTAAAAAAGGACAATCATTTGGGGATGGTTTATGGCATCATGAAAAAATATGGCGTGAGGCCTGAGCAAGAAGATTATGAGGACCTGGCTTTAAAGGGGCAGATTTTATTTATCAAAGCTTATTTGGAATGCATTAAAAAGGGGATTTTACGGGATGGTAAAATTTTGGCTTATAGCTATCAAAAAATAAAATGGGGCTTGCTCGATGCCCTGAAGCAAAAAGCGCGTTACCAAAAGCAGATTGCCGCCCCAAATAAGGATGAAACTAGCGATTTTTTAACGAATTTACCGGATAAAAACTTAAATGCAGAAAAAAAGCTTATTTTAAAAGAAAATCTACAACAACTGTTTTTACAGTGTAATTTACGTGAAAAAAAGTACCTGGCGCTAAAATTAGCAGGTTTAACGGATATGGACATTGTTCGTAAATATCATCTCAATCATACGCGTGTTTATCGCGTTCGCAATAAAGTGCGTCAAAAAGCTTTTAAAATTTTTTTCAATTAGGGGTTAAACATTTCTTTAAAGCGACGATATAAAAAGTGTAATCGAGAAACGATTATTATTAACCATGCAAGGAGGAAACAATTATGCGTATTAATACAAACGTAGCTGCCATGAACACATACTCACGTTTAACAGCAGCAACAGAAGCAAAGGCAAGTTCTCT
>FOCC01000024.1 GCA_900110005.1 Ligilactobacillus sp. WC1T17 | reverse complement strand
CTGAAGAAATGATGAGCTTCACTAAGAGCAACATCTTGGTACAAGCAGCAACATCAATGCTTTCCCAAGCAAACTCCATGCCTAACTCAGTTTTGACACTTCTTCAAGGCTAATCAAGTTAGTTTTATTAAAAAACAGGGTTCTAAGTTATTTAGAGCCCTGTTTTTTTATGTCAAAAAAAGCCATCAGCTTTACTGATGGCCTTGGAAAGCTTATTTTAATTGCTGTAGGCGGGACACGGCTTGAGGATAGTTGGGACATTTAAGGTAATATTGTTTAGCTAAGTCAAGTTGGCCCAAGACTTCGTAGATAACACCGATATTGTAAAAGGAAGCCCAGCTGTTAGCGCCTGGCTGACTGGCTTCTTTGAAGGTGGTTGCCTTAAGAAAACTGTTGACAGCTTCTTGGAAATTTCCCAAATTCATATAGATATGGCCAAATAAAAAATAACCGTCGGCATCAGCAAAAGGATAACCATAATGGTTCACTAATTCGGCTGCTTTTTGAGCTTGGTTTAATTTCAGCAAATCAAAGCATAAATTATCAAGACAAATTCTAAAATAGGCGAATTTAGGATTAATTTGCGGCAAAGCTTTCGTATAAGTGTTGACAGCTTTTTGATATTCAGCTTGGATATCAAATGATTTGCCTAGTTGAAAATAAAGATAGCTGTCAGGCTTTTTTTTAATTTCAGTTTCCAGCATCTTTTGATAGGTTTTGGCTTTTTTCTGTTGGGCTATTTCATCTTGGTAGCCATAGTGGTCTAGAGTTAGGGGCAAGTCTACATGTGAGAAAGCTTGCTTATTTTTAGGTACAATCTGTTCATGAACAGTTCCCTGCCAAAAAAAGACTTGGCGGTTATATATCCTGGTAACAGTTTCTAAGCGTTTCGTATGATCGGCTAAAAGGCTGTAGCGCTTCATCTGTCCCAATGCTTGGGGATTTTGCTTTAGCAGCGTTTTTAGTTTAGCCTCATCTAGGCTGGTAATAACTTCGTCAGAATCAAGCGCAAATATTAAATCATAGCCGGCCTTTTGAGCTGCAAAATTACGTGCTTGGGAAAAATCATTAACCCAAGTGAAGTGAAAAAGTTTAACTGGGTAATGCTTTAAAATATCTAAGGTTTGATCAGTTGAACCAGTATCGACCACAATGATATCAGTGAAATATTTGCTGACTGAATCAAGACATCTGGCCAAAGTTTGTGCGCTATTTTTGGTTAAAAGGCAGACGGAAATAGGTAGTGACAATAAAATTCCTCCCTAGTTTAAAGTTTAACTTTAGTGTAGCATACATAATTTATAAAAAAGTAAAAAAGGGGCTTAAATTTTTGGAAACTTCTCCGATACTATTAACATGAATGGTTAATAGTATTTAGATAACCAGGATCATAAGGAGGAAACAATTATGCGTATTAATACAAACGTAGCTGCCATGAACACATACTCACGTTTAACAGCAGCAACAGAAGCAAAGGCAAGTTCTCT
>FOCC01000007.1 GCA_900110005.1 Ligilactobacillus sp. WC1T17 | reverse complement strand
AGTGCCGGTGAAGCCGGCAAAGGCTTCTCCGTTGTGGCTGCCGAAATCAGAAAGCTGGCAGAACAAAGTGCTTCGTCAACTAAGGAAATTGCCACAATCATCGACAATATTCAACAACAGTCTACTGAAATGGTTGATCAGACCAAGACTTCCATTGACGGTGGCAAGAAGCAGACTGATTTAATCATCAGCGCTATCAGGTCGACTAACGAAGTTTACCAGCGCAACAATAAGATGGTTGAACACGTTGCCGGCATCACGGAAGCTTCAAACCGGATTGAAAAAGTTCAAGCTGACGTGTTGGAAGGTTTGGAAAGTGTTTCTGCTTCTACGGAAGAAAATGCGGCTGGTACGCAAGAAGTTTCAGCTAATGCCGAAGAAGTTTTGGCAACGATGGATGAATTCACAGGCTATGTGGGCGAATTGAAAGATGTTGCTAACAACTTGCAATCAGAAACAAATAAGTTCACTTTTGATGCCAAAAAGTAAAGCTTAATTAAAGCCTAGGAGTTAAGCTCCTAGGCTTTTTGTGTTCAATCAGCAAGCTTAAGTCTTATTAATGGACAGGAAACATTTTGAAAAATATAATAAAGAAAATACTAAAAATTTTTTAAGAAGGAAAGGATCTTAGATGGGGAAAAAACTACTTGCTTTGACCGTAGCCGGCAGTGCTTTACTTTTGGCAGCATGTGGAAATAAGCAAACCACACAAACAACCACTAAACAAGTACTTAGTACCGCTGTTATGGCTGAAATGGCGACACTTGATCCGAGTGATTATTCGGATACAACTAGTCTTGAAGCTATGCAGAATACTTATGAAGGTTTGTACCGTTTCAATCAAAAAATAAGCCGGTTTTAGCGGGGGCCAGCAAGGTTAAGGTTTCATCAGATAAAAAGACGTATACTTTTACCTTGCGCAAAGATGCTAAATGGTCAAACGGTGATGCTGTAACGGCTGGCGATTATGTTTATGCTTGGCAAAAAACAGTCGACCCCACGACGGCTTCGCCTAATTCTCAGCGGTTTAAAGCTATCAAAAATGGGACCGCCATTGCTAAAGAAGGCCAAGACGTTAAAACGTTGGGTGTTAAAGCCTTGGATAAATACACCCTGCAGGTCACTTTAGAAGCGCCGATTTCTTACCTGCCTGAATTACTTACGGGGGCGCCTTTTTATCCGCAAGATCAAAAAATTGCCGCTAAATATGGCAAAAATTACGGAACAACAGCCACCAAAGCTGTTTATAATGGGCCTTTTACGGTTACCAAATGGACAGGGACTAATTTAACATGGAGTTATGTCAAGAATAAGTACTATTATGCTAAAAAAGATGTAAAGCTCAAAGAGGTCAAAGTTCATGTTGAAAAAGATACTTCAACTGCTGCTAAGCTTTACCAAACGAAAAAATTGGATTATACCGCCTTATCGACGGATTATATCAACCAATATAAGACGACGGCCGGCTATCACACTAAGGCCACGCCCTTAATCGGGTATTTTGCCTTTAATTTGAGACGGACCAACACCGCTAATGTTCATTTGCGAAAAGCCATTGCCCAAGCTTTTGACAAAAAAATGCTCGTCAAAAATGTTTTATATGCAGGCCAGCCCTTAAATGGTATTGTGCCTAAGAACTTTGCATATAATACAGCAACGGACCATGATTATCGCCAAGATGCTGGCAATATGCTGACGTATAACTTAAAAGAAGCTAAAAAACAATGGAAGTTAGCCCAAACTGAATTAGGTAAAAAACAAATTACCCTGGGAATTTTAACGTCGGATACGACTGATTCCAAGCGGGTGGGAGAATATATGCAAAGCCAACTGCAAAAAAATTTAACCGGCTTAACAGTTAAGGTGCGCTCCATTCCTTTGAAGGCGCGGTTGGCTAATACGACAAACTATGATTTTGACATTGTTTATGGAACTTGGCAGCCGGATTACGCTGACCCGGTCAACTATATATCAGATGGCGGCCAGTATCATTTAGATGATGATTACAAGAACCAAAACTTCTGGAACCTGCTTAATCGGGCTGCTACCACCTATGCCACTAAAGAGACAAAACGTTGGCAAACGTTGATTTCAGCTGAAAAAGTACTGATTAAACAAGATGCCTTTACCGCACCGATTTACCAAGGTGAAATGGCTTATCTGCTTAATTCCAAAGTCAAGCATTTCCAAATTTCACCATATGGGACGGTTGTCTTTTATCGCAATGTCACCATTAAATAAACAAAAAATGTCTTGGAGAAATCCAAGACATTTTTTATTACTGGGCTTGGTTAATTAGCCATTGGAAAATGGCTAATTGATGCGGATTATGAAGGTATTGGGCTTCAGGATGCCATTGCACTGCTAGTAATTTACCGTATTTTGGCATATCAACGGCTTCAATTAAATTATCTTGGCTTTGGGCAATAACCCTTAATCCAGTTCCCAAGTCTTTGACAGCCTGGTGGTGCAAAGAGTTTACCAAAGGTTTAGTGTCTTTGAAGACTTTGTCTAAAACAGTGCCTTTGACCGGTAGTGTGACAGAGTGGGTAGGTGTTTCCCAATTAGTGCCATATTGCTGGTGCTTAATATAAAAGGCGGTATTTTCACTCAAATCTTGATATAAATTGCCGCCTAAAGCGACATTGATAAGCTGTAGCCCACGACAGATGCCTAAAATCGGCAAATTTAGGGCTATAGCCTGTTTTACCAGTGAAAGCTCAGCTTGATCGCGGCGTTCATTAATACTGCCTAATTTTTGATGGGGCTCTTCATGATAATTTAAAGGCGAAACGTCGCTGCCCCCTGCCAGTAAAAGGCCGTTAACCCGCTGCAGCAGTTCCTTGACATTGGTGTCTAAAGCGTTGGTAAAGGGCGGGACGACGATGGGAATTCCCCCGGCTTGTGTGACGGCATGAACATAGCCTTGAGGAATGTAGTAAAGCTTATTATTAGCATGCTGCTCGCGGGCGTAATCATAGGGAATCGCGCCGATAGCGATTAAAGGTTTCATAAAATCATTCCTTACTAAATAATTGTTTTTATTATAAGC
The DNA here is from genome assembly GCA_900110005.1 of Ligilactobacillus sp. WC1T17. GTDB lineage: Bacteria > Bacillota > Bacilli > Lactobacillales > Lactobacillaceae > Ligilactobacillus > Ligilactobacillus ruminis_A. Next base: position 118,139 of record FOCC01000007.1, on the reverse strand, counting down.
TTCTTTGTAATAAAAAAAAGCTAGTAAAACTAGCTTTTAGTTACGGATAACTTCTTTAACGATTTCAGCAAAAGGCTCAAGTTTGCGACCCAAGACGTCTTCTAAGACCCGCTGATCAGATAATTCTTCGCCATTGTGGCCAGCTTTGACATATTGCTGAAATGTCAGTTCTTTATAGGCGTGCTTGCTAGGAACACCGGCTTGGGTGAGGTAGGTGATGAAGGTATCTGCATCGACGGCTTTGATTTCTAAATCTTTTTGGCAAGCCAAAGCCAAGGCTTGGCCAATTTCAGGGTAAGAATAAGCCCATCTTGTCAAAGTGATATGACGCTTAGGCTGTTCTTGCAAAATCAGTCTAGCTCCAGCTTCGGCAAATTCGCGCCGCAAGGCAAAAGATACCGTTCCCTGATCAGCCACATACCAAAATTTCCCCGTCTTTACGGCAGTTTTTAAGTAAGGCTGGCAGTTTTCCAAGTACCAGCCGTTGCGCAAATAAGTATGGTCAATTTTGCTGGCAGAAATCATATCTTCAGTGGCTTGATGGTCGACTTGAAAGCCCATCCGGTCAAATTTAAGTCCGGCTAAACTGGTATAAGCGATAAATTTGACACCGGCCATGTCAGCAGCTTCGATAAAATTTTGTTGAATACCAGGGGTAGGGAGTGAAACAAGCAAAACGCGGTCAATATCTTTCAAGCCGCGGATGAGGGAAGCTTTATTGAAATAATCGGCCACCCGCACATTAATGCCGCGGGCTTCTAGCGAAACGGCATCTTTTTCATCTTGGATGAGGCAAAAAAGGTTGGCCTCAGGAGCCAGCTGCTGCAAAAAATTTAATGCCAAGCGGCTATAGCGTCCCGAGGAGTTTGTAACTAAAATATTCATATGAATCACTCCTTGTATAGTTTCCTAACTACATTGTACTTGGTGAAATGAACCGTTTTATCATTTTACTTTGAAATTTCAATGAAGATAGTGATTATATTAGGTTATTAAGACTTTTTTTAGCTAAAACTATTGCATATTTTCGCTGTAGTGATAAACTTTATTTTAAGTGTAATGTACACAAATTAATTAACGAGCGTTGCTTCCGAAACGGCTCGCTAAAAACAAATAGGAGATGTTTTATAATGTTATTACACAAAATTGCCAAGTCTAAATGGTTTGATTTATTAGGAATTGCGATTGTAGTGGCGGCGTCTATTGCCAGCGGCTATTTGACTGAAACCTTAGCTGATGTGGGCCATTTTGGCGCTTGGGCTGTCTTTGTACCTTTTGGTTTGATTTCCATTTTTAACTCAGGTTTGTCAATCATGTCAACCAGGTTGACAGGACGGATGAGCAACCTGGGTAATATTATTGGTATTATTAATGTTGTTTTATCAGGTACAATTGATTATATTTTGGGTAACAAAGCAGCTGTCATTACTTATCCGGTAACGTTTATTATCTATACGTTTGCAATTAATAAATGGATGAAGACAGAAAAATACCAAGCGTCAAAGCCTTTGACGGGGACGAAGGGTATTTTGGCAATTATGGCGATCTTTATTTTAAGTTTTGCTTTTTCCTTTGCCACAAACTTGATTGGCTGGGCCGACGGTACTAGTCAACCGCTCTTTTGGATTATTGTCTTTGCCTTTGGGCTTTCTTTAGGGGCTAATGTGCTAAATGCGATGAAGTTGACCATGCAATGGCAATATTGGCTTTTCTATGATTTTGTTCAATTAATTAAAGCTTTTGTGCAGGGCAACTTTGCCAATGTCGGCAAGTACATCTACTATATTATCAATGCGATTAGTGCTTTGAGTTTTTGGAGCAATCCTATGGAAACAGCTCCTTCAATTAAACAAGAAGCATAAGCTAAAGCCAAGGAGTTCCTTGGCTTTTTTGTTATAATTGGCTAGAGTTTGATGAATCTGACAATTCTAAAATTGCAATATTTTATCGATGTGGCTGATTTAGGCAGCTTTACCAAAGCAGGGGCCAAAAATCATGTTGCTCAGGCGAGTATTTCTCAGCAGGTGCACGAGTTAGAGGCGTATTTTTCCTGCCAATTATTCAACCATACCAAGCCGGTAACTTTGACAGAAGCTGGCCAAGTTCTCTATCATAATGCACTTAAGGCCGTAAAACAGTTTCAGCAGTTAAGGCAAGTGATGGAGCCGTTTGCTAATGTTAAGCGTCCGGTAAAAATTGCCTATGCATCTTTGCTTGATTTGCGCATTTTAGATCGGCTGCTGGGCGAAAATAAGCTTGAATATACCGTTCAAAAAGAAAAGCTCAGTCAATTGGCGTCTAAATTGAAGCAAGGGGTCTATGATTTTGCGGTGGCATTTTATTCGGCTTTTGTTGGATCAGATTTAACTTGCTTAGACTTAGCACAAGGAAAGTATCAGGCTGCTGTGAGTTTAGATCACCCGCTAGCGCCAAAAATGCAAGTCACGCTGGAAGAAATTTATCAATATCCTTGGGTCATGTTAACGCAGGAAGCCTTGGGAAAGTCACGGCAGATTATGTTAAAAAGGTCACAAGAGCGAGGCTTTACGCCGCTGATTGCCAGTGAAGCAAGTGACATTGAAAGTGAGCTTTTTTTAATCAAAAATAAAAAATTACTCGGCTTTTTTACCAAAAACGATGCCCAAAATCTGCAGCATTATGGGATTAAATTGCTTGATATCATTGACTCGCCGCACAGTTATCATATCTTTTTGGCCTATCCTAAAAAGCTTCTTTCAAAAGAGCAGACCGCTTTTTTAAATCAGGTTAAGCAACATAGGCAAAAACTATTTTAAGTATATAAATTAACCGCTTGCATTTGTTAAAAAAATCACATATATTAAGGTTGTAAATAAAAAACGGAGGCGGTTTCAATGACAAAAATTATTTTAACTGGTGTTGATGGCAACTTAGGTGCTCAAGCAGCGAAATATTTAATGAAATTAACGGAACATAAAAACCTGGTCTTTTGTGGATACTCCAAGGAAGCTTTGCAAAAATATGCTGACTTGGGCATTGAAACAAAGCAGACAGACTTCAATCATAAGGAAGGGTTGGCAGAGGCCTTTGAAAATGGCAGTGTCTTGGCACTGATTTCCATGCCTTTTGTCGGTGAAAAACGGCAAAGAGCTCACCGAAATGTGGTGGATGCGGCTAAAGAGGCCGGCGTGCAAAAGATTGTCTATACTTCGCTTGTTAATGCCGGCGATCCCACCAACCCCAGCAAAGAAAAAATCGACCATGCCTACACGGAAAATTACATTATCAATAGCGGACTAGACTATATCTTTTTGCGCAATTCTCAATATGCTGAAGCAATGATTACCAGCTATTACAGTTTCGCCCAAAATGGCGGCGTGATGACTAGCAATCAAGGCGATGGATTGATGGCATATATTTCGCGCAAAGATTGTGCTAAAGCAGTGGCCTATGCTCTTTTAGCCTATGATTTGCATTACCGGGTAGTTAACTGCAACGGGCCTGAATTAATGACTTTGGGCCAATTTATCGAAATCGGCAACCAAGCCAGTGGCAATCATGTCGTTTATCAAAAAGTCAGCGATGAAGAAACCTATCAAGCTTTTGATGCAATGGGGGTTCCACGGACAACAGACGGCAAGTTTCAAGAACATTCAGCTGCTCCTTACAGTTCTGAAGGGATGGTTACCTTCGGCCAAGCTATCCGTGAAGGCAAGATGGATCTTAAAACAAATGAATTCAAAAAACTTACGGGTTCAGATCCTTTAACGGTAAAATATATGTTCGAACACAGTGCTGATTTCCAAATCGGCGATCGGCATTCATTGGATAATTAAGGGGGAGTTGGTATGCGAAAAATCGTCGTTAACGGGGTCGATGGCAATTTTGGCGCTTTAGTAGCTGAAGATGTTTTGCAGATGATTCCAAAAGAAGATTTGCTTTTTACCGCACCCAGGGCTGATAGGTTGGAAAAGTATGCTCAGATGGGCATCAAAACGGCTGTTGCTGATTTTAATAAACCGGATAAATTAGCTGATATTTATCAAAATGCTGATAAAGTTTTGCTGATTTCCATGCCTTTTGCAGGCGAAAAACGGCGCTTAGCGCATAAAAATGTCATTGATGCTTGTGTCAAAGGACATGTGGGTCAAATTATCTATACGTCTGTTTTATCCGCGGGCAATCCTTTTAATCCCAGCATTGAAAATAAAGATCACGGCTATACTGAAGCTTTAATTCAAAATACCTCTTTAGATTATATCTTTTTGCGCAATTCGCTATTTGCTGAAGCTTTTGTGACAGATTATTTCAGGGCTGTAGATAATCATGAAGATGCCATTGAGAAGAATATGGGTGATGGCCGAGTTTGGTTTATTTCCCGCAAAGATGCTGCTTTGAGTGCTGCTTGTGCTTTGAATAATGATTTGTTGCACCGGGCTGTACTCAATATCAATGGGGGCGAGCCTTTTGATTATACCCGTTTTTTATCTGTGGCTAACCAAGTGACACATAACCAGATTAAGTATATCAAAAAGACTGATGAAGAATTGTATGCCTATTTTGATGCGATTGGAGTTCCCCGCAATACAGACGGTGATTTTACGCATAGTCCGATTCAAGCAACATCTGAAGGAATGGTGACCTTTGGGACTACGGTTCGGGAAGGCTTTTTAGATGTTGCGGTGAGTGATTTCACCAAATTAACCGGCAAAAAGCCAATCACCGTTAAGTATATGTTTGAACACAGTGCTGATTTCCAGTTAGGCGAGCGGCATCCAACCGAATGAGTATAATTTTTGTTTATACTTCCTTGCGGAAAAACTAATATACAATCAGCTTAAGAAAAGGCATAATAATAGCTGAAAATACGATTAACCGGCAATCAACTAGTATCCTCAAAATATTATTGTACGTAACCGTAGAAAAGCACACTTTTTTAGTGTGCTTTTGTTGTATAATAAGATAAAACGCTTTCTTGAGGTGAGAAAATGAAATATATCATGGCCATTGATGAAGGTACGACGAGTACGAGGGCAATTTTATTTGATAAATTAGGACATAAAGTTGCTGAAAGCCAACAGGAATTTCCTCAATATTTTCCGGAACCAGGCTGGGTTGAACACGATGCAGATGAGATTTGGAATGCGGTGTTAGCCACCATTGCAGGTGTTTTTATCAAATCAGGCGTCAAACCTGATGAAATTAGCGGCATCGGGATTACCAACCAGCGGGAAACAACTGTTATTTGGGATAAAAAGACCGGTAAGCCGATTTATCATGCGATTGTTTGGCAATCACGGCAAACGGCGTCCATTGCGCAAAAACTTGAAAAAGCCGGGTTGAGCGCCAAACTTCACCAAAAAACCGGCTTAATCATTGATCCTTATTTTTCCGCTACCAAAATCCGCTGGATCTTAGATCATGTTGCAGGGGCCGATAAAAAAGCACAGCGTGGCGAACTGCTTTTTGGAACGATTGACAGCTGGCTTACCTGGAAGCTTACCGGCGGCAAGGTTCATGTTACCGACCAAACAAACGCGAGCCGTACAATGCTGTTTAACATTAATACTTTGACGTGGGACCAGGAAATTTTAGACTTATTAGATATTCCGGCAGCTATGTTACCTGAAATTAAGAGCAACGCCGAAATTTACGGGACGACTGCACCTTATTACTTCAATGGAGGCGAGGTTCCCATTGCCGGACTGGTGGGTGACCAGCAGTCAGCTTTATTTGGTCAATTGGCTTTGGAAAAAGGAATGGTTAAAAATACTTATGGGACAGGGGCCTTTATTGTGATGAATACTGGCAAAAAGCCGATCCTATCTGCAAATAACCTGCTGACGACAGTGGCTTACAATATCCAAGGTCAGGTTAACTATGCGCTGGAAGGATCCATTTTTGTAGCTGGTTCGGCCTTGCAATGGCTGCGCGACAGCATGGGACTTTTAAAAGATGCGAAGGATTCTGAAAAAGCTGCTTATCAGTCGCAAAACCATGATGAAGTCTATGTTGTTCCCGCTTTTACCGGCCTGGGGGCTCCTTATTGGGATAGTGATGCCAGAGGGGCCGTTTTTGGTTTGACTCGGGGGACGACCAAAGCCGATTTCATTAAGGCTGTCTTGCAGTCACTGGCTTATCAGACAAGAGATGTGGTAGATACGATGGTTGCGGACACCAAAATTTCAATTCCGGCTCTGCGGGTCGATGGTGGTGCAGCTAAAAATGATTATTTGATGCAATTTCAGGCTGATTTGCTGAATATTCCGGTACAAAGGGCCAAAAATGTTGAAACGACGGCTTTAGGGGCTGCTTTTTTAGCAGGATTAGCCACAGGTTTTTGGCAAGATTTAGAAGAATTAAAGCAAAGTGTTGCTATTGGTAAAACGTTTACGCCGCAGATGGATCAAGATTACCGCCAAAAGTTATATCAAGGCTGGTTAAAAGCTGTTGAGGCTACCCGTATTTTTAAAAACTAAGTGAAAAAGGTTCAAATAGTGCTTATTTGAGCCTTTTTTGCTTGCTTGCAATTTAAAAATTTTGCTAAACTAATCAAGTTGAATAATTTTATTATGGGGTGACTTGAATGGATGAATTTTTTGAAAAAGCACCTGTCAAAGAAGTTTATTTTAAATTAGCTTTGCCGGTTGTTTTCAGTATGATTATTGGGATGGTTTATAGTTTAGCAGATACTTATTTTGTTGCTAAGACTGGTAATACTAATTTAGTTGCAGGCATTACGGTGGGGGCGCCTTTATTTACCTTTATGATTGCAGTTGGCGATATTTTCGGCTTAGGCGGAAGTGCGCTCATTTCGCGGTTATTTGGGGCTAAAGAGTATGCCAAAAGTCGCCAGGTTAGTGCTTTTTCTTTTTATAGTGCCATTGTGGTATCTTTAGTTTTAACCGCGATTCTGCTGATGCTGCAAAATCCGATGCTGCAGCTATTGGGTGCTAAAAGCGATACGCTGCCTTATGCAAGAGCCTTTTATCAGATGTTAGTGTTGGGCTCGGTCTTTATTACAGTTTCCCTAGTTCCCAGCAATATGGTTCGTACAGAAGGTTTAGCCATGGAGTCGATGCTGGCTACCCTGGCAGGTACGATTTTAATGATTATTTTAGACCCGGTTTTTTTGTTTATCTTCAAATGGGGATCCTTTGGGGTCGCTTTGGCTAATGTTTTGGGATATGCTGTGAATACGGGGATTTTAGTCTATGTGACAGTTAAAAAAAGCCGGTATTTGACGCTTAATCCTAAAGAAGCCAAAGTTAAGCCGGATGAAATCAAAGCGATTTTAGCGATTGGGATTCCAGCTTCAGTGACGAATTTTATGCAGACATTTTCCATGGCTTTGTTGAATAATGCTTTGGTTATTTATGGTACAGATAAAGTAGCAGCGATGGGGATTACCCAAAAAGTTTACAGTATTGTGGTGCTTGTTTTGGTGGGCTTTGCTTTTGGTGCGCAACCTTTAATCGGATACAATTACGGGGCGAAAAATGCGCCCAGATTCCATGAAGTCTTGCGATATGACTTTAAAGTCGAAGTGGTCTATGCTTTAATTGCGTCGGTTATTTTAATGGCCTTAGCCAGTCCCGTTGTGAAATTATTTATGAATAATGCTCAAATTATTGCAGACGGGTCGTATATGCTTAGAGCTTGTTTGATCACTACCCCTTTTATTGGAGCTATTTTAGTCTTTACGACGGTCTTTCAATCTGCTGGGATGGGGCTGCCTGCTTTAGCCATGGCGCTTTTAAGACAGGGAGTTGCCTATTTGGCTGCGATGTTTGTGATGCAGCGTCTATTTGGTTATCATGGTGTCGTTTTAGCCCAGCCGGTCGCTGATTTTATAACTTTTATGCTAGGAATGCTGATTTATCGGCATAATTTTAAAGATTTCAGGTGAGTAAATGGAATTAACCTTATATGATTTATATCAAAAAATGCTGACTGAAATGGTTCCAACCAACTGGTGGCCAGCGCCCACCAAAGAGCAGGTGCTGGTGGAAGCTGTTTTGATTCAAAATACTACGCAAAATAACGCTGAAAAGGCTTCAAGCCTGCTTAAAGCTAAAACGAATTATTAAGTTGAAGACATTTTAAAGCAGACACCAAGCGAGTTAGAAGCGTTACTGTGGCCAGCTGTCTTTTATAAAAATAAAGCTAAAGCGCTTCATGGATTATTTGCATGGTATCAAAAATATGACTGTGATTCACAATAAATATGCCCGTATCCTGTTAGGCAAGTTAGGGCAGACTTTCAGCGATTATCAAACTTTGGCTAAGGTGTTAAATGTTTTAGAAGAGCCGTTTATGCCAGCTGATGCTAAGGAATTTCACGACTTGATTGATGAATTTGGCAAGCAGTATTTTCATCCTGAAAGTGCTTTTGCCCACAGTTTTTAAGCCCAAGATAAACTAAGGCCTTTTGTTTAGAAAAAGCTGTCTTTTATTGTTAAAATGAAAGAAAAGTAAAGCAGGTGATATGATGAGTATTTATGATTATACCGTCAAAGATTATCAAGGCCGAGACGTCTCTTTAGCTAAGTATCAAGGAAAAGTGCTGCTGGTGGTTAATACCGCCACTGGCTGCGGTTTTACGCCGCAATATGAAGGCCTAGAAAAGTTGTATCAAACTTACCGCCAGCAGGGTTTTGAAATTTTAGATTTTCCATGCAACCAATTTGGCCATCAAGCTCCGGGAACAGATAATGAAATTCATGATTTTTGTACCTTCAAATATGCTACAACTTTTCCTCAGTTTGCTAAAATTGATGTCAATGGTGACAAAGCCAGCCCGGTATATCAATTTTTAAAAGATGAGAAAACCGGTCTTTTAGGAGGAGCTATTAAATGGAATTTTACCAAATTTTTGCTTGATCGTTCGGGTCAGGTTGTTAAACGCTTTGCTCCAACAGTTGAACCCCAAAGAATTGCAGGCGATATTGAAAAGTTGCTCTAAAAAAAGCGCCCCGTTTCAAGTTCCAGTTGAAGCGGGGCGCTTAAGTTTGCCGGCCATCTTGCTGCCCGAACTGGCAGCTCGTCCGAAGATGCCGGCTGAGGTTGGCACCTAAATTATTATAATAGAGGAATTTCAATGGAACGTCAAGATTTATTTGCATATATCTCAGCCAGCTATGGCACAACTCCAGAATATTTATGGCAAAAATATCCTAACTATGCGGTTTTACGTCATCAAAAAAGTCGTAAATGGTATGGCATTGTGATGGATGTTGACGCCCAAGTGCTAGGCTTAACTACAGCCAAGCGGGTGGGTATTTTAGATGTGAAATTGCCTAAAGCAGAGGTTGCAGCTTTATTTACAGAGCCGGGGATTTATCCAGCTTATCATATGAATAAGCAAAAATGGATTACCCTTATTTTAAACGATGTTAAGCTGGATAAAATCCAAGGGTTGATTTCAAAAAGCTATGAATTGACCAAATAAAAAGCTTTCCAAAAAATTTGGAAAGCTTTTTTTGCTTACATTTTAACGTCTTCACTCTTATCGCGGTCGTGTAGGGTTAATGAAATTACAAAACCTAGCAAGGCTAAAAAGGCTGTGAAGTAAAAGCCGTAATGAACCCCATTGGTGAAGGAAGCAGCTTTATCAGCTGTATGAGCACTAGCTTCGCCCAAAGCTAAGAAGCTGGTAGCCAAGGCTGTTGCAATGGCGCCGACAATTTGCTGCAAGGTGTTCATAATGGTTGAACCATCAGCTGATTCAGGTCCGCGCAAGGCATTTAAACCATGTGTTTGGCTAGGTGACATTGCTAAAGGACAACCAATCATCATGATAACATGAGCTAAAATCACATAACCGATTGAAGCATTTTTAGCTGCAAAAGCAAACATGACAGCACCCACAAAAGCAATTAAAAAGCCTAAGCGAGCTGGCACTTTAGCTCCAAAGCTATCATATAAGCGACCAGCAAAAGCCGAAACAACGGCGTTGACAACCCCGCCGGGAAGCATCAGAATACCGGTCATTGCAACTGGCAAAAGCATAGCATTTTGGATGAATTGCGGCAATAAGAACATTGCTGACAAAATAATCCCAAAGTCAATCATGACCAAGATAGCACCAGTTCTAAAGGCCGGTTTTTGAAAGACGTGCAGGTTCAATACCGGTTGAGCTAAGCGCAATTGGCGCCGAGCATAAAAGGCTAAGACGATAATTCCGAAAGCTAAGAGGCCTAAAACTAACGGTGAAGTCCATCCTTGTGAGCTGGCAAAACTCGTGCCGGCTACTAAAGCTGAAAAACCAAGGGCAGAGCCTAAAACAGATAATAAATCAACTTTTGGTTTGGTGATTTGACTTACATTAGCCAAGCCAACGTAAGCTAAAACTAAACCAATAGCCAAAATAATAGCAAAACTAAAGAAAACAGCCTGCCAAGAAGCAGCACCAAGTAAAATACCGGTTAAAGTTGGTCCAATTGCCGGAGCAAACATAATAACCAAAGCATTAATCCCCATCGCAGTCCCAATTTTATTAGGCGGGAAGATGAGCATGGCGACCGTGAACATTAACGGTAAAATAAGTCCGGTACCAATTCCTTGCACCATGCGGCCGAATAAAAGCATGGCAAAACTATTGGCAAAGCCTGAAATCAAAGAACCAACAATAAAGTCAGCTAAAGCAAAAGTAATAATTTGCTTAGTCGTAAACCATTTTGAAATTAAACTTGAAAATGGCAAAACAATCCCAATCACCAGCATGTAGCCTGTAACCAGCCATTGTAATGTACCAGTTTCAACACCAAAGTATTTTCCAAGTGTTGGGAGGGCAATGTTTAATGAAGTTTCGCTCAACATCCCAACGAACGCACCAATCAGCATCGAAGACATGGCCAACCAAGGATGGTTAACTTCGACGACGGCTTTCATTGGTTTTACAGTTGCATTTTCCATTATCAAAATCTCTCCTCTCAGTATTTTACAGAAAATAAATGAATCAAAAGACTTTTTTTCTGCAAATTGATAACGTTGATTATCTTAGCAAAAAAAAACGCGGCACATAAGTTAAAAGTTGATTAAATTTTTTCTTAATTTTTTGTTAAAGCAAAAATCAAATGCAAATAAGGCAAAATGGGCGAGCCTGTCGGCAAGATATGCTATATTAAAGAAAGGATAAAATAAATGAGGTGAACTTATGGGAGCACAAACAATCCTGGAAAAGCTGTTGGCGCTAGTGCCTGATTTTGAAAAATGCCAGCAAACAGCAGATCTTGACTTTATCAAAAACGTTTATAGCAAACTTTTAAATATGTGGATTGATTTTGCCCATGAAAATCAAACGCTATTGTCAGCTGACTATCAAAAACAGCTAAAAATCCAGATGGTGGCAGGCAAAAAGCAATTTATAGTTGAAAATGAAACAGATTTGACTAATGTTTTGCGGTATTTATTAACTAAAAAAGATTTTGAAACAGTCAATTTATTGTTAAGCGATGGAACGATGCTTAAATGGATTTTAACTTTAGTAAATCAAAGCCAACTGATCCCACCAATAGACATGGGAAAATTAACGCAAAAACAGGCGCGAAATTTGAAATTGCAGGCTTTTGCCCGCCAAAATTTCAAATTGTTGGCTCAAAAGAAATTAACAGCTAAAGAATTATTAAAGCAGTGCTATTTGATGCAATTAAAATATGATAATGTTGATGAATTATTTTTAGTAGATGAGCAGCATACCAAACATCTGCTTAAAATTGACGACCCTGAATTATTGGGGGCGTCTTTATTTCATTTAGCCTTGCAAGCTGAAATTAAACAGACGCCTTTTGATGCTAACCTGGCCTTGCGAATTTTAGCGCGGCTGGTGACTGTAACCAATAGTTTACTTGTTAAAAACGGCTTTGGCCTGCCAATTGCTAGCTTTTGTCTTGATTCTTTCAAAAATGATTACTTGGGAAATGTGGCTGTCCACCAGCAGCTTATTTTACAAAAAGACGGCACTTTTAAATTAACGGTTTATGATGAACAAGGCTCGGTAAAAAGGCATCTTGAGCGGCAGTATCCTGAAAATGAACTCAATCAGCTGCTGAACCGCTTATTTGAAATGCTGACAAAAAAAGCGAAGACAGCTGATACTTACTATCTTAAGGGTGAATATATTGCCGTTTTTACTGATACAAAAGGGCAAAAGCTGCTTGATAGCGGTGCTTTTTTTGAAAAAGAAGCCGAAACTTTGTCTGATTTTTTGCGGGATTATTTTGATTTGCCGGAACTGGTTTTATTTGACGGCCGCGACCAGCAAAATCCATTAGAAAAAATCACGCTTTATTACCACCATACGTCACCGCAAGACCTTGATTACCAAGAAATTTTGGAATTAGATAAAGTCAATCAAACGGTGCGCTATTTGCGGACTTTAGGTACAGACGCTAAATGGGATTACCGGATATTTGATCCCCAAAACGTTACGGCTTTATTCGACCAGTTTCAAAATCAGAACTTTTTGACGCAAGTAGAGGGGGAAAATGAGTCACAACTCGCTGAAAAAGACCATTATCACTACCGGATGGAACTTAGTTACCGTTATGGCAAAGCTGAAACAATTACCGGTGTTTTTACCAAGGATGGTTTGCCAAAAGACTTTGGAGAATTCGCCAAGTATGTATTAGATTTCTTTGAAGACGGTAATTTCTTTGAAGCAGTCAATCCTGGTGTCTTTGGGAGACCAATTAAGCACAAAGGCGACCTGGGCTTTGTTAAAGTCAGCTTTAGTCCTGAGAGTAAGAAAAAATATACTTATTTATGTGATTTTGACGTTGATGTTGGTGATTTTGTAGTGGCACTGGCTAATGACTACTATACAATTGTGCGGGTTGAAGAGCTTTTGTATGCTCAGCCACAAAATGCGCCTTATGATTTGGCTAAAATCAAAAAGATTGTGCGCAAGGCAACGCCGCAAGATGTTGAGGCTTATGAAAATGATGGTGAAATTAAAGTTGAAAGCCCGCAAAAAGATAAAAAAGCTCAAATGGATGCTGAATTAGAGCTGGTGCGGGAGTTAAAAAATTACGAACTGACGAAAAATAAGCAGGCTGTTTGGCTAGCTTTAAAACATTGTGTGAAAGAAGACTTGCTGGTTGCTTTTGATGATGAAAACAAAATCATTTATACAGCTCAAGTTGAAAAGTTACTGCCGCAGGCACAAGACCTCAAGTTTGATTATTTAAAAAATTTATTAAAAGATGAGCCGCAACTTAAGTTTAATGCACCAACGTCGACTTTCAGCTGGCAAAACAATGATTTTGCTCAATTAGAAGCTTTACCCCAAGTCGGTATTCAAGCTGTTAATGCCAGCGTTTTAGATTTAAATGTGGGCGCATTGGTCAATGCGGCTAATGAAAGTCTTTTGGGAGGTGGCGGCGTGGATGGTGCGATTCATCAAGCGGCTGGGCCAGAACTTAAGGCTTATTGTAAAGCCTTATTGGGCTGCCCAACCGGTCAAGCTAAGGTTACCCCAAGTTTTAAGCTTAAAAATACTGATTACATCATTCATGCAGTGGGGCCTGTTTTTAAAGCACAACCCAAGGATTATGCTAATCTGGCTTCTTGTTATCAGGCTAGTTTAGATCTGGCTTTGCAAAAACACGTTTTAAGTATTGCTTTTCCTTGTATTGCGACGGGGGCTTATGGTTTTCCATTAGATGAGGCAGCCAAAATTGCGCTGGAAACAGTGGTTGCATGGGTTAGACAGCATCCGGATATTTACCTACAGATTTATTTTTGCTGCTACCGGCAAGAAGAGTTGCAGAGTTACCATAAAATTTTAAAATAACAACCTATTTCTACAGATAGGTTGACAAAAACCCTCTTTTGTTCAATAATATGACAGAAGGGGGTTTTATGATGCAGATTTATGGTGTGGATGTAGATGCTAAAGGACGCTGTGTCCACTACCATTTGCAAGTTGACATTGTGGCTTTAAAATGCGGCCAATGTCAAAAATATTATGCCTGTTACCAGTGTCATGATGCATTGGAGAAGCATCCGTTTGCCGCCGTTTCTAAAGATGATTCGGCACCGGTTTTGTGCGGTAATTGTCGCCAAACGTTAACCTTTGATCAATACCAAATGGGGCAGTGTCCTTTTTGCCGGCATGCCTTTAATCCGCGCTGTCGCCTGCATCAAACCATCTACTTCAAATAATGTTAACTATTTTTAAAAAAATGTTAACGAGGGGGAACAAATGTGAAAATCAAAGATATTACCCAAATGGCCTTGATGTTGGCCTTGCTGATTGTGCTTGGACTTTTTCCGGGCATTCCATTAGGCTTTATTCCGGTGCCGATTGTTTTACAAAATTTAGGCGTTATCTTAGCCGGACTTTTATTAGGACCTAAAAAAGGGACCTTAACCGTGGGTACTTTTTTGCTGCTGGTTGCTTGCGGCTTGCCTTTTTTGACGGGCGGATCAGGCGGCATAGCCCACTTTCTTTCGCCGACAGGGGGATACTTATTTGCTTGGCTGTTGACACCTTGGCTGATGGGAAGCTGCGAAAAAATTTTCAATCCTAAACACCAGGTGGTTAAAGAATTTATTTTTATTTGGCTGTTTGGCGTTTTATTTATTGATGGCTGTGGTGCTTTATGGCTTTCCGTTTATGAACATATGTCTTTAATCAAGGCTTTGGCAGCTAATATTGCCTTTATTCCAGGAGACAGCTTGAAGGCAGTGTTGGCTTTGCTGTTAGTGCAGGGCCTACTTAAAAACAAGCAGCTGGCTTCACAATTGCAGTAAAAAAAAGACCGCTTTTTTAGCGGTCTTTTTATATTTTTCCATTTTTATAATATTCGCTGAGATTATATGAACGGTTGTCGGCTTCATCAAACACAGTTACTGGGTGGTAATCTTGTGCCGTGACTTTTAAATGGTAGCCGTAGTTATCTAAAAAGATGAGGTTGTGTTCATCCAATTGTTCCACCTTGCCAGGCAGTTCATGCTTATCAATTAGGATACGCAAATCGACAGTAATTTCGAGCTTATGTTTTTTGCGACTTAAATCATCAATAAAAAGCCATGTTCCAGCATAAATCAAAGGTAGGGCAGTTTTTAGCTGCTTCATTTTTTGTTTATGAAACTTGTGAGAAATATTATTAATAATTGAACGGCCTAATTTATTGATTAAGCTCTTATCAGTCATCGAAGTGCTTCCTTTCCATGTTATCTTACTAATAATATAGCACTAAATGGTTATATAATATAGTGGTTTAACACGCTTGAAATGAAAATGATTTTTTGTAACATAATTGGAAAATTTGACTGTTTAAAAAGACATAGTAAGGATTAATTTTTTTGCAAGTCAGGCAGCTAAATGTTATCTTAAGAATATAAGTTTTACACGGAAGAGAGAACAATATGAACGAAAAATTTACGCAATATTTCCAAGAACAGGGCTTTAAAGAACCGACGCTCATTCAAAAGGAAGTTTACCCCCTTTTGCAGGCTGGTAAAAATGTCTTGGGCTTAGCTCCTACGGGTAGTGGTAAAACCCTGGCTTATGCTTTGCCGCTATTAGAAAAGCTTTTGCCAAAAGATGGTCCGCAGCTTTTAATTATCGCACCATCGCAAGAATTAGCAGCTCAAATTGCAGCAGTAATTCGGCCGTGGGGTAAATTGCTTGAATTAAATACGCAAGCTTTGATTGGCGGCGCTAATGTTAAAAGACAAATTGAAAAACTCAAGCAAAGACCGGAAGTCATTGTTGGCACTCCAGGTCGTTTATTAAACTTAGTTGAAACTAAAAAGCTTAAATTACACAACCTTGAAGCTATTGTGATTGATGAAGCCGATGAATTGCTTTCACAGGAAGAAACACGTGAAGATTGCCGCAAGTTAGTCAGTTGTGCTAAAGCGGATGTTAATTTGAGTTTCTTTTCGGCTACGAAGACCCAAGTTTTAGATGAATTGCACCGCTGGTTTGGTATCGAAGTAGCTGTGTGCGATGTACGGCAACAAGACCATACCAGAGGGGTTGTTGACCACTATCTCGTGGAAGTGCCGCAGCGAAAACGGGTGGAAGCTTTGCGCAAATTAGCCCAGGTTGACGGTTTTTATGCCTTAGTTTTCTTTAAGCAAAGTGCTGAATTAAAAGATACCTATGAAAAATTAGTGCACCATCAGGTTCCTGTTGCCCGGTTGGTCAGTGACCAAAGGCAGGTTGAACGGCAAAAAGCTTTGACAAGTCTGAAAAAAAGGACGGTACGTCTGGTTTTAACGACTGATGTAGCTTGCCGCGGATTAGATATTGAAAAATTGCCGGCGGTGGTTAACTTTGATTTGCCAAGGGATGTTAATACTTATATTCACCGAGTTGGCCGAACCGGCAGAATGGGTGAAAAAGGACTGGTGGTCAACCTTGGCAATGAGCATGACCTGCGCAAATTTAAACAGTTAGCAGCTGGCGAAAACTTCGACTTTAAGCCGGGCTTTATTTACAACAAGCAGCTGGTGGCTGACAAAGCGCAAGCCCAGATGGACCAGCCGGAAAGAAAAGTCAAAAAGCAGGCACCTAAAGTTCAAAATGAACCGGTACCTAAGGCTAAAAAGCATAAGAAGAAGCGCCAAAGAGATCAAAAAAACAAGGGTAAACGGAAAGTAAAGAAATCTTAATAAAAAAGTCGCTTTTTATTAAAGGACTGTTGTAATTTTCTCAAACAATCAACGTTACGATTAAATAAATTAATAGGAGGGCGATGATTTTATGAAAGTAACAACGAGATTACATGTTTCAGCCGACTACCTATTCGCACGTTTAATTGAAACGGCGCTTTATGATCTTAACAAAGAAACTGGTAAAAATTTAACTAGCGATGAACTTGAAAATCAAACTTATCTCTCTAAGATTAATGACGGTCAAACGGTTGAATTGACAATCGTTAAAGTAGTCAAAAATAAAGCTTTGCATATGATGGCTAAAAGTCAAGATGAAACCATGGAGATGGGATATGATTTAGTGGCTGTTGGACCTAATGAAGTTGATGTGACTTATTTTGAACAGCTTAAGCAGGCCAAATTATTGACAGTGGTGCAAGATCGCATCAAAAATATGAGTTTAGGCTGGCTTAAAAAGCACAACTTTGTCAAGGTTTTAAAGGAATTTGAAGCAGGCTATTAAAAGTTGACTTTGGGAAATGACTTATATTATACTAAAGAAGTTGCCATATGGCAGCTTTTTTAGTTGAGTTTGCGCTCGTAGCTCAGCAGGATAGAGCAACCGCCTCCTAAGCGGTAGGTCATCGGTTCAATTCCGATCGAGCGCATTGCGTGGAGCGTTAATTAGCGCTCCTTTTTTGATATTTAGGGGTAGGTAAAAATGACAGAAAATTATTATTATTCAGCAAACCCTGATGTTGTTCACGCACCAAAGCAGTTTACTTTTACTTTATTGGGAAATGACCTGCTTTTTACTACGGACAACGGGGTTTTTTCCAAAAAAACAATTGATTTTGGTTCCAGAGTTTTAATCGAAGCGGCTGGAAAAGAAAATTTAGGCTCAAAGATTTTGGATTTGGGTTGCGGCTATGGCCCAATCGGCTTAGCTTTAGCTAAAAAAAATCCGCAAGCTAACGTTGAAATGGTTGATGTCAACGAGTTAGCACTTGATTTAGCCAAGCAAAATGCAGCTTTAAACGGTTTGACGAATGTTAATATTCACCAGTCAAATATTTATGACAAGGTGCAAGCTGCCGACTTTACAGCGATTATTACCAATCCGCCGATTAGAGCAGGCAAGGATGTCGTTCATACTATGCTGACAGAAGCTAAAGAACATTTGGCAACAGGCGGAATGGTGTTAGCCGTCTTGCAAAAAAAACAAGGCGCGCCGTCAGCTAAGAAAAAAATGACGGAAGTTTATGGCAACTGTCAAATTATCGCTAAAGATAAAGGCTATTATATTTTGCAGAGTATTAAATAATGGATGAAAAATGGATGAAAGAAGCGCTCAACGAAGCTCAAAAAGCCTATGATTTGGGAGAAGTGCCCATTGGTTGTGTGATTGTGCATCAGGGGAAAATCGTTGGGCGCGGGCACAATCTTAGAGAAACAACGCATAATGCTTTAGCGCATGCTGAATGTCTAGCAATTAAACAGGCTAATATGACCCTTGACAGCTGGCGTTTGGATGAATGCGACCTATATGTTACTTTAGAGCCGTGTCCCATGTGCAGCGGCGCAATTATCAATGCTCGCATCAAAAATATTTATTATGGGGCTTCTGACCTCAAAGCTGGTGTTTGCGGAACTTTAATGAATTTAGTCACTGATCCGCGTTTCAACCACCAAGCGCATGTTAAAAAAGGTTTATGCGAAGCGAAGTGCCGCCAATTGCTGGAAAAATTTTTCAGCCAGTTGCGTGCTTAGGTAAAAATATTTATTTTTTTAAGCAAAGGACTGGAAATTTATTTGAATTTACGGTATGATAGTAGTTGCCGTAAGGCCTTGGGGCAATGTTGTCCTTACGAAGCGTGTCAGGTCCGGAAGGAAGCAGCACTAAGTTTGGTTTGGCATGTGCTCCTTGTTATGATGTAATTGAGCCTCGGTCCTTTTGGATCGAGTTTTTTTTTGAAATAAATTACGAAAGGAAGCAGTGCGATGAGTTATCAAGCCTTATATCGTGTTTGGCGGCCACAAACTTTTGATGATTTAGTCGGCCAGGATATGATTACCAAAACTTTAAAAAATGCTTTGGCAACTGGGCAAACAACCCATGCCTATCTGTTTGCAGGGCCGCGTGGAACGGGGAAAACATCTTGTGCAAAACTTTTTGCCAAAGCAATCAATTGTCCTAACCAAAAAGCAGGCGAACCTTGTAATCAATGTGATATTTGCCAAGATATCACCTTAGGCAGGTTAAATGATGTCATTGAAATCGACGCTGCTTCTAATAACGGCGTTGAAGAAATTCGCGATATCCGCGATAAGGTAAAATATCCGCCGACTAAGGCCAGCTACAAGGTTTATATCATTGATGAAGTACATATGCTGTCAACCAGCGCTTTTAATGCGCTGTTAAAAACCCTGGAAGAACCCCCGGCTAAGGTGGTCTTCATCCTAGCGACAACTGATCCGCATAAGATCCCGGCTACGATTATTTCACGAACGCAGCGGTTTGATTTTAAGCGGATTACGCCCCAGGCTATTTTAGCTAGGATGCAGTATATTTTGGATCAAAAACAGTTTAAATATGATTCTTCAGCCTTAAAGGTGATTGCTAAAGCAGCTGAAGGCGGGATGCGGGATGCATTGAGCATTTTGGATCAAGTGTTGTCTTTTGGTGATAATGAGGTTACTTTGGATAATGCGCTGTTGGTTACCGGTTCAGTTGCGCAGGCAAACTTGTCACAGTATGTCAAGCAAGTTCAAGCCGGCCAAACAGTTGATGCTTTAAAGACCATTCACGCCTTTATTCAAGACGGCAAAGATGCCAAACGCCTGCTGGAAGATTTGATTAATTATTGTCGTGATCTTTTGCTGTATAAGCAAGCGCCACAGATGGTGGAAGAAAGTGAATTGGGCTTAATGGATGATGAGTTTAAAACGCTAGCTAGCCAAAGCCAGCCTGATTTATTGTATCAGATGATTGATATTTTAAATGAGCAGCAGGAAAATATGCGCTATTCCAGCCATGAATCAGTTTATTTAGAAGTTTTGACCGTCAAATTAGCGCGGTTAAAGGCTGCTAAAAAGCTCCCAACGGCGGCTGATAGTCAAACAGAGGCGGAAATTGACGGTCTGCGGCAGCAGGTTGATACGTTGACCAAACAAGTCCACGATTTAATGCAGCATCCTGGTAACAGCACTAAAATCAGTGCACCGGTGCCCAAGGTATCCCCGCATAAAAAGCAGCCGGACGTTAAATTAAATCTCAAAGATATTGAAATTATTTTAAATGCGGCTACTAAAGGCGACCGCAATCGCTTATTGGCTGAATGGGCTGATATTTTAAATATCCTGCCGACACCAACGCAGGCGATGTTTAAACTTTGTAAACCGGCAGCTGCAGGGCCTGAAGGTATTTTATTGATTTGCAGTAATGCTTTTATCTGTAGCCGGATTTTAGCTAATCCAGACCTGCAGCAAAGTTTCACCAGCAGCTTAGAGCGGATTTATGGGCCAGTGAAAAAAGTTATCTATGCTCCCCAAGAGCAATGGAACGAAGCCAGAGATACTTTTGCAGCCAAATGGCGTGAACGTAAAAAGCAAAACGCTGCAGCTGAACCTGCTCCAACCGACCAAGCCGAGCCTGATCATGTTCCGGCTCAAAAAGCAGAAAATGCGCTGGTGGAACAGGCCGAAGCTCTTTTTGGAAAAAATTTAATTGAAATTAAAGAAGATTGAAAGGATTGATTGATATGATGCGTGGTATGAACATGCAAGGTATGATGAAACAAATGCAAAAATTGCAAAAAAATATGCAAAAGGATCAAGAAGAATTGAAGCAAACAATCTTTGAAGGTCATGCTTCTGATGACTTGGTGGTTGTTAAATTCAATGGTGACCACCAAATGGTTGATATCGCGATTAAAGAAGAAGCGGTTGATCCTGATGATGTTGATATGTTGCAAGATTTAACTATCATGGCAGTTAACGATGCTATGAAACAAATCGAAGCTAAAACCCAAGCAGTTATGGGCAAATATTCCCGCAACCTGCCCGGCTTCTAAAGAAGGGTGAAATATGCAATATCCTGAACCAATTGCTAAGCTGATTGACAGCTACTTGCGCTTGCCGGGCATTGGTGAAAAAACGGCGACGCGTTTGGCTTTTTTTACCATTGATATGCCTAAAGAAGACGTTGAAGCTTTTGCGAAAGCCTTGATTTCAGCCCAAAAAGATTTGCATTACTGCAGTATTTGCGGCAATATTACCCAAGAAGATCCTTGTCCCATCTGTGCCGATAAGAGCCGTGATCAAAGCCAGGTTATTGTGGTGGAACAAGTCAAAGATGTGATGGCTTTTGAAAAGTTACGGGAGTATCACGGGTTATATCATGTCTTGCATGGTGTTTTGTCGCCTACTGAAGGTATTGGGCCTAATGAAATTAATGTTCAGGGGCTGATTAAGCGGCTACAGCAAAATCCTGAAATTAAAGAAGTTATTTTAGCTACCAATGCCACACCCGAGGGTGAAGCTACGGCCATGTATATTTCACGGCTGATTAAGCCTGCTGGTCTGAAAACAACACGCTTAGCCCATGGATTGGCTGTCGGTAGTGATATTGAATATGCCGATGAGATGACTTTATTTAAAGCTGTTGAAGGCCGGCAGGAAATTTAGCTGGAGGATTTCATGTTTGGAAGAAAGAAGCATTTGCTTAGAAAAGCATACGATGGCTTTTTATTAAATGATATTGATGAAGCCAAGCAAAATTGGGATCACGCTAGTCAAACTGAAAAAGCGGTATATGATGCCGATAATGAGCTGACAGCTGAAACGCAATTAGCACGAGCTAAGTATGAGTTTTTATATCGCGAAGCTAAAAGACGCAAAGTACACGGACATATGCAGTCGTCTGTGTTTGGAAGATAAAAAGGGTAGAAGCTGATGGGTTTTACCCTTTTTTTATTGGCAGAATTAAAGTAAAATAAAATAAAATGAAGAGGGGCTAAACTTGTGAGTGGAATGTTTATTACTTTTGAAGGTACCGATGGATCGGGCAAGACTAGTGTTATTAAAGCCGTTATTGCCTATTTAGAGCAGCTTGGCCGCACGGATTACGTTTTAACGCGGGAACCAGGCGGTAACCGGATTTCGGAGGCTATTCGCGATATTATTTTAGACCAGCGTTTTACCGAGATGGATGGTCGCACTGAGGCTTTATTGTACGCGGCTGCCAGAAGACAGCATATTGTCGGAAAAATTTTGCCGGCTTTAAATGAAAATAAGCTGGTTTTGTGTGATCGTTTTGTGGATAGCTCTTTAGTTTACCAGGGAGTAGGCCGTAAGATTGGAATAGCTGAAGTTTTAGCTATGAATCAATTTGCCACGGATGGTTTAACACCTGATTTGACAATTTATTTTGAAATTGAACCTGAAATTGGTTTAGCGCGAATTCACAAAAATCGGCAAGATGAAGTCAATCGTTTGGATTTAGAAAAAATGTCATTTTACCATGAAGTCCATCAAGCCTATCAAAAGTTGGCCAAGGATTATCCTGACCGGATTAAGGTCATTGATGCCAAAAAGCCACTCGATGAGGTTGTCTTAGATGTACTTAAACTGTTAAAAAATGAAGCAGCGGCATATTTCGCATGAATTAAGGTGAGTTTTTATGAAAATGATTATCGCAATTGTGCAAGACAAGGATCGCAACCGGTTAGCGGAAGCTTTTGTTGAAAATAATATTCAAGCTACAAAACTTTCGTCAACGGGGGGCTTTTTAAAGGCGGGCAATACCACTTTTTTAATCGGAACGGCTGACGAACGAGTTGATGAGGTCATTCATATCATCAAACAATCCTGTAAGGAACGGACTGATTATGTGAAGCCTTCGTTGCATGTTGACAGTCCGCTGGAAGCTATGGTTGATTATCCGCTCGCAGTCAAAGTCGGTGGGGCAACCGTCTTTGTCATGCCAGTGGAGCAATTTATGAAATTTTAAATGGAACAGATGATTACAGAATTACAACCGCGTTTAACGAATCATTTTGCAGAGTTGATTAAAGCTAATAAATTAAGTCATGCCTATTTATTAGCGGGTCCAGCCGGCGTTGGCAAAAAAGAATTGGCCTTATGGGTTGCCCAAGGAATCTTTTGCCTGCATAGTCAAGATGGAGCTCCTTGTCGGCAGTGCAATAATTGCCAAAGAATTGCCCAGCATGAATTTAGCGATGTGGTCGAAATTGCCCCGGACGGTAACACTATCAAAGTTGACCAAATTCGTTTTTTAAAGGCAGAATTCACTAAAAGCGGTTTTGAAGGTCGCAAAAAAATCTTTATTATTGAAGATGCAGAAAAAATGACAGCTAATGCGGCTAATAGTTTATTGAAATTTTTAGAAGAACCTAGCGGCGATGTTTCAGCCTTTCTTTTAACGCAAAATGCCAACCTCATGCTGCCGACAATTATTTCTCGCTGCCAAGTATTTGAACTGACAGCTTTAGCTTTTGAAAGCCGCTTAGAAGCTTTAACGGCACAAAATGTTCCCACTGCTAGGGCGCATATCTTAGCTTCATTGACGGATAGTTTGGAGCAGGGGCTGGCTTTAGCTGAAGATGAAAGTTTTAATGAATTACTGGTGGATATTTGGGATTGGTTTAAATTTATTATGAATAACGACTTACGTGCTTTCGTTAATGTTTCAACTCAATTGAAACGGCATTTTACTGATAAAAAAAGGCAAGCTGAGATTTTAGATTTAATTGTTCTTTTGACCAGAGATGTGATGTTGTTAAAATTTGACGAACAAACGCAGGTCGCATTTATGGCTCACCAGGATGAATTAGTGGCATTTGCAAATAAATTGAATACAAAACGAGTTTGTCAGGCGGTTGAATTAGTTTTAGCAGCCCGCAAATTACAGGCGGTCAATGTCTCTTTTCAAAATATTTTAGAAACCTTGACCTTGGAACTTACGAGTTGTTATCATGAATGATGAGGGTGATTTTTTGGAAAAACGTGAACTTTTAGCTAGTTTTGAAGAGCTCGAACAAATGGCACTGCAGATGCAAAATACCATTGCCGCAGTAAAAGAAGAATTAGATGAGCTGGTAGAACAAAATGCTGAATTAGAAATTGAAAATGCACATTTGCGGGCACGTTTACAGGAATTAGACGCGCGCAAAAAGCCACGTGTTGATCGCACGACCAAAAACGGGCTGTCTAAATCGCGGCAAAACTTAGAAAAACTTTACGATGAAGGTTTTCATGTTTGCAATGTGGACAATATGTACGGATCAAGGCGAATCAATGATGAACCATGTGTCTTTTGTCAAGATGTAATTTATGGGGAGCGTCGCTAATGACAATTAATAAAATGAGCAGTTTCCAAGGGCAAAAGCTAGTGGGGACTTTATATTTGGTGCCGACTCCGATTGGAAACTTGGGTGATATGACGAGCCGGGCGGTTGAAACCTTGCAAAATGTTGATTTAATTTGTGCGGAAGATACCAGAAATACCCAAAAATTATTAAACCATTTTGAAATTAAAACCAGTCAAATTAGTTTTCATGAGCATAATACCAAGGAAAGAATTCCACTTTTGCTGGCTAAGTTAAAAGAAGGACTTAATTTAGCCCAAGTCAGTGACGCTGGGATGCCATCGATTAGTGATCCAGGGCATGAATTAGTTGAAGCCTGCATTGAAGCCGAAATTCCTGTCGTGCCTTTGCCGGGACCAAACGCAGCTTTAACAGCTTTGATAGCGTCGGGTTTAACGCCGCAGCCTTTTATGTTTTACGGTTTTTTGCCACGTAAGCATAAGGAATTAAATGAAGCTTTGGTTAAGTTAAACCAACAGGAAGTAACGATGATTTTTTATGAGGCACCGCACCGTTTGAAGAAGACCTTACAAGCAATGGGCGAGGTTTTTGGGATGGACCGTAAGATTGTTTTGTGCCGTGAATTAACAAAGCGTTACGAGGAATTTTTACGCGGCAGTTTGGCTGATGCGGTTGAATTTGCTAAAGATGATGAAGTTAGAGGCGAATTTGTCGTGATTGTGGATGGCAATCATGCTCCAAACCATGCTGAAGAAGTTTTAGATATTTCGCTAGAAGATGAAGTCAACCAAAAAATTGAGCAGGGGTTGAAGCCAAATGCTGCTATTAAAGAAGTGGCTAAAAGACGGCAAATGAAAAAGCAAGATGTCTATAATGCTTACCACCATCTAACTGATTAGGAGGTTTGGAGTTGGAAAATAAAGGCTTTAGTGAAAAACACCGAGTAACTTTTTATGAAACAGATGTCAATGGAACCGTCAGTTTGGGTAAGCTGGTTGATTTAATGATGCTGGCTTGTGAAGATCAAAGTGATACTTTAGGCGTTTCCAGTGATAAAGTCTTAAAAATGGGTTTAGGCTGGATTGTAACCCAGCATATGCTGGAAATTAAGCGGCTGCCCCGTAAAAACGAAACAATTTATATCACAACACATGCCAAAAGTTATAATAAATATTTTTGTTACCGCGACTTTTGGGTGCATGATATCAGAAAGATGGAATTAGCCCACATGCATACGGTTTTTGCGATGATTAATCAAAAAACACGCAAAATTGCAACCATTCCGGCTGCTGTGATTACACCTTTTCAGGCTGAAAAGACGGTTAAAATTGAGCGTCTGCCATTGCCTAAGGAAATTGAGCGGATTGACCGGCAAAAAGAATACGAAGTGCGTTTTTTTGACATTGATGTGAACCATCACGTCAATAATGTACATTATTTTGAGTGGATGCTGGATGCTTTAGATGAAGATTTTTTAACGAAGTATCAACCGGTTGAAATGAATATTGAATATAAAAAAGAAATCAATTATGGGCAAAAAGCTGTTAGTCAAGCTCAAATCAAGATGACGGGTGTCGAAACCGTCGAAACTATCCATGAGATTAAGGTGGGAACGGAACTTTCATGTCACGCTGTTTGTGAATGGGAAGTCCGCCATGAAGAATGGATTATGTAATGAAGCAGGATACTGTCAGTTTTGGCTGATGGTATCCTTTTTTTGGCTAAACATCTAATTGTTTTTAAACGTAATTTAATTGATTTGTGTTAAGATATCTTATTAGAAGATAAAACAAGATGAAGGATAGATATTGATGAAAATTTTAGCAATTGATACTTCAAATAAGCCTTTAAGTGTGGCTGTAATGGAAGATGAACACCTGCTTTGCCAAGCAACTTATGTTGTTGCGCGCAACCACAGCGATAAATTGTTACCGCTGATTGCCGAATTATTAAAACAAGCTCAAATAAAACCAAATGAATTAGACCGGATTGCGATTGCCAAAGGACCTGGCTCTTATACAGGTTTGAGAATCGGAGCCACGACGGCCAAAACTTTAGCCTATACCCTGAAAAAAGAATTAGTGGCAGTTTCTAGTTTGGAAGTTTTAGCCCAAGCTTACCCAGCTAATGAAGATCAAGTTTTAGTGCCGGTTTTTGATGCACGCCGGGAAAATGTTTTTGCCGGGGCTTATCAATATAATGAACAGCATGAATTAGTTAATGTTTTAGCCGACCAGCATATTTCCGTTAGTGATTTGTGTGCGCAATTAAAAGATAAAAAAGTTGTTTTAATGGGGGATGCTGCTGTTTATGCGGATAAATTTACACAATTGCTTACAAACTACAATTTTGCCCCGGTAAACTTCAATTACCCGCATGCTGATGTGTTGGCTTTGCTAGGAGAAAAAAAGGCGCCTGTTGATGTTAACGAATTTGTACCGGCTTATTTGCGCTTAACGCAAGCCGAAATGCAGTGGTTAGAAAAACACCCCGAAAGAAGAGATTATCATGAATCCTATGTTGAAAAAGTTTAAACAAGAATTAGCTAAACTGATTAAGGGCGATAATCAAGGACAGATAACATTTAAAAGTCGGACAGTACGGCTTAAAGGCTACGATTATTTAGTTGTCAGGGCAGTTGTGCCTGATATTCCCGAAATTTTAGATATTGAAAGGGCAGTTTATCAAGGGAAGACCCCCTGGAATTTTGCTAACTTTGAAGAACAGATTCGGGATAAGGAAAAGACGCTTTATTTAGTTGTGCGCTACAATGATGAAATGGTGGCTTTTGCCGGCTGTGATATGAAATACGCTAAAAACGAAGCCCATATTACAAATATTGCCGTTTTGCCGGCTTATCAAAAGTTAGGGTTAGGCCAAATGCTGCTGCGGATTTTAATTAATGAAGCTGATAATTTTGGCCTTCGAAAAGTTAGCCTCGAAGTTAGAGAAAGTAATATGCAAGCACGCGAAGCCTACGCTTTTGCCGGTTTTATCGATTGGATTATCAAAAAAGATTATTATTTTGATGATGGCGAAGATGCCATTGAAATGGTTTATAGTATTAGTGCTAATAAGAGAAGGGATATGATGGTCAATGGTTCAAAGTAGAAATTTGATACTTGCTTTTGAATCAAGCTGTGATGAAACAAGTGTAGCTGTAATTGAGGATGGACATAAAATCCTTTCAAATATTGTAGCCACACAAATTAAAAGCCATAAGCGTTTTGGCGGAGTTGTGCCGGAAGTTGCTAGCCGCCACCATATTGAACAAATTACCTATTGTATTGATGATGCTTTGGCAGAAGCTGGCGTGGATTATACTGATTTAACGGCAGTTGCTGTAACTTACGGACCTGGTTTGGTTGGATCTTTACTAGTCGGTGTTAATGCTGCTAAAACAGTAGCTTATGCACACAATCTGCCTTTAGTGCCCGTTAACCATATGGCAGGCCATATTTATGCGGCCCGTTTTGCGGGGAAATTGAAATTTCCAGCTTTAGCCCTGCTAGTGTCGGGCGGCCACACAGAACTCGTGTATTTGAAAGGACCTTACAACTTTGAAATCATCGGTGAAACCAGAGATGATGCCTGCGGTGAAGCCTATGACAAGGTTGGGCGTGTCTTAGGCTTAACTTATCCTGCCGGTAAAGAAATTGATGAAATGGCGCATCAAGGGCAAGATACCTTTCATTTTCCACGGGCGATGGAAAAAGAAGATAATTTTGATTTCAGCTTTAGCGGCTTGAAGAGTGCTTTTATCAACCGTGTTCACCATGCCGACCAAATTGGCGAAGTTTTGAATAAAAATGATTTAGCGGCTAGTTTCCAACAAAGTGTGGTAGATGTTTTGGCCGAAAAAACGGTTAAAGCGCTAAAAGAATTTCCTGTCAAACAGCTGCTTTTAGCAGGTGGGGTTGCGGCTAACCAGGGGTTAAGAGCGCGACTTGATCAGGAATTAACTAAGTTTGACGACGTAGAACTAATTAAAGCACCGCTTAAATTGTGTGGAGATAATGCGGCAATGATTGGGGCAGCAGGATATGAAGCTTATAAAGCAGGTATTTTTGCTGGGCTCGATTTAAATGCTGAACCTGGTTTGGAATTTGACTGGCTAGAAAAATAAGTTAAAAAAAGACTGAGGGTAACCTCAGTCTTTTTTTATTAACCTTCTTGAAATTCTTCTAATTGCAGACTTAATTCTTCCCAAGCCGTTTCAGCTTCCGTTAAGTCGGCCGTAACTTCTTCAAGCTGTTTTTGCAGGTCAGCCATTTTGGTTAAATCATTGAAGTTTTCCGGTAAAGCCATTTGATTTTCAAGGTCACTTTTTTGCTGATCCAAGTTTTCATACTTGCTTTCAGCTTCGGCAACTTGGCGGGTTAATTTTCGCTCTTGCTTTTGCCGTTCTTTTGACTGCTGATAGTTATTTTTGCCCTTCAAAGGTGCAGTACTAGGCACGGAGGGATTTTCTTTAGCTTTTTTAATTTCTTCTTGTTCTTCTTTTTTGGCGACGTAGTAGTCGTAGTCTCCTAAGTAAAGCGTGGAACCTTCAGGCGCAACTTCTAAGACACATGTCGCTACTTTATTGATGAAGTACCGGTCATGGGAGACGAATAAAACAGTGCCGTCAAAGTCATTGATGGCTTCTTCCAAGACTTCTTTACTGTCAATATCCAAGTGGTTGGTTGGTTCATCGAGGATTAAGAAATTATCCTGATTCATCGCTAACTTTGTTAAAAGTAGGCGGGCTTTTTCGCCCCCAGACAAATTATGTACAACTTTTAAAACATCATCGCCGATAAATAAGAAACTACCCAAAATGGAGCGGATATCTTTTTCGGGTGTAGTAGGATGATCATCCCAAAGTTCATTTAAAACAGTTTTTTTAGGGTTTAAGTTTTGCTGCTCTTGATCATAGTAACCGACTTCCACGTTGGTCCCAAAGTCAGCTTGGCCCTTGAGGAAAGGAATTTGGCCTAAAATACTTTTTAAAAGAGTAGATTTGCCAATGCCGTTGGGGCCGACAATGGCCATTACCTGGCGCTTTTTGAGTTCAATGTTAATTGGATAAGCAATCGGATGATCATAGCCGATGGCAGCATCTTTGACTGTTAAAACCACATTGCCGCTTTGCTTTTGGGCGGTAAAGCGGAAGCGGGGCCCTTTTTCATCACCTTCTGGCCGGTCTAAGCGATCCATCTTTTCCAACTGCTTACGCCGTGATTGTGCTCTTTTGGTAGTTGAAGCACGGACAATATTTTTATTGACAAAATCCTCTAATTTGGAAATTTCGGCCTGCTGCTTTTCGTAATTTTTCCAAGCCTGCTTTAAGCGTTCGGCTTTTTGGGTAATATAGCTGGAATAGTTGCCTTTATAATAGCTGCTTTTATTGTGGCTGATTTCATAAACTTCATTAACAATGCGGTCTAAAAAATACCGGTCGTGCGAGACAATCAGCAAAGCTCCCTTATAGGTTTGAATATAACTTTCCAACCACGTTAAGGTATCGATGTCCAAATGGTTGGTTGGTTCGTCTAAAATTAATAAGTCGCGTTTTTCCAGGAGCAGCTTGGCCAGCGCCAAACGTGTTTTTTGTCCCCCTGAAAGTGAAGCAACGCTGCGGTCATAGACATCGGGGTCAAAATGAAAGCCGTGCAGCACGGAGCGGATTTCTGCTTCATAGCCATAACCGTTTTGTTCTTTGAAGTCATGCAGCAATTGATCATAGGACGCTAACAGCTGGCTATAGGCTGGTGAAGTGTGGTCTTGGGATGAATCGGCGATTTGCGCCTCCAATTGGTGCAATCTTTGTTCCATTTGCCGCAATTTAGCAAAAACAGTGAGCATTTCGTCAAAGATTGTTCTTTGCGATTCAAGTCCTGTATTCTGGGCTAAGTAGCCGATGGTTAAATCCTTGCGTTTGGTAATTTGACCGGCATCTGGGGCTTGTTCGCCCATAATCATTTTAATTAAAGTTGATTTTCCGGCACCATTGCGCCCAACTAGCGCAATGCGTGAGTTATCGGAAATATCTAAGTTGACATTTTCAAACAAAGTATCCGCACCAAAGTAGCGTGCGACATGCTGAACTTGTAGTAAAATCATCTCATTCACCTTTCGTGTAAGCTGGATATTTATTCACAAACATTTAAATGATATGCAAAGTCGTTGCTATTAGCGGACTAAACAACATTAAAGTTTGTGAATGTTTTAACTTTCTTATTTAAATCAGACAAAGCATATGTTAAAATAAAAGCGGTAAGCTAGCTAGATTGGAGGAAGACGGATGGTATCGCATAATATTCCTAAAGCCACTGCCAAACGTTTGCCACTGTATTATCGTTATTTGAACATTTTAGCTGATTCAGGCAAAGCAAGGGTTAGTTCAAATGAATTGGCTGAAGCTGTCAAAGTTGATTCAGCTACAATCCGCCGTGATTTTTCATATTTTGGCGCTTTAGGCAAGCGTGGCTATGGCTATGATGTCGTTAACTTGTTGAATTTTTTCAAAAAGACACTTAACCAAGATGAATTAACGACAGTTGCCCTAGTAGGTGTCGGTAACCTGGGACACGCGCTCTTGCACTTTAATTTTCAAAAAACCAACAATATCCGCATTGGTGTGGCCTTTGATGTTGATGAAAAATTAGTCAACACCATTGAAGATAAGATTCCTATCTATCATATGGATAATATGAAAGAACAGCTCAGTTTGCAACAGATTGAAATTGCTATTTTAGCGGTTCCGGCAGATGCAGCTCAAGCTGTTGCGGATGATTTAGTTGATGTTGGCGTTAAGGGCATTTTGAATTTTACGCCAGTACGGATTTCCGTGCCTGATGAAGTTTTAGTCCAAAATGTTGATTTGGCTAATGAACTGCAAACCTTAATTTATTTTTTGAACCAATTTGGAAACAAATAACGAAGAGGACTGAAAAGTTCTCTTTTTTAGTTTAAATTGCTGCTAAACAAAATAAAAGCATTCAGCAAGATATGGACTGCCATGCTAGTCCTTAATTTCCCACCCTTGTAGTAGCAATAACAAAGCACAAGCCCCATCATGGCGTAGACGAGAAAATGGCCATCGCCATGAGCGATTGAAAATAAGGCGCTGGAAAGAAGGGCACTGATTAAAGGAGGGCAAAATTGGCAGAGGTTGCCAAAAATAGCCTTGCGAAAAACCAGCTCTTCCATAATAGGAGCGGCCAAAACAATGCTAAAAAGGTAGTAAGGATAGTGGTGGTAGATGGCAATTAAAGTATTCGTATTAGCTGAACCTAAAGGTTGTTTTAAAACTTTATACTCAAAAACCATTAAAAGATTTTGCAGTAAAATCAGCAAGATAAAACTGATTAAGATTAAACCCAGTTCTTTTATTGCGGGCAGACTTTCTTTTTGATCGATTGGATTTTTCCAAGAGAAAAAATGGTTGAGCAAAAGCATCCCCAAAGCACCTAAAACGGTCCATAAAGTAAGACCAATATAGAGTACATTGCCTTTTAAACTGGTATTCAAAAAAACTTCGCCGTACATAATGCCTAACCAGGCAATACTTAAGGCCAGGGTGTTTTGTTTAACTTTCACGTAATTACCTTCTTTATCAGACTTTTTCAATTATAACATATCTCCTGCAAAAGAACTTTACTAAAGCTTAAAAAAACGCGCAAAAAGCCTGATATAATAAGGCTTTTTCTGAGCGAATATTAGTAAAATTAGCACTCTTGACCCGAGAGTGATAAAAAAAACTTGCAATTATTTGTGAAAGTCGTTATAGTAATAACTGTAAAAAAATTAGCACTCAAAACATTAGAGTGCTAAAAAATTTGGAGGGATATAACGTGCTTAAACCATTAGGAGATCGTATTATTTTAGAAGTTCAAAAAGAAGAAGAACAAACTGTTGGCGGTATCGTATTAGCAAGCAACGCTAAAGAAAAGCCACAAACAGGCAAAGTTGTAGCTGTTGGTGCAGGACGTGTCCTCGATAACGGTGAAAAAGTTGCCCCAAGTGTTAAAGCAGGCGATACAGTCATTTTTGACAAATATGCTGGAACTGAAGTCAGCTATGAAAATCAAAAATACTTGGTTGTTCATGAAAACGACTTGGTAGCAGTTGTTGAATAATAAGATTATTGAAAATAAAAAATACATGAGGTGAATTGAAGAATGGCTAAAGAAATTAGATTTTCAGAAGATGCACGTTCAAAGATGTTAGCAGGTGTTGATAAGTTAGCTAACACAGTTAAATCAACAATTGGTCCTAAGGGCCGTAACGTAGTGTTGGAACAATCATACGGTGCCCCAACAATTACTAATGATGGTGTGACAATCGCTAAAGCCATCGAACTTGAAGATCATTTTGAAAATATGGGTGCTAAGTTGGTTGCCGAAGTTGCTTCTAAGACTAACGATATTGCCGGTGACGGTACAACTACTGCTACGGTATTGACTCAAGCAATTGTTAACGAAGGAATGAAGAACGTTACAGCCGGTGCAAACCCAGTGGGCATTCGTCACGGGATTGAACTTGCTACCAAGGCGGCTGTAGCTGCTTTGCAAAAGATGTCACACAAAGTTGAATCTAAGAGTGACATTGCACAAATCGCTGCTATTTCATCTGCCAGCGAAGAAACTGGTAAATTAATTGCTGATGCGATGGAAAAAGTCGGCAATGATGGTGTTATTACAATTGAAGAATCAAAAGGTATTGATACTTCTTTAGATGTTGTTGAAGGTATGCAATTTGATCGCGGCTATCTTTCACAATATATGGTAACTGATAATGATAAGATGGAAGCTTCTTTGGATAATCCATACATTTTGGTTACTGATAAGAAGATTTCCAATATTCAAGAAATTTTGCCATTGCTGCAATCAATTGTTGAACAAGGTCGTCCTTTGTTGATTATTGCTGATGATGTTGACGGTGAAGCTTTACCAACATTGGTTTTGAACAAGATTCGCGGAACTTTCAATGTTGTCGCTGTTAAGGCTCCAGGTTTTGGCGATCGTCGCAAAGAAATGTTGCAAGATATCGCTGTTTTAACTGGTGCAACGGTTATTACCGATGATTTGGGCTTGCAACTTAAGGATGCTACTTTGGCTCAATTAGGTACAGCTGGTCGTGTTACAGTTACTAAGGAAAATACAACTATTGTTGAAGGTTCCGGCAATAAAGAGGCTATTGCTGAACGTGTTGAACAATTGCGCAAGCAAATTTCTGAAACAACTTCTGATTTTGACCGTGAAAAATTGCAAGAACGTTTGGCAAAACTTGCTGGCGGTGTTGCCGTTATTAAAGTTGGTGCTGCTACTGAAACTGAACTTAAAGAACGCAAGTACCGCATTGAAGATGCTTTGAACGCTACTAGAGCTGCGGTTGAAGAAGGATTTGTTCCTGGTGGTGGTACAGCCCTAGTTAATGTCATTGGCGCTGTTGCAGCCTTAAAAGAAACAGGCGATGTTCAAACAGGTATCAACATTGTTAAGCGCGCCTTGGAAGAACCTGTACGTCAAATTGCTGTTAATGCTGGTAAAGAAGGTTCTGTCATTGTTGAACATCTTAAAGAACAAGAACCAGGCATCGGCTACAATGCTGCTAAAGACGAATGGGTTGACATGGTTAAAGAAGGTATCGTTGATCCAACTAAGGTTACCCGCTCTGCTTTGCAAAACGCTGCTTCCGTTTCAGCCTTATTGTTGACTACAGAAGCTGTTGTGGCTGAACTTCCTAAAGAAGAACCTGCTATGCCTCAAGCACCACAAGGCATGATGTAAGCATAATTTTAAAGCTTGTAAGAAGCCACTTGGAGCTTCTTGCAAGCTTTTTTTATTGCCAAGATGCGCAAGGATTTTTTTGTGTATTGACAAATAATGGTGTAAAATGGATAACATACAGCAAGTCTACATTAATATTTTTCAACTTTTGAGTGGGTTAAGTTGTTAGGATAAAGGAGAAATATCTTTATGTATCGATATATAAAAAGGCTGTTAATTGGGGAACCATTAAAAACAGCTGATGAGGGTGGCCAGTCCTTGACAAAATTCAAGGCTTTGGCTTTATTGTCGTCTGATGCTTTGTCATCTGTTGCATATGGTATTGAGCAAATTATTGCCGTATTGTTTGCTCTTTCAGCTGCAGCTACCTGGTATGCCTTGCCTGCAGTCGGAATTGTTTTAATCCTGTTATTTGCGATTACAATGTCTTATCGGCAGATTATTCATGCCTATCCTTCAGGGGGCGGCGCTTATGTGGTTGCTACTAAAAATTGGGGGCGTGGTGCCGGTTTGGTCGCCGGCGGCTCGCTACTAGTTGATTATATGCTGACGGTGGCCGTTTCTGTGACATCTGGGACGGAAGCCATTACTTCAGCAATACCGGTTTTAGGCCGTTACAGCATTGCCATCTCCGTTTTGATTGTGCTCTTTATTATGACTTTGAATTTACGGGGAATGCGGGATTCGGCTTCCTTTTTGACGGTTCCGGTCTACTTTTTTGTTATCATGATGGTTATCATGATTGTGTGGGGCTTTATTAATATCGCCACCGGCAACATTGAATATCATGCTGCCGCTCACCTTGGGCAAACTGTTCCTGGCATGACGATGATTTTATTCTTAAAGGCTTTTTCAGCCGGTTCTTCTTCATTGACAGGGGTGGAAGCAATCAGTAATGCTGTACCTAACTTTAAAGAACCCAAAAGTAAAAATGCCGCCAATACTTTAGGTATTATGGCTTTGATTTTAGGTTCTTTCTTGGCGGGGGTTGCTTACTTAAGTTATTACTTAGGCATTATGCCTAATCCAGAACAAACGGTCTTGTCACAAGTCGGTATTGCCATTTTTGGACATGGTATTTTCTTTTACCTGCTGCAATTAGCGACTGCCATGATTTTAGCTGTGGCGGCTAATACAGGTTTTTCAGCCTTTCCTATTTTGGCCTACAATTTGGCCAAGGATAAATATATGCCGCATATGTTTATGGATAAAGGTGACCGTTTAGGCTATTCCAATGGGATTATTGCTTTAGCAGTTGGCGCAATTGCTTTGATTTTTATCTTTCATGGGCAGACTAATTTGCTAGTTCCTTTGTATGCGGTAGGGGTTTTTGTACCTTTTATTCTTTCACAATCCGGGATGATTGTTCACTGGAACCGTGAGCGGGGCAAGAATTGGATTTTAAATTCCTTTTTCAACTTTTTAGGAGCCTTGATTTCTTTAGCGCTGGTAATTTTCTTATTCTTACTGCATTTCAATAATGTTTGGCCATATTTGATTATTATGCCGGTTTTGCTTTTTGGTTTCCATCAGATTCATGAGCATTATACAGCAGTGGCTACCCAGTTAAGATTAAGTGAAGAACAACAATTGCATGATTATGATGGGGCTACGGTGATTGTTTTGGTCAGCTCCGTTACCCACGTAACGACGGGGGCTATTAATTATGCCAGATCGATTAGTGATAATGTGATTGCTATGCACGTTTCTTTTGATACCAATCCTAAAAAGGAACATGAGACGGCTAATGAATTTAAGATTGCCTTTCCTGATGTCCGCTTTGTCGATTTGCATTCATCATACCGTTCAGTTGTGACACCAGTTGTGCGCTTTTGCGATGTTATTGCTAAAGATGCTTTAAAGCGCAACTATTCGGTCACCGTTTTGGTACCGCAGTTTGTACCGAAGAAGCCATGGCAAAATATTTTGCATAACCAAACAAGTCTGCGGTTAAGATCAGCTTTAGGTTCACGGGAAAATATTATTATCTCAACCTATAATTATCATTTGAAAAAATAATTTATAAAAATGCAGTATATTTTATACTGCATTTTTTATTGCAAAAAAATTTCAAATGTTGCACTGGGTTTTTTAAAAGCTTTTCTTATGTTAAAATAAAGAATGTAGCTACATTTGCGCACAGCAAGTGTATATTGAACAGAAAGAGGACGGCATATGTATAAAATACTTGCGTCTATGGCTGCAACGGTTGTTATGGCTGCAGTTCTGACTCCGCTGGTTAGGGGAATAGCATTGAAGCTTGGCGCAGTTGATAATCCTAATGCACGAAGGGTTAACAAGACTCCAATGCCGACAATGGGCGGGTTGGCGATTTTTATTGCCTTTAATATAGCGAATTTCTTTTTAATCAGAACACAATACCCAAGTGACCAGCTGCGGGTATTATTTATAGCTGAATGTATTATTCTTTTAACCGGTATTATTGATGATATTTATGAATTAAAACCGCGGGAAAAGATGTTTGGGGTGATTTTGGCTTCCCTAGTCGTCTATTTTGGAGCGGGAATTAAAATGACGACGATTACGATACCTTATGTCGGAATGGTTCATTTAGACTGGCTCAGCTTGCCTGTAACGCTGCTTTGGATTGCAGCGATTACTAATGCGGTCAACTTGATTGACGGCTTAGACGGGTTAGCCTGTGGGGTAGCTATTATTGCTTTATCTACCAGTGCTTTGACGGGATATTTATTCTTGAATGTCACCAATACCTTTGTCTCCATTATGATGTTTACGCTGGTTTCGTCGTTGCTTGGCTTTTTGCCTTACAATTTTCATCCGGCTAAAATTTATTTAGGGGACACAGGATCGTTGTTTATCGGTTTTATGATGGCTGTTTTTTCCTTGTATGGGTTGAAAAATGCGACTTTCATTACTTTGATTATCCCGGTGATGATTTTAGGGGTGCCTATTACTGATACCGTATATGCAATTTTACGGCGTAAATTGCATAACCGTCCCATTTCACAAGCTGATAAGCACCACTTGCACCACCGTTTGATGCAAATGGGCTTAAGCCATACCCAAACGGTTTTGGTGATTTATGGCATTGCTTTGATTTTTTCTTTTATTTCGCTGCTTTATTCTTTTTCCAGCATGCTGGGGGCAATTTTATTGACGGTTGCCACTTTAGTCGGTTTGGAAATTTTTGTCGAAGTGATCGGCTTGGTCGGGGATGATAAAAAACCCCTGCTTAATTTGATTCGTAAGTTAGTCTTTAAACTGTCTAATAATAAAAAATGACAAGCATTTTTTGCTTGTCATTTTTTTATATCGGAACTTCGGTTAAAACGTCACCTTGGTTTTTGATGGTTGCTTTAGCGCTTAAAAGATTATTAACGTTGGTGATAAACGCATCTGCCTTAGCTTGATCAACACAAACGGTCACACAGACGTTTTCAGTAAATTGTGTATCTAAAACCGCAATTTTTTGCCGGTTTAAAAAGTCTTGTAATTTACCTAATAAGGCGTAAGAAAGTGTTAAGGATAATTTATTTTGCACCACTCGTTTGACAATCGTGTTTTGAGCAATCGCTTTGGCACAGCTGGAACTGTAGGCCCGAATCAGTCCGCCGGCTCCGAGCTTGATACCGCCGAAATACCGTACAACCACGGCTAAAACGTCATGCAAGTGATTATTTTTTAAGACATCTAAAATGGGGACACCGGCTGTACCTTGAGGTTCGCCATTATCAGATTCACGCTGAATTTCATCTTTGGCGCCTAAAAGATAGGCAAAACAGACATGGGTGGCCTTTTTATGCTGGCTTTTGAGTTGCTCTAACTGCTTTTTGGCGTCATCTTCAGTTTGGATCCGAATCAGGTAACAGATGAATTGTGATTTTTTAATTGTTTGTTCAAAAGTTGAATTTGCTTGAATTGTTAAATACATTTTGACCTTTCCTAACAAAATATGGATTAAAATTGCGTCTTTATATAGTAGGGTGATTGCATGAATGAATTAGAACAGCTGCTTTTAGGACGACAAGTGACAGCCCAAGAGATTAACACACCGGCTGATGTTTTAGCAAAGATTCCAAAGATCATTAAGCGTCCAGCCATCATCAGGCAAGGTAATCATGTATTGTGCCAGCGGTGCGGTAGTAGGCTTATGCCAAAGCAAGTATTACTCCCAAATGGCAACTACTATTGTCCCAAGTGTCTTATGCTGGGCAGATTAACCTCTACTCAATCATTATACAGTATTAAAGAGGTAAATGCTTTTGGAAAATATCAGCAAAATCCGTTAACCTGGCAGGGGAAATTATCACCCTATCAGCAGCGGGTTGCCCAAAAATTGATTGTTTTTTCACAACAAAGCGGTGATCACTTATTGTGGGCCGTGACCGGCGCTGGCAAAACGGAAATGACTTTTTATATGCTAGCTGATGCTTTAAAAAAACAAAAAAGAGTTTGCTTTGCTGCGCCACGAATTGATGTCATCGGCGAATTATTACCACGAATGCAAGCCGCATTTGCGACAACGCCAATTGCCTGCTTAACAGGCAAAAGTCCGGAAAAGTACCGTTATACCCAGTTTGTCTTGTGTACAACCCACCAGCTGCTGCGTTTTTATCATGCTTTTGATTTGATGATTATTGATGAAGTTGATGCTTTTCCTTTTTTAGGTAATAAAATGTTAAGCTATGCAAGTTTAAAGGCGTTAAAGCAGGGGGGCAGCCGCTTACTTATGACGGCAACCCCTGATAGTACTTTACTTAAAGCGTTTAAAGCAAAGACAGATCGAAGCGAATACCTGCCTTTGCGTTTTCACCAACACCCTTTGCCTGTTCCTAAAATTATTTGTCGAAAACATTTAAGGGAGGATTTACGGCAAAACAAACTTTCGCCAGTCTTTAAAAATAAGCTGCAAGACTTTGTCAAGGAAGGTTATCCTTTTTTAATTTTTGTGCCGAAAATTGCGCTGCTTAAACCACTTGAAAAGTTAATAAAGCAAGTTATTCCAGCAAGTTGTGCAGGAACGACGGTGTATGCCAATGATGCTGAACGTTTAACCAAAGTTAAAGCCTTAAGAGAAGAGAAGCTAACTTTTTTAATTACGACTACTATTTTGGAAAGAGGAGTTACTTTTCCAAAATTAAATGTCCTGATTTTTTTAGCTGATGATGTTAATTTTAATATGCCGGCTTTAGTGCAGATTGCCGGTCGGGTTGGGCGCAGCAGTCAGCGACCTGATGGACAGGTGATCTTTTTGTGTGAACATTTAACCTGCAAAGTAAAAAAAGCTAAGCAGCAGATTATGTTATTGAATCGCAAAGCAAAGAAGATGAAAAAAGATGAATGAATGCTTATGGTGTCATCAAAAGCTGCCGCTGCGCTTAACGTGGGATTGGCTCTTCTCATTAAAACCGCTGCCTCAAAACTATATATGTGCTTCTTGTTTAAAGATGTTTGAAAAAACAGGTGATAAAGTGTGTCCAGGATGTGGCCGCAAACAAGATAATATGAATTTATGTCTTGATTGCAGCAAATGGCAGCACGACCATCATTTGCTGCACAATAAAGCCTTATTTGTTTATCAGCAGGCAGCCATGAAAGAATACATTGAACAATACAAATTTATGGGTAATTACCAATTGCGGCGGCTATTTCAAAAACAAATTCAAGCGGCTATCACACCTTATTTAAAAAAAGCTTTTACGGTGGTGGTCATTCCGGTTGATCAGGAAACTTTTGAAACACGTGGGTTTAATCAAGTGTGTGGTTGGCTGGAAGGAATTGAATATCAAAGTTATTTTGAAATGAAAAAAAAGTACGGTCGCCAAAAACAGTCCACTAAGACGCGCTGTCAACGCTTAGCCACTAAAAATCCTTTCAAATACACCGGACCTGAAACATTAAAAGAAAAAAAGATTTTATTAGTGGATGATATTTATACTACAGGTCGGACTTTGTATTATGCCCAAGAAATATTAGAAGAAAAAGGGGCTGATTTTGTTACATCTTTGACTCTAGCAAGATAAATTTATGAAGTTAAATTTATCTTTTTAAATATTTTGTGCTTTTGATTGTTATTTAAAGCGTTTTCCATTATAATGTAGGTGTAGAAAGTTATGAGGAGTCATAGCTTTAGCTAGGCGTTAGCGTCTAGCGTGAAAGGAGAGGTTTACTATGTTAAAGATTAATGTTCGTGGCGAAAATATCGAAGTTACCGGGGCAATTCGCGAATATGTTGAAAAGAAGTTAGCTAAACTCGAAAAGTATTTTGACGACACCTCCAGTTCAACTGCTCACGTTAACTTGAAAGTTTATTCGGACAAAAAGAGCAAGGTTGAAGTTACTATTCCTTTGCCATACCTTGTTTTAAGAGCTGAAGAAACCTCACCTGATATGTATGCAAGCATTGACTTGGTTACAGATAAACTCGAACGTCAAATCAGAAAGCACAAGACAAAGCTGAACCGCAAGTCACGTGAAAAGGGCATTAAGCATGTCGATTTCGTACCTGCTGAAGATGAAGCTGAAGAAAAATTTGAAGTTGTGCGGACAAAGAGTGTTTCTTTGAAACCAATGGACGTTGAAGAAGCCATCTTGCAAATGGACATGTTGGGACATGATTTCTTCATTTATGAAGATGCTGAAACATCTGAAATCAGTATCGTATATCGTCGTCGTGATGGCCGTTATGGTTTGATTGAAGCTAACGATGAAAATTAATTTTTAAGCAAGCAAAAGAAGCTATCAGATTAGCTTCTTTTTTTATTGCCCATTTGCTCGCTTAAATTCCTTTAATTAATTTGAAAATAATGATAAAATGAAAAATGGTATACTGAATAATCGCAAATGATTATTAAAAAGTAAGTTAAGAAAGGATTTATGAAGTAAATGGTAAATATCCTTAAAAAATGGGTTGAAAGTGATAATCGGGAGTTGAAACGATTAGACAAAATTGCTAACAAGGTAGAAGCTTTTGCCCAAGATATGGCGGAATTATCAGACGAAGCCTTACAACAAAAGACACCTGAATTAAAACAACGTTATCAAAATGGAGAAAGTTTAGACGACCTCTTGCCAGAAGCCTTTGCGGTGGCGCGTGAAGGGGCTAAGCGGGTTTTAGGCTTATATCCTTATCACGTACAAATTATCGGTGGGATTGTGCTTCATGAAGGCAATATTGCTGAAATGAAAACCGGTGAAGGTAAGACGTTGACAGCCACCATGCCGGTTTATTTGAATGCTTTAGCTGGTGAAGGGGTACATGTTGTTACAGTTAATGAATATTTGTCATCACGTGATGCTACGGAAATGGGTGAACTTTACAACTGGCTTGGCTTAAGTGTGGGGCTTAATATTTCCAGCAAAACACCTGAAGAGAAAAGAGAAGCTTACAACTGTGATATCACTTACTCGACGAACAGTGAATTAGGTTTTGACTATTTGAGAGATAATATGGTGCTTTACCGCGAAGATATGGTACAAAGACCACTTAACTTCTGTATTGTCGATGAAGTTGACTCCATCTTAATTGATGAAGCCAGAACGCCATTGATTATTTCAGGACAAGCTACAGGAACAACCATTTTATATACGCGGACAGACCGCTTTGCCAAAACTTTGGTCAAAGATGAAGATTATAAAGTTGACCTTGAATCCAAGACGGTTTCTTTGACAGAACAGGGAATTCGCAAGGGTGAAAAATACTTTGGCTTAAGTAATTTATTTGATCCCGATAATACAGCTTTGAACCACCATTTAGATAATGCTTTAAGAGCCAACTATATTATGATACGCGATAAAGATTATGTGGTGCAAGATGGTCAAGTTTTGATTGTTGACCAATTTACTGGACGTATCATGGATGGCCGGCGGTATTCAGATGGTTTGCATCAAGCTATCGAAGCTAAAGAACATGTTGAAATTGAAGAAGAAACTAAGACGATGGCTAACATCACTTACCAAAACTTCTTTAGAATGTACAAAAAATTGTCAGGTATGACAGGTACAGCCAAGACGGAAGATGAAGAATTCCGTGAAATTTACAACATGGAAGTTATCTCAATACCAACTAATAAGCCGGTTATTCGTGATGACCGTCCCGATATTTTATATCCTAACCTTAAGAGCAAATTTAAGGCAGTTGTTGAAGATATCAAGGAACGTCATGCTAAAGGCCAGCCAATCTTGGTTGGTACTGTGGCGGTTGAAACAAGTGAACTTTTGTCACAAATGTTAGACCAGGCCGGGATTCCGCATGCGGTGTTGAATGCGAAAAACCATGCCAAAGAAGCTGAAATCATCATGAATGCTGGTCAAAGAGGCGCGGTTACGATTGCCACCAACATGGCTGGTCGTGGGACTGATATTAAGCTGGGACCGGGCGTGCGTGAATTAGGTGGTTTAGCCGTTATCGGGACTGAACGCCACGAATCTCGCCGGATTGATAATCAGCTTAGAGGCCGTTCCGGTCGTCAGGGTGATCCTGGGGTTTCTCAATTCTATCTTTCGTTAGAAGATGATTTGATGTTACGTTTTGGCTCTGAACGGATTAAGCATTTCCTTGAAACAATGAATATGTCTGAAGAAGATTCTGTTATCCAATCAAGAATGATTACACGTCAAGTTGAATCAGCCCAAAAACGGGTTGAAGGCAATAACTATGATACGCGTAAGCAAGTTTTGCAATATGATGATGTTATGCGGGCACAACGTGAAGTTATCTATAAACAACGGCAACAAGTCATCATGGAAGAAAATTCCCTTAAACCTGTCATTATGCCAATGATTAAACGGACAGTTGAGCATACCGTACAAATGCATACGGTTGGCAAACCAGAAGAATGGAACCTGCAAGGTATTTTAGATTTTGCGGTTTCAGCTATGGTGCCAGAAGATAGTATTTCGCTTAATGATTTAGAAGGCAAGACAGCTGAAGAAATTGTTGCAGCTTTGATGGACCGTGCGGAAGCAAATTACAAGATGAAAGAAAAGCAACTTTATGATGCAAGTCAAATGCTTGAATTTGAAAAAGTTGTTATTTTGCGGGTGGTCGATTCTCATTGGACTGATCATATTGATGCTATGGACCAATTAAGACAATCAATCGGGCTGCGTGGTTATGGCCAGTTGAATCCATTGGTTGAATACCAATCAGACGGCTTTAAAATGTTTGAACAGATGATTGGCGATATTGAATACGAAGTTACGAGATTATTCTTGAAGGCTGAAATTAGACAAAATATTCGGCGTTAAGCAAAAAGGCGGTTAACTAGACCTCTAGTCAGCTGCCTTTTTTGCCGATAAGTTGAAGAAAGCAGGTAAAAATTTTGGAATTTAGTGAATATAAGAAAGAAATTGAGCAAATGGTAGCACAGATTTCGGACTTTAGGGGGTCTCTTTGACCTCGATGTCCTGAAAGAATCCATTGCCGACAATGAAGCACAGATGGCTGATCCAACTTTTTGGAATGATCAAGCCAAGGCACAAAAAATTATTAATGAAAACAATGTTTTAAAAAACAAGTATGATAACTTTAACCAGTTAAAAGAAGCTGTTGAAGAATTGGAAATTCTCTTGGAAATGTGTCAAGAAGATGGCGACAGTGACTTATGGTCTGAATTAGACGATAAATACCAATTAACAAAGCAAAAGTTACAAAGCTACCAATTGTCATTGCTGTTAAATGGTCCTTATGATAAGAATAATGCCATCTTAGAATTTCACCCCGGGGCGGGCGGAACTGAGTCGCAAGACTGGGGAGCAATGCTTTTAAGAATGTACACTCGCTGGGCTGAACAGCATGGATTTACAGTTGAAATTGAAGATTACCTCGCCGGCGATGAAGCAGGTATTAAGTCAGTGACGATGGTTATTTCAGGTACCAATGCTTACGGTTATTTGCGCAGCGAAAAAGGGGTGCACCGCTTGGTGAGAATCTCGCCTTTTGATTCAGCTGGTCGGCGGCATACTTCATTTTGTTCGGTGAATGTTATGCCGGAACTAGATGATGATGTTGAAGTTGATTTGCGTCCTGAAGATATCAAAATGGAAGTCTTTCGTTCCTCTGGTGCTGGGGGGCAGCACATCAACAAAACTAGTTCAGCGGTTCGATTGATTCACATTCCAACAGGAATTGTGGTTTCGAGTCAGGCACAACGGTCACAATTTCAAAATCGGGCAACCGCAGAAAGAATGTTGAAATCTAAACTGTATCAATTAGAGTTAGAAGAACAGGAAAAAAAGCGGGCACAAATTCAAGGTGAACAGTTGGATATCGGTTGGGGGTCACAAATCAGATCGTATGTTTTCCATCCATATTCAATGGTTAAAGATCACCGGACCGGTTTTGAAACAGGAAATATTTCAAATGTCATGGATGGTGATTTGGATGGCTTCATCAATGCCTATCTTCAATGGCATTTGAAGCAGGAAAATCCGCGTTAAAACCGAGAAAAAATTGATAAGTAATTGTAACAAGTATGCAAAGAAAGTCTAAATATTAATGTTATAATGGATACTGTTGTAAATAATAGGAAGGGAGCATAACATTGATTGAATATAAAGATGTTGTGAAAGAATACCCTAATGGTGTTGTAGCAACAAACCACATTTCGTTAAGAATTGATCAGGGTGAATTTGTTTACGTTATTGGACCTAGTGGGGCAGGTAAATCAACTTTTGTTAAAATGATGTACCATCAAGAAGTTCCAACTTCGGGACAAATTAAAGTTAATGAATATGAACTTGAAAGTATGAAAAATAGTGAAGTGCCATATTTGCGTCGCGAATTAGGCATTGTCTTCCAAGATTTCAAATTATTGCCGCGGTTAACTATTTTTGAAAATATCGCTTATGCTTTGCAAGTTATTGAAAAAGAACCAGCAGAAGTTCAAAAGCGGGTAACTAAGGTTTTAGACTTAGTTGGTTTGGCTGATAAGGCTGATAATTTTCCTAACGAATTATCCGGTGGTGAACAGCAAAGAATCGCGATTGCCAGAGCGATTGCCAATAAGCCAAGTATTTTGATTGCTGATGAACCAACGGGTAACTTGGATCCTGAAACCTCAGAAGGCATTATGGATATTTTGGAAAAAATCAATAAGGATGGGACAACCATTGTGATGGCGACCCACAACAGTTTAT
This sequence comes from Ligilactobacillus sp. WC1T17, assembly GCA_900110005.1. GTDB lineage: Bacteria > Bacillota > Bacilli > Lactobacillales > Lactobacillaceae > Ligilactobacillus > Ligilactobacillus ruminis_A. The sequence goes on along the minus strand of FOCC01000007.1, from coordinate 73,303 downwards.
TGGTTGATGAATATAAGCATCGTGTCATTGAAATTGAGGATGGCAAGATTGTACGTGATCAAGAAGGAGGACAATACTTAAATGAAAGCAGTAACGATTAAGCGTCATTTACGCGAAAGCTTCAAAAGTTTAAAGCGTAATGGCTGGATGTCCATTGCCGCTGTCAGTGCGGTTACAGTTACGCTTTTGCTGGTGGGTATTTTACTTTCTATCTTGCTTAATATCAACAAAGTGGCAACGGATGTTGAAAATGATGTGCAGGTTCGGGTCATTATTGATCGTGGTACAACCAAGAAACAAGAAGCTAAGTTAAAGAAACAATTGCAGAAAATTTCTGGAGTTAAGAGCATTGAATTTTCAAGCAAGCAAAAGGAATTGAAGAATGTTGTCAGTGTCTATGGGAATGAATTCAAATTATTCCAAGGTGATGACAACCCCTTGTCTGATGTTTACGTTGTGAGTGCAACTTCACCGGAAAAGACCATTAAGGTGGCTAAAAAGGCTAAAAAATTAAAACATGTTTCTGATGCCAAATACGGTGGAGCTTCAGCTAAAAAACTTTTCAAAGTTGTGGCTAGCATCCAGCGTTGGGGTGTAACGATTAGCATTTTGCTGTTGTTTGTGGCCGTCTTTTTGATTTCCAATACAATCAGAATTACGATTATGTCGCGTAAAAATGAAATTGCCATTATGCGTTTAGTTGGTGCAACTAACAGTTATATTCGCTGGCCATTTATTTTAGAAGGCGCTTGGACCGGACTTTTGGGGGCTATTTTACCGCTTATTGTGGTTGATGCGTTATACATTTGGCTTTATGGTGTGTTGTCTGAATCCTTAGCCGGAACCAGTTATTCCCTGCTGACACCAGGCACATTCTTGTGGGAAATTGACCTGTTATTAGCTGCGATTGGGATTGTGATTGGCGCGATTGGCTCAGGTCTTTCAATGAGCCGTTTCCTTAAAATTTAAAGATGAACCTGATTTCTTAGTGAAATCAGGTTTTTTATTTAGATTAATTTAGCTGAATTTTTCCGCAGTGGATTGTAATTTGTTATAATGATGATAGTAAAAGGGGGCGTAGTCGTGGCTATTTTGGCGGTAATTAAAAATTATTTGTGTCAGCCACTGGTTTGGTTGAGTTTAATTTGGATTTTGGGGATGTATTTCATCCGGGTAAAAAAAGAACGCCAGCAATTTCGAATTGCCGTCAATAGTGATTGCTATGAAGGGCGGCACTTCTTAAAAGATAGTTTAGCTTTCTTCTTTACGGCGGGTATTTTTACGGTTCTGTGCGGAATCGGACTGCCAATGAAAGTTATCTATTTATATCAGATTTTGGCAGGTCTTTCCCTAATCTTTTTTGCTGCGTGCGATTTGAGCTTTTTGGCTTTAATCGGTACAGGGATTATTATGCTTTTGGCACCTAAAGGTTGGCTTTGGGCGGATAAATTGCCTGCCGGATTTACGACGATGATGTTGTTGTTGGCTAGTTTAACGGCCTTTTTACAGGCGGCGGTTGCTACAAAATCAAAGGCAATTTTTTTTACGCCCACAATTAAAGAAGGCAAAAGAGGCCGGCGAATTGTCAGTTACAGCTGGCGTAATTTAGCACTGATTCCCTTGATTTTGCTGGTGCCTACCGGTAAAAATGGGGGTATACCGCTGTTTTGGATTTTAAATGGTAGCTCGCAGCATTTTACGATTGTTTTAATGCCGCTTTTAATATTGACGTATTTGACTACGACGAAGTTAAAGCCTAAAGCACTTTTGGCTTATTATCAAAAGCGTAAAAACCAGCTGGCTTTTTTGGAAGCGGTGTTGGCATTTTTAGCACTGTTTATTCCGCAAAATTATGGTTTGGTTTTATTAGGACTTAGTTTTTTGGCGGAACTTTTACTTCAATACAGCTGTTATAACTATAACCGCAAAGGACATTTTTGGTATGTTGAAACGAGCCGAGGTGTACGGGTGGTAGCTGTTAAAGCCGATACGCCGGCAGCTAAAATGCAGCTTGAAGCAGGCGATATTATTTTAGAATGTAATAAAAAGCCCGTGGCTAATGCCAGCGAATTATACCAAGCTTTGCAGGAAAATGCTGCTTATTGCAAGTTATTAGTGCAAAATGTCGATGGTGAGTTAAAAATTTGCGAAAGTGCTATTTATGCGGATGCACCGCATGAAATAGGATTGATTTTATTTGATTGAGAGGAAGATAAATGAAAAAGAAACTGTATCGCTCAAATCATGGGCTGGTTTGCGGTGTTTGCACAGGTATTGCTGAATATTTCGGGATTCATCCTTATATTGTCAGAGGATTGTTTCTTTTGGCGGCTATGGTGGCCGAATTGTTCCCGCCAATGGTATATGTAGTCATTTTAGCCTATATTATCTTAGCTTTAGTAATGCCTAGGAAAAATGATACTTACAATGATGTTTTAACGATGTTGCATGGCATGTTTGCGGAAGCTTTGAAAAGAGATAAAAGCAGTTCTAATACGAAGCAATGCAAAAAAGTTACCGACGCAACAGAAAAAGATATTACTAAAGGAGGCAAAGATTAATGGGCTTTTGGCAGCGCTGTTTGGTTAATACGTTAGTTTTTTTAGCGACAGCAGGCTTTTTCCCAAATATTTTGCATGTCTCTAGCATTTTAGCAGCTTTTTTAGCGGCAGTGGTTTTGGGGCTGCTTAATATGTGGGTTAAACCATTTTTAGTTATTTTATCATTACCGATTACGGCCCTGACCTTAGGTTTTTTTTACCTGGTTATTAATGGGGTGATGCTGGAATTAACTGCTTATTTGATGGGAGATTTTTTCCAATTTTCCAGTTTCAGCTCAGCTTTTGTAGTGGCCATTATTATTAGTGTCGTGAACTTGATTATTACCGACCATATCGATTAAAGGTGTTGAAAGCGGTTAAAAAATGATACAATAGACTAATAATAATTTTGAAATTGAAATGTGAGGTAAAAAAATGAATGGGGTAACAGTAAAGGAACTGGTAGATGCGTTAGGTTTAACTGTATATACCGGGGCTGAAGATTTAGATAAAAGAGTAATTACAACTGAAGATATTTCGCGGCCGGGGCTGGAATTAGCCGGCTATCTGGATTACTATCCGCAAGAGCGGGTACAGTTATTTGGTATGACGGAAATATCATATGAACACACCATGGGATCGAAAAGAAGGCGCGAAATCATGGAAAAGCTTTGTGGTGATAAGACGCCTTGTTTTGTCGTTTCACGGGCTTTAGATGTGCCGATTGAGATGGAGAAGGCCGCTGTTAGCCACCATGTACCGATTTTACGGTCAAAATTGCCAACAACTAGATTATCTGCTAAAATGACAGATTTTCTCGGTGGTAAATTGGCTGAACGCAAGTCTTTACACGGTGTTTTAGTTGATATTTACAGTTTGGGTGTTTTGATTACCGGTGATTCAGGGGTTGGTAAATCAGAAACAGCGCTTGATTTGATTAAACGTGGTCATCGTTTGATTGCTGATGATCGCGTAGAAGTTTACCAGCAAGATGAACAAACAATTGTCGGTGAAGCACCAGCTATTTTACGCCACATGTTAGAAATTCGCGGAGTTGGAATCATTGACGTCATGAATCTGTTTGGGGCCGGTGCTGTGCGCGATAAGACCGATATTTCGCTCATTATTCATTTGGAAAATTGGGATAAGGAAAAGAAATTTGATCGTTTAGGCAATGGTGAACAAATGGTTCAAATTTTTGATGTCGGCATTCCGAAAATTACCATTCCGGTTAAAGTAGGTCGCAACTTGGCCATTATCATTGAAGCAGCTGCGATGAACTTTAGAGCTAAAACAATGGGATATGATGCAACAAAGGCTTTTGAAGATAATTTGAATGCCTTGATTAAGCAAAATTCTGTTGACTAAGGAGGGGCCAAAAGATTGTTAGGAGCGATAAATCCAATTGCCTTAAAACTTGGCCCTTTTACCGTGCACTGGTATGGGGCTATTATCGGGACGGCAGTACTGCTGGCGTTGTTTTTGTCAGTGCGTGAAGGTCAAAAAAGAGGCGTACATGAAGATAACTTTTATGACTATCTTTTATATGCTTTGCCGGTAGCGATTATTTGCGCCCGCATTTATTATGTGGTCTTTGAATGGTCTTATTATGCCGAACACCCAGCTGAGATTGTCCGCATTTGGGATGGTGGTATTGCCATTTACGGCGGATTAATTGGAGCAGTGCTGACCTTGGTCATTTTTTGTCGGGTTAAAGAATTGTCACCTTGGCTTTTTATGGATATTATGGCACCAACAGTCATCATGGCACAAGCAATGGGCCGGTGGGGCAATTTTATCAACCAAGAAGCACATGGCAGCGCAACGACTAGAGCTTTTTTGAAAGGCTTGATGCTGCCTAATTTTATCATTGAGCAGATGAAAATTAATGGTGTTTATTACCAGCCTACTTTTTTATATGAATCAGTGTGGGATTTTGCCGGTTTTATTTTGCTGATGTCTTTAAGGCATAAGGTGCATTTGTTTAAACGGGGTGAAGTAGTACTAACTTATGCTGGATGGTACTCATTTGGACGCTTTTTTGTTGAAGGATTGCGGACAGATAGTTTAATGCTGGGCTTTTTAAGAGTTTCTCAGTGGCTATCGGTGGTGATTTTTGCTGGCAGCATTTTTCTGATTTTATATCGGCGTTATTGGCAGCCACATAATCCATGGTATTTGGACGGCAACGTAAAATATGATTGAAATTTTACTTAATTTTAGTTAACATATAAATAGTTAACTAAAACAACCCGTTTTAAATAAAGCTGAAAATGTAGTATACTGTAATTTGAATAACATATAGGGGTGATTTTATGAGTTGGAAAGACACATATAACACATGGAAAAATTATCAAGATTTAACAGCCGATTTAAAGGCTGAATTGGCTTCGTTGGCTGATAATGAAGCAGCTTTAGAAGATGCTTTTTATGCACCGCTTGAATTTGGGACAGCTGGTATGCGTGGTGTTATTGGTGCCGGTATCAATCGAATGAATATTTACACCGTAAGGCAAGCCACTGAAGGTTTAGCTTCTTTCATGGATACTTTGGATGAAAAAGTTAAATTGCGCGGGGTGGCTATCAGTTATGATTCACGGCATAAGTCACAAGAATTTGCCTTTGAATCAGCACGTGTGTTAGGAGCTCATGGAATCCCAACGTTTGTTTTTGAAAGTTTGCGTCCAACACCGGAATTATCATTTACAGTGCGCCACTTGCACACTTATGCCGGGATTATGATTACAGCTAGCCATAATCCAAAGCAATACAATGGCTATAAAATTTACGGTGAAGATGGGGCTCAAATGCCACCTAAGGAATCAGATTTGATTACCAAATATATTCGTGAAGCAGATGATTTATTTAAGATTAAGGCTGCTGATAAAGATGCCTTGATTAATGACGGTACTTTAAAGATTATTGGAGCTGAAGTTGACCAAGCTTACTTAGCTGAAGTTAAAAAAGTTACCGTTGATCCTGATTTAGTTGCTCAAGAAGGCAAGACGATGAAGTTAATTTTCACACCGCTACATGGGACAGGGGCTATGTTGGGTGAAAAAGCTTTGCGTCAAGCAGGCTTTGAAGACTTCACGATGGTACCAGAACAAGCTAAGCCAGATCCAGACTTTTCAACAGTTGAACACCCTAACCCAGAATTTGCTGAAGCCTTTGATTTGGCTATTAAATTAGGCAAACGCGATAACGCTGACTTATTGGTAGCAGTTGACCCTGATGCTGACCGTTTGGGAGCTGCTGTACGTCAGCCAGATGGCGAATATAAGCTGTTAACAGGTAACCAAATTGCTGCTATTATGCTGAACTACATTTTGACAGCCCGTAAAAATGCAAATACGTTGCCTACAAATGGTGCTTTGGTCAAATCAATTGTTTCCAGTGAATTTGCAGCTAAAATTGCCGCTGACTTTGGCTGTGAAACAATCAATGTTTTGACTGGATTTAAGTTTATTGCTGAACAAATTCAACACTTTGAAGAAACGAAGGAACATACATTTATGATGGGCTTTGAAGAAAGCTACGGCTACTTGATTCGTCCATTTGTTCGTGACAAAGATGCAATTCAATCCCTGCTTTTATTGGCTGAAGTAGCTGCCTACTACCGTAAGCAAGGCAAGAACTTGTATGATGGTTTGCAGGAATTATTTGAAAAATACGGCTACTTTGCTGAAAAGACGACTGCTTTGACTTTTGATGGTATTGAAGGAGCTCAACAAATTAAAGATTTGATGGCTAAATTACGTCAAGAAGCACCAAAAGATTTTGCCGGTGTTAAGGTTGTTTGCTCCCAAGATTTTGCTAGCGATGAACAACGTGATGCTGATGGCAAGGTGGAAAAGATGGGAATGCCTTCATCAAACGTTTTGAAATATATTTTGGCTGATGAAACTTGGATTGCTGTACGTCCATCTGGTACAGAACCTAAGATTAAGTTCTACATTGGAACAAAGGGTCAAAACTTACAAGAAGCCCAAGCAAATGTGGCTAAATTTGAAAAGGGAATCAATGCTTACGTTGATTAGAGCATAAAAGAAGCCGGCTGAGCCGGCTTCTTTTTTTTAAGTTAATTTTTTGCGAATTTACGTTCGCTATGTTACAATACTTACGAATTATTTGCAAAGGTGGGAAAAACGTGATTGAACGTCAAGCAGATCGAGATTTTGAACTTGTAGCACCCTATCAGCCAACCGGTGATCAGCCGCAAGCTATTGCGGAATTGACGGCAGGCATTAATCAAGGGGAACATGCCCAAATATTGCTGGGGGCAACTGGGACCGGTAAGACCTTTACTATTTCAAATGTCATTCAAAATGTAAATAAACCCACTTTGGTTTTAGCGCACAATAAGACGTTAGCCGGCCAGTTATATGGAGAATTTAAAGAATTTTTCCCACATAATGCGGTTGAATATTTTGTATCATACTATGATTATTATCAGCCTGAAGCCTACGTTCCATCCAGTGATACCTACATTGAAAAAGACTCTAGTATTAATGATGAAATAGATAAATTACGCCACTCGGCTACCAGTTCTCTGCTGGAACGCAATGATGTAATTGTAGTGGCTTCGGTTTCATCCATTTTTGGTTTAGGTGATCCACGCGAATATCAAAGTCAGGCTTTATCCATCCATGTTGATCAGGAATATGGTCGCGACCGGCTTTTAAATGAACTGATTGATATTCAATTTGAAAGAAATGATATTGATTTTCAACGGGGACGTTTCAGGGTTAGGGGCGATATTGTTGATATTTTCCCGGCGTCAAGCGATGCTTCTGCCTTGCGAATTGAATTTTTTGGGGATGATGTTGACCGCATTTGCGAGTTTAATCCTTTAACCGGTGAAATATTAACCGATGTTGATAAAATTGTTATTTTCCCAGCAACCCACTTTTTGACAAATGATGAACGGATGCAAAAAGCGATTGCAGGAATTAAGCAAGAATTAGCGCAACGCTTGGATGAACTCAAAAAGCAAGGCAAGCTGCTGGAAGCTCAGCGTCTTGAACAACGAACGACTTACGATTTAGAAATGATGGCTGAAATGGGCTATTGTTCAGGCATTGAAAATTATTCGAAATATATGGATGGTCGAATTAGCGACCGTCCTTTCACTTTGCTGGATTTTTTCCCAAAGGACCACTTAACGATTGTCGATGAATCACACGTTACTATACCGCAAGTACGCGGAATGTATAATGGTGATCAGGCCCGCAAGCAGATGCTGGTTGATTACGGTTTTAGACTGCCCAGTGCTTTAGATAATCGTCCTTTAAAATTAGCTGAATTTGAAAAATTAACCGGACAAATTATCTATATGTCTGCCACACCCGGACCTTATGAAAAAGAACAAACCGACCATGTGGTTCAGCAAATTATCCGGCCAACGGGATTATTGGATCCGGAAATTGAAGTTCGGCCGATTATGGGTCAGATGGATGATTTAGTTAGTGAAATTAACCAGCGGGTTGAACGGAATGAGCGGGTTTTTGTAACAACCATGACTAAAAAGATGGCAGAAGATTTGTCGGATTATTTCAAGGAATTGGGTATCAAGGTCAAATATCTGCATTCAGACATTAAAACGCTGGAGCGGACGCAGATTGTGCGTGATTTGCGTTTGGGCAAATTTGACGTTTTAGTTGGGATTAACTTATTGCGGGAAGGAATTGATGTCCCCGAAGTGTCTTTAGTAGCTATTTTAGACGCGGATAAAGAAGGCTTCTTAAGAAATGAGCGTTCTTTGATTCAAACTATTGGGCGGGCTGCCCGCAACGAACATGGCCATGTCATCATGTATGCCGATGAAATCACGGAATCAATGCAAAAAGCTATCGATGAAACAAAGCGGCGGCGTAAAATTCAGATGGCATACAATGAAGGACACCATATCATCCCTAAAACCATCAAAAAAGAAATTAGAGCAGCGATTTCATTTGGCAATAAAAAGACTGCTAAAAAGCGCAAAATTGCTGATAATTTTGATTTCAATGATTTATCAGCTAAGGATCAAAAGGAAATGCTGGAGCAATTGACCGCTCAGATGCAAGCAGCCGCTAAAAAGCTTGATTTTGAAGAAGCGGCATCCTTGCGCGATACGATTTTAGAATTAAAAGCATCCCTTTAGAAGTGAGGTAAGAAGATGGCAGTAGATAAAATTGTAATTCATGGGGCAAGAGAGCATAACCTCAAGAATATTGATGTGGAGATTCCAAGGGATAAACTGGTTGTGATTACCGGTCTTTCCGGTTCGGGCAAAAGTTCTTTAGCATTTGATACTTTGTATGCTGAAGGACAAAGAAGGTATGTGGAAAGTTTATCTTCATATGCGAGGCAATTTTTAGGCCAAATGGATAAACCTGATGTGGATTCAATTGAAGGTTTATCACCGGCCATTTCGATTGATCAAAAAACGACATCCAAAAATCCGCGTTCAACGGTCGGAACTGTTACAGAAATTAATGACTACCTGCGACTTTTATGGGCTCGGGCAGGGGAACCAATTTGTCCTAACGATGGTGCCAGCATCACTAGCCAATCACCTGAACAGATGGTTAACAGGTTATTAGAACTGCCGTTGCGTTCAAGATTAGTGATTATGGCACCGGTTATTCGTAGTAAAAAAGGGCAGCATAAAAAATTATTAGCTAAAATTAAGCAAGAAGGCTTTGCCCGCCTGCTAATAGATGGCGAGCAAAGAGAAATCTATGATGAAATTGAATTAGACAAGAATAAAAAGCACGATATTTCCGTTGTGGTTGATCGGGTCGTCATCAAAGAAGGAATCAAAAGCCGGCTTTTTGATTCGCTGGAAGCGGCTTTAAGGCTGGCCGACGGTTATGTCAGTGTCGAAGTGGTTGGGCAAGAAACCCTGCAATTTTCCGAAAAATTTGCCTGCCCTTATTGCGGCTTTACCATTGGAGAATTAGAGCCAAGACTGTTTTCTTTTAATGCGCCTTTTGGTGCCTGTGGAGATTGTGACGGTTTGGGTGTTAAATTGGAAGTTGATCCTGATTTGGTGGTGCCAGACCGTAAGTTAACCTTAAATGAAGGTGCGATTGCCCCATGGAATCCTATCAGTTCTAAATACTATCCTAAAATGTTGGCAGCTTGCTGCGAAACTTTTAACATTGATATGGATGTACCGTTTGATGACTTGCCTATAGACCAGCAAGAGCTTATTTTATACGGTTCGGGGGATGAAGTATTCCATTTCCACTATGAAAGTGACTTTGGCGGAGTCAGGGATGTAGATGCCCCATTTGAAGGGGTAATTCCTAATATTTGGCGGCGATACAATGAGACTAACAGCGATTTCACCCGTGATGTTATGCGGAAATATTTAACCAGTTTAACGTGCAGTACGTGCCATGGTTACCGTTTGAATGCTAAAGCTTTAGCTGTTAAAATTGCCGGACATCATATAGGCGAAGTATCTGATTTAGCGATTGGCGAAGCCCTGACCTTCTTTAAGAATTTAAACTTCAGTGATGCTAAATTAAAAATCGCTCGCCCTATTTTAAAAGAAATTAACGACAGGTTAGACTTTTTGGTTAACGTGGGCTTAGATTATCTTACTTTGAGTCGCTCAGCCAGAACTTTGTCAGGCGGGGAGGCGCAGCGAATTCGTTTAGCCACACAGATTGGGTCCAACTTATCTGGGGTTTTATATATTTTGGATGAGCCTTCAATTGGCTTGCACCAACGGGATAATGACCGCTTGATTGCTTCGCTAAAGAAGATGCGCGACCTAGGCAATACTTTGATTGTCGTCGAACATGATGAAGATACGATGCGGGCCGCTGATTATTTAATCGATATCGGCCCTGGAGCTGGGCAAAATGGGGGCCAATTGATGGCAGCCGGAACACCAAAGCAAGTTGAAAAAAATCCGCACTCGTTGACAGGCCAATATTTAGCTGGAAAAAAAGCTATCGAAGTTCCACAAACAAGACGCCAAGGCAATGGTAAAGTCTTATCTTTGTATGGGGCTCAGGAAAATAATCTCAAAAAGATTGATGTCCGTTTTCCTTTAGGTGAGTTTATTGCGGTCACTGGGGTGTCAGGTTCAGGTAAATCAACTTTAGTCAATATGATTTTGAAAAAAGCGTTGGCCCAAAAATTAAATCATAGTACTGAAAAGCCTGGCAAATATACCAAACTTTTAGGAACGGAACATTTAGAAAAAGTTATTGCTATCGATCAAAGTCCGATTGGACGAACACCACGCAGTAATCCTGCCACTTATACCGGTGTTTTTGATGATATTCGCGACTTATTTGCCAAGACCAATCAAGCTAAGATGCGGGGATATGGCAAGGGACGCTTTAGTTTCAATGTTAAAGGCGGCCGCTGCGAGGCCTGCAAGGGTGATGGTATCTTAAAGATTGAAATGAACTTTTTACCGGATGTCTATGTACCTTGTGAACTTTGCCATGGAACGCGGTATAATTCAGAAACACTAGAAGTTGAATACAAGGGAAAAAACATCGCCGAAATTTTACAGTTAACAGTGGCAGAAGCGTTAGAATTTTTTGATGCTATTCCTAAAATTAAGCGCAAACTGCAAACGATTGCTGATGTAGGTTTAGGCTATGTCACCTTAGGCCAGCCGGCGACGACTTTATCCGGCGGAGAAGCACAGCGGATGAAATTGGCCAGTGAATTGCATCGTAAGACCAACGGTAAGAATTTTTATATCTTAGATGAACCAACGACTGGCCTGCATACCGATGATATTAAGCGTCTGCTGGATGTATTGCAGCGACTGGTTGATAAGGGTAATACGGTTTTAGTCATCGAACATAATCTTGATGTGATTAAGACTGCTGATTACCTGATTGACCTTGGACCCGAAGGCGGTCAAGCTGGAGGACAGGTTGTGGCTTGCGGCACGCCCGAAGAGTTGGTTAAAGTTAAAGAAAGCTATACTGGACGTTATTTAGCCAAAGTTTTGGCTCCTAAAGACCGCTAGTTTGCTTGCTTTTTACTTAAAAAATGGTATATTCGATATAGAGATAATTCGGGAAGGATGATTGTTATGGCAGAAGTTGAAAGTTTTACTCTGGATCATACCGCTGTTAAAGCACCATACGTGCGGCTAATTACTGTTGAAGAAGGGCCTAAGGGCGATAAGATTTCAAATTTTGATTTACGATTAGTCCAGCCAAACGAAAATGCTATTCCAACTGCTGGTCTGCATACCATTGAACATATGTTAGCCGGTTACTTGCGTGACTATTTGACGGGTGTCATTGACTGCTCACCTTTTGGCTGTCGGACTGGTTTCCATTTAATCATGTGGGGTGAACATGATACCGTTGAAGTAGCTAAAGCTTTGAAAAAAGCTTTGCAAGATATTGTGAATGCTACTTGGGATGATGTTCAAGGAACAGATATTAAGAGTTGCGGCAACTATCGCGACCACTCCCTCTTTTCAGCCCAAGAATGGTGCCAAAAGATTTTATCTGAGGGCATTTCATCTGATCCTTTTGAACGTAAGGTAGTTGATTAAAAGTGACAAAAAGGGGCTTTTTAAAAGCCTCTTTTTGATATTTAAAGGTTAATTAAAATGGATTAATTTTTTCAAATGCGTTGGCTTTTACGGCTAAGAAGTGTTACATTAAAATTATTTGAAAAAGTTGATAGAGGAAAAATTATGAGTGGAAATTATAAAAGTGTTTTTGATATTATTGGCCCTGTAATGGTGGGACCTTCCAGTTCCCATACTGCCGGGGCAGTTGCTATTGGGCACGTGGCTCACAAGCTTTTTTCTCAAAAAATAACCAAAATTACAGTTGATTATTATGAATCCTTTGCCCAAACGCATCGCGGACATGGAACTGATTTTGCGATTGTTGCCGGCATTTTAGGGATGGGTACCGCTGATTTAAGGGTTTCTCAGGCAGTTAAAATTGCTAGAGAAGGCGGGATTAAGGTTAAATTTATCGAACATCGGACCAAAAGTCCCATTCACCATCCCAACACGGCGATTATTACCTTGGAAAATGAAAACAAAAAGATTCAAATTGCCGGCTGCTCGATTGGGGGCGGCACGATTGAAATCAGAGGATTGAAGTTAGATGGGCATGAGCTTTCACCAAAAGGACCTTTGCCAATGGTTTTATGCTGGATTAAAGATGGTCAGCAGGAACTGATTGAACAACGCCTGCAAGCAGATGATGTGGTGATTAAGCGCACCAGTCAAAGTGTCAAGGCGGAGCATTGCTTGTTAGAAGTTGAATTAGATAAAAAGCCTAACCAAGATGCTTTAGCCGAAATTGCGCAATTGACGCATGAATTAGTATGTTTATAGAGGTGTGACCATGTATCAAACAGTAGCTTCACTTTTGAAAAAATGCGATGAATTAAACCTGCCTATTTGGGAACTCATGGTTCGTACTGAGATGAATTTTGAACGAGCTTCCCGCAAAGCAGTTTGGGACAAGATGAAACACCAATTGCACGTGATGCAAAAAGCAGCTAAGCGCGGCGCTAGTGGAGAAGGCGTGCATTCGCCCACGGGGTTGACCGGTGGTGATGCCGTTAAAATGCGCAAATATCGCGAACAAGGTTTGGGCTTGTCTGGTGATGATGTTTTATTAGCTGTGCAAAATGCGCTGGCGACCAATGAAGTCAATGCTGCCATGGGAGTTATTTGTGCAACACCTACAGCCGGATCATCCGGCACCATCCCTGGGGTTTTATTTTCAATCAAGGAAAAGCTTGATTTAACTGAAGAACAGATGATTCAATTTTTATTTACGGCCAGTGCTTTTGGATTGGTAACTGCAAATAGCGCTATGATTGCCGGTGCAGTGGGCGGATGTCAGGCCGAAGTCGGTAGTGCTTCGGCGATGGCCGCCGCCGCTGCGGTTGAAGTTTGTGGTGGTACGCCTAAGCAGGCCAGTGAAGCTTTTGCGATGGCTTTAAGCAACCTTCTAGGCTTGGTGTGCGATCCGGTAGCTGGTTTGGTAGAAATTCCTTGTGTGAAGCGCAATGTAGCCGGAGCAGTGAATGCTCTGGCTTGCAGTGACATGGCTTTAGCAGGGATTGAAAATAAGATTCCCGCTGATGAAGTTATTGGTGCGATGCGGCGCATTGGTGAAAAAATGCCAATGCAGTTGCGAGAAACCGGTCTAGGCGGTTTGGCAACCACACCGACAGGATTAAAAATGAAAATTAAAATTTTTGGTGAAGAGGTTTAAAATAGCTGGGTTTCCCAGCTATTTTTTTGTTAAGCGTATCTTTTTTAAGCGCCTAGAGGATATGCTATAATATAGTAAGTATGTTTTTTGAGAGGTGAAGATAATGCAAGATGCAATGCAATTAGTTATTGTAACTGGCATGAGCGGTGCCGGCAAGACTGTAGCCATGCAAAGTTTTGAAGATTTAGGTTATTTTTGTGTTGACAATATGCCGCCGGCTTTGATGGATAAATTTTGGGAACTTGTCAAGGAATCAGGCAAGATAAAAAAAGTTGCCTTAGTCATCGATTTAAGATCAAGAGCCTTTTATGAAGCTGTCGTTGAGATGATTCGCAATTTAGAAGATGAAAATGGTATCAGTGCTAAGATTCTTTTCTTGGATGCTTCTAACGAAGAATTAGTGGCACGCTACAAGGAAACACGGCGGTCCCACCCATTGGCGATGGATGGGCGTGTGTTAGACGGGATTAACCGCGAACGGGAATTGTTAGAAGAAATCAAATCCAAAGCTACCTTGGTGATTGATACGAGTAATTTAGCGCCGCGGCAATTACGGGAAGAAATTTTCCATAATTTTGAAGCAAGTGAAAATACAACTTTCCATATTAATGTGATGTCGTTTGGGTTTAAATATGGGATTCCAATTGATGCAGATGTGGTTATGGATGTGCGCTTCTTACCTAATCCATACTATGTGGCAGCTTTAAAGGAAAAGACAGGGCTTGATCAAGGTGTTTATGATTATGTTATGCAGTCAGAAAAAACGGCTCATTTTTATGAACAGTTTATTGCGATGCTGCGCTTTATTATTCCGGGCTACATTGACGAAGGCAAAAGCAGTTTAACAATTGCTATTGGCTGCACCGGTGGGCAGCATCGCTCAGTAGCAATTGCACAGCGAATTGGTCTGGATTTAAAAGCGGATGCTTATAATGTGAATATTTACCATCGTGATATGAAGAAGCGAAAGGAAACAGTGAATAGGTCATGATGAAATTAAAAAATAAGCGGCGCCCCAAAATCGTCGTTATCGGAGGCGGAACGGGGTTGCCGGTGATTTTAAAAAGTCTCAAAAAAAGAAATGCCGATATCACAGCGGTAGTGACTGTAGCTGATGATGGCGGATCTTCTGGCGTTATTCGCGACTATATCAATGTGGTGCCGCCTGGTGATATTCGCAATGTCTTAGTGGCTTTATCTGATATGCCTGAAATAGTTAAAGCGGTTTTTCAATATCGGTTTGCATCGGATGATCGTTTCTTTTCGGGGCACGCAATCGGCAATTTAATAATTGCTGCTTTAACTGAAATGGATAATCGCGGTATTTTTGATGCGGTGCAGATGTTAAGCCAGTTTATGCAAGTTGACGGCCATATCTACCCGGCATCGGATAAACCATTAACCTTAAATGCCGAATTCAGTGATGGTACTACACAAATGGGTGAAGCAGAAATTTCGGCAGCCAATAAAACCATCAAACGGGTTTGGGTCAGTTCAGCTAAGCACGAAAAACCTCGGGCTAAACAAGAAGTTGTTGATGCTATCATGCAGGCAGACCAAATTGTTTTAGGCCCAGGCAGTTTGTTTACCAGTATTTTGCCTAATTTAATGATTGAAAATGTTGGTCAAGCGGTGTGCCAAACCAAAGCCGAAGTAGTTTATATTTGCAACATTATGACGCAAAAAGGCGAGACGGAACATTTTAGTGATGCAGACCATATTAAAGTGCTGCATGAGCATTTAGGCCAGCCATTTATTGATACTGTGCTGGTAAATACAGAACCGGTGCCAAAAGACTATTTAGACCGCCAAAAATATGATGAATATTTATATCAAGTGCGTCACGACTTTAAAGCTTTACGTGAGCAGGGCTGTCGGGTTATTTCAGATAATTTTTTGAAATTAAGAAATCATGGCGTATTTCATAATGGCGATCAAGTTGTTGACGAATTAATGCGGTTAACGGGTCGTCCGCAATCATGGCGTGAAAATGAAAGCAATTAAAGGAGGGATTTTTTGTCATACGCAAGCGAGGTAAAAAAAGAACTTACCACTTTAGAAGTCCATTTCGGCAATGCCAAAGCTGAATTGATGGCTTTGATTCGCATGAATGGCTCAATTAGTCTTATCAACCATAAATTTGTTTTGAGTGTTCAAACCGAGAACCCCGCTACTGCTAGACGAATTTATCGTTTATTGAAGCAGTTTTATGACGTTGAAAGTGAACTGCTGGTTCGGCGTAAAATGAAATTAAAAAAGAATAACCTCTATATTGTACGGTTGAAGACTGGCAGTGATTATGTTTTGAAAGATTTAGATATCTTGAATGGTTTTCAGCTGAAAGAAACGGTTCCTTTGACTTTTTTGGATGATGATGCCAAAGTTAGGTCTTACTTGCGGGGAGCTTTTTTAGCAACTGGATCCGTCAATAATCCCGAAACCAGCCGCTATCATTTGGAAATCTATTCATTATATGAAGATCACAATAATACGATTTGTGAAATGATGAACCGCTATGGGTTAAATGCGCGGACGACCGAAAGACGCAGCGGCTACATTACCTATCTTAAAGAAGCTGAAAAAATTGCTGATTTTTTGTCTTTAATCGGAGCAACCAGCTCTATGCTTAAGTTTGAAGATATCAGGATTATGCGCGACATGCGCAATTCTGTCAATCGGATTGTTAACTGTGAAAATGCTAATCTTAATAAAGTGGCGGATGCAGCTAATAAGCAGATTGAAAATATTAAGTATATTGATGAACAAATTGGGTTAAATCAATTGCCGGTGAAATTACAAGATATTGCGAAAGCGCGGATGGCCCACCCGGAAGTTTCGCTCAAAGAGTTGGGCGAACTGGTGTCAGGTGGTCCTATTTCAAAATCAGGGGTTAATCACCGATTGCGCAAATTAAATGATTATGCGAAAAAATTACGACTTGGACAAGAAATTGTCTAAAAAAAGATGCTCCAATTAAATTAGAGCATCTTTTTTATAGTTTAGTTAACTAGTTTAACTTCTTTTTGTTTTCCATGATACCGTCAATCAAGCCGTAATCAACAGCCTCTTGAGCCGTCATGAAGTTATCGCGTTCTGTATCTTGATTAATCTTTTCGATTGGTTGGCCAGAACCTTTAGCCAACATTTCGTTGATTAATTTGCGGGTCCGCAAAATATGTTCAGCGGCAATTTGGATTTCAGTTGATTGGCCTTGAGCACCGCCTAATGGTTGGTGAATCATGATTTCTGAGTGAGGCAAAGCAAAACGCTTGCCTTTAGCACCAGAAGTTGCAAAAATTGAAGCCATGGAAGCTGCCATCCCCATAACGATTGTTTGCACATCAGCAGATACGAAGTTCATGGTATCAACAATTGCTAAACCGGCTGAAACAGAACCGCCCGGTGAGTTAATGTACATATAGATATCTTTTTCAGAATCTTGGGCATCCAAGAAAAGCAGTTGGGCAATAACAGCGTTAGCCATATCGTCAGTAACTTCACCTGAAACCATAATGATACGGTCTTTTAATAGGCGGGAATAAATGTCATAGGCACGTTCACCTTGAGCGGATTGTTCAATAACTGTAGGAACTAAATTCATAGCCATTCCTCCTTAAATTGTTTACATCTTAAGTCTAGCACTCGGACGACTTCAATACTAGTTTAACGCATAGGTCAAAAATGGTCAAACATTTTACTTCGCTTTTGGGCAAAAAAAAAATCCTGACATCTGCCAGGACATATTATATAATGAGAATATATGCACCACCTGGGAGTCGAACCCAGATTACAAGAACCGGAATCTTGCGTGCGATCCATTACACTAGCGGTGCGTACTAGTTAAGTATAGAATAAATATTAATTGATTTCAAGTGTTTTTTTAAGAAAAGGGTGAGTAAATGTTTGCAAAGCAAGGGTTAGGTCAACAACAACAGCAAATTCAAACTTTAAAAATTTCACAGCAAATGCAGCAATCGATCCAGGTATTGAAATATAATACCGAAGAATTGCATGATTTTTTAGCGAATGCCGCTTTAGAAAATCCTTTTATGACAGCTGCTTGGACTTTTAAAGAAAAGAAGACATTGCTGGCAAGTCCGCCTGATTGGTCTGATTTAATTGAAACTAAGAGTCAATCGCTTTTTGATTATCTAATGGATCAAGTCAATTTAACCATGCGGGATACCCCTATCAAAGAATTAGTCATCTATTTGATATCTTTACTGGATTCTAATGGCTATTTGAATATTGATTTAAATAAGCTTATTAAAACTGAAAAAATTGATAAAACAGTTATGCTTGATGCGCTGACGTTATTGCAGCAGCTCGACCCGCCTGGGGTAGGGGCGCGTAATCTGCAAGAATGTCTCATTTTGCAAATTCAATATGATGAACATGCGCCTGCTCAAGCTGAAGACATTTTGAGTAACGATTTTAAAGCCTTCACAGAACGTAATTGGGGTGAAATAGCTAAAAAATATCAAATTACCTTAAGCGAAATACAAAGCATCTTAGATTATGTGCGTACCTTGTCACCGGCACCGGGAGCAGCTTATAGCCAAGAAAAGGTCGGCTATATTGAACCTGATTTGGTGGTCACAAAAGAGCATGGCACGTTAAATATCGCTTTGACACGGGAAAATCAGCCTCAAATCAGATTTAAAAATGAATATTATGAAGATTTAAAAAAAGCTGCTGATAAAGATTTGCTGGCTTATTTGGAAAAAAAACGCAAAGACTACCACAAAATTTTAGAAGATGTTACGATGCGCGGACAGACGATTTTAAAAATCGGTGAAGCCATCATTGAAAAGCAAGCGGCCTTTTTCCTCAATGATGATGCCAATTTAAAACCCTTTTTATTGCGGGATGTTGCCCAAAAACTGCAGATGCATGAATCAACTATCAGCCGAGCGGTCAATGGTAAATATTTATTATGCAATCAGGGTGTTTTTGAATTGAAACACTTCTTTTCACAAGCTGTGGCTTACCACAGTGCGTCTGGAAGTGAGATTACAAGTGATGGAGTAAAAGAGAAGATTAAGGCCTTGATTGAGCAAGAAGATAAGCACCATCCGCTTTCAGACCAAAAAATTGTTACCCTTTTAAGTGCTGAGGGGCTAAAAGTGTCCCGCCGGACAGTGGCTAAATACCGTGAACAACTCAAAATAGCACCATCAAGCAAAAGAAAACGCTACTGATTTTTTTGAAAAACAGCAATGTTCCTGCTTAAAACGTTTTCTTTTTTATAATATATCCCTTGTTCGAATTTTCAAAAACAAACAGCAATTGTATTTATTAATGTTCGGAAAAAATGGTATAAATTTAGTTTTATCTAAGCTTTTAACGCTTTTTTTAAAGAAATTTAGAAGCATTATGGCTTGCAAAAAAAGAAGCTAACTGATATAATTCAAAGTGTGATGAAGGAGTGTTGTTAATTGTTTACGGACAATTGATGATAATCTTTTATCTAACTTACTGGGTCGTTTGGTGACCCCATCGGACAAAAAATTGTCCCGCAAGAAAGAGAGACTTGAAATGCACCAAGAGATTGAATGGATCGAAAATGTCGTTCCAGATATGATTGAGGTTGTCAATGGTCGTTACACAATATTGCAAAATATTGCTTGGAATGAGCCGGTTGGACGTAGATCATTGGCACAAGACTTGGGCATGAGTGAAAGAATGCTTCGGACTGAAACTGATGCTTTACGCAAGTTTGATCTTATTTCCTCAACCAAGTCGGGAATGATTCTTACGGATAAGGGTCGCAAGACGATTTTGGGCTTAGCTTCTTTTATGGATTCTTTGCTGGGGGTTCAACAATTAGAAAAGCGGCTTAGCAAGCAGTTAAAAATTGAGCGCTGCTTTGTTGTGGCAGGTGACTGTGACAATGATAAGCAAGTGGTCGATTCAATGGGAAAGATGGTCACAGAAACTTTGCGGACGTCTCTTCCTATGGGCAAGAATATTATTGCGGCGATGGGTGGTACAACGATGGCACAAGTTGCCAGTTGTTTAAATCCTGAAATTTCTCGTAATCGTGAACTTTTATTTGTCCCAGCCCGGGGCGGATTAGGTGAGCGTGTTGATATTCAAGCTAATAATGTTTGTGCTCAGATGGCACTTTGCACCGGCGGGAAAAGCCGGTCGCTCTATGTGCCAGAGCAGGTAAGTGAGACGACTTTTAAGACTTTGCTGCAAGAGCCAGCGGTTCAAGAAGTTGTTGACCTGATTAAACGAAGCAATGCTGTAGTTCACAGTATCGGAGATGCCATGCATATGGCTGCCCGCCGGTCAATGAATGAACAACAAGTAGCTCTTTTAAAAGAACGCCGGGCTGTTGGCGAGGCGTTTGGCTATTTTTTCGATGAGTCGGGCCAAGTTGTTTTCAAGATTCCCCGAATCGGATTGCAGCTTGAAGATCTCACTTCAATGGATTGTGTAATTGCTGTTGCCGGTGGCAAAAATAAAGCTAAGGCAATTGCAGCTTACATGCAACATGCACCGCGTCAGACGTGTTTGATTACTGACGAAGGTGCTGCAAAGACGATTTTAAAAGAGTAGTATCCTTTTTAGGACTTGCTACTTTTTAAAATAAATTTTTATTTCCTAAAGGAGGAAATTTTAGTTATGACTACTAAAGTAGGTATTAATGGTTTTGGCCGTATCGGTCGTTTGGCATTCCGTCGTATTGCTGCAACATCTAAGGACTTGGAAGTTGTTGCTATCAACGACTTGACTTCACCAGCTATGTTAGCACACTTGTTGAAGTACGATACAGCTCATGGTCAATTTGACGGCGAAGTTTCCGCAACAGAAAACGCACTTGTTGTTAACGGCAAGGAAATTCCTGTATACGCAGAAGCAGATGCAAACAACATTCCTTGGGTAAAGAACGACGGCGTTGACCTTGTTCTTGAATCAACTGGTTTCTACACATCACCAGAAAAGGCACAAGCACACATCAATGCTGGTGCTAAGAAGGTTCTTGTTTCCGCTCCAGCCGGCGACATGAAGACTATCGTTTACGGTGTTAACGATGACACATTGGCTCCAGAAGACAAGATCGTTTCTGCTGCTTCATGTACAACAAACTGCTTGGCACCTCTTGCAAAGGCTGTTAACGATGCATTTGGTATCAAAGCTGGTACAATGACAACAATCCACGCTTACACAGCAACACAAAAACTTCAAGATGGTCCAGATCGCAAGGGTAACGTACGTAACGCTCGCGCTGCTGCTCAAAACACAATTCCTCACTCAACAGGTGCTGCAAAGGCTGTTGGTAAGGTTATCCCAGAACTTAACGGCAAGCTTGATGGCCATGCACAACGTGTACCTGTTATCACAGGTTCTTTGACAGAATTAGTTACAACTCTTAACAAAGAAGTAACTGTTGAAGAAGTTAACGCTGCTGTTAAGAAAGTTACAGAAGGCAACGCATCCTTCGGTTACAACGCTGACGGTATCGTATCATCCGATATCATCGGTACAGAATTTGGCTCAGTATTTGACCCAACACAAACACAAGTTGTTGGTGAAGGTGAAGGCCAAGTTGTTAAGACTGTTGCTTGGTACGACAACGAATCAGGCTTCACTGCTCAAATGATCCGTACATTGGAAAAATTTGCAAGCATGCTTTAATAACTAGCTTAGGCTAAAATCATTAACTTGCTTTCGCAGGTTGTTTGAGGCGGGGGGAGGCAGCTCCCTCCGCCTTTTATTATATCTATTAGTATCTCAAAATTTTGGAGGTTTTTCTTTCATGGCTAAACTTACTGTTTCAGATTTAGATGTTAAAGACAAAAAAGTTTTAATCCGTGTTGACTTCAACGTTCCTGTTAAGGACGGCGTTGTTGGTGACGACAACCGTATCGTTGCTGCATTGCCAACTATCAAGTACGTTATTGAAAACGGCGGCAAGGCAATCTTGTTCTCACACTTAGGTCGTGTTAAGACTGAAGAAGACAAAGAAAAATTGACAATGCGTCCAGTTGCACAAAAATTATCAGACTTATTGGAAAAGCCTGTAACATTTGTTCCTGTAACTCGCGGTGCTCAATTAGAAGAAGCTATCGCTAACATGAAAGATGGCGACGTATTGTTGTTCGAAAACACTCGTTTCGAAGACTTAGACGGCAAGAAGGAATCTGGCAACGATCCTGAACTTGGCAAATACTGGGCTTCACTTGGCGATATGTTCGTTAATGATGCTTTTGGTACAGCACACCGTTCACATGCTTCAAACGTTGGTATTTCTGAAGCAATGAAGGCTGAAGGCAAGCCTGCAGCTGCTGGTTTCTTGTTGGAAAAGGAAATCAAGTTCTTGGGTGATGCTGTTGACGCCCCTGTACGTCCATTCGTAGCTGTATTGGGTGGTTCAAAGGTTTCATCAAAGATTGGTGTTATCAACCACTTATTATCAAAAGCTGACAAAGTTATCATCGGCGGCGGTATGACTTACACATTCTACAAGGCTAAGGGCATTGCTGTAGGTAGCTCATTAGTTGAAGATGACAAAGTTGAATTAGCTAAAGAATTGATGGAAAAAGCTGGCGACAAGCTGGTATTGCCTATCGATAACGTTGTTGCTGACAAGTTTGCTAACGATGCTAACTACAAGACTGTTGAAGGCGACATTCCTGATGGCTACATGGCTCTTGATGTTGGCGAAAAGTCAATTGAATTGTTCAAGGAAAACTTGAAAGATGCTAAGACTGTTGTTTGGAATGGTCCTATGGGTGTCTTTGAAATGCCTAACTTCGCTAAGGGTACTTTGGAACTTGGCAAGTTCATCGGTTCATTGGAAGATGCTACAACAATCGTTGGTGGTGGCGACTCTGTTGCTGCTGCTAAGCAATTAGGTATCGCTGATAAGTTCAGCCATGTTTCTACTGGTGGTGGCTCATCACTTGAATACCTTGAAGGCAAGACTTTACCAGCCGTTGCTGCTGTTTCTGACAAATAATTTAATAACTAAAATTTCTCGCCGCTCAGGCGGCAATTAATTCCTGAAAGGATGATTATAAGTGCGTACACCAATTCTTGCAGGTAACTGGAAAATGAACATGAATCCTGAACAAACAGCTGAATTTGTTAAAGCTGTTAAGGACCAATTACCAGCATCATCAGAAGTTGAATCAGTTATTGCTGCTCCTGCAGTTGACCTCCCTGCTTTGCTTGAAAATGCTAAGGGTTCTGAACTTAAAGTAGCTGCTGAAAACTGCTATTTTGAAAATGAAGGTGCCTTTACAGGCGAAACATCACCAAAAGTTTTGAAGGAAATGGGCGTTGATTACGTTATCATCGGCCACTCAGAACGTCGTGATTACTTCCACGAAACAGATGAAGATATCAATAAGAAGGCTAAGGCTATCTTTGCTAACGGCATGACACCTATCATCTGCTGTGGTGAATCTTTGGAAACTCGTGAAGCCGGCAAGGCTGAAGAATGGGTTTCAGGTCAAGTTAAGGCTGCTTTAGCTGGCTTAACAGCAGATCAAGTAGCTAGCTTGGTAATTGCTTACGAACCAATCTGGGCTATTGGTACTGGTAAGACTGCTACAGCTGATCAAGCTGAAGAAATCTGTGCTGTTGTTCGTAAGACAGTTGCAGGTCTTTACAGCCAAGAAGTTGCTGACAAAGTTCGTATCCAATATGGTGGTTCTGTAAAACCAGCTAACGTTAAGGAATTAATGGCAAAAGAAAACATCGATGGCGGTCTTGTCGGCGGTGCTTCCTTAGTTCCAGAATCATACTTGCAATTGGTTCATTTTAAGGACTAGTAAAAATTAAGCGCAGTTAGCAAAATTATTTGCAACTGCAAGGAAAAACAGATAAAATATGACTGAAGACGTTAAGTCTCAAGTCAATTAACTTAAAGGAGAGTAATAATTTATGTCTGCAATTACAGAAATTTATGCTCGCGAAGTCTTAGACTCACGTGGTAACCCAACAGTTGAAGCTGAAGTTTACACTGAAGCAGGTGCATTCGGTCGTGGTATCGTTCCTTCCGGTGCTTCTACAGGTGAACACGAAGCTGTTGAATTGCGTGACGGCGACAAGTCTCGTTACATGGGCAAGGGCGTTACAAAAGCTGTTGCTAATGTTAACAACATCATCGCTAAAGAAATCGTTGGCTACGAAGTAACAGACCAAGTTGCTATCGATAAGGCTATGATTGCTTTGGACGGCACACCTAACAAAGGCAAGCTCGGTGCTAACGCTATCTTAGCTGTTTCTATCGCTGCTGCTCGTGCTGCTGCTGATGAATTGCAAATTCCTTTGTATAACTACATTGGCGGTTTCAATGCTCACGTATTGCCAACACCAATGATGAACGTTATCAACGGTGGTGCACACTCAGATAACAAGGTTGACTTCCAAGAATTCATGATTATGCCTGTTGGTGCTAAGACTGTTAAGGAAGCAATCCGTATGGGTTCAGAAACATTCCATAACTTGAAGAACTTGCTTGGTGCTGATGGCAAGGTAACTTCTGTTGGTGACGAAGGTGGTTTCGCACCTGACTTTGCTAACAACGAAGAACCTTTGCAATACTTAATCAAGGCTATCGAAGCTGCAGGTTACAAGCCAGGTAAAGATGTTTCTATTGCTATTGACGTTGCTTCTTCAGAACTTTGGGATGCAGAAAAGGGCAAGTACGTTCTTCGCTGGTCTACAAAAGAAGAATTCACAACTGAAGAATTCATCAAGTACCTTGAAGGCTTAGTTGCTAAGTACCCAATCGTTTCAATCGAAGATCCTATCGACGAAAACAACTGGGAAGATTGGCAAACAATCACAGCTGAACTTGGCAAGAAGGTTCAACTTGTTGGTGACGACTTCTTCGTTACAAACACACAATACCTTGCAAAGGGTATCCGCATGGGTTGCGCAAACTCAATCTTAATCAAGGTTAACCAAATCGGTACTTTGACTGAAACAATGGAAGCTATCGAAATGGCTAAGGAAGCTGGTTACACAGCTATTGTTTCACACCGTTCTGGTGAAACTGAAGATACTACAATTGCTGACTTGGTTGTTGCTACAAACGCAGGCCAAATCAAGACAGGTTCTATGAGCCGTACAGACCGTCTTGCTAAGTACAACCAATTGATGCGCATTGAAGATCAATTAGGTGAAAATGTTGCTCAATACAAGGGTATCCAATCCTTCTACAACTTGAGCGAACAAGCACGCCAAGCAATTGAAGAAAAGTAATTAGTTGATTGACTGATTATTCGGATTTAAATCCGCAAAATAAGGAACCTTATCTTTAAGGTTCCTTATTTTGTTTACATATTTTTTAGTGTGGGGGATTTTATGCAAAAACTGCAATTGGATACGACAAGGTTTGAATACATCATCCAAGGGGCATTGGTTGGTGTTTTGGCAGGGATAGTGGTTAGTTTGTTTAGGTTAGCCATTGAAAACCTGTTAGCAGTCGTTAAAATAGTCTATAAAGCGGGGGTTACAAAACCTTGGTGGCTTTTAGCTTTAGGTGTTTTTTATCTGCTGGTGTGGCTGATTAATGCTCGTTTAGTTAAGGCTGAACCTAACATCAGCGGATCAGGTATTCCACAAGTCGAAGGCCAATTAGCCGGTGAATTAGAATTATCATGGCAAAAAGTTTTATGGCGCAAATGGGTTGGTGGTATTTTAGCCATCGGGTCAGGACTTTTTTTAGGGCGGGAAGGCCCGTCGATTCAATTAGGCGCCAATGTCGGTCAAGCCTTTGGAGAAATTAAGCAACTGAAGGGTGCTTCTTTAAGAGCGATGATTGCTGGAGGAGCAGCAGCTGGACTTTCCGCAGCTTTTAATGCGCCAATTGCGGCTGCCTTATTTGTGGCTGAAGAAGTTTATCATAATTTTTCACCGCTGGTATGGACGACAGCTTTGTCAGCTGCGGTAACTGCTAATTTAGTATCACTTTATTTCTTTGGAATGACACCGGTTTTGCATATGGCCTATAATTATTCTTTTCCTCTAGTAGATTATGGCTACTTGATCTTGCTGGGAATTTTATTAGGTGTTTTAGGCATTCTATATGAAAAAATGACTTTAGCTATTCCAAAAGTTTATCAAAAGCTAGTGCCTTTTCCCCGCAATCTGCATGGAATTATTCCGCTGGTGCTTGTTATCCCCATAGGCTTAAAATGGCCTGATATTATTGGTGGTGGAAATGCGCTTATTGTGTCTTTAGGCCAACAGGTACCTGCGACAATTGTTTTATTAGGCTTATTTGTCTTGCGGCTTGTTTTTTCAACGATTTCATTTGGGTCAGGTTTCCCTGGGGGCATTTTTTTGCCGATTTTAACGTTAGGGGCTGTTTTGGGCGGCTTTTATGGACATTTGCTGGCTGATTTTCATTTGCTGGCTTCAAGCTTAATTGTTAATTGCATTATTTACGCCATGGCTGGCTATTTTGCCTGCATTTGTAAGGCACCGTTTACAGCTATTTTACTGGTCACAGAAATGGTTGGTTCCATTAAACATTTGATGCCGCTGGCTGTGGTTGCTTTAATCGCTTATTGTGTGGTTGATCTTTTGCATGGACGTCCCATTTATGAAGCAATGCTGAGTGGTTTGATAGCCGATAAAGGCGAAATTAAAATTCACGGCGAATTTAAAGACAGACTCGAAATACCGGTTTTTGTCGGATCTTTACTGGAAAATAAGCAGGTGCGGGATGTTAAATGGCCTAAAGAAGCATTGTTAATTGCGATTAGACGCGGCGAAAATGAGCTTCTCCCCCACGGTGATACGGTGATTCGCGGCGGCGACATTTTGGTTATTTTAACAGTACACCAACGATTGGCCAAAGTAAGGCAACAAATTAATCATATTGCTAAGCAGATGTAATAATTAACTGGAAATCTGCGTCAATATATGCTAAATTAGAGTAGATATAGTTTACCAAAGCGGGTAAGGAGGTACTTCCTTGTACAATACACTGTTAACAATTTTGATGATCGTTTCAGTTTTGATTATCATTGCTGTCATGATGCAACCAGCCAAAACCGATAACGCCTCAACCGCTTTATCCGGTGGCGCAGCTGATTTGTTCAGCAAACAAAAGCCCCGTGGTTTTGAAGCGTTTATGCAAAAAGTT
Source organism: Ligilactobacillus sp. WC1T17 (assembly GCA_900110005.1). Lineage (GTDB taxonomy): Bacteria > Bacillota > Bacilli > Lactobacillales > Lactobacillaceae > Ligilactobacillus > Ligilactobacillus ruminis_A. Next base: position 46,421 of record FOCC01000007.1, on the reverse strand, counting down.
ACGACAGTTTTAGGAATTGTATTTTTTGCGCTCTCTTTAGCGCTCTACTACATTTCCTCACACTAACTACGGGCCCCCTGCGTAAATATCAGGGGGTTTTTTTAACGACAAGAATACGACGAAAACGAGGACAGCAATGGAAAAAGATAAGATTATTGAAAAACTACTAGAATATTTTAAAGCAAATCCCAGCCAAGAATTTACAGTGCATGAATTAGCTGATGAATTAAAGATGAATGACAGTGTTTCATTTAAATTTGTGGTTCAAGCAATTGCCCAAATGGAACACGACAAGCAGATTGTTTTAAATCAAAATGGAGCTTTTACTTTAGCTAAAGATAATTCTTTACCAAAATTTACGGGTATTTTCCATGCTAATGATCGTGGTTTTGGTTTTGTAACGGTTGATCCGGAAGAACCGGATTTCTTTATTAATCCTACCCAAACCTTGTCAGCTTTAAATGGTGATGAGGTTGAAGTAGAAATGCTGACACCAGGTGATCCTGAAGTTGGCAAGCGTCCTGAAGGTAAAGTTTGTGCAATTATCGAACATAATTTAACACAGGTCGTTGGTTCAGTTAAAATTGACCCTGATACAAACTACCCTGAAGGCATTATTGGCGAGATTCACTTAAAAGATAAAAAATTAGCTGCCTATAAATTTTTGTTGGAAGACAAAGGTTTGCACCCGGTTGAAGGTGAAGTAGTTTTAGCTGATATTACGGCTTATCCTGATCCGCATGTGCCGGGCATTTTAAAAGGCGTTGCGGTGAGAGTTATCGGGAACGTTAATGATCCTGGAATTGACATTTTACAAGTTGTCTATCAACATAACATTCCGACTGAATTTCCCGATGAAGTAATGGACGAAATCAACCAAATTCCCGATTATGTGACTCCTGAAGAAATGGAAGGACGCCGTGATATCCGCAATCAAAAATTAGTCACTATTGATGCAATAGAATCTAAAGATTTGGATGATGCAGTTACTGCTTGGAAATTGCCAAACGGCAACTACCACTTAGGGGTACATATTGCCGATGTTTCCCACTATGTAACACCAGGGACGCCGCTTGATAAAGAAGCTTTTGAACGCGGAACCTCCGTTTATTTAACGGATCGGGTTATCCCAATGTTACCGGCTAAATTGTCCAATGGCATCTGCTCTTTGAATCCGAAAGTTGATCGTTTAGCATTATCATGCGATATGGAAATTACGCCTGATGGTGAAATTGTTAACCATGAAATTTATCCAAGTGTGATTAAAACCACTGAACGGATGACCTATATTGCCATCAATAAGATTTTGGAGTCTCATGATCAAAAGACCATGGAACGTTATCAAGAATTAGTCCCAATGTTTGAAACAATGGGCGAATTGCATAAAATCTTATTAAAGATGCGTAAGCGGCGTGGGGCCATTGAATTTGAAGAAAATGAAGCTAAAATCATCGTTGATGAAAATGGTCATGCAGTGGATATTGAATTGCGCCACCGTGGAACCAGTGAACGAATGGTTGAATCATTTATGCTGGCAGCTAATGAAACGGTCGCAGCGCACTTTAAAAATGCTCATGTGCCTTTCTTATATCGGATTCACGAAACGCCTAAAGAAGAAAAAATTAAAAAGTTTTTTGAATTACTGTCAGCGATTGGGGTTGAAGCAACCGGTTCAGCCAACAATGTCACTCCTAAAATGTTGCAGGGGATTTTGAAGAAGGTTGCGGGGCGTCCCGAAGAAGCTGTGGTATCTGTAATGTTGCTACGGTCGATGCAACAGGCAAAGTATTCCCCAGATCCTTTAGGCCACTTTGGGATTGCAGCAACTGATTATACCCACTTTACTTCACCAATCAGGCGTTATCCTGATTTGATGGTGCACCGCATGGCTCATTACTACTTGGAACATGGGTTGGGTGAAAAAGCGCAAGCCTTGTTTAAAGACCAATTGCCTGAAATTGCGACCCACAGTTCCCAAATGGAACGACGCGCAATTGATGCTGAACGTGATACAGATGCTATGAAGAAGGCTGAATACATGGCTGATCACGTTGGTGAAGAATTTAATGCGATGGTAAGTTCTGTAACTAAATTCGGCATGTTTGTGGAACTGGAAAATACAGTTGAAGGGTTAATCCACATCAGCGAAATTGGTGATGATTTCTATGTCTTTGTTGAAAAACATATGGCTTTGGTTGGTCGGCGGACCAAGAAAACTTATCGCATTGGTCAACCGGTTCGAGTTAAATTAGTTGATGTCAATGTTGAACAAAAAGAAATCAACTTTAAATTGCTTGACCTTGATAAGGCACCTAAGACCGATTTATTAGATGGTGTTGAATTACCTGAACTACCACACCGTCGTCGTGACAATAAGGATAAAAAAGATTCCAAAAAATTTCACAAAGGTGGCAACCGCCGTTTCAATAAGCATTCTGACGGCAAAGACAAAAAACCTTACTACAAAGACCGTAAACAAAATAGGCGCGGTCAAAGACGTAAATAAAAGGAGCGGTGGCGATGGCTAAACAAGTACAAAAAGACCGGCCTTTAGCCCAAAATAAGAAGGCGCGCCATGATTATAACGTTTTAGAAACAGTTGAAGCTGGTCTCGTTTTAACCGGAACAGAGATTAAATCGGTGCGTGAGGGACGGGTTACTTTAAAAGACGGCTTTGCCCAAATAAAAAACGGCGAAGCATGGTTAGAAAATGTGCATATTGCTGAGTATACCGCTGGAAACCGTTTTAACCATGATCCTTTGCGTCGGCGCAAATTACTTTTGCATAAAAAGCAGATTCTCCAATTAGGACAGAAAACCTCTCAAAAAGGTATTACACTAGTTCCCTTGAAAGTTTACCTTAAAAACGGTTTTGCTAAAGTTTTAATTGGGGTGGCATCAGGTAAACATGAATATGACAAACGGGAGACCATTAAACGACGAGATCAGGAGCGTGAAATCCGGCGAACATTGAAAAATTTTCGTTAAAACAAAAGGCTGCAAATAAGGATTTGCGGTCTTTTTTATGCATCATAGGGCGGACAATGTGAGCTTTTAAGCATTTTGTTACAATTGGATAACAAAATAAATTTTAGCAATAGCTTTGTAATTTATCTGATATCTCACGCAATCTAGAAATAGGTATACTTAGATTGAGGGGGATAATTAATGAAATTTTTAAAACAAATGCTGTTAATTCTAGCGACATTTATTTTGGTTTTTCAAACTGCTAATATTGCTGTCTTAGGAGATTCTGTGGCGGAAATTCAAAAAAAGCAGGAAGCCGTAAAACAAGAATTAGATCAAAATTCAAATGAATTAACGACCAAAATGAGCCAAATTAATCAAATATATCAAAAATTGTCCCAATTAGAAGGACAACAACAGGCTACACAAGCAAAGATTTCAGCAACTAAAAAGCAGCTTAAGCAGGCTAACTTGGAAAAAAAGATGCGCGTTAAAGATGTTAAGGCAAGAATGCGCCAGCTGCAAGCAAGACAGGGTACTAATAGCAGTTTAGCTGTTTTAGAAAAATCAACCAGTTTAACTCAATGGGTAGGAACGTTTATTGCTTTGCAACGCTTGCAAAGTGTTTATAATGACAGTATTGATGCTTTGAAAGCTAATATTGTGACGATTAAGCATGCTGAAAATAATTTGCAAACTTATCAAAAAACGTTAAATCAACAAACGAATCAAGTGACATTGCAAAAAAATAAGCTTAACCAGCAATTAACAGCCTTGAAGACCAAAATTGCTAATGGACAAAAAGAAATATCACAATTGGCTGACCGCAAAAAGCAGGCTGAAGCGATTGAAGCTGCACAAAAAAAGGCCCTGGATCAAGCCAAGGCCAAGGCTCCTCAAGCGGCTGCTCAGGTTAAGGACCAAGCTCAAGCAAAAGTGACGACACAAGCCAAAACAGTTGCTACGACGGCATTAAATGTCAGTGGCGCTAAAACACTGACGATGACGGCAACAGGTTATTCGGTATCGCAAAATGGCTTGGGTACGTATTCGGCTACGGGGATTAACTTAAAGAATAATCCTAGTTGTGTAGCAGTTGATCCCAGTGTGATTCCTTTAGGTAGTATTATTTGGGTTTCAGGTTATGGGTTAAGTATTGCCGGTGATACCGGGGCGGCTATTTCAGGCAATGTTATTGATTTGCATTTTGCTACGGTAGCACAGGCTAATGCTTGGGGTAGACGAACTGTAACTGTTAAAATTATGAATTAAAAAAAGCTGTGGTTTAAACCACAGCTTTTTTTAGATAGCCACCTGCAAGTGTTTATATTTATGGTGGTCAATGACACACGTTTTAACACCGCGAAAACCGATTTTGCGATAAAGGTGTTCGGCCTTAGGATTGCTAAAATCAACATCGAGCCCAATTTTAAATTTACTTTCAGTACGAGCAACTTGTGGCAGTCTTTTCAGCAAAGCTGTTCCAATCCCCTTGCCACGGAATTTGGGCGCTACAACCAAGGAGTCTAAATACCATTCATTGGGTAATTCATTAGCATCTTGGTCATAAATACTGTCGCGCGCTTGAAGACCGACTTTAGGAAAATAACGGCAGAGTAAAGAATCAACTTTGGCATCATTTTCATTTGGATAACCAAAAGCAATTCCGGCTACCTCGCCGTCAATTTCAGCGACGATTGTCTGAGCTAGAGTCTGGCGGCATTCTTTAGTTTTAAAAGATAAACTAAGAGCTTTTTTCAGACTGTCAGCATCAGTTTGCTTAAGCAAAGGCACCTCCATTTCTTTTAAAATAAGGTGGAATAGTGCCACAATCTGCTGGGCGTCGTCTTCTTCTGCTTGACGGATAATCAATTGTAAGGTTCCTTTCTCTCTTAGCTAATTAAAAGCAAGGTTGGCTTTAATAATTTGTAAACGTTCTTTTTTGCGCTGGCCGGTTTTGGCCCAATAATCTAAAATAGCAACCACACATAGCAGCAAGGCTTCATCTTCTTGATGTGCAATCGTAAATTCCAAGTAAGAACCGCTAGCCAATTCAACTTCATTAATTGTCATAATGCATTCGCGACCATGATAAACTTTATACTTAAAGGTCAGTAAATTGCCTAAAATCAGCCAGTTCAGCCCTTTAACAAAAAGCATTTCACGGCTGACACCGTAGTAGCGACGTAAAGAACCGGCATATTGACGGTGATAATATAAGGCGAATTTTGGCAGCATCCCGAGCGATTTTTGCTTAATTTCGGCTTCTAAATTACCTAAAGGGTCATAAACTGACATGACATCGGCGTGCATTCCCCACCGGCCATTAATGAGATAAACATCTTTGTCATGCTCATCCTTGATGGCAGTTGTACCGCGCATAGATAAGCTATTGCGGTGCGAATATAGTTTGCGCACAAAAAGCACCTCGATTCTAATCAGCCTAAACTTAATAAAATAAATTTATAACATTTTTTCGATGGCTTTGCCAACACCATCTTCATCATTACTATCAGTTAAGTAACGGGCAGTTTGCTTAACTTCATTAGTTGCGTTGGCGACAGCGTAACTATACCCGGCTAATTTCAACATTGAAACATCGTTGTTGTTATCACCAAATGCCATAACGTTGTCCATTAAAATGTTCAAACTATCAGCAAAACGGCTTACAGCAATACCCTTTTGGGCATTAACGTGATTAATTTCAATGTTGCCTGGACCAGACGAAGTAATAACTAAGTTTTGGTTAACCGCCAGTTCATCTTTAATTGGCATTAAGACACGACGGCCTTCCGGACTGAAAGCGACAATTTTGCAAATCACAATCTTAGGGTCGTTGACAAGTTCCATATAATCATCAACATAATTGATATTCATCAATTCCATACGTGCCGAAGCAAGGGTAACGGCTAATTTGTAAGGTGTATCAGCACTAGTGCTGCTTAAAAGATCTGCAAAATTTTCAATGCGCTTAGCTTTGTTATCGGAGTAAACACCATTATTCGTAGTAACTTCAAAGTAGAGGCCTTGTTTATGCAGGAATAAAATTAATTTAGCAGCTAAAGCATCAGTTAAAGCAGCTGAGCTAATTAATTTCTCATCCTGGTCAAAAACCAAAGCGCCGTTGAGTGTAATCATCGGACAGGTAATGCCGGCTGCTTTGAGCAGTGGCAAAATTTCTTCTTTAGAACGTCCGGTTGACACAACAAAGGGAATGCCTTTTGCTTGTGCATGTTTAACTGCGTTGGCGTTGCCGGGAGAAATTACCATTTCGTCATTCAAAAAAGTTCCGTCCATATCGGATGCAATCAGTTGAATCATTGAAAGTACTGTTGTTAAAAATAAAGAAGCAAAATCAAGGTAAAATTAACCTAGATTAGCACTTTTTCCGCAGTGCTAGCACAGATAGCAGGGGCTATTGACTGGCCGCTTTATTTTAATAACAGCTGTTCCCTCCTTTATATTCGTCTATCAGTTACTATTTTACCATGAAAACATTTTAAAAACGACTAGCAAGCCTTGAATTAAGCTGATAAATATCTCTGTGAAACAATTAACATTGTGGTAAAATATAGCTGAGGTGCTTAATTTGAAGACATTAATTGATAACGATTGGCAACAAATCTTGGAGCCTGAATTTAATTCAGCTTATTATGCTAAATTGCATAATTTTTTGAAATATGAATATGCCCACTATGACATTCATCCGGATATGTTCCATATTTTTGAAGCTTTTAAGCTGACACCTTTTTCTAAGGTGAAAGTTGTGATTTTAGGTCAAGATCCATATCATGAACCCAATCAAGCTCATGGACTGAGTTTTTCGGTTTTGCCAGGTGTTGCTATTCCACCATCTTTACGCAATATCTATCAAGAATTAGCAGATGATTTGGGGATTAAACCTGTTAATCACGGCTATTTGGAAAGTTGGGCTAAGCAAGGTGTTTTACTGTTAAACTCGGTTTTGACTGTAAGAAATGGTCAGGCTTTTTCACATAAAGGTCAAGGCTGGGAACAGCTGACAGATGCAGCTATCAAAGCTTTATCACAGCGGCCTAAACCGGTAATCTTTATCTTGTGGGGCAGAGCGGCTCAAAATAAGGTCAAGCTCATTGATACTAGTCGAAATATTGTGTTAATGTCGGCCCACCCCAGCCCTTTATCAGCTCACCGGGGCTTTTTTGGGTCGAAGCCTTTTTCGAAAACAAATGAAGCACTAGCAGCAATGGGAGAAGAGCCAATTGATTGGCAGCTGCCAGAGAAAGTTGATTTGAAATAAATTTTTAGACAGAGGTGTCAGAACATGGATTTATTTGAAAGTTTGAAGCAAAAAATTGCCGGCAAGGGTATTACATTGGTTTTCCCTGAAGGAAATGACAGCCGTGTTGTTAAAGCAGCCGTTAAATTAGCTGAAGATGGTTTAGTTAAGCCGATTATTTTAGGCGCTAAAGATGTGATTGAACAGGCTAATGAGGGCTCTGTGCCGGCAAATATATTGACAATTGATCCTAATACCTATCCTGAAAGTGATTTTGATGCAATGGTTGAAGCTTTTGTACAAAGACGCAAGGGTAAAAATACGCGTGAACAAGCCTTGACCATGTTAAAAGATGTCAACTATTTCGGTACGATGATGGTTTATTTGCACCAGGCTGATGGCTTAGTTTCAGGCGCAATTCATCCAACCGGGGATACTGTGCGTCCAGCTTTGCAAATCATTAAGACCAAGCCTGGGGTTAAACGAACTAGTGGAGCTTTCATCATGAGCCGGGGTGAAGAACGGTATTACTTTGCTGATTGCGCAATTAATATTAACCCAGATGCTCAAACTTTAGCTGAAATTGCAGTTGAATCAGCCAAAGCTGCGCGGTTATTTGACATTGAGCCCAAAGTAGCCTTATTAAGCTTTTCAACGATGGGTTCAGCTAAATCAGACGAAGTGACTAAGGTTCAAGAAGCAACGAAATTAGCCAAAGAAATGGCGCCGGATGAACAAATCGATGGTGAATTGCAATTTGATGCGGCCTTTGTTCCAGCAGTATCTCAAAAGAAAGCGCCTGACTCAGCAGTTGCCGGCCAAGCCAATGTTTTTGTTTTCCCAGAATTACAGTCAGGAAATATCGGTTATAAGATTGCCCAACGGTTAGGTCATTTTGATGCTGTGGGACCTATTTTACAAGGCTTGAATGCTCCTGTTTCTGATTTATCAAGAGGATGCTCAACTAAGGATGTTTACCAAGTGGCCTTAATTACGGCTGCACAAACTTTGGAAGGATAATAATAAGATGGAATTTGTCGTTGAAAATGAAAAACAAACTCAAGCTATCGCCCAAAAATTAGCTTTAGGCTTGCAAGCGGGGGATGTTATCTTATTAGATGGAGATTTAGGCGCTGGTAAGACAACTTTTACCAAGGGGTTGGCTTTGGGACTTGATATTCATAAAAATATTAAAAGTCCAACCTTCACTTTGATTAGAGAATATCATACAGGACGCTTGCCTTTATATCATATGGATGTTTACCGCTTGGAAGAAACCGGTGGGCAAGATTTAGGCTTAGAAGAATATTTTGATGGTGATGGTGTTAGTGTGGTGGAATGGTCACAATTTGTCAGCGATGAATTACCAGCGGAATATTTAGTGATTCATTTAAAAAAAGATGAACACGATGATAATAAGCGAACTTTGATTTTTGAGCCCCATGGAGCTCGCTACCAAAGCTTAATTGAAACATTATAAAAAAAGATGCGCTCGAAACGAGCGCATCTTTTTTAGTCTTGGCTTGGCTTTTTAATAAAGATAAAGTAAGTTAGCCAAATGATAATAACGATAATCAGCATAAATAAAAAGGCGTGGTGGGTCCCCAGCATGGTCCCGGCTGTTTTAGTGAGATCATTTTGCCCTTCGTTAACAATGGTAGCAGCTAAAGAAGTCCCCATAGCTCCCGCAAATTGCTGCAAGGTGTTCATAATAGCATTACCCTGGGTGATTTGCTTAATGTCTAATTGGCCTAAGGCGTTAGTCATAACCGTTCCCATCGTCATACCCATGCCGGCCATATAAAAGATATAAACCACGGCAATAAAGGTATTTGAGATGGTCAATCCTTTCACATAAAAAGCCAAGATGACCAAAAGACACATGCTAATACCCAAAAGAATCGGTTTGCGGGCTCCGTACCGGTCAAATAATTGTCCGCCCAAAGGACCAAAGAAAGCGCCTATGATACCGGCTGGGAAAACCAGCATTCCAGCGACTAAAGCCGTATTGTGATTAACAAGTTGAATGTAATTAGGCAATAAAAAGGCAAAGGATAATGATAAAATTTGGGTTAGGAAAAATCCTAAGACATGGGCACTGAAACGGATGTTTTTGAGCAATTTTAAATTTAAAATCGGCACTTCCAGCTGATTTGTTCTGAAAATTAAAGCAATGATACCGGCTAAGCCAATCAATAAAATATACAGCACCTGCCAACTGAAAAGAGGCTGGCTGCTGAGGTTGCTAAAGCCGTAAACCAAACTGGAGAAAATCAGGGCGATAAGCGCAAAACTTGGTAGGTCAACTTTTTGTTTGACGATGGGTGACTTTTGCTCAATCCCGTACAGGCCCCAAAAAAGCGATAAGACAAGCAAAGGCAGCAAAAGAATGAAAACATACCGCCAACCGATACTGGTGACGACAAGTCCGCCTAAAGTAGGGCCTAAAGCAGGAGCAATACCTGTAATCATATTGCCTAGCCCCATCATAAAACCGACGCGAGACTTAGGCACTTGTTCCATGATAATGTTAAACATCAAAGGCAAAGCAATCCCAGTGCCCACACCTTGAATAGCACGTCCTAAAAGTAGCAAATAAAAGTTAGGCGCCAAGGTATCAACCAGTAAGCCTAAAATAAAACAAAGATTAGCGCATAAAAAAAGCTGTTTGGTTTTAAAAGAACTCTTTAAAACGGCTGATAAAGGTACAATAATAGCTACAATTAAAAGATAGATTGATGTCATCCATTGTACGGTGCTGGTTGAAATTTTAAACTCCGTCATCAAGGTTGGAAAAGCAATATTCATTGACGTTTCAACTAAAACGCCGCATAGTGACATAATACCGGTGGCAATAACGGCTAAAATAACTTTTTTAGGTATTTTTTCTGACGACATACAATATTTATTTCCTCTCAATGATATTTAATAAAAAACGTTTAATTAAAGCTTGTTCTGAGGGCGTGAAATCACTGATTAAGTTAGCCTCAGAACGTTCGATATGGTGGGTAACCACTGGCAGCAGCTTTAAGGCTTCTGGCGTTAATTTAACGACTTTTTGCCTTTTATCACTGTCATGACTGACCCTGACGATGAGTTTTTTATTTTCCATCCGCTGCAGCATGGTCGTGGTGGTTGAGCGCTTAATGCTAAATTCATTTTCGATTTCCTGCTGGTAAGCTTGTTGATTTACCTTATGGGCTAAAAAATCGATAACGAGCATCTGGACACCAGTCAGGTCATATTTTTTAGCCAATTGATTCATTTGGCGAATCAAAGTATTGCTGGCTAAGTGCAAAAGTTTGCCGTAAGTGATAGTATCCATGATTACACCTCCTTTAAATCGTTAGATAGCTAACAAAACTAGTATAGAGCTTTTATTTAGCTAAAGCAAGTTTATATATAAAAAAATTTTTCATTTAAAAATGTAACCGCTTTCTCCAAAATGTGTTATGATAAGTATTGTTAAGAAATAAAGCTGGTTTGAATTCGAATTAACGATAACGATTAAGATGTTGATTTGTAGTGCCGGCGTAAACTTTAAATTGAGGTGATTACAATGGTAAAAGTTCTTTCAGTTAATTCAGGGAGTTCTAGTATTAAGTTTAAATTATTTGACATGCCAGCTGAACAGGTTTTAGCTTCGGGTATGATTGAACGGATTGGTTTAAAGAAGTCGGTCACCACCATTAAATGGGATGGTCAAAAATTTAAAGATATTCGTGATATTAAAGATCACGAAGATGCCATTGGGATTATGCTGGTCTTTTTGAAAAAACTTGAAATTATCAAAGATTTTAGCGAACTTCAAGGCGTAGGTCATCGCGTTGTGGCTGGGGGCGAATATATTAAAGCACCGATGCTGGTTAATGATGAAGTCGCCGAAAAGGTGCGTGAATTGTCTAAGTTAGCACCCTTACACAACCCCGCTGCAGCTTTAGGAATCCGTTTATTTAGAAAATTACTGCCAAATGCAATTTCGGTAGTTGTTGCTGATACGGCCTTTCATCAGGGAATGCCTGCCAAAAATTATCTTTACAGTGTCCCTTATGAATGGTATGAAAAATATAGTATCCGCCGGTATGGTGCCCATGGTACCAGTCATGAATATGTAGCTAAAGAAGCTGCCAAGATGATGCAAAAGCCTTTAGCTGATTTAAAATTAATTACCTGCCATTTAGGTGCTGGAGCTTCAATTACGGCGATTAAAGACGGTAAATCTTTTGATACCTCAATGGGCTTTACGCCTTTAGCCGGTTTAACGATGGCTAAGCGGTCAGGGGATGTTGACCCTTCGGCTTTGCAATATGTGATGAATAATTCTGATATTAAAGATATCAATGAAATGATTGACATTTTAAATAATAAATCCGGCCTTTTGGGCATTTCCGGTGTTTCAGAGGATATGCGGGATGTTGAAAAAGCCGCTGAAGAAGGCAATAAGCGTGCTCAACTAGCATTTGATATTTTTGAAAAAAATGTCATTAAATATATTGGGCAATATATTGCTGAACTGCAGGGAGTTGACGGGATTGTCTTTACGGCTGGGATTGGCGAAAATTCCTGGTCATTTAGAAGTAAAGTCATGAAAGATTTAGCTTATTTAGGTATTAAAGAAGATCGTGATAACAACGATACCTTTGGTAAAAATGTCTTTATTTCCACACCTGATTCCAAGGTTAAAGTGATGCGGATTATGACGAATGAAGAATTAGTTATTGCACGCGATACGTATGATTTTATGGAAAAAAGCCCAGCGGAAAAGGCCAGTGCCAATGTCACTAAAGAACAGATTTCCCGTTAAAAAAAGAGGATTAATCCTCTTTTTTTATGTGACAAATAACGTTAATTGTAGCAGACAATGACTTTAAAAGGTTTGTGGTAAGTTTTATAATGTAACTGTAAAAAAGCGTTTTCAAGAAAGAAGGCTATGCTATGTATTATTCTAATGGTAATTATGAAGCTTTTGCCCGTCCCAAGAAACCAGCAGGTGTCGAAAATAAATCGGCTTATATTGTGGGCAGCGGCTTAGCGGCTTTATCAACAGCTGTTTTTTTGATTCGTGATGGTCAAATGGATGGAGCTAAAATTCATTTGTTAGAAGAATTATCTCTTCCAGGTGGCAGTATGGATGGGATTAAAAATGAGCGTCTTGGCTATATCATTCGGGGTGGACGCGAAATGGAACCACATTTTGAAGTATTGTGGGATTTATTTAGATCGATTCCATCGCTGGAAAATCCAGAACATTCCATTTTAGATGAATTTTATTGGCTCAATAAAGAAGATCCTTGTTTTGCTAAGACCAGAGTCATCTATCACCAAGGACAAGAAATTCCTGATGATGGGCAATTAACGCTGTCTAAAAAGGCGATTAAAGAAATTATCAAACTGATTTTAACACCTGAAGATAAGTTGCAAGATGTTCAAATTGACCAGGTCTTTGATGACGAGTTCTTCAAATCAAATTTCTGGCTGTATTGGCGGACAATGTTTGCTTTTGAACCTTGGGCAAGCGCCATGGAAATGCGTCGTTATTTAATGCGGTTTGTTCAGCATGTCGGAACCTTGAAAAATCTTTCGTCTTTGCGCTTTACCAAATATAATCAATATGAATCGTTGATTATGCCAATCGTGGCTTATTTAAAAGAACACGGGGTCAATTTCAGATATGATACGGTAGTAACCAATATCATCGTTAACCGGACCGGCAGTGATAAAGTAGCTAAAAAAATTGAAATGACGGTGGCCGGCGAAGAAAAAGCGCTTGAATTGACGGAAAATGATTTAGTCTTTGTAACAAACGGGTCCATTACAGAAAGTACAACTTATGGGGATAATGACCATGCAGCTCCGGTGACCCATGAACTCGGCGCCAGCTGGCAATTATGGGAGAATTTAGCTGCTCAAGATGAAGCCTTTGGTCATCCTGATAAATTCTGCAAGCATATTCCGGATGCCAACTGGACGGTTTCGGCGACAATCACTTTTAAAGATTCGCGCGTAGCCAAATATATCGAACGTGTTAATAAAAAAGATCCTTACAGTGGTTCGATTGTTTCCAGCGGGCCAACCAGTATCAAAGATTCAAATTGGTCTTTGGGATATTCAATCAGCCGGCAGCCTCATTTTAAGGCGCAACAACCAAATGAACTTGTGGTTTGGCTTTATCCACTGTTTACCGACCGGATTGGTAATTATATCGAAAAACGTCCTGATGAATGTACCGGTATGGAATTATGTGAAGAATGGCTTTATCATATGGGTGTACCTGAAAATGAAATCAAAGCCATTTCTCAAGATGCTTCAACGATTCCTTGCCACATGCCATACATTACGACTTATTTTATGCCAAGAGCAAATGGGGACCGTCCTTTGGTAGTGCCAAAACATTGCAAGAATTTAGCTTTTATTGGCAACTATGCTGAAACACCACGGGATACCGTCTTTACAACGGAATATTCGGTCAGAACTGCTATGGAAGCTGTTTATACTTTGCTTAATGTTGACCGGGGTGTACCTGAAGTGTTTGGCTCGGTCTTTGATGTTCGAATGATGCTTAACGCTTTTTACTACCTTAATGATCAAAAGTCATTAGATGAACTAGATTTGTCTTGGCCTGAAAAAACGGCGGTTAAGGGCTTTATGAGTAAAATTAAGGGAACTTACATTGAAGAATTGATGAAAGAATACCATGTAATTAAATAATAAAGGCTGGTTTTAACCAGCCTTTATTTTTTTGGATAAGTTTTAATAAAAGGTTTCAGATTTTCAAAACCAAATTCTTTTAGCTGATTTAATAAGATTTCAGCACAGGCCCGGCTATCGTACATAGCATTATGATGTTGTCTTAAGTCAATTCCTAAATTAGCGCATAAAGTGTTAAGTTTGTTGTCTTTAAAGCCGCGGTTGGCATATAAGCTTTTGCTAGTTTTAACAGTGTCTAAGACGTTAAAATGCGGCACTTTCATCTCAAGGTTAGTTAACGTTTTATTTAAAACGCTGCAATCAAAGGGAGCATTATGGGCGACGACTAGTTTGTCAGCGGTAAAGAAGTTGGCAATATGGGGCCATAATTCGCTAAAAGTAGGTGCATTTTGGACCATGTCAGGCGTGATGCCATGGATTTGAATATTAAATGGGCTAAATTGAGTTTTAGGATTTATTAAAGAATATAATTCATCAACAACTTGGTTGTTTTGCACTACAGTTAGCGCTAAAGAACAAGCACTGTTGCGTTTAGGGCTGGCTGTTTCAAAATCAAAAGCAACAAAATCCATTGAAATTCCTCCTTAATATATATTAGCTCATTATACCATTCATTGACCACATTTGAACTCTACTTTTTGAAGTGGTACGATTAAAAAAACGGGGGTGACAAGGTGGAATATCCTAATACAAATCTTTTTTTAAAGGATGGACGTGAAGTGACGTTTGCCAAGGCAGCTGAAAAGGATGCCTTGGAAGTCATGCATTTTTTTCAAAATATTACCCAGGAAACAGAATTTTTATCAAAAAGTTCAGCTGAAACAATGAAAAGCGTTAACGAAGTCAAATATTGGCTGATGACGCTTGATAAATCGAAAAAAAATCTTTTTTTAATAGCTAAAGAAGGCGGAAATATTTTAGGAATGGGACAACTGATTTTTTCCTTACGGCATAAGAGCAAACACCGGGCTACCGTGGCTGTGGCTGTGCGCAAGCCATATTGGAATTTAGGCCTTGGCACACAAATTTTAACCAAAATGGCGTCTTTTGCCAGATATAATGGAGTCAGTCAATTAGAACTGACAGTTATGGAAAATAATCAAAATGCTATCAAATTGTACCAAAAATTAGGATTTAGCCAGGTTGGAAAAATTCCGAATGCTTTCTTGATGCAAAATGGTTCTTATAGTGCTGAATTGATATTTGTAAAGCAAATTTAGCTTGGGACTAGGTAAGTAGTATGCTATAATCTCAATGTATTAACTTGATAAGGAAGCAATAAGATGGAAAAAATAAATGAATTGATTAACACTGATTTAGCGGAAATTGTGGTTAAACAAAATGAGCCGCTGAGTAAATATACTTATACTAAAACAGGGGGATGTGCTGATTTTGCTGTCTTTCCAACGGATGTTAACCAGGTAAAAAAGGCCGTCTTAGCTGCCCAAAAAAATCATTTAGCATTGACTGTCATCGGTAATGCCAGCAACCTCATTGTTAAAGATGGCGGTATTCGGGGTATGGTCCTGATTTTGACGGGAATGAATCAAATCAAGATTGAAAAAAATCAGGTAACAGCTCAAGCCGGGGCAATCTTGGCAGATGCCACTCAGGCTGCTTATGAAGCCGGATTAACAGGATTTGAATTTGCTTCAGGTATCCCAGGTTCTGTTGGTGGTGCTATTTTCATGAATGCCGGGGCTTATGGCGGTGAAATTAAAGATGTTGCTTTGCAAGTAACTGTTTTAACTCGCCAAGGCGATGTTGTTGTTTATCAAAATAGCGAGCTTGATTTTGGCTACCGTCACAGCCGAATGCAAGATGAAGGTGATATTGTTTTAGATGCGACATTTACGCTGAAACCGGGCGATAAGAAAGCTATTCGTGCTAGAATGGAAGAATTGAGCTTTTTGAGAGCTTCCAAACAGCCTTTGGAGTATCCGTCCTGCGGAAGTGTATTTAAACGTCCTGTTGGCCATTATACCGGTAAATTGGTGCATGATGCCGGTTTGCAGGGCTTTACTATTGGCGGCGCTCAGGTATCGAAAAAGCATGCCGGTTTCATTGTCAATATCAACCATGCCACGGCTGCTGATTATCAAGCAGTAATTAAGCATGTTCAAGCAGTGGTTTTTGATAAATTCCAAGTGCAATTAGAAACTGAAGTCCGGATTATCGGCGAAGATTAAGTAGAGGGCGTTATGGATAAGATAAAAGTAATGACGGTTTTTGGGACCAGACCAGAGGCCATTAAGATGGCTCCTTTGGTTTTGGCGTTAAAATCCGATAAGCGTTTTGAAGAAATTACTGCGGTAACCGCGCAGCACCGCGAGATGTTGGATTCGGCGTTGGAAATTTTTAAAATTAAGCCAGACTATGATCTCAATTTAATGCATCAAGGGCAAACCTTGCAGGAAATTACGTCTGCCGTTTTGTTAAAACTTGATTGTGTTATCAAAGAAGCTAAGCCTGATATGATTTTGGTACATGGTGATACAACGACAACCTTTGCGGCTGCTTTAGCCGGCTTTTATAACCAAACGGCGCTCGGTCATGTGGAAGCAGGGTTAAGAACATGGGATAAATACTCGCCTTATCCTGAAGAAATGAACCGGCAGATGACAGATGATTTATGCGATTTATATTTTGCACCAACAACCTTAGCTAAAGAAAACCTATTGGCGCAGCATCATGATTTAGGCAATATTTTTGTGACAGGTAATACCGCAATTGATGCCATGCATGAAACAATTAGGGATGATTATGAGCATCCGATTTTTAAGGAACTTGATCCGCATAAAAAGCTGATTTTATTGACGATGCACCGGCGGGAAAATCAAGGGCCAAAGATGCTGGCAACATTTAAGGCGATTTTAGATGTAGTGAATAGTCGCGATGATGTCGAAGTCGTTTATCCAGTTCACTTAAGTCCTAATGTTCAAAAAGCTGCCCACCAAGTTTTTGACAATTGTTCAGCTGTACATTTAATTGAACCGTTAGATGTGGTTGATTTTCATAATTTACAAGCTAAAAGCTACTTTATTATGTCAGATTCAGGCGGGGTCCAAGAAGAGGCGCCTGCTTTGCATAAGCCGGTCTTGGTTTTACGCGACACGACGGAAAGACCAGAAGGCGTTAAGGCTGGGACATTGGCTCTAGTTGGGACTGATTATACCAAGGTAAAACAGCAAATGGAAAAATTGCTGGATGATCAGGAGCAATACCAAAGAATGGCACAGGCCAAAAATCCTTATGGTGATGGTAAGGCCTGCCAAAGGATTTTAGATGCTATTGCTTACCACTTCGGTTTAGGCGAGCGTCCAAAAGATTTTAGTTAAATTCTTAAACTTCCCTAAAAGTTTCGCTTAGATAGCCTTTTTAAGGTACAATAATAAGCGGAAAACAAGGGAGGTTTTTTTGTGCAGTTTTCATTTGAAAAACAAAAACGCCGCCATTTATATCTAGGCTATAGTTTATTATTTTTAATTGCGGCCCTTTTTGTTTATGGAACCTACTATATCACTGGCCATGCTTTGATTTGGCATCTAGATGGTGCTAATCAGCACTTGCCTTTATTGCAACATTATCAAAAGGTATTGAAGGCCTTTTTGAGCCATCCTTTCAAGCCGCTGGAACAATGGTCATGGCATTTAGGCTTAGGCGGAGATACTTTTTCCGTTTATTCTTATTATTTGATAGGTGATGTTTTTACTTATTTGGTTTTGTTTTTTAAGCAAAGCCAACTAGTGTGGGCATATCAGCTCTTAATAATGATGCGCTTGTATTTTGCAGGAATTGCTTTTATTTATTTTGCCCGCCATTTTAACCAATTATCAACCAAAGCGATTTGGTGTGGAACGCTGGTTTATTTGTTTAATGCATATTTGCTATATTCTAATGTGGCGCAGCCTTTCTTTACTTTGCCGTTCATTATTTTTCCCGTTATTATTGTGCAATTGGAGCGGGTGCTTCAAGGTGGGTCGGCTTGGCCCTTGTATTTGGCTTTTTGCTGGATGTTAATTAGTAATTATTATTTTGCATATGTGATGGGGCTGGGTGCCATGATTTTTGTGGTGGTGAGGTTTTTAGTTTATTACCGCCATGAAAAGTTCATAGATAAATTGATGAAATTGGGTCAAACCACAATTTTGGCCTTGTTGACTTCAGCGGTGATGCTGGTGCCGGAAATTTATGCGACCTTAAATTCGACACGGTCGGCTAGTCAATTTGCCAATGGCTTAAAAGTTTATCCGCTTTATTATTATTTGGCTTTGCCTTCGCAATTGATTAACGGGGGCAATCGTGACTTTTATTTTTGGAGTGCCTTGGGTTTTTGCAGCTTAGCTTTTTTTGCGCTGGTTTATATTTTTTTGCAAAAAAATTATCCACTTCTAAAAATTATTTTTGCTTTGAGCTTGGCAATGCTTCTTTTGCCAGCTTTTGGAGCAATCTTTAATGGTTTTATGGCACCGTCTAACCGTTGGACTTTGATGTTATGTTTGCCAGTGAGTTTGGCTTGTGCTATTTTAGTTCAAAATCTGCAAAAGATTACACCTAAAGAATTAAAAGTATTTACCGCAAGCTTGCTGGGATATTTAGCGGTTATTGCGCTGACATATTATTTTCAAAGCGATGAACGCCTCTTTATTCCTGTGATTTTTTTAATCATTTTTTGGGCGGTTATCTATATCATCAACACCAGTCAGGTCAAAAACGCATCCGGGATTTTACTGACGATAGTGTTGGCTAATGTCTGTTTAAATGCAGTTTATTTTGAAGCTCCTTATAATGGAGGATATTCGAATGAAATGCTTGACTTAGGATCTTATCAACGGTTAACGAAGCGGCGTTATGATGGCTTGGAGAAAGATTTAAGCACACAAAAAGATTTTTTCAGGGTTTCGACGTTGAGCCAAAATTATTTTTTTGGTTCCGATTACCATATGTATAATGCCTTAAATGATCCGCAATATTATCTAAATTCTTATTATTCTTTGCAAAATAAGTATGTGGGTAACTTTTCTTTAATCATGCAAAATACCCAGTATGAGTCTAATATTCCTTTGGGACAGGTATCAGACCGTACAATTTTAAATGACTTTTTCGGGGTTAAATATCTATTTATGCGGATTAATCAGCCTAATGCTAAAAAAATTCCTTATGGTTTTAGTCTCGACAAAATGACGCAGCAGCAGGCAGATCCGAATGGTAAAGCTTCTTTAGCAGTTCAAACCAGACGCTACCGTAACCAAAATACTTTTCCTTTGTTATACTTTCAAGATAAAGTCATCACCCAAAAAGAAAGCCGCTATTGGACAGCCAGCCAAAAAGAAAGGGCTTTGGCTAAAGGTGTTTATGTCAATCGAAAGGCTGCTTTAGGTCTGGAAAGAATTGATCAAACGCAGCTTAAAACCCAAGTTATTAGGGTGCCGTATCAGCTGATTTCCAGTCGTGGCAATCAAGTATCCAGTTTTGATTTAGAGAAGGCTGACAAAAATGAGACGTATCAGCTCGTTTTAGATCGCAGCAAATTGCCTAAAAATTGTGAGTTGCATGTTGAAATTAAAGGCATTAAATATACACCTTATACGTTGAAAAAACAAGTTGAAATTGAGCAAAAGGCTTTGACGAATGACTTGAGTCAGGGAATTTTAGCCCAAAATACCCGCTTAGCTTATTACAAATATTTGCGCTACCATATTTTGCAAGGCACACCTGATATCAGCTACACTTTGACGGTTACCAGCCCTTATGGCAGTGAGAAGATTAAGCAGCCTGATCAAAGTGCTTTATCATTTTATAAGCAAGTATCTGATGGCACGCTTAATTTGGGTATTTTTAAGCAAAAAATACCAAACACCTTAACTTTGACGCTGTCAAAATTAGGGCATTATCAATTTAGCCTAGAGGTAATTGCATTGCCTTTTGGAAGAGATTATCAAAAAGATGTTAGCCAAATTCAAAATCACCGGCTCAAAGAAGTTAAATTTACGACAAATAAGGTTCAAGGAAAAATAACAACAGAGCACCCGGGGATTTTAACCAGCACGATTCCTTATAGCAAAGGATGGGAAGCTTGGGTTGACGGCAAAAAAGTGGCGGTGTTAAAAACGAACCATGCTTTTGTCGGCCTTAAATTAACTAAAGGAAAGCATAAAATTGCATTGCATTACCGCGTTTACGGCCTTGACTTAGGGAAAAAACTTACGCTTTTGGGGTTAACACTAGCTTTAGTGCTATGTATGTTCGAATACTGGTTAAAAAAAAGAGCTGCTAGTTAGCAGCTCTTTTTTTGTTATTTATTATTGTAAGTTTCAACTAAAGCATCGGCGAAGGCATCGAGTTTTTGAACATCTTCGTCACTGTCGGGAGCTAAATTGATTTTAACGTTTTCAGCACCTTTAGTAGCACCTGAAGCAGCTAATTTCTTGCCGAACTCATCAATGGCTACACCAAAGTATTCGCCATAGAAAGTATCGCCAGAACCGGCAACCCCATAAATTTTACCTGTTAAATCAACGTCTTCCAAGTCATCGTAGAAATCTAAACCTTCATCAGGTAAAGCACCTTCATCATAAGTGTAAGGACAGATAACGCAGATATCGACATCTTCAAAATCGCTAGGATCAGCTTGGGAAATTTCTTCAACAGAAACATCAACACCCTTTTTTTCTAATTCTTGTGCGACGATATCAGCAACGTCTTCGTTATTACCGGTAATTGTTGCAAAAACAACTTTTGCTGTTGCCATATGAAAACCTTCTTCCAATTTAATTAACAAATTAATTATATCAGAAATTTTGATTTCAAGGTACTAAATCATAAATAAGTAAGTCTATCTGTAGGGAATGCGTTATAATAGAGTAGTTATTAGAAAAATTTGGAGGCTAAAAAAATGATTACCTTAAAATCACCGCGTGAAATTGAAGAAATGGCCAAATCCGGCGCTATTTTAGCTGGGATGCACATTGGTTTGCGCGATATTATCAAACCGGGTATTTCAAGCTGGGAAATTGAAAAATTTGCCCGCAAATATTTTAAAGAACATGGAGCCATTGCTGAACAAATTGGTTTTGAAGGCTACAAGTATGCTACTTGTGTCAGTGTCAATGATGAAATCTGCCATGGTTTTCCCCGCAAAGGGCTTATTTTAAAAGATGGTGACTTAGTTAAAGTTGATACAGTTGTTAACTATCATGGTGCAATGAGCGATTCTTGCTGGTCATATGTGGTTGGCAAATCAACTCCAGAAATTGACCGTCTCATGGAAGTCACTAAAAAAGCGATGTATCTTGGCATTGAACAAGCTCAAGTAGGCAACCGTATTGGCGATATTGGGGCTGCTATTCAGCATTACACCGAAGATGAAAATGGCTATGGTGATGTCCGTGAATTTATCGGCCATGGTATTGGACCGACTATGCATGAAAGTCCAAGCGTCCCCCACTATGGTGAAAAAGGCAAAGGTGTCCGCTTGCGTGAGGGGATGACAATCACGATTGAACCTATGATTAACATGGGAACTTGGGAAGCAGTAATGGATGACCCTAACGGCTGGACTGCTCGTACAGCTGATGGCAGCCTTTCTTGCCAATTTGAACATACTATTGTGATTACTAAGGATGGTCCTAAGATTTTAACATCACAAGATCCGGAATTGGATGCTAAGTATTTGTACCATTTTCACAAATAATAAGCATTTTAATGCTAAGCAAGGAGTATTTTTAAGTTTGTTTAAGCATTTGCTTAAAAAATTACGAATTAGCTTGTAAATATAGATTATAATGATATAATCTATATTAGATGTTCAATCTGTATCAGGTTGACGTAAATTAATTTTAAAAGGGGTTTACTTATGGAAAACCAAAAAAGAGTAAGAAAAGCTGTCATCCCTGCAGCTGGCTTAGGTACACGCTTTTTACCTGCTACAAAGGCCTTGGCCAAAGAAATGCTTCCGATTATCGATAAACCGACGATTCAATATATTGTTGAAGAGGCTAAGAAATCCGGTATTGAAGATATTTTAGTTGTTACCGGTAAGGGGAAGCGCCCCATTGAAGACCACTTTGATTCTGTGCCTGAATTGGAACAAAACTTAAAGGAAAAAGGTAAAACCGAATTGTTGCGTTTAGTTCAACAAACAACGGATATCAACCTTTACTTTATCCGCCAATCCCATCCACGTGGGTTAGGTGATGCGGTTTTGATGGCTAAAGATTTTGTTGGCGACGAACCATTTGTGGTCATGTTGGGCGATGACTTGATGGAAGATAAGGTTCCTTTGACTAAACAATTGATGGATCGCTACGCTGAAACACATGCTTCTACTTTAGCGGTTATGAAAGTGCCGCATGAAGAAGTTAATAAGTATGGGGTTATCGACCCAGCTGCTGAAACACGTCCAGGACTTTTTGATGTTAAACAATTTGTCGAAAAACCTGCCGTTGACAAAGCCCCATCTGATTTAGCAATCATCGGCCGCTATTTGTTAACTCCAGAAATTTTTGATATGCTGGAAACACAAAAACCAGGTGCTGGTAATGAAATTCAATTGACGGATGCCATTGACCGCTTAAATAAGATTCAAAGAGTTTTTGCTCACGAATTTAAAGGTCAGCGTTATGATGTCGGCTATAAGTTTGGTTATCTTAAGACTTCAATTGAATTTGGTTTGCGTCATCCAGAAGTTAAAGACGATTTGAAGCAATATATCAAAGATTTGGCTAAAAAGCTGAAATAAATTAAAGCTAGGATTTTTCCTAGCTTTTTTTATTTTTAGTACACAAAATATTTTTTTTATAGTATGATAGTAAAGAAAGCTTCGCTAAAATGACATAATGGGGGGACGAATTGTGGCTGAACATACCAAACATCATCACAAAAAAAACGTTATCAAACTTTTATCCATAACTTTAGCAGTTGTTGTTCTTGCTTTAGTGCTAATCTTATTTTTTAAGAGTGATTTTGGACAAGATAAAATCGCTTTAGCAATGGGAGATAATGCGGCCATTCAAAAAAGCGAGTACAAAAAACAGCAATCGATTGCGCGTGAAAAATATGGTGTATACCATGAAGCAAGCAGCTCCAGCAAGACTAAAAAAGCCAGTTCAAAGTCGGCTTCTTCAAGTAGCAAGCTTAGTTCGAGCTCAAGTGCCAGTTCAAGTGCTAGTGCCAGTTCGAGTTCGGCTCAAAGCCAAAGTGATTATAGTACATATACAGTGAAGTCAGGCGATTATTTATCAACCATTGCAAGTAAATATCATACGACGACTTCCACTTTAATGGATCTTAACGATTTAGATTCAGCAACCATCAGTGAAGGCCAAGTTTTAAAAGTGCCAGCTACTTCAGCCAGCAATGCCAGTTCGGCTTCTTCTGATGCAGGTAGCAGTAGCACGGATAAGAATTAATAAGGGGGCGCAGACACTTGAATAAGGAACTAAAGCGTGTGCGCCTTTTTTTATTGGACGTTTTTAAAAGATCTTATGAAGCCAATATTAATAATGAAGCGATTGTCATTGCTTATTATACTTTAATGGCTTTGTTCCCTCTGATGATCTTTGTAGGCAACTTGTTGCCTTTGCTTCATTTAGAACCGGATGTTATTATGCCTTACATTAAAATGGCCTTGCCGCATTCGGTGTATGTGACCTTAAAACCTTATGTTGTTGAATATTTGACCAAAGGCTCATCAGGGCAAGCAGCTTCAATTTCAGGGGTTTTATCTGTTTGGGCTGCCAGCCGTGGTTTTAATTCCATGAAAAGGGTTTTAAATATGGCTTACAGAGTAGCTGATAGCCAGGATATTTTGTCGCGGCGTCTTTTGGCTTTTATTTTTACGGGCTTTTTTGGCCTTTGTTTTGTGTTGTTCTTTATTATTTACGGCTTCGGCCAGGAAGCGTTGGCTTATGTTACACCCTTGTTAAACCTGCCGCAAAGTTGGCTTGAGACCTTTGAGCAGGTTAAATGGCCGACAACGGTGATAGGTATTTTCTTGATAATGCTGATGATTTATTGGTTTATTCCAAATGCTAAAGTGCATATGCGCTGCCTTTTTCCAGGCGCCATTTGTGCTACGGGCAGCTGGATGCTTTTGACACAGGTTTTTTCATTTTGTGTTAAGCTTTTTGCCCGCTCTTTTTTGGGATATGGAGCCATTGGAACAGTTATTGTGGTGATGCTGTGGCTGAGTCTTACCTGTTGGTTTATCATTTTTGGTGGTGTTATTAATGCAGCCTTTGAACAAATGATCTACCGGCAGATTGTCCCCAAATTTAATCCGATTACGACCTATAGCCAGCGACTATTTGAAAAAATAAACCAAAAGACGAAGTCCTAGTCGACTTCGTCTTTTTGAATTAGTTCATTTAAAATATGATCACAATCAGTTAGTGAAAAGCCTTGGCGAAAAAGGGCTGTTTTGACTTTAAGCTTTCTTTTGACGGGGTCTAGCCGCTGATTTTTATGCCATAGCTTTTCGGCTTGAGTTTGCAGAGCACTTAATTCATCTTCTTCATCTTTTTGGTAGTCCAATTGTTTTTTTACTTGGGCAATAATATCAGTTGAAAAACCTTTTTGCATTAAGGTTTGCGTTATTTTTTGCATGGTTTTGTTAAAAGAAAGTTTTTGACCGGCTTTTAAGACTTTTTTGGCGGCTTTGGTGGCGTTGACTCTTTGCATTTCAGGGGTGTATTCCATGAGGCCATCTTCAATATCGTTAGCACTTACGCCCTTTTTTTTGAGAGCCAAGGCAATTTTTAAAGGACCATTTGTACTTGTTTTAGCAATGGTGCGTGTATAGCTTTTGGCATAAGCCAAGTCATCGAGCAAGTGCATTTGCGCCAGCTTTTGTAAAACTTGCTCTATTTGATCATCATCGAGGTCTAAGGAGGCTAATTTCTTTTTCGTTTCAGCAACAGTTCTCAAAGAATAACTGAGGTAGTTCAAGGCGAAATCGAGAGCCTTGGCTAAGTCATCAGCTTTAAAAATAGCTTCCAAGTCAGCTTTATCCAGTTCGCGTCCTTTGAGTAGCCGGTATTTAATCAGAGTATCTTCCGACACTGAAAAAGCATAGGTGCCGTCTAAAAAAATGTTATAACGGTTCTTATTTTTCTGCTGAGCTTTAATCGCGGTAATTTTTTGTTTCATAAAAAATCTCCTTTTTTCTTTTTTAATTCTAAAGCGAAAATACATTCGCGTCAATGGTTCAAATAGTATGCTATAATGACTTAGATATCTTTAGCGAAAGGACAGCATTATGCAGCAAAATAAACAAAAAAACGCGCCCGTCCGTCTTAAAGAAGGCCAAATTATTTATGTTACGATTAAGCGTTTAGGCATTAACGGCGAAGGAATCGGCTATTACAAAAGAAAGATTGTCTTTATTCCGCAAGCTTTGCCGAATGAATTTGTCAAAGCCAAGATTACTGAGGCTAAGAAAAATTATGCCAAGGCCACTTTGCTTCAAGTTAAAAAAGCTTCCCCGGATCGGGTTGAAAAAAGAGATCCTTATGATGTTGGCGGCATTGAATTAGAACATTTAGCTTATCCGGCACAGTTGGAATTTAAACGGGATGTCATTAAACAGGCATTGGAAAAATTCAAGCCGGCTGGGTTTAAAAAGATGGATTTAAAAGCAACGTTGGGGATGGCTGATCCATACCATTATCGAAATAAAGCGGCTTTTCAAGTCAAAAAAGCTAAGTCCGGCCAGTTAATTGCAGGTTTATATAAGCCTGAAAGCCATTTTTTGGTTGATTTGCCGACGTTTGCGACCCAAGGTAACTTGACCATGAAAGTGATTCGGACGACTTTGAAATTATTGGAAAAATGGCACATCCCAGCTTATGATGAACATAAAAATCAAGGCGTAATCCGCACATTGGTAGTTAGAGAATCATTTGCTGCTAAGCAGGCACAGCTGGTTTTAGTGACTCATGAAAAAAGGATTCCGCATGTGATGGATTTAGTTTTTGACATTCACAATGCCTTACCTGAGGTTGTTTCGATTATGCAAAATTATCATCCGGAAAAATCATCTTTGATTTTTGGAGAAGAAACGCATAATTTATTCGGCCAAGATTATATTGTGGAAAGCCTGGGCAATGTTTCCTTTGAACTATCAGCTCGCGCCTTTTTCCAAATGAATCCTAAGCAGACAAAGGTGATGTATGATGAAGTCAAAAAAGCTTTAGCCTTAGATCACAATGATACTTTGGTTGATGCTTATTGCGGGGTCGGAACCATCGGCCTTTATTGCGGACAAGAGGCCAAAGAAATTTTAGGAATGGATGTTATTCCAGAAGCAATTGCCGATGCTCGAAATAATGCGCGCAAATCACAGATTGATAATGCACAATATGAGGTAGGCGACGCTAAAAAAGTCTTTGCCAAATGGAAAAAAGCAGGCAAAAGTTTTAATGCCTTGGTAGTTGATCCGCCGCGGACCGGTTTAGATGATGAAACTATTAAGCAAATTTTAGCGGAAGAGCCAGCTAAATTTGTTTATGTTTCCTGCAATCCGTCGACACTGGCACGGGATTTATGCCTTTTGACCCAAAAATATCACGTTGAATATATCCAACCTATCGATATGTTTCCGCAAACGGCTCGAACAGAAGCTGTAGTAAAACTTAAGTTAAAGTAGTTTTTTAGGCAAAAGGACTTATTTATTGATATAATAAGGCTAAGAAAAAAGCAAGAAAGCTGGGATAAAATGCGGCATGCACAAGGACCACGCGAGGGTGAATTTGTCACGATTAAAAGCTATAAGCATGATGGCAGTTTGCACCGTACGTGGCGCGATACCATGGTACTTAAGACAAGTGAAAATGCACTGATTGGCTGCAATGATCATACGCTAGTTACAGAATCAGATGGTAGGAGATGGGTTACCCGGGAACCTGCTTTAATGTATTTTCATAAGCATTATTGGTTTAATATTGTAACGATGATTCGTGATAACGGTGTCTCATACTATTGCAATTTGGCCTCACCAGCTGTGTTAGACAAGGAAGCTTTAAAGTATATTGATTATGATTTAGATGTTAAAGTTTTTGCCAATGGTGAAAAAAGATTGTTAGATGTCGACGAATATGAAGAACATGGCAAAAAATGGGGTTATTCAGCTCAAACAGATAAAATTTTAAAGCATAATGTCATGACTTTGGTAGACTGGATTAACAATCAAAAGGGGCCTTTTTCCAAAGAATACGTGGAAATATGGTATAATCGCTATTTAGAATTATCAAGAAGACAATAGGGAAGTGTGACGCTTCCTTTTTTGGTTAATTTGCCTTTTTTGAAGACTTGTGTTACTTTAAAAAATGGTATGGAAACAAATTAAAGAGTAAGGAATGTAGAAAATGACAGAAAAGATTGCGGTTTTAGGTGCCGGTTCTTGGGGTAGTACCCTTGCAACTGTTTTAATTGAAAACGGCCATAATGTCGAACTTTATACAAATGTTCAAGCTCAAGCAGATGAACTTAATGAACAACATACAAATGAACACTATATGCCAGGATTTAAATATCCTGAATCACTTCACACAACAACCGATTTGGAAGCTGCTGTAAAGGATGCTAGTGCAATTTTATTTGTAGTTCCCACAAAAGTTATTCGGTTAGTGGCTGGCCAATTAAAAGAAGTTTTGCAAAAGACAGGTCAAAAGCCATTGATTATTCACGCCAGCAAGGGTTTGGAAATTAACACACATAAGCGGATTTCACAAATCATTATGGAAGAATTAACCACTGAATGTGCGCGGGGCATGGTTGTTTTATCCGGGCCTAGCCATGCAGAAGAAGTAGCTCGCAAAGATATTACTTTAATTACCGCCGCTTCAAAAAATTTAGCTGACGCTGAATATGTGCAAGATTTATTCTCTAACAACTATCTTAGAATTTATACAAATGATGATGTTATCGGGGTTGAAACCGGAGCAGCCTTTAAAAATGTGATTGCCATTGGTGCTGGTGCTTTACATGGTTTAGGTTACGGTGATGACGCTAAGGCAGCGTTGATGACGCGGGGCTTGGCAGAAATTGCCCGCTTAGGAATGTCATTTGGTGCTAAGCCATTGACATTCATGGGCCTTTCTGGTGTAGGTGATTTGATTGTTACTTGTACATCAGTTCACTCCCGTAACTGGCGGTGCGGTGATGCTTTGGGTCAAGGCAAGCCTTTGGATCAAGTTATCAAAGATATGGGAATGGTTATTGAAGGTATCAATACGTGTGAAGCAGCTTACCAATTAGCGCAACAAGAACATATTGATATGCCAATTACCACAGCTATTTACAATGTCTTATTCAAAAATGCCGACATTAGAAGTGAAATTGCCCAGTTAATGGGACGTGACAGCAAGTCTGAATTAATCGGACATGCTAAAGAAAATTAAGCTGAATAAAAGAGGTCAAGTTTTAAAACTTGACCTCTTTTAATGTTTTTTATGCAAAATATTTTTTTCGAATTTTTGCGTGGTATTAAAGATAAACCATTTGCTGAAATAATAATTCAATAATCCGACCAGCATTTGATCAAAGATTTTGAGCAAGTCAGCATTCAAAGGCAAAAATTCGATTCCGACGACCATAATAAAATTATCTAGAAGAAAAGATAATAACCTGACATTACAAAAGGAAACGAATTCTTTGGCAACTTTGGTGAAAGAATCGTAGGCAGAATGAAAGACCATTTTTTTATTAGTAAAAAAGGTAACTAGCATACCGCAGATATATGAAATAACATTAGCAATGAGATAGTTAAAATCCAGGTTTTGGTATAAAATATGGAAAACAAGGAGGTTAACACCGCTTGCTAAAACACCAAAAAAAGCATAAGCGATAAAACTTTGGTGCTTTTGGATAATTTTTTTCACGAAAATAACTCCTTTTAGAAAGCTAACCTTAATATTATAGCTAGCTTTGCTTTAAATTGCAAAATTAATTAGACCAATTAGCAATGTACATTGCGTCTTTTAACATGTTAGGATAATATTAATTGTAAGATCAAATATTGAGGAGACTTTGGATGCGCAGACTTGAAATTAAATATATTACTAAAAGTGTGCCGCTTTTAGCAGATAAAAAAATAAAAGTATCCTTTATGAACAGCGACAGCGATGATTTTTGGCTTTTGCGCGGAATTAATCTTGATGTCGCTCAAGGTGAAGCAGTGGGAATCATTGGTGAAAATGGTTCGGGAAAGTCTGAATTATTAAAAATAATTGCGGGCTTGAGCAGGCAGACGACAGGTTTTATTACGACGGATGCGAAAATCAGCTATGCTTCTTTAAGAAGTTTGGATGATTCCTTGACAGGATTGGAAAATATTCGCGCTTTTGTCGAAAAAGCTGGCGTTGATAAATTCAAAGGCGATCATTTAACGAACGGTATTATTGATTTTACCGAAGTAGGTCAGCTGTTATACCGGCCTGTTAAAAATTATTCGATGGGCATGTATGCACGCTTGGCTTTGGGAATAGCCCTTTATGTTGAACCTGAATTGGTCATCATTGATGATATTTTAACTGTTTTAGACCAGGCTTTCTTGGAAAAAACGATTAAAAGAATGCAGGCTTTAAAAGATACTGGGGTTACTTTTATTATTGCTGACGTCAAAAATGCTGTTATTGAAAGTTTATGTGAGCGCAGTGCCTGGATTTCTTTTGGAGAATTACAAGATTTTGGCCCTACGAGGGAAATCATGCGCCAATATGAATATGCGCTTGATTGGTATCGGGCTTTAACTTTGCCTGAAAAAAATGATTATTTAGCTAATAAGCAGCGCCTGCAGATGATGTTTGATGTTAGAAAGGTTTATGACGAATTTAAAAGTGACCAGTATCAGCACGGATATACGCGTAAAGATGAACCTAAGATGCGTAAAGCCTTTTATGTTGAACATGGAGCTGATCCAGTAGCTAAGAATACTCAGGTGGAAAAAAAGCCTAAACACAAAGCTAAAAAAGGTATGAAAGTTGCCTTAATTATGCTTTTATTAGGCGTTTTGTTAGGTGGCAGCTGGTTTGGCTTACGAGAACATTATTTTGCCTTGCCTAATATTACTTGGCCTTTCTTCAGTAATAAAAATAAGGAAGTATCTAAAACTCAAAAGACTAGCCAAACTAAAACAGCGGCTAAAAAAGCTTCCAGTTCTAGTT
Organism: Ligilactobacillus sp. WC1T17; assembly: GCA_900110005.1. Classification (GTDB taxonomy): domain Bacteria; phylum Bacillota; class Bacilli; order Lactobacillales; family Lactobacillaceae; genus Ligilactobacillus; species Ligilactobacillus ruminis_A. The sequence goes on along the minus strand of FOCC01000007.1, from coordinate 16,325 downwards.
TGGCTAATCGTTCCAAGCAAAGCTCCAAAGCTAGTTCCAGTTCCAACTCAAGTTCAAGCTCTAGTTCCAGTTCTAGTTCCGAACAGGTTCAAACGATTACTGTAGGCAGCGGCGAAACGATTGGCGAGTTAGCGGAAAAATATAATACCACGGTCGCTAAAATTCAAGCTTTGAATGATATGGGCAGCAATATTGATTTAACAGCTGGAGCTACGCTTAAAGTACCAAAATAATAGCTTTAGCTGTATAATTAAAAAGATGAATAATTGAGATGGAGTGATTGATGAATGGATGATTCTGGAAACCCGCTTTTATGGATATTGATACTTTTAGTAGCTATTTGTTTAGGGTTAACGGCTTTAGCTACGGCTTATCTGGAACAAGAGAATACTGAAAAAGAAGCTGAAGGCAGCATCAAAAATATTGAACAAAAAAGACAAGCCTTGCAGTTTAACGTACTTTTTTTGAATGGTGGCTTAAGTTTGATGCTTTTAGCCGTCCTTGATTGGTTAGACCGTTCTTTGGGTATAAATATGCTTTTTGTGCTCATTTTGTCGGCAATACTTTTTATAGTTTATGTTTACTTGGCCAAAATGCCTTTGAACCATAAAATAAAGCTGAATTGGTTTGTGATGCTGATTCATATTATATTTTATCCGGCAACTTGGTTTTTAACTAAAATCAGCCAAAAACCTCAAACTGATAGTGAAGACAGTTTAGCTACATCTTGGCAAAATATCGTTGAGATGATTGAAGCAGGTAAAAAAAGCGGTGAACTGGATGAAAATGAATATGAGATGATTGATGGTGTTATTTCTATGCATGATAAAATGGCCCGTGAAATCATGGTACCGCGTACTGATGCTTTTATGATTGATATTACCAATGATAATGACCGCAATATCGATAGTATGTTAAGCATGGACTATTCCAGAGTGCCGATTTATCATGAAGATAAAGATAACATTGTCGGTATTGTACACATCAAGACTTTAGTTAAACAAGCACGTAATTTTGGATTTGAGCATATCACGATTAGACAGCTTTTGCGGCCGGCCTTCTTTGTGCCTGAGACGACCACTATTGATGAATTGCTATATCAGATGCAAAAAACGCGCAATCAAATGGCTATTTTGCTGGATGAGTACGGGGGCGTGGTTGGGTTAGTGACTTTAGAAGACTTATTAGAAGAAATCGTCGGTGAGATTGATGATGAATCTGATGAGCCTGATCAATTATATAAGGCTGTTGATTCAGATACTTTTCTTATTCAAGGGAAAATGCCTTTGGATGACTTCAATGATGAGTTTGGCACTAATTTAGATGTTAATGATGTCGATACTTTAGCCGGTTTTTTGATTTATCAGCTGGGACGTATCCCGGTTGACAATGAACAGGCTAAAGTGGAAGTTTCCTTAGCTAAAGGTTCTTTAATCTTAGAGTCTAGAGAAGTTGAGGAAGGTCGTATTATGACCATTAAAGCGGTTTTACCGGATGCTTTAGCTTCTTATCACCAAAAAAAAGAAGCTATCAAAAAGCAAAATGAATTGAAATTAGGCTAAATTAAACGGGCTTGAATGATTGCAAGCCCGCTTTTTTTAGTATAATATAGAAAATGAATTATTTTGCGAAAAAAGCACTTAAATTAATTAAGAGGGATTACAATGGATCAGAAACAATTAAAACAAGCGGTGGATAAACGCCGTACTTTCGCTATTATTTCTCACCCTGATGCTGGTAAAACGACCATTACTGAACAATTACTTTTGTTTGGTGGAGTGGTACGTTCTGCAGGGACTGTTAAAGCAAAAAAGAGTGGTAATTTTGCGAAATCTGACTGGATGGAAATCGAAAAAAAGCGTGGGATTTCGGTAACTTCATCCGTTATGCAATTTGATTACGATGGTAAAAGAGTTATTATCTTGGACACGCCAGGACACGAAGATTTCTCCGAAGATACTTATCGGACACTGATGGCGGTTGACTCAGCTGTGATGGTTATTGATTCAGCTAAAGGGATTGAACCTCAAACTAAAAAGCTCTTCCAAATTTGCAAGATGCGCGGGATTCCGATTTTTACCTTCATCAATAAATTAGACCGCGATGGACGTGAACCTTTAGATTTAATTGCTGAATTAGAAGAAGTTTTAGGTATTGAAGGCTATGCGATGAACTGGCCTATTGGGATGGGTAAAGGTTTTAAAGGTATTTATGATATCTTTAATAATCGAATTGAACTTTACCGTAGTGAAGCCGAGGGTGAAAGTTTCTTAGAATTGGATGATAACGGTGAAATCAAAGGTGATCATCCCCTAAAGCAGGAATCAATCTACCAGCAAGTGCTTGAAGAAATTGAGTTGGTTAAAGGTGCCGGCAGTACTTTTGATGAAGCTAAAATTGCTCAAGGTAAGCTGACACCGGTCTTTTTCGGATCAGCTTTAACTAATTTCGGAGTTAAGACTTTCTTGGATGCTTACCTGCAATTTGCACCAAAACCAGCAGCACATAAGACAGAAGCAGGTGATTTGGTTGAACCTGATGCCCCTGAATTTGCCGGTTTTGTCTTCAAAATTCAAGCTAATATGAATCCTAACCATCGGGATCGAATTGCTTTTGTGCGAATTTGCTCAGGTGAATTCGAAAGAGGGATGGATGTCACTTTGGAACGGACAGGCAAAAAATTGCGTCTGTCCAATTCAACGCAATTTATGGCCGATGCGCGTGAAATTGTGGAGACAGCGGTTGCTGGTGATATCATTGGCTTATATGATACTGGTAACTTCCAAATCGGCGATACGATTTATACAGGCAAGAAAGCAGTTAAATTTGAAAAATTACCGCAATTTACGCCAGAATTATTTGTGCATGTTCGGGCCAAAAATGTGATGAAGCAAAAATCATTCCATAAGGGGATTGAACAATTGGTTCAAGAAGGTGCTGTGCAACTGTACCAAAGCTACAGCACAGGGGATTATATTTTAGGTGCTGTCGGACAATTGCAATTTGAAGTCTTCCAATTTAGAATGGCCAATGAATATAATTCAGAAGTTGTAATGGAACCAATGGGCCGCAAGATTGCCCGTTGGATTGATCCAGAACAATTGGATGAAAAAATGTCCAGCTCAAGAAATCTCTTGGTCAAAGACCGGCAAGGAAATCCATTATTCTTATTTGAAAATGAATTTTCGGAACGTTGGTTCAAGGATAAATATCCTGATGTTAAATTAACTGCAAAATTATAAGAAAAAAGCTCAATCATTTGATTGAGCTTTTTATATTAGCTGTAAATATTCGCTGATTGTCCAGCCTAAATCATCAACTTTAAACCAATTTATACCTTGTTCAACATACTTGGCGGTCAAATTAACCTTAGTTCCATCTAGGATGGAGGTCTTTTTTAAACCAAAAGGCTGGTCATAAAGAATTAATTGGCGGTGGGGGATAAAGTCAATGTAAGCTGGCAGTGTTAATTTTTGTGCATTAAGCGTTTGATCGGCTAATTGCAGTGTTTCTTGGGGACGATTGCGATAATAAAGCATCATTTGTTCGTCAAATTTGACCCAAATATTGCCGCCTAAACAACACCACTTAGAACCATCGGTGAGGGTAATGGTTTCAAAGATGCGCCAAATGGTTTCTTTAGCAATGATGACACGCGTTTTGTGTCCTAAAACCTGGTCGAAGCAAGTATAAAAATCCTTGAAAAAGATAAAACCAATCTCATAGCTGACGTCAGCATAGTTATTCTTGCGGTAGTAATAGGTTATAATCTGCTGGTCCTTTGTAAAACGTCCTTTAATAGGTCCGCTAGCCTTTTTAATCGTATAACCTTTAAGGTTAGGCGGACTGAGAATAAACGGATCGTCAATTCCACCGGTAATAAAGCGGGGCTTTAATAAAAAGCGATTATCATCGATATCTTGGCAAAAGACCCATAGCAAACCGGCATTTTTTTTGCGGTAGGTGAGGGTGATAGCTCCATATTCCATTGTGAACAGCGAAGTAAAACCGGTGATTTTGATTAAATCGTAGTTTTTTATTTCTTTAAAAGCGACATTTAGCGGTTGACCGCGAAAGCCCATAACAATATCAGGCGTACAGAGGGCTTTTTTTTGCTCATCTTGATAGATAATGATAATTGTCGAATCCGGCTTGCTGGCTTTTGGAGTTTCTTTTTTGCGGGGTTCGGTAGGGTTATACTTGATAGCTGAAATATCAGGTGCGGCTTGCCTTTTAGCGTAGCGGGAACGTTTTTTTCTTCTTGTAAAAATTTGTCTGAAGTAATTTCTCACGGACATTAACGTTCCCACCTTTCTTGTAACTTAACTTTATTATAACAAGTGCTTTCAAACATTGCTATGTGCAAATACGCAAAAAAAGAAATCCTCTGCAAAAAGGATTTCTATAAAAGCTATTTTTTGTTGTGCAAAACAATTTCGACCAAGTTATGTCCAGTAGCAGTTGTTGCTTCATTAGCATGTTCGCCCAAAATAGCTTTTTTAACAAACTCTATTTCTTTTGCGGTAATAGGTCTTAATTTATTTGAAATGAGAATATTAGCTTCATTAAATTTCTTTTTATAGACAACTTTGGAATTGCCTAAGGAAAAAACTTTGATAAAATGAGCAGGTGTATCCATTAATTCACGTCTGATTTTATGGGCGTAACTAGTGGTAACATCGATTAATTGCATATAAATCCTCCTCTTTTCTGAGCCGGTTGTTTATATGTTTATTATACGCGTTAATTTGCTTAACTGCCAAATAAAAAAGTCTAAGTATTAGAAAATACTTAGACTTTTTTAGAATTATTCAGCTTTATCAGGTGTTACTTGATCTTCAGCCTTGGTAACAATAATCTTATCATTATCAATCTTAGCAATAAATTGCTTGACACTAGGATTATCGAGATAATAGTCAGTTAATTTATCTTCGATTTCTTCTTGGATGGTACGCCGTAATGGGCGGGCCCCCATCTTAGGATCGTAGCCTAAATCAACAAGCTTTTGGCAAACCGGACGTGTAACATAAAGCGACATTTGCTTTTCGGCCAAAGTATTGTTGACATCCTTGAGCATCAAATTGACAATCTTTTCAAGATTATCTTTGGAGAGAGCATTGAATTCAATAATATCATCGAAACGATTCAAGAATTCAGGCTTGAAGTATTTGCCCAATTTATCCAAAACAGAGTGGGTCTTACCTGAATTTTCAGCCCCAAAACCAACACTGACCACTGAGTCGCCGCTGCCGGCGTTACTCGTCATGATAATAATAGTATCTTTGAAGCTGACAGTACGTCCTTGTGAATCAGTCAAGCGACCGTCATCAAGAATTTGCAAGAACATGTGCATGACATCAGGGTGGGCCTTTTCGACTTCATCTAATAAAATTAAACTATATGGATGACGTCGTACTTGTTCTGTTAATTGACCAGCCTCTTCATAACCTACATAACCAGGAGGTGAACCGATTAATTTTGAGACGGAGAATTTTTCCATATATTCACTCATATCAAAACGAATCATGGCATCTTCTGATCCGAAGAGTTCGCGGGCTAATTGCTTAGCGGTTTCGGTTTTACCGACACCAGTTGGGCCGAAAAATAAGAAACTGCCGATAGGACGACCGGTTTTATTGAAACCAACACGATTTCTTCTGATAGAACGGGCTACTTTATCGACGGCCTGGTCTTGGCCGATGACATGTTCTTCTAAAGAAGCTGCCAAGTTCTTTAATTGGTTTTGTTCCTTAGCTTTAAGTTCACCAACAGGAATTTCAGTTTTTTCTTCGACGATTTTTTCCATATCCTGTTCAGTTACAATTGGAGCATTGTCTTCGGAGACATTATTTTTTTTGATTTCTTCAAATTTGTTGACTTGGTCACGATAATAAGCAGCTTTTTCATAATCTTCTTCTTTCAAAGCATCCTGCTTATTTTTTTCAGCATTTTGAATTTTTTCTTCAATCACTTTAGGGTCAACGGCATGAATAGTCAAATTCTTGCGGGAACCGGCTTCATCTAATAAATCAATGGCCTTGTCGGGCAAGAAACGATCTTGTATATAGCGAGCAGATAAAGAAACAGCTGCTTTAATAGCTTCATCAGTATATTTAACATGATGGTAAGCCTCATATTTGCCCTGAATGCCTTGCAGAATTTCCAAGGTTTCTTTTAAGGATGGTTCATCGACTTGGACTGGCTGGAAGCGGCGGGCTAAGGCAGCATCTTTTTCAATGGAGCGATATTCATTTAATGTGGTTGCTCCGACTAATTGAAATTCACCGCGCGCCAAAGCAGGTTTTAAAACGTTGCCTGCATCCATATTGCCGGTGTTGTCGCCAGCACCAACGATTTCATGGATTTCATCGATGAATAAAATAACATTTTCGTTTTGTTTTAATTCATTAATCAATTGCTGCATCCGTTCTTCAAATTGGCCACGGTAACTGGTACCTTGAATTAAAGAAACAACATCTAAACGAATAACGTGTTTGCCGATTAATTTTTGCGGAACATCGCCATCAACAATCTTTTGGGCTAATCCTTCAACAACGGCCGTTTTACCAACACCGGCTTCACCGATTAAGACAGGGTTGTTTTTAGTCCGACGGTTTAAAATTTCAATAACACGCGCAATTTCTTGATCACGGCCGATGACAGGATCAATCCGGCCATTTTTGGCTTCGTTGGTCAGGTCTAAACCATATTTTCCTAAAATAGAATTATTATTTAAACCGTTGTTCCCTCCTGATGTCTGAGTAGGCGGAGTTTGAGAACGATTGGCACCAGCAGGTTGCTGTTCATTTGAAATAGCACGGAAAAAGTCGTCAAATGAATTGAATCCAAAAGGATCATTATTGGAAGACATTTGGATGTTATTTGCTTCAGCACTCTCATTTAAGCTCCGGTAACAATTAGGACAAAGGTCAAGCTTGGTGGCGCGACCATTGACATTAAGAGTTAAGTGGATTGTTGCTGGATTTGTATGACAATTCTGACATAACAATGTGCATCACAACCTTTCATTAATTTAAAGTCAAAAATCTTTGACCATCTTTGACCTTATTACAATTCTAATTATACTAGCTTAATTCTAAAGAGCAAGCAAAAAGCACTGGAATTAAAAAAAATAAAATGTGGTATAATCGTTTCATATTGTATGCAGTGAAAGGAAGAATATTATGAGCCGAGATTATGCTAAATTACTTGATGATTTAAAAGCAGGCAAAATTGACAGTTTTGAGATTTCTAAGGAAGAATTTATGGATTTTCAACCGGTTTTTATGGAATCGAATTTTAGAAAAAGGGTTATCGGTGAAGCCAAAAGAGGTGGTGGAGCGACTTATCATTATGATCGTGATGGTCAAGGTATATAAATATATAGAAATTCTTAAAAAACAACACATTTAACTACTTGTCTAATGAAATAAATCATGGTATTATATTTCTCATAGGGGCAACGAGTTGCGCTAAAAATTAATGAAAACGGTTATAAAAATATTATGACTGTTTTCCGTTAGTTTTCACTGCATTTTCACGCCCAAAATTTTTATTAACTCAAAGGAGCATGATCCACAATGGAAAAGAAAGATTTTCACGTAATCGCAGAAACAGGTATTCACGCACGTCCAGCTACACTTTTGGTACAAGCTGCAAGCAAGTTTAACTCAGATATTACTTTGGAATACCAAGGCAAGTCAGTAAACTTGAAGTCCATCATGGGTGTTATGTCACTTGGCGTTGGTCAAAACGCAGATATCACAATCTCTGCTGAAGGTAGCGATGAAAAAGATGCTATTGCAGCTATCTCTGATACAATGTCTAAGGAAGGACTTGCTGAATAATGACAGAAATGTTAAAAGGGATTGCAGCTAGTGATGGTATCGCAGCTGCCAAGGCATATATGCTTGTCCAACCCGATTTATCATTTTCTGAAACAAGCATTGACGATCCTGAAGCTGAAGTAAAACGCTTAAACGATGCTTTAGAAGCATCTAAGCGTGAACTCGAATTGATTAAGCAAAAAGCTACTGAAAACCTTGGTGCTGAAGAAGCTCAAGTTTTTGAAGCTCACTTAACAATTTTGGCCGATCCTGAATTAATTGGTCAAATCACTGATAAGATTAACAATGATAAAGTAAATGCCGAAGCAGCTTTGAAGAGTGTAACTGATATGTTTATCGGTATGTTCGAAGCTATGACCGACAATGCTTATATGCAAGAACGTGCTGGCGACATCCGCGACGTTACAAAGCGGATTATGAGTCATTTACTTGGTGTTAAGTTGCCAAACCCAGCTTTGATTCAAGACGAAGTAGTTATTGTCGCACATGACTTGACTCCTTCTGACACAGCTCAACTTGACCGTCGCTATGTTAAAGGATTTATTACTGATATTGGTGGACGTACTTCACACTCTGCTATCATGTCACGGACACTTGAAATTCCTGCTGTTGTAGGTACAGGTTCTGCTACGACTGATATCAAAGAAGGCGATATGGTCATCATTGATGGTATCAGTGGTGATGCTTTAATCAACCCTACAGCTGAAGAATTAGCTGATTATAAGCAAAAAGCTGAAGAATTTGCTGCACAAAAAGCAGAATGGGCTCAACTTAAAAATGCTAAGTCTGTTTCAGCTGACGGCAAAGAAGTTCTTTTGGGTGCCAACATTGGTACACCTAAAGATGTTCAAGGTGCTGTTGATAATGGTGCTGAAGCTGTTGGCTTGTTCCGTTCAGAATTCTTATACATGGATTCAAGTGAACTTCCAACAGAAGATGAACAATTCGAAGCTTATAAGGCAGCGGTTTCTGGTATGAATGGAAAGCAAGTTGTTGTTCGTACAATGGATATCGGTGGTGACAAGGAACTTCCTTACTTGCCATTACCAGACGAACAAAACCCATTCTTGGGCTACCGTGCTATCCGTATTTCTTTGACACGGCAAGATATTTTCAGAACACAATTGCGTGCTTTGTTGCGTGCTTCTAAGTACGGACGCTTAGCAATTATGTTCCCAATGATTGCCACTGTACAAGAATTTAAGGATGCTAAAGCTATCTTTGAAGAAGAAAAAGCTAAATTGGTTGCTGAAGGTGTTGAAGTTTCCGATGATATCCAAGTTGGTATGATGATGGAAATTCCTGCAGCTGCAATGATTGCTGACAAGTTGGCTAAGTATGCTGATTTCTTCAGTATTGGTACTAATGACTTGATTCAATATTCAATGGCTGCTGATCGTGGTAACGAACGCGTTTCGTACCTCTATCAACCATACAACCCTTCAATTTTGCGTTTAATCAAGAATATCATTGAATCTTCTCACAAAGAAGGCAAGTGGACTGGCATGTGCGGTGAAATGGCCGGCGATCAAATTGCTGTTCCATTATTGCTTGGTTTAGGTTTAGATGAATTCTCAATGAGTGCTACATCTATTCTTAAGACACGTTCTTTGATTAAGAAACTTGATTCTAACAAGATGAAAGAATTAGCTGAAAAAGCTGTTACTGAATGTGAAACAGTTGATGAAGTTAAGGCTTTGGTTGCAGAATACACAAAGTAATAATTAATGAATAAGCATCTATTTTAGATAGATGCTTATTTTTTATGCTTTTATTAAATTTTGGTATCGAATGCAATGATTCTTAGTAGAAAGATTGAAATTCAGTAGTCAAAACCATATAATTAAGAATGATTAATTGATTTAAGGAGGGATGCAGTTGAATATTGGGATTTTTACAGATACCTTTTATCCACAAGTCAGTGGAGTTGGAACTTCAATTGATACTTTGCGTAATCAATTGGAGCGTCAAGGACATACTGTTTATATCTTTACCACAACGGATCCTAAAATTGATAAAAAAGTCTACGAAAGAAATGTATTTCGTTTTACCAGCATTCCGTTTATTTCGTTTACTGACAGGCGTATTGCAGTGCGCGGCTTATTTCAGGCGTATGAAATTGCTAAGAAGTTAAATTTGGATTTAGTGCATACGCAAACGGAATTTTCCATGGGGGTGATAGGTAAATTTGTGGCCAAAAATTTGAATATTCCTTGCCTGCATACCTACCATACGATGTATGAAGATTATTTGCATTATGTAGCTAAGGGCAAACTGTTAAAGCCTAATCATGTCAAAGCACTGACGAAATCGTTTTGCAGTGGCATGAGTGGTGTTGTTGCTCCTAGCGCACGTGTCTTAGATACTTTACGCGGCTATGGGGTAGAAAATCAAATTGAAATCATTCCAACTGGCGTTGATTTAACGCGGTTTGAAACCGGAGATCGTTTAAAAATCAGAGCTAAATATCATCTTAAGCCCGAGACACCGCTTATTTTAACGTTGAGTCGGTTAGCCTTTGAAAAAAATATTGACCGCTTATTAAATGATTTCCCGCAAATTAAAAAGCAAGTGCCGAATGCTAAATTAATGATTGTCGGTGAAGGACCAGCCAGAGCAAGCCTTGAAGAACAAGCCCACCAGCTTAATATTTGGGAAGATGTCATTTTTACCGGTGAAATTTCCAATAGTCAAGTTACTGATTATTATCATGCAGCTGATTTATTTATTTCGACCTCGGTTTCCGAATCGCAAGGTTTAACTTATATTGAGGCCGTTGCTTCCGGCCTTAAGGTGGTTACGACACATAGCCCTTATACAGATGAATTATTTGATGATAAAAATATTGGAATGCTTTTCGATAGCCAAGACCATTGTGTGGATGAAGTTGTCGAATATTTGACGCAACCGCAAAAATATCAGGATGAACAACCGCGGTTAAATAAGTTGCATGAGATTTCGGCGGAATTGTTTGGTCAAAAAATCAGCGCTTATTATCAAGATTGTTTGAAAAGCTACGCTCAAACTGAACTTAGAAGTCAGATTCGGCAAAGGAGTTAAATTTTATGCTTAATATCCATATGTTTTCGTCGGCTACTAAAGTTAAAGGTCAAGGCGTGGGCAGTGCCTATAGCGAATTAATCCGGCTGCTTAGACAAAAATATCCCACTGAGATGAAAATATCGATTAATAATTACGGTGCCGCTGATATTAGCCATTACCACACGATAGATCCCTTGTTTTACTTGTCGACTTTTCGTTTAGGACATGGTAAAAGAATAGGCTATGTTCATTTTTTGCCGGAGACTTTGGAAGGCAGTTTAAAAATTCCCCAGCCATTTCGAAGTATTTTTTATAAATATGTGATTGCTTTTTATAAGCGCATGGATGAAATTGTGGTAGTAAATCCCATCTTTATCAAGCAACTGGTTAATTACGGAATTCCGCAACAAAAGATTACTTATATTCCTAATTTTGTAGCTAAAAGCGAGTTTTTTGAACTTCCGCAAGCGCAAATTACCGCTTTAAGACAAAAGCATCAACTGACTGACAAATTTGTTGTGGTCGGTGTAGGACAAATTCAAGAACGCAAAGGCTTATTTGATTTTATTGAATTAGCTAAAAGACATCCCGAAATTGAATTTATTTGGGTGGGTGGTTTTTCATTCGGTAGAATTACGGATGGTTATCAGCAACTAAAAAAAGTGGTTGATAATCCTCCCCAAAATCTGCATTTTCCAGGAATCGTTGAAAGGTCAGCAATGAATGACTACTATAATATGGCTGATTTATTTTTATTGCCGTCATTTAATGAACTTTTTCCGATGAGTGTTTTAGAGGCTTGCAGTACCAATACACCGGTGATGTTAAGAGATTTAGATTTATATCATGCTATTATCAAAGACAAGTACGAACCGGCTAGTGATATAGATGAGATGGATCGAAAATTAAGCCTTTTAGCCAAATCGCCTGAAAGGATGGCGGCTTTAAAAAAATTAGCTAAAGAGGTGTCAAACGAATATTCTGAAGATCACCTGGCACAAATTTGGAAAGAATATTATGAAAAACAGGTAAAGAGATGACGCGTAAAGATAAATTGATGCTTTTGTCTGTCTTATTAGTAGGAATTTTAATTGGGTATTTTTCTATTAGACATGTTAAATTTAGCAGTTTAATGCATGATATCATACAGTTGAAATATCAATGGTTGTTGGCGGCTCTGTTAATGATGGTGTTGTCCATTGTGTTTGAAGCCTTAGTTGTTAAAATCTTGGTTAAAGAACATGTAGCACATTATCCTTTTTTGGATGCTTTGCGGGTGCCACTGGTAGAGTTGCTGTTTAATGGGATTACACCTTTTTCATCTGGGGGACAGCCGGCACAGTTATTTGTTTTATTGCAATCAGGTGTTGAAGCTGGTAAGGCGACTTCGATGCTGCTGATGAAATTTGTGGTCTATCAAGCGATGATTGTGGTTAACTTTGTGGTTTGTCTAATCATCGGCTTTGAATTTTTGGCTAGCAAATTACATGCGTTATTTGTTTTGGTGGTTTTGGGTTTTTTAATTCACTTTATGGTTATTTTAAGTTTAATCTTAATTATGTATTGGTATTCATTTACTAAAAAATTACTTAAAATAATAATGTGGCCCCTAAAATTTTTTGTGAAAGCTGACAAATTTCAAAAACTTACCACACAGCTGGAAGTTAAAATGGAAACTTTTCATCAAGAAAGTTTGCGCTTGAAGGCTAATAGGGGATTATTGCTTAAAATGACGCTGCTGACGCTGTGCCAGCTATCTTGCTACTATGTAATACCTTATTTTATCTTATTGGCCTTAGGAGCTGCTAAGTTAAACCTCCTTTTGGTAACAGCGATGCATGTGTTGATTGTTATGATTATTTCACTGTTTCCAATTCCTGGTGGGACTGGCGGAGCAGAATACAGCTTTTCCATGATTTTTTCAACGTTTATTGGACAATCAAAGTTAGTCTTGGCAATGCTATTATGGCGCATAATCACTTATTACTTGGTTTTAATAGCTGGTGCGATGGCGATGGTGGTTAAACCTAAGACTTATCAAAAAAATAGCTGAGATGAGCACAAAGAAGATGGCTTTGTGCTTTTATTTTGCTTATTTTTTGATAAAACTGTCAATAATAGGTGTATGTTAGGCGTAAATTTGCTAAAATAATAAACGGTATCAGTTAAAGCTGACAAATAAATACAAGGAGAGAATCTTATGGAAAAGCAAAAATCACAACTTGTAGCGATTATTCAACGCTTAGAAGTCATGGCAAATACGGAAGGCAATGATGTTACTTCACGTCGTTTTGAAAAGAATGGCGAAGAAAGAGGATTTGTTACTTATAATCCAGCTACTGGCATTTATTCTTTGGAAGAAGTTGCTTCCAAGCAAAAATTTGATTTCGATGATATCGATTTAGCTGCGATGGAAATTTATGATTTGCTGGCCGACTAATTTATAAATAAAAGTTAAATTACTTACTTATAGCTTAATTTTGATTTTACTTTCGTCAAAATTAAGCTATAATTTTGACTGTATATAATTTAATATTAATTGGAGGCAAATTGAATGCGTTCAGCGTTAAATAAAGTCCAAGGCTTTCTCGATAGGCGCATAGGCTTTTTTACATTAATCTTTTTGATTTACTGGCTGAAGACCTATCTTGTTTATGTTAATAAGTTTAGTCTTGGTATTTCAGATGGCATGCAAACCTTTTTAGCGATAATGAATCCAGTGCCATTTGGGCTGCTTCTTTTCGGAATTGCTTTGTATTTTAAAGGTAAGAAATCATATTGGATAATGCTTATTATCGATTTGATTGAATCATTGTGGCTGTTTGCAAATATTTTGTATTATCGTGAGTTTTCTGACTTTTTGTCAGTCGGAATTATCAAATCTTCCGGATCGGTTTCGAATAATTTAACTTTGAGTATCAGTGAGATTATCCATGCTAGTGATTTTTTGGTTTTTGCTGATGTTATTATCTTAGCTATCTTATTATTGACGAAGATTATCAAGGTTGACAGTAACCCGCTTAAAAAGCGCTATCCGATTAGTATCACGCTGATTTCGTGCTTAACTTTTGCGCTTAACTTAGGTTTAGCTAATAAGGACCGTCCGCAATTATTGACACGGACTTTTGACAATAACTACATTGTTAAATATTTGGGCCTTAATTTTTATGCGGGTTATAATGTGTATCAAGCACATAAGCAAAGTTCAACCAGAGCTAATGCCAATAGCAGTGATATAGATAAAGTGTTGAAGTTTTTAAAGACTAATCGAAGCACTAGAAATGCAACTTATTTTGGTAAAGCAGCCGGCAAAAATGTCTTTATTTTCCATTTGGAAAGTTTCCAGCAATTTTTAATCAACTATAAGGTTGATGGTAAGGAAGTAACCCCAAATATCAATAAATTTTATACTGATCAAAATACCTTGGCTTTTGATAATTTTTATAACCAAGTAGGACAAGGAAAAACTTCAGATGCTGAAATGATGTTAGAAAATTCATTATTTGGTTTATCCTCAGGATCGGCGATGACTTCATATGGGACATCAAATACTTTCCAAGCTTTGCCTGCTTTTTTGGATCAACGCGGCTATTCAACAGCATCTTTCCACGGCGATGTAGGCAGCTTTTGGAATCGTGATAATACGTATAAATCATGGGGTTATCAATATTTCTTCAGTGAAGACTATTACCAAGACAAAACTAATTATAGTATTGGCTATGGTCTCAAAGATAAAATTTTTTTGAAACAATCCATCAAATATTTGGAAAAATTGCCGCAGCCATTTTATGCCAAATTGATTACGGTGACAAACCACTATCCTTATGAATTAGATAAGCAAAATCAAAGTATTGCTAAGACTAAGACGGGTGATAATACCGTTGATGGTTATGTCCAAACGGCCCACTATCTTGATCAGGCTTTTGGTGAATTTATCAGCTACCTGAAGAAGGCGGGGCTTTATGATAATTCATTGATTGTAGTTTATGGCGATCATTATGGTATTTCTAATAATCATAAAAAGGCTATTGCACAATTATTAGGCAAGAAGAAGGTTACTAGCTATGATTTGGCCCAATTCCAAAAAGTGCCATTTATGGTGCATGCAACTGGCTTAAAGGGCGGTATTAATCATACTTATGGTGGCGAAATTGATGTTATGCCTACTTTGCTTGATTTGCTTGGTATTGAAAATACCGATACTATTCAATTGGGAAATGATTTACTATCGACGAATCGCAATCAAACAGTTGCCTTCCGCAATGGCGACTTTGTTTCACCTGGTTTTAGTAAGATAGGTAGCAAAGTGTATAATAATCAAGGCGTGGATGTAACCAAGAAATTGACCAAAGAGCAGAAAGCTGAAGTCAACCAGCAGCAGGAACACACCACAACGGTCTTATCATTGTCTGATAAGATTGTTACCGGTGATTTACTACGTTTTTACACGCCTAATAATTTCACTAAGGTGAATAAGACGGCGTATAGCTATAAGTATCGTGACAGTATGAAAAAACTTAATGCAGCGCAAAAGGATACACAGCATAAGAGCTTAAAACAGCAAAATGGTGGTAAGAGTACGCAAAAGCTTTACGTTACTGATGCGCCTGAATTAAAGAAATAAAATTTTAAAAGGCATTTTCTTTAAAAGAAAATGCCTTTTTATATTGCTTTGATAGCAGCAAAAATAAGGTATAAAAGCATTTTTAGCGAAAAAAAAGCTTCGGTTTTTAGTTATTAGTTAAAACAGGTATAGCTTGTGGATAAAGGCTTCTTAGCTGGCTGGTATGATTATAAAAATAAAGTTTAAAAACTATTGACATTAATAAATATAGTTGGTATTATTTTATATGTTGCTTGTGCGAGATAAGCTTTTAAAAGTAAAACATAGGAAAAAGATGTTGATTCATTTTGTTTTATGTGTTAAACTATAAAAGTTGTCGCGGTTGCAACAACGAAAAAATAAATAAAAAGTTATTGACATTTCATCTAGAAATTGAGATAATTAAATGGTTGGCGATTAGGTTGAAAGAAAATATTTAAAAAATATTTTCTTGACAAAAAGAATCGTTAATGATAAAATTAAAGAGTCGCCACGAGCGGCTTTGAAACAGATCTTTGAAAACTGAACAAAGTTTCGATAAGCAAATGTGTAGGGCTTCTTGTTTTAGACAAGAGCAACAATATTTGCGAAGTCAATTCGCTAGTAAATTTAAATTTTGAGTCACAAACTTATAAATTGAGAGTTTGATCCTGGCTCAGGACGAACGCTGGCGGCGTGCCTAATACATGCAAGTCGAACGAAGCTTTTGATCAATAAATGCTTGCATTTAGCGATTAAAAGACTGAGTGGCGAACGGGTGAGTAACACGTAGGCAACCTGCCCAAAAGAGGGGGATAACACTTGGAAACAGGTGCTAATACCGCATAACCATG
>FOCC01000020.1 GCA_900110005.1 Ligilactobacillus sp. WC1T17 | reverse complement strand
GAAAGTGTTTCTGCTTCTACGGAAGAAAATGCGGCTGGTACGCAAGAAGTTTCAGCTAATGCCGAAGAAGTTTTGGCAACGATGGATGAATTCACGAAACATGTCGGCACTTTGCACGATATTTCCAATGATTTGAAGTCCGAGGCTAACAAATTAAATGTTGATAAATAAACATCAAAGACTAGGTTTTCCTAGTCTTTTTTGTAAATAAAAAGCGAAACCGCTTACGTTAATTAAAATAAATTGTATACTAAAAGTAAATTAATGTTGGAGGGATTAAGATGGAATTTAATGATGTTTTAGCTACTAGACAAGCTGTCCGGGATTATAAAGATGAAGACGTGACTGAAGAACAATTGCAGGCGGTGCTTGATGCCGGTAAAAGTGCGCCTGTAGGGATGGGCGAATTTGGCAAATTTAAAATTAATGTTGTTACCAATCCGATTTACCTCTCCTTTATTCAAAGGGCAGCTTCAAAACGCTTTGGGAGAGATGAAATGCTTTATGGCGCACCTGTTTTCATTTTTGTTTCGGCTGCGGGCGATGATGATCCAATGGCTCATGCCAGTGCAGCCACCATTGTCGAAAATATGGTTTTAGAAGCATACAACCAAGGTTTAGGTGCTTGCCACATTTGGGGTGTGACGGGAGCATTAGCCCAAGACCCTGATACTTGTGAAAAAATCGGCTTAATCGAAGATCAAATTCCTTTAGGCGGCCTTGTTGTGGGGGTTCCATACCAAAAATTAGAAAAGCGTCCGATGCAAGAACGAATTGAAGTTAACTTTTTTAGATAAAAAAAGGGGGGAAAAGGTATGGAAAATTTTGATATTGTCGTTGTCGGCTCTGGTTCATCTGGCCTTAGTGCGGCGTTAACGGCAGCCCAATAGGGAGCTAAAGTGGCTATTTTAGAAAAAGGCGATAAATACGGCGGGGCCGGGATGTTTGGGGTTCAAGGCCTTTTTTCCGTGGAAAGCAAGGCGCAAAAGGCTGCGGAAGTTAAATACAGCTTAAGAGATGCCTTTGAAGAGATTATGAATTATACCCACCACTCCTCCAATGCCCGCTTAACCAAGCGGATTTTAAAAGAATCAGCGGCCACCATTGATTGGATGAAAGAAAACGGCTTGGACACTGAATTAGTGGATAATACCCAAGAAGTTCATCAAAACCACCCGAAGACTTACCACCAATATATATCGATCAATTCGGCGGTTTTAAACGGCTGATGGAAAAATTCCAAGCTTTAGGCGGCACCTTGTATACCCAAACAGCCGGATTCAAGATTGTCCAAGCAAGTGGGCAGGTTATCGGCCTTGAAGTTATCAAAAAATATGGCAAGTCAATTTGTTAAGTAAAGCTAAGGCCCTTCAAATTTTTGAGGGGCTTTTTTGTTGCGGGGCCGTGGTATACTACTAAAGAGGTGTTAGTGATGAAATATGTAACGCTAAAAAATGAAAAATTAAGTCAGCTAGGCCTAGGTACTTGGGACTTAGGTGAACATACACTAAAAAGATCAAGTGAGCAGGAAGCTCTAGTCTATGGCTTAGCTCATGGCGTCAATGTGGTTGATACAGCGGAAATGTATGGAGAAGGCCAATCTGAACAGCTGGTGGGTGAAGTTTTGACTCATTTTGACCGTCAAAAGCTATTTGTGATTTCGAAATTTTATCCATGGCACAGTCAGACCAAGTTGTTAAGAGCCAGCCTTGAAGCCAGCTTAAAGCGGCTTAAGACAGATTATTTAGACCTGTATCTCTTGCATTGGCGGGAAGGTGAAGATTTGCGCCAGGTTTTAGGTGATTTGCATGCTTTAAAGAAGCAGGGCTTAATCAAGCATTTTGGGGTCTCTAATTTTGATACGGCTGATTTAAAAGAGGCGCTGTCTTTGCCTTATGGCACAGAGCTTTTTTGTAATGAAGACTTATATAACTTATCCCAGCGCGGGATTGAATATGATTTGATACCTTATCAAAGGCAAAATGATATCGGCCTGATTGGGTATTCGCCTTTTAATTCGGGTACAGGTGACAGTATCGAACTTAAACCAAGTTTAAAAAAGCTGGCACAAAAGTATCAGGTTACCCCACACCAAATCATGCTGGCCTGGACGATGCGGGATTTTGTTTTGACAATTCCCAAGGCTTCCAGCGTCGCGCATATGAAAGCTAACCTGGCCGCAGCGGAACTGACGCTAACGGATGAAGATTTAGCCTTGCTTGACCAGGATTATCCTGCTCCAAGCAAAAAAGAGCCTTTGGCCACGATATAAGGAAGTAGAAAGATGACAGAAAAAAAGAGCAATTTTACCTTTTTAAAAGGGGATAGTAAAGTCGGTTTTTTGTATAAACCTGCTTGTGCAGTTGAAGAATTATACGGTGATGAAAAGTATGATTTTGAATTATTCCAAATAAGAAAAATTACGGAACAAATAGCTCAAAAAGTTGCTGCTTATGCAAATCTTAATTTGCCGGTCAATGCCACCTTTGATGATACTTTACGCGCAATTAAAGTCAGACAGGTTATGCGGTCGGATATCTTGCAGCTTTTCTATGATGTCAAACAGACAGGTAATAAATCGGCCCATAACTTTATTGAATTTAAGCAGCAAACGGGTCTTATCAACCTGCAAAAATTATATGCTATTATGGTTTGGTTTATGCGGACTTACACCAAGCAAAAACCAAAATTGCATGCTTTTGTTGAACCTGCACCAAGGCCAACTTATAACTCATATGAGCGTAAGTTAATCTATATTCAAACAATTGATGGAGATCTAAATGAATGGCCGGCCTACGCCCATTCTGAAAAAATCGGGGATGCCACCTTGAATGAGTTAGAAGCGGATGCCAGACCGAATAGTGATGATTTGCGGGCAGCGGCTGAAAAAAGAGTTAATTCGTATATGGGTACGGCAGGAGTACCGCACAAGATTCAGTGGGCGGAATTAGCCTATCGTAAGACCGACCAGACTTTCTTTAGAGACCACGATGTTCATGAAGTCCTAGAGCGGTCGGGAATCAAGAAAAATCCGAAACTTAAAGGCCAGGAATGGTATCTAGTAGACTTGGAGACGGCCAAGGCTGCCATCAAGGCGGTTAAGGAAGGCCGGAAGTCTTTAGATATCGCTCCAAAGAAAGAAGAACAAAATGAAAAGATCAAAATCACCCTGCGTCCCGAACAGGAAAAAGCCGTCCAAGATACGAAAAAGGCTTTCAAGAAGCATGACACCATGTTATGGAATGCCAAGATGCGCTTTGGCAAGACCTTGACAGCCTTGGAATTGATTAAAGAAGAAGGTTTCAAGAAAGTCTTAATCATGACCCACCGGCCCGTGGTTAGCGACAGCTGGTTTGATGACTTTGAAAAGATGGGAATGTATGAGGAAGGCTATGTCTTCGGGGCCAAAAGCAAGGGTGAAGATATCGCCTACCTTAAAAACTCCACCAAGCCTTTCATTTACTTCGCAAGTATTCAAGACCTTAGAGGGTCAGCCATCTTTGGCGGCAAGGCCGGCGACAAGAACCACGAGTTTGTCGAAATAAACTGGGATTTGATCATTATCGACGAGGCTCACGAAGGCACCCAAACTCCGCTGGCACAAAGCATGATTACCGGAATTAAGAAAAAAGACACCAAGCTTTTGGAGCTGTCAGGTACACCATTTAACCTCTTAGACCAATACGAAGACGACCAGGTCTACACCTGGGATTACGTCATGGAACAAGAAGCCAAGTACAGCTGGGAAGAGCACAATCCGGACAAGAAGAACCCCTATGAAAGTCTGCCTAAGGTTTCCATGTACACCTTTGACATTGCCGAACAATTCAGAAAAAACAACTACCAGGACCTCTTAGACAAGTCCTTCAACTTCAAGGAATTCTTCAAGGTTGGTGAAGACCATAAGTTCGTCCATGAAGCAGATGTGATGCAGTTCTTAAATAACATCACCACCCCAGACGAAAACAATAACTATCCATTTTCCACCAAAGAATTCCGGACCAACCTCCGCCACACCCTCTGGATCCTGCCAGGTGTCAAGGAAGCCACAGCCTTAGAAGAGCTGATGAAGCGCCACCCGGTCTTTGGAATGGACTATAAGATTGTCAACGTGGTCAAAGACGACAAAAGCGATAACGTGGAAGAATCAAACGATAGCGACCTGCAAAAGGTCAGAGATGCCATCGGTCCCAACCCGTCAGAAACCAAGACCATCACCTTAACAGTCAGAAAGCTGACCACCGGGGTCAACGTTCCCGAATGGACAGGGGTCGTCTTCTTATCCAACACCAACAGCGCCATGCAGTACCTGCAGGCCGCCTTCCGTGCCCAAACCCCATTCACAGACGAAAAGCTGGGCCGAAAAGAAGAATGTTTCATCTTCGACTTCGCCCCCGACCGTGCCCTAACAGTCATGGCCGAGTCATCCCGCCTGAATACGGGTGTGGGCAAGCGGACATCATCAGTTCAAAAAGAACAAATGGCAAAGCTCTTAAACTTCATGCCGATTGTCGGAAAAGCCGGTAATCAGATGAAACGCTATGAAGTGGACAGCCTGCTTAAGAAAATCAAGCGGGTTTACGCTGAAAAGGCGGTTAGAACCGGTTTTGATGATGACTCACTGTACTCAGATGAACTTTTACGCTTGGACGAAGCAGACCTCAACGAATTCAATGACCTAAAGGCTATCGTTGGGACAACCAAGAAAGAAAAATCTCCGCTCAAGGTTGATGTCAACCACCAAGGCCTAACTGACGAAGAATACGAAAAGTCAGAAAAAGGCCGTAAGAAGAATCCAAAGGATAGAAGCGAAGAAGAAAAGGCGGCAATCGCCAAGGCAAACGAATTAAAGGAGCAAAGAAAGACCATGATCTCAATTCTTAGGTCAATCTCAATCCGGATTCCGATGATGATTTACGGGATGGATATCGATATTCAGTCAGATGTTGATATGAAGAAGTTTGTCGCCAAGGTCGATGACGTATCATGGAAGGAATTCATGCCATCCGGGGTCACAAAAGAACTCTTCATGCAGTTCTCCAAGTACTATGATCCAGATGTCTTCATCGAAGCCGGCCGAATTATCAGACAAAGAGTCAAGCGCTTAGATGACCTGGACCCATTAGAAAGAGCCGAAGAACTGGCAGTAATCTTCTCAACTTTCCGCAACCCGGACAAGGAAACTGTTTTAACCCCATTCAGAGTGGTCAATATGCAGTTAGGCAAGACCTTGGGAGGATACTCCTTTTACGATGATGATTACAAGGAAATGACGACAGACGGCCGAAGTGCAGCCCACTGGATTAAAACAGAGTACACGGATAAGGTCTTTACCAGAGATACCCATATCCTGGAAATTAATTCAAAGACAGGTCTGTACCCGCTCTATGCAGCCACAACCCTATACTTCAAGCGTTTTGAAGAATTGAATGCCCGAAATGCCGGCAAGTTCACTCCAGAAGATGAGCTAATGTTATGGCAAGACATTCTGCGTGAAAACATCTTCGTCATTGCCAAAACCCCAATGGCCAAGACCATCACCCACCGTACTTTAGCCGGGTACCAGGACTTTGATACCAATATTGAGTATGTGGAAAATATTGTAGAAGACAGCAAGACAAGCGTAGCCAAAGAAGTTAAGAAAATAAGAGAGGTGTTTAACGGTATGAAATTCGATGTTGTGATTGGAAATCCGCCTTACCAAGAATCAAAGGAAGGAACCAGTGATAGTCCAATCTACAATCTCTTTATGGATATGTCATATGAACTAGCCGATTTATCAGTGCTGATTACACCTGCTCGTTTCTTGTTCAATGCAGGTAAAACACCTAAGAAATGGAATGAGAAGATGTTGGCCGATGAACATCTGAAGGTAGTTATGTATGAACCTGTGAGTGATAATATTTTTCCTAGAACTGATATTAAAGGCGGATTAGCGATTACAGTTCATGATAACAATAAAAATTTTGGTGCCATTGGAACATTTACTGCTTTTGAAGAGTTGCAGAATATTTTAAAAAAGGTGCTTTCAATGCCTGAATTTGATTCATTTAGTAAATTGATATATTCTCCAGAAAGTTATAAATTAACCGATACTCTATACAAAGAACATCCAGAGTTAATTGGAAAAATGAGTAAAGATCATGAAAAAGATGTTACAACAAATGTTTTCGAGAAATTGGCGCCTATTTTTTCAGATGAGCCTGTTACTAACAATGATATAGGCATATGGGGAAGATTAAATAACGAAAGGGTAATAAAGTATACGAAGAGGAGCTATATCAATAGTCATGAAAATCTTGAAAAGTATAAGATTTTGGTTCCTAAGGCAAATGGTAGTGGGGCGCTCGGCGAAACTCTGAGTACACCCCTTATCGGTACACCCCTTATCGGTCATACACAAACATTTATTAGCGTAGGCGCGTTTGATACTGAATTTGAGGCAGAAGCAGTGTTAAAGTACATTAAAACAAAATTTTTAAGAACCCTGATTGGAACATTAAAAGTGACACAGGATAATAAAAAAGGTGTTTGGAAAAATGTTCCTATGCAAGATTTCACTCAAAAATCAGATATTGATTGGTCTAAGTCCATCCCAGAAATTGACCGGCAGCTCTACAAGAAGTACGGTTTGTCTGATGATGAAATCAACTTTATTGAAACTAAAGTTCAGGAAATGAAGTAGGTGTCATATGACTGAAGAAAAATTGATTAAATCTGATGAGCGGGTCAAAAATCTAGGGGAAGTATTTACTCCTAAGCGGATTGTTGACTTTATGCTTGATCAGCCTGAAATTACTGCTAAAATCAATGAACTTTCCGCCACTTTTCTTGAACCCTCTGCTGGTGAAGGGGCGTTTTTGGTAGAACTCTTGCACCGCAAAATTGCGGTTGCTTTAGAAGTTAGTCAGAATGCAGATGAGTTTGGCGATAACTGTTTGATAGGGTTATCTTCGCTTTATGGCATTGAGCTTATGGAAGACAATATCGAAATGCTGGTTATGAAGATGTCGGCAGCCTTCAATATGGATTACCAGGAAGATTTAAAGAAGTTTTCCGGCCAGGTTGATGACAAGGTTATCCGTAGTGCCATGGTTATTATTCAAGCTAACATGGTAAATGGCAATGCCTTGACCAAGTTGGATGGCGATGGCAATCCTATTATCTTCAGCGAATGGAAGCTGTTGAAGAAAAAGGGTAAGCGGCAAAAAGTGCAAAGGCTGGAATACACCTTCCAGGAAATTATTGATGGAGTAGAGAAGTCTTCGGGAAAAATTACACCGGAGGTACAAGAAGAACAGCTTGATTTGTTCAATTTCTTAGATGAGACTTATCAGCCGGAAAAAGAGGTTAAGCCCGTGCCTAAGGTACAGTATGTACCCTGCAAGTTAACCGACATTTATAAAAAAGAAACTAAAGAAGCTTAGCTAACAAGAAAGCTAACAGCTATGTCGGTCTGCTTATCATGCATGAAGAAGATAAAAATTCGGTTGCAAAAATGGACAAATCGCGGTAGGATGACCAGATAAAATAAAAAAGGAGTCTGGCTTATGTTAACACCGCGTGAAATGAATAATACCAGACAAGAATTGCAAGAAAACTACCGTCGGTTAGGTTATCAAAAAAGTCTTATTTTGGCGCAAACGCAGATGACAGAAAATGAATTAGACCATGTTTTAGCGATGGATCAGGCTGACCCCAGCTTAGTGTGGGAACTTAGGGATTATTTAGAAGACATGCTTTTAAAAGAAGGCAAAGCTATCTATCCTTTCAGCTGTTTAGCTGACCATAGTGTTAACTGCTGGTTTCCTTACCAAACTCCTTGGCGGAACAAAAAAGCAGACAAGTAATTGTCTGCTTTTTTATTATTTGGCTAACTGAATTTTGACTATTATCAGGTCAAATTCTTCTAAAGCATGTTTTTCGTCTGGCTGCATGTAGACGATTTTGCCAGGGGTCAAGACTTCAAATGAGCCGTCTGCTTGGGAAAATTCGACTTTGCCATTGACTAAGATAACTACGACGGTAGCGTCAACATGATGTTGTGGGACTGATTGGTCTTTAGATAAGGCCAAGTGGGTAACGGTCCAATTTGGGTTTTCAATCAGTTTTCGTAAATCTCGATATCGTGATTTTCTGTTAAAAATTTCATTTAAATCATCCTTTCAATCTTCCAAAAGTATCTTTATTGTAACATGTTGAAAACGGACACAAAAGACTTGACTTTATAACTTATTTTTCAATTAGTATAAGCAAAAATGACCCTTTGCAAAATATTTTTTTGTATCTAAGTATGTTTTTAGCGCATACTAGTAGACAGCAAAAGTAATTTTTTTAAGACAAAATTTGTTTATAGTGGTCTTAACAAATGAAAGAAGGTTTTAAGATGGCATTTTTTAAGCAGTCGCAAGCAGCATTCGACTTGAGCGGGTTTTATTCATCAACGCCAGCGAACATGAAAATGGCAATACCAGCCGGCTAGGTCAGCGAATTTTAAAAACAGGATATACGCGGGTTAATTTAGTCGATTACCGCATTAATCAGTTGGGCCAAAAGCTGGACGGTGATCAATTCGGCGAAATTTTAGCCATGGTGGCGCAAGCCGACACCATTATTGTGGGTGCCCCCATTTATTGGCATATGATTAGCGTATATGCCAAAGTCTTTTATGAACGACTTTCCAGAGACTCAAACGGCCTTTTGCCCGGCAAAAAATTAGGGATGTTTATCCATGGCTCTGAGCCGTCTGATGCGGTTGAACCGGCGCAAAATATCGTGTATCGGTTCTGTCAGGTGGAAAAATTAACGAATTTAGGCGTGAAAGTTGTGCAAATTAACTTTTTCAAAAATTGGCGAATTTTGATGAACATATTACATTTTTCTTGACAGCTTATGAAAAAATTAGTAAAATGATTTCAATAAATAAGAAGAGACCTTTAACTTAGTCCCGTGAGGCTAATAAGGCAGCGGATGGTACAGGTGTACCTATATAAAAAGCCGTCTTAGACTAGGTCTAGGGCGGCTTTTTTGCCATGGTTTCTCTTACTTTTAGAAGGGAAGGTTCATTATTTTGGATAATAAAGAATTTCGCAATCCAGAAGCTATTTTGGATGTGCAGGATAAACCAACTTTTGGACATTGGTTGATGCTTTCAGTGCAGCACTTATTTACCATGTTTGGTTCAACGGTCTTAGTACCATTGTTAGTTGGGCTTAACCCAAGTATTGCCTTATTTGCTTCCGGTGTTGGGACCTTGGTTTATATTTTATGTACCAAAGCCAAGATTCCAGCTTATCTTGGTTCATCATTTGCCTTTATCGCAACGATGCAGGCCTTGATGAAGCATTACGGCTATCCTGCCGTCGGTCAAGGGGCTATTTCAGCCGGTTTAGTTTATGTGTTGGTGGCTTTACTCATCAGTCGCTTTGGTTCCAAGTGGGTTGATACGGTTTTACCGCCTGTAGTTGTGGGACCAATCATTATTGTGATTGGCTTATCCTTGGCGACAACGGCAGCCAACGATGCCATGTTAAACAATGGCAAGTATGATTTGACTTACTTTGGCGTAGCTATTTTCACTTTACTTATTACCATTATTTTCAACATGTACCTGAAAGGTTTCCCAAGCGTTATCCCGGTTTTATTAGGGATTGTCTGTGGCTACTTATTAGCTTTGGCCGTTGGGATTGTTGATTTATCCGGGGTTGCTTCAGCTAAATGGTTCTCTTTGCCAGCTTTTGATATCTTAGGAATTAATTATAAGTTCAAATGGTATCCAGCTGCCATTATCACGATGGCACCGATTGCCTTTGTAACGATGACGGAACACATGGGGCACGTTATGGTCTTGAACAAATTAACCAAGCGGAATTTCTTCAAAGATCCTGGCCTGCACCGGACTTTGCTTGGTGATGGTTTATCAAGTATCATTGCCGGTTTTGTCGGTGGTCCTCCAACAACATCTTATGGTGAAAACATTGGTGTTTTGGCTATGACTAAGGTACACAGTGTTTATGTTTTAGGCGGAGCTGCTTTCTTTGCCATCGTTTTCTCTTTCATCGGCAAGGTTGCAGCAGTTATCCAATCTGTTCCCACACCAGTTATTGGTGGGATTTCTTTCCTCTTATTTGGGATGATTGCCGCTAACGGCTTGCGTATTTTAGTTGATAACAAGATTGACTTTGAAAAGAAGCGCAACTTGATTATCGCTTCTGTTATCCTGGTTGTAGGTATTGGCGGTACATACTTGCAAATGGGTTCTTTCCAATTGACCAGTATTGCTTTGGCAACCTTGTTTGGCATCTTGCTTAACTTAATCCTGCCAGAAAAAGCCATGAGTGAAATCGAACAAGAAAACAAATAATTTTTAACCGGCAGTCAAATAAGGCTGCCGGTTTTTTGTATCAAAAAAGCCCCCAGCTAATACTGGGGGCTTTATTTTTATTTCAAATCTAACTTCATCTTGATGTGGGGAATACCATCAAGCTTGAACTCTTCACCAAAGGCCTCAAAGCCTTCACGTTCATAAAAGCCAATAGCATAAACCTGAGCTTCCATTTCGATGTGGTCGATTTTTAATTCGCGGGCAAATTCAAGGCCTGCATGCAAGACTTTACCGCCAAGCCCTTGGCCGTGGGTAGCGGTTAAAACTCGCCCCATGCACCAAATATTATTTTCTTGGAAGAGACGCAGGTAAGCGAGGACTTTTCCTTGCTCATCTTTATAAAAGACATGGTAAGCATCATAATCAAGACCATCGATATCAAGGTAAGGGCAGGTTTGTTCAACGACAAAAATGGCGGAACGAACCTTTAAGAGTTCATATAATTCGTGCTTGGTTAATTGGTCAAAATTCTTTTTTACAAGTTCCATAAAAATTTCTTCTATTTTACAGTAACGCTTGGATTTTGGGCATTTAAAACAACTTGTTGATCAGGGGTGATATCAAAATAATTTTTGAGCAGGCTAGCTAAAGCTTCCATAGCTTCATCAGCTCTTTTAGCTTGTTCTTCATTGACTGATTCAATTACAATAACCCCGCTGGTGGATTCTTCGTCAAGCATCGTTCTTTGGGCATCCCGCCAGTTTAAGCAGCGGCAGACAGCGCCCTGGTCATCATACCAAGCAACTTCGCCTTCTAAGGTTGGTTCTTCCTTATCAGCGCCGACGGGTCTGAAAGCTAAGCCTTCATGAACCACGCCTAAATGCATTTCACCAGCAATTTTCTTTTGGTCTTCAATCCCAATCGGAACACCGTGAGTTAAGGAAACCGAGTTATAAATATCTACTAAAGGTGAGATAGGATGCAATTCTTCCCCCTTGTCGACCCGTTTTAACAAAGCTTCAATGGAAGCTCTAACGCCTTTTTTCTTTTTGAATTGTTGGTAAGCTTTACGCCATTGGGCAATAACCGGATTATTGCTGAAGGGTGCTTCTTCGACAAAAGCCAAGGCATCCTTGCTGGCTTGGTTTAGCAGTTTACGCCGGTCGACTAAATTGTCATCTGTGTCGTGGTTGTCAATCTGGCTCACCAGCATAATATTGACTTGTGATCCTGGGAAAAGGTCAAAAAAACTAGTATCAACAGTAACTTTTGTAAGCATAATATCAGCTCCTTTAAATTAAATTTCTTTGAGCATTAAGTAATCAACCTGCCGGTCGTCGCCTAAGACGAAGACATGTTCGCCGGCCTTTTTAAAGCCGAACTTAGCATAAAATCTTTTAGCATTTTCGTTGTGTTCCCACACTCCCAGCCAGATTTGGCTGATTTGAAGCTCTTTTGCCCTTTGGTGGGCAAAGTCAATCAGCTTGGTGCCTAAGCCTTGGTGCTGAAATTCATCGAGCAGGTAAATCCGCTGCACTTCCATAGCCTTAGGCCAGTTGGGCTCTGTTTGGGCATCTTTGATGTTAAGCTTCAAATAACCGGCAACTTGACTGTCTTTAACTAAGAAATAATAACCAGAATTTAAGTCATTGATTTCGGCTAAAACAAGGTCGTTATTGTAGTTTTCTTGGAAGTATTTTTCCATATCTTCTGGGGTGTTGTCGGCGCCAAATGTTTGGGCGAATGTTTTTTGCATGATATCCTGCAAAGTTTTTAAATCAGCGGATGTAACTTTTTTAATGCTGGTTGCCATAGGGCCTGATTCCTCCTTTTTTAACAAAAACAAATTCTTGACTGGCATGGTCGACCATACTGTCCAGCAGGCGGGCTAATTGCTCTTTTTCTGCAGCAGTTAAAGCCTGCGTTAAATGATTTTCGGAATATTCCATCTCACTTAAGACAAATAGGGCACTTTCTTCACCTTTGGGGGTGACATTTAAGTGTAGAATTTTTTGATTGTTGGCGTCTTTAGTGCGACTGATTAACCCCTTAGCTTCTAATTTTTGCAAAGATCGCGCCACCGTGGCACGATCGACTTTGAGCATCTCAACAAGCTTTTCGGCAATGATGCCGGGGTTTTCATAAATGCGGACTAAGTAAAGATATTGCCCTTTGGATAATCCGAGGCGTTTAAACTCAATATTGGCAATTGAATCCAAGGCCCTGGCAATTGTGCCAATCTGGCGTAGTGTTTGCGGCATAGGCTTGTTTCCTCCTTGCTTTTTACCTATTTTATTGCAAATGCAACAAAAAGGCAAGCTTTTTTTACTTAAACATTTTGTAAGTTTTTTATCAAATTATCTTCTTCAAAGCGTCATGCTTTTTTCTTTGCCAAAAAGAGGATTTGGTTTTATGATATAGACAAATCAAAGGAAAGAAGATGACACCACCAGAATGAAAGAGTCTGAAGTTGTCGTCACTATGGTTTAAGTAAAGGATCTGATACCAATGGGAAGCGTAAGTGAACTTTAGTTAATTGAAGGGAGCTGATTCCAGTAGGCTGTGATGTTTAGCTTAGCTTGCACTTATAGGTGCCGGATGGAGGTTGATACCGATAGGCTAGTAAGTGATATTTCCAAATTATTTAATGAAAGGGTGTTACCACCAGAAAATGGAACATAAAATTAACCAAGGGTCCTGAGAGCAGTTTTGAAGAAAACGGCTTTTAGGACTTTTTTAGTGCGCAGAAAAAGCCAAGCTGAACCGCTCAGCTTGGCTTAAGCTAGATAAAGACCTGTTGTTCAAAATCTAACCGGTTACGGGTTAAAATTGTCTTTGATAATACTGTCAAAGGAGGCTAAAGGAAAAGGATGGCCTAAAATTTGTTCAAATTCGGCCTGGTTGGCATCGGCTTCACCATTATTGGCATTTGAGGCGTATCTTTGCATGCCTAATTCTAATTGAATTTTTTTGACAGGAACGCCCGCTTTTTTCAAGGTTGTATAAAAGACATCATCTGAAACAGGTTTGATGTCTAATTTAGCATGTTCAATAGCTTGGGCAATGTCAAGGTAGCTGTGCGGATTACGGGTTAAAGTGACAATCTTAGGCGAGGTAGCCATGCTTAAGACTTTAGCTGCTGAAATGACATTTTCCTGTAAGCCTAAAATCAAGCGGGAAACCAGCAGTCAAACTTTGCTGGTCTAAGAGCTTCACAATCTTAGGCTCAACTCCCAGCTCTTATAAGATAGCGGTATCCTGACCAGCGGTAACGAGACTATATAAGTGAGCATCGGGCACGAATTCTTTGAGATATTTAAGCGCTAAAAATTTAAATATATTGTAAGCGCATTTATCCAAAAAACAGGGATAAAGCCTTGAATGTAACGAAAAAAAGTAATGAAATTTTTAGCTATAATGACAAAAAATCCGTCTTAACAAGGCTAAGACGGATTAAAATAGGTTTATTTGTATACTTTTGGTCTTATTTGTGCATTTTAGTTGATAAATCAACCTGGTCTAAAGGAATGAGCTTGGTTTTATATTTCACTTTGTAACCGACAAATAACAGGATAAAGACGAAAACGGCCCCATAAGTAGTTAAGATTGACAGCCAGTCTAAGTTTTTAACGGCTTGAATATCTTGCGCCAAGGTGACCAAAGTACAAATAACAATGGTCAAAATAGGCCCAATGGGGAACCATTTAGCCTTATAAACCAGGTTATCAAGGCTTATGTGCTGAACTTTTAAAGCGCGACGGAAGCGGAAATGGGCAATTCCAATCCCAAACCAAGTGATAAAACCGGTTAACCCAACGGCATTAACTAAAATCATATAGACGGTATTGCCATAAATGCTGGTAATAAAGGTCAATAAACCGATAAAAGTCGTTGCCAAAAGGGAGAAAATAGGAATCCCACGGTTGTTGACCAACCGGAAAACTTTAGGTGCATCATGGGTCAGACTCATGGCGTAGAGCATTCTAGTAGCGGCGTACATACCGGAATTGGCCGAGGAAATAACGGAGGTCAAAATCACAGCATTCATCACGGAAGCTGCGCCGGCTAAGCCCGCTCTTTTAAAGACCAAAGTAAAGGGACTGGTCGCAATATCTTTGGCATCTGAGCCCAGCAGGTTAGGGCTGGTATAAGGAATCAAGCAGGCGATAACAAAAATCGATAAGATATAAAAGAGCAAAATCCGCCAGAACACTTGGTTAATGGCAGTAGGGACACTTTCTTTGGGATTTTCGGATTCGCCGGCTGTAATACCGACAAGTTCAGTTCCCTGAAAAGAAAAACAGGCTACCACAAAGACGGATAAAATCGTCGGGAAACCGCCGATGAAAGGCGCTTTTTTATAGGTGAAATTTTCCAAATAAGTGGCATGTCCGCCAATAATTCCGACAATAGTTAACAGCCCGATGACTAAGAAGGCTAAAACCGCAATTACTTTAATCAAAGCCATCCAAAATTCCGTTTCGCCAAAAGATGAAACCGATAAGGCATTGATAATAAAAATCACTACTAAGGCTGCTAAAGAAAAGTAGTAAGTAGGGACGTGCGGAAACCAGTATTGCAAAATAATGGCAGCTGTTGAAATATCAACAGCCAAGGTGATGGACCAATTAAGCCAATAATTCCACCCCATGGCAAAGCCAAAAGCGGGGTCGACAAATTTCGTCGAATAAGTGGCAAAAGAACCGGTCACCGGCAGGTAAGTTGCCATTTCGCCTAAGGAAGTCATCAAAAAATACACCATTAAGCCAATGCCGACATAAGCAATTAAAGCCCCGCCCGGCCCGGCCTGTGAGATAGCGGATCCGCTGGCAACAAAAAGCCCGGTTCCGATAGTTCCGCCTAAAGCAATCATGGAAAGGTGTCTGGTTTTTAAGGAACGCTTCATTTTGTGTTCTTGCATCTATTCCACCTCGTTTTTATCTAAGCCCAGATTTTGCAAGGCTAAATCATAATCTCCTTCGTAATCAATATTGGTACCGCCTTCGTGCATGAACTTTTCACGGCCTTTGCCGGCTAAGAAAATTAAATCGCCTGGTTGAGCCAGGTCGAAGGCTTTTTTAATGGCTTTGGTACGGTCGGCAATTTCATAAACCTCAACCTGATCATTAGTGATATGTTCTTTGATAGCAGCTGTAATATGGTAAGGATCTTCAAAGAAGTTGTCTTCACTGGTTAAAATAGCTGTATCAGCATATTTGCTTAAGCAAAGGCCGATATCTTTTCTACGGGATTCGGCTTTGCCGCCGGCAGCACCAATAACGACGATTAATTTGCCGGGATAGTCATGCTTGGCAAATTTGAAGCTTTCGGTCAAAGACAAGTAGTTGTGGGCATAATCGACGCAGCAGGCAATGCCTTGAGCGTTGGTGAAGAGTTCCATGCGGCCGGGAACTTTAGTCTTTAAGAAAGCATCTTTAACTTGATCTTTAGTTAAGGATGTCACTTGACTGGCAGCGGCTAACGCAGCGCTGGCGTTAGCATAGTTGAAAGCACCAGGAATCATAATACGGTATTCACCGCTTAAAGAGCCGGCTTCCAAGCTGAAGTGGCCGTGCTTTTGGCCGGCAAAGGCAAAGTCGGCCTGGGTTTCTTGGCTGCCGAAAGTAACAACCTTAGTGCCAAATTTTTCAGCTTTTTGCTTTAATAAATCAAAAACAGGCAATTCCTTGTTTAAAACAATGGTCTTAGCATTTTCAATCAGCTTGCTCTTGCAGTATAAATAGTCTTCAAACGTAGGGTGTTCCACCGGACTGATGTGGTCTGGTGAAATATTTAAGAAGACACCGACATCAAAAGTTAAGCCATAAACGCGGCTCTTTTTGTAAGCCTGGCTGGAAACTTCCATGATCCAGTATTTCATCTTGTTATCAGCGGCTTGACGCATCATCTTGAATAAATCTAAAGATTCAGGGGTGGTGAGGCTGGCTTCAAAAGGATGAACGCCGTCTAACAGGTTATCGATGGAAGAGGTTTGGGCTACTTTTTTGCCGACGCTTTCCTGCAATAAATGCCGACAGAAGTAAACAGAGGTGGATTTGCCTTTAGTACCGGTAAAACCAATCACCTTTAATTCATCTTGCGGATTGCCATAGAAGAAGCGGCCGACTAAAGCCATCCCTTTTTGGACATCAGTAACGATAATTTGCGGAATCTTTTTTTGGGTATCCGTTAAATTTTCGATGACTTGTTCTGTCATGTAAGCTAAGCAGCCATTTTGAATGGCGCTGTCTAAATAGTCCTTTTTAAAGTTTAGCCCCTTGCAAAAGAAGAAGCTGCCTGCTTTTACCTGACGGGAATCATAGGTAACATCTTTCAATTCAAGTTCAGCATATTCTTTTGGCATCTCAAAAGACCAGTTGTCATTGATAATAACTTCTTTTAAGAGGCCGTCTTTTTGTAAAACATCACAAACTTCAGCTAAATTCACGAAAATTCCTCCTAGCGTTGGACAAAGTATTTTTGATACTTTTTATTAATCAGATAAAAGGCATACCGCATCAGTAAAGTATGCTTTAAGGTATCTTTTTTATAGATAGCTGTGGTACCGTATTGACCTTTGTTAAGCAATTCTAAGGCTTTGACTTTGTATTCATTGTCTTTGGCGTATTTTTTGAAAACGTTCGGGTTAGCGCCCAACCACAAGGTGTCAGCTTTACCGTAGTTAACGACACCGGATGGTTCGTTTAAGACTAAATCATTAACCAAAACTTCAGCCAGGTTGCAGCCGTTTAATGTGCAGTAATAGCTGCTGCGGCCTTGGCGAATATTGATTTCAAAGACTTTGAAAATACCGTCGCGCCGGTCGTATTTGAGGTCAAAATCAGCAAAGCCGACGTAATTAATTTTTTCCAGGAAATGCGTGATGTTTTGGAAAATCTGTTCATTTTTTTCTGGCAAAATAGTCATATAGTTGCCGACTGAAGCAGGAGCTGGATCTTCCAAGAGCGGATGGCCTAAGCAGATCATGCGGACTTTGTGATCGCGGCCGACATAGGCATTAACGACCCGCATATTAGAATCATCTCCGGGGATGAAGTCTTGGCAGATTAAGGTATCTGTATAGCCAGCTTGATAAATTTTCGGCAATAAAGCGTCAAATTCAGCGCGGGAATCCAAAATGTAAGCTTTTTTGCGGCCTTCAAAGTGGATGTTGAGCCATTCGATACTATTAGAAGGCTTTAAAGCGACTGGAAAATCAAAAGGCAAGTCGATAGGCTGACCGCTTTCAACCATAGCCTTGTCGATTAATTTTGTTTTAGGGTAAGGCAGACCGTATTCCTCGCAAACTTCATAGAAGCTTTGCTTAAAGCCCAACCGGTTAAAAAGGTCTTCATGAATATAATTGCATAAAAAGTTTTCCTGTAATTCATCAATGTGGCGGGAAACCAGTTCGCTATACCCATCACCGCAAGAAACCAGCAGGTATTTTTTTT
This sequence comes from Ligilactobacillus sp. WC1T17, assembly GCA_900110005.1. GTDB lineage: Bacteria > Bacillota > Bacilli > Lactobacillales > Lactobacillaceae > Ligilactobacillus > Ligilactobacillus ruminis_A. The sequence continues at coordinate 3,843 of FOCC01000020.1, read as the reverse complement.
GCGGGTCTAATTTCTTAGCTAATGACCGCATGGTTTCAATGAAAGTTGGATCTGATTCAAAATTGTCGATGATATGAACATCGACAATTTTGCTGTACTTGGTTGGGGCCATGGCTTCAATCCCAAAAGCAATGCTTTTAACGCCGTATGCTTCGTAAAAGGAACGTGCCATCCCATAGCAGTTAAAATCTGTTCCCAAAAGAATTGGTTGAATATTAAGTGTATTATTGTTCATTTTTCGACTCTTTCAATAAAAGATTTGTGCATAACTTTTTATAGGCAAAAATTATTGTACATATGTTATTCTAACACAAAGACGTAGGCAGAAAAGTTTTTTTTGAAAACTTAAAAAAATTCATTTTTATGCATAAAAAAACAGTATGGTGGATAAACCATACTGTAATAAGGTTAAAAGCGCTTAAAAGAATCTAATTTTTCTTGGGTTATATCATTGATGATGGCACAAGCAAGATCAACGGAAGCTTTGAAGTCCTGGTAGGCTGAAAAGCAGTAAGGCGAATGTTCATAGCGGACGGGAATACCGATGACAATAGTTGGTGCGCCATTTTCATAGTAAATAGCTGCGCCGTCTTGGCCGCCGCCGGTCCTGACAGATCTAGTATAGGGAATATGCTTTTTATCAGCTAAGTCACAGGCATATTGCTGGAATTTAGGGTTTGGGATAAAGGTGGTGTCCATATCTCTTAACATAGGTCCGCGCTTAAGACCGGTTTGTGACAGCCAGTCAGGTTCAAAGGTGTCGTCAGCAGGGCAGGATTCGAGCACTAGGGCTAAATCAGGCTTAATCTTGCGTGCGGTGACATAAGCCCCTCTTAACCCGACTTCTTCTTGGGAAGATAAGGCACAAACGACATCAAAATTCGTTTTCTTATCCTTTAAGTTGTCCAAGATAGAAACCATGGCCGCTGCACCGAAACGGTCATCGAAGTCTTTGCCAAAGAAGATGCCGGTATCTTCATTATATTGACAGTCAACATCGACAAAAATAGGACAGCCGGTATCGATTTGATAATCATTTAACGTTTCTTCTCTGGAAGATGAGCCGACATCAATTGACATATCTTTAATTTCAGGGATGGATTCTTGTTCAGCTTTGGTCATAAAGTGTGGCGGCTTGGTAGCGACGACACCAGGAATATATTTACCGGCTTTATTTCTAATCTTGACTTTGGTGCCGGGAATATTATATTTAACCCAGCCACCGACTGGAACAAACTTGATGGCGCCGTTAGGACGGACTGCTTGGGTCATAAAGCCAACTGCGTCGGAGTGGGCGTCTAATTGGATAACAGGCCGGTTGCCGGTGTTTTCTTTTTTAGCGGCGTAGACATTCAGCATGCCATCGACCGTGACGTCGGCTAATTTTTTAACTTTGTCTGTGAACAGTTTGACAAATTCGCCTTCGAAGCCGGAGATAGCGTTGGCGTTGGAAAAATCTTTTAGCATTTGGATTTCTTGTTTTTTCTTCATGAAAAGGCCCCCTTTAAAGGCTAATTATACTCGTAGTTGACTAATAAAAGAAGTAGTTCGGTATTTTTTGTTTTTTAAATAATAATTATTAAATTTAGGGTTGCTTTGCTTTTTTTTAATAAGACTACAATTGAAAAAATACATTTTTTGCTAAAATACGGCTTAAAAAACGAACTTTTCAAAAAGAGGGATTGTCATTATGGATAAACAAAGCTTAAAGCACTTACTAGATGTGGCCAGCGGCCGCAAAGAAGCCGACCTTGTTTTCAAAAATGCTAAGATTGTGGATGTTTACCAAGCAGAAATTATCAAGGGCGACGTGGCAGTTTGCGATGGCCTCATTGCAGGTGTGGGCGAAACTTATACCGGTAAAAAAGAAGTTGATTTACAAGGAAAATACCTGTTGCCTGGTTTTGTTGAAAGTCATATCCATGTAGAATCGGCCTATCGTTGACTGAACTTGGCATTAGACAGGCGCAATTGGCACGGCAGTATTTTATTCAAAACCAGATTAAAATTGATGAAGCATATAGTTCAACGTCAGAGCGGGCCTTTGATACTTTGGAAATTGTAACGGATAATCAAATTCCATACCAGCGGCTTAAAGGCTTAAAAGAGTGGAATTTCGACCGCTTTGAAGGTCAAGATTAATTTTTAAATTCCAAGCCTCCTTATGGCGACTTTTTTTCGCTTATGGCGGTGAGAGCCAAAACCAGGTTAGACAGCAGCTGTATACGACGATTGAACAGATGATGCAAAAAGCCCAAGGACAAAATATTTTAGCAATTTAACATGGCGGGGCTTGTGCTAATTTTTGTATGATGGTACCGGACAAAAAAGAGCCTTTTAGATATGGTATCAAGAATTGTTCTGTTTTCAAGTATGAATATGAAGATGGACATGGACATTTTACTTATTTGATAGTTTGGCAGCCAGACTTTTCACAATTGGTCAAAAATGATTAAAGTATCTATAAAATAATTCATAATTTGTTGTAAATTTTTCCAAGTATCTTGTTAAAAATGTTAATAATTTTTATGTAAAATCAATCTAACACTTCAAAGAAGGTCAGGTATATTTATGAAGAGAAAAACAAAAACAATTGGGACCCCGCTTTTAATTGCCTTAATGGCAATCGGCATTATTCCTTTGATTATTTTGTTGAGTGTTTCTTACATTGCAACTTCAAATTTATTAGTGCAACGTAACCAAAAATCCAAAGAGAGTGCAGTTTCTGTTGTGCAAACATTTCGTTCAGGTATGCAGGAACGTACAACTAAAATGGCGCAATTGGTTGGTAAATACGACGAACTTATTGGTAAAAGCCACACCAAAGCCAGCGTTCAGAGTAAAATTAGCGCTTTAGTCTCATATGATAGTGATTTGAAGGTTGCTACAGTCGGTTATACTGACGGCGAATATGTTTCTACAGAGCATTTGCCTGAAGACTACCAAATTACCAGCCGGCCTTGGTTTAAGCAAGGCCTGCAAAATTTAGGCAAGGTTACTTGGACCCAGCCTTACAAAGATGTGGCTACAGGTGATTACGTTATCACTGCTGTTTACAGTCATAAGACTAAAGACAACAAGACTATGGTTATGGCTTTAGACGTTTCCTACAGGAATTTGTCGCAAACGATGGAAAAATTAAAGATCGGTAACACTGGACGGGTTACTTTGGTTTCGAAAAAAGGTTTGATTTTAGCTACACAAGGGGCTGAAAGAAATGAAGGATTTAGTGTTGGCAAGAGTATTGCAAGCAATAAGATCTTTAAAGCCATCAAGAATGCTTCCAAGCGCAAAGGTACAGTTCACCTTAAAGGTCAATCAACCATTACAGATATTTATTATGACAAGGGCAAGGTTGGCAGCAACACATGGACTTTTGCTTTTGTAAATAAGGGTGATTTGCGCAGTGAACGTCAAGTTTTGATAGTGCAAACCTTAGTTGTGATTGCTATCGTTGCAATTATTGTGGTTATCTTTGCGGTATTTGCCGTTCGCAAGGTTCAAGCCATCACTAAGCTTTATTTGGAACGCTTATCCTCAGCTGGGGAAGGCAAGTTGGTTAAAATTGATCCAAAAACATCAGATGCTATGGCTGTACCAGACCCAATGGGTAGGGAATTTAATCAAATTTCTTACGGCTACAACCAGATGCTTGAATCGATTGGATCTTTGCTGCAAAATGTTAAGCAGGAAAGCAAGAACGTAGCTGAAAAGTCCGAAGCTTTGCTAGAACTTTCTAAGCAGACCGATAAGGCAACCGAAGAAGTTACTCAAACGATCAATGGCATTGCGGAAGTAACCTCATCCCAAGCGCAAGAAACACAAGAAAGTGTTTCCCGTTTG
>FOCC01000014.1 GCA_900110005.1 Ligilactobacillus sp. WC1T17 | reverse complement strand
TATAGTGGCGGTATTTCCAGTCATTATAACTAGGTTCGGAGCGTGTATCGTTTTTTAATGTACACGTAATGTAATCGCGTGACGCGATTCCTACGATTTTAATTGTAGGTAGTTCAAAAGAAGGCTGTTTTCGACGGTATATTCTTCTAAAAAATTCATTACTGCATCTTTACGCTGAGTTTGGACGTCGGTTAGGTAAAAATGGTACTTTCCGTTTTGCAGGTAGTTTTACCAGGATTGCGAATATCTGCTGCGAAGAAGGTAGGTGCCAGCTATAGCGAGCAGGATACTTGGAAATAAGATAAGCGTAAAGCCAATAAATGCATTTTTACTTTTCATTATTTGCAATTCCAGGAAGCCTCGAGACTTTTATGCCCAATGTATGTTCGCACATATGCCAACTTACCCTTAGGTTCCCAGCCGGAAAACTTGCCATTAACAGTTGTGCTGTGGATGAAGTGGCTGGTCTGTACCTGAGAATATCCTCATAATCCTCCAATACGGACATAGTTCCACTCTACATTGACTCCATGATAGCGCACCGTTCGTGCCATGGCAGTGTTAGTTGAGACTAATAAGACTGCCAGTACAATGATTAGACTGGATTTTATTGTTCTTTTCATAGCATTTTCCCCATTACTATCAAAAAATATGAATGTTTTGCGAGCATTATAATTCGCTTGGATATTATTATCAATGAACACTTACACTTTTCCTGTCCGTGATTAAAAATTCCTAATTGCACGAAAATGTTTGTTTTAGTGTATAAAATACCCGGTGGGCATCTGGCTCACCGGGTATTTTTAATTATTCGTGGAAGTTTTCCCAGGCTCTTTTGACGTCTGCATAGTTGATGTCTACGGTCTTATCAAAGCAAAAGTCTGCCTTGCCGACTTCTTTTTTTGACCCGATGCCGATTGATACGGCGTGGGCGTCGTTGATAGCAGTGACACCGGCGATGGCATCTTCAAAACCGACACAGTCCTCTGGTTTAAAGCCCAAAGCATCGGCAGCTGCCAGGTAGATATCCGGAGCCGGCTTGCCTTTAGCCACCTTAGTTGGGTCAGCCACGGCATCAAAGGCTTCAGACAGACCCAATTTTTCTAAGATGAAAGGACCATTTTGGCTGGCTGAGGCCAAGGCGAGTTTGACGCCATGTTCCTTTAAGTCGGAAATTAATTTGGCCATGCCGGGTAGGATGTCTTTTTCAGTCAAAGTCTGCAGGTAGCCGCGGTAAACGTTGTTCTTTTCGGCAGCCAGGCGGTTGAATTCAGCTTGCGGCAGGTCAATTTTAAGGTAGTCTAAGATGACCTTAAGCGAATCGGACCGGCTGACACCCTTGGTCTTTTCTTCCAATTCGTCGGGCAGTTCGCGGTCGAAGTTGTCTTTGATGAGTTTTCTCCAAGCCTTGAAATGAAAAACGGCTGTGTCTGCAATGACGCCGTCTAAGTCAAATAATGCGCCTTTCATTATCTTACGGCCTCCTTACGTTCGCTTAAAAGCGGAGTTGTTTCTAAGATGTGGTTAATTTTAACCAAAGCATCCGGTTCAATGTTGATGAAGGGCAGGAGGGTGTTTAACTTGGTCAAAGACATCTTACCGAGGTTGGCAACATTGTTAGGGTCCTTGAAGAAGTTCAAGACATCTGATTCCTTAGAGATTGCTGCAACCAACTCAGGGTCTTCCATGATTTGGGCAACCGGAGTTTGGGCGTTGTAGCATTCAACGTAGTCTTCATCAGGCACGTATGAGATTTTGTAAGTACCGGCAGTCAGTGTGAACTTCCCGTTTGGCTTAAGTTCGCCGTTGACAGACACACCATTTTTTGGGCTTCTTGGCAGATCAACGTTGACAGTTTGGCCGAATGGGACAGTCAAGGAAAGCTTGATAGTGTGGTTTTCGTCGCTTTCGATTTGGTATGAAGCAGAAAGTTTGCCGTAGCTTGATGTGTAGTAGCCGGAAACCTGCTTTAATCTGTAGTCGTAGTTAGGTTTGAATTCTACGGTTTGGTAGCCAGGAGTGTGTTTTGCAAAACCTAAGAGGTAGCGGTAACCCCATTCCATGATAGCTCCGATAGAGTAGTGGTTTAATGAGTTCATCCCGTCTGGGTTCATTGAACCGTCTTCCATGACGGAGTTCCAGCGTTCCCAAACAGTAGTGGCACCCATGTTAACAGCGTATAACCAGCTTGGGAAGTCTTCGTTCATGAAAATTTTGGTAGCGAGCTTGTGGTCGCCGTACTTGGAAAGGACTTGGTTGATAAATGGTGTTCCCACAAAACCAGTCTTCAAGTGGTCATTGTCTTTGCCTAAACGGGCAACTAAATCACGGAGAACTCTTTGTTCTTGTCCTTTTGGAACCAAGTTGAAGTAAAGAGTCAAAGCGTAGGCGGTTTGGGTGTCGATTGAAAGACGGCCGTTAGCTGTGATGTATTCTTTTTGGACAGCTTCTTTAATCCGGGCAGCCTGGTCGGCGTAGAACTTGGCATCGTCATCTTTGCCTAAGACCTGGGCAGTCTTGGCTACGATATCTGATGAGTAATAGTAGTAGACAGAAGCGATGAAGTCTTCATCGGTTTTACCGGTAGGCAGGGCAGGATTTTCACCGTCCAAGGCAATCCAGTCGCCGAATTGGAAGCCGCCGGTCCAGAGGTCTTTGGTAGAAGTGTGCTTAGTAATCCATTCAACCCAAGACTTCATTGCAGGGTAGTGCTGACGCAGGATTGCAGGGTCGCCGTATGTCTGGTACATGTTCCAAGGAACAACGGTAGTAGCGTCACCCCAAACAGCAGCGCCGCCATCGTCAACACCCATAGCTGGAGCGTACATGGTTACCATGCCGTCGTGGGCTTCTTGTTCGACAGCCATGTCACGGGCAAACTTCTTGAAGAATTCGTAAACGTTGCGGTTTAAGGCTGCGGTGTTTGAGAAGACATCGGCATCCCCGGTCCAGCCTAAACGTTCGTCACGTTGTGGACAGTCAGTTGGAACATCGACAAAGTTTGACTTTTGCCCCCATTGAACATTTGCAAAGAGGCGGTTAACCTTTTCGTTGTTAGTCTTCAAGTCCCCAGTTTGTTCGGAGTTTGAGAAGATAACGGCTGCCTTGTAGTCTTCAGGCTTGATTTCATCGAAATCGCCGGTTACGCGGACGTAACGGTAGCCGAAGTAAGTGAAGTGTGGGCGGACCCAGCCTTCTTTTCCGTCAGAAGTGAACTTGAAGGCAGCGCGGGCTTCACGCAGGTTTTCCCGGTAGAAGTTGCCTTCTTGGAGAATTTCACCCATTTCAAAGGTGATAGTCTTGCCCTTTGGCAGGCGGTTATAGAATTCTAACCAGCCGGCCTGGTTTTGACCGAAGTCAAGGACTGTTTCACCCTTAGGAGTAGTGATGACTTCTTTAACATTTAAACGGCTGTCGACACGAACAGGGATGCTCAAACGGTCGCATAAAACGTCATAGGAGAAATCTAAGACCTGGGAATTTTCCCAGTTGGAAGGAACGATTGTAGCATCTAAGTCTTCGCCATAGTAAATAGAAGATTTGGTTATTTTGCCTGAAGTTGTCAGCCATGATTCGTCTGAATTTACCACTTCTTTTGTTCCGTCAGCAAATTCCACGTGCAATTCAGCCAGCATTCTTTGCCAGTCGCCGTAGATTTCGCTCTTGCCGCCGTCAAAGCCCATGTTGCCTTTGTACCAGCCATCAGCCAAGGAGAAGGTCAATTCGTGGCTGCCTGAAGTCAAGGCGTCTGTGACGTCGTAGGTTTGGACTTGAACCCACTTGGTGTAGTCGGTTGAGCCTGGGGCTAAGAATTCATCGCCGACTTTTTTCCCGTCAATATAAGCTTCGTACAGACCTAAGCCGGTAGCGTAAAGGCGGGCCTTCTTAACTTCCTTGTCAAAGGATAAGTCTTTTTTGAAGAGGGTGTTTTGGATGTCTTTGTCCTTGTTGCCAATCCACTTTCCTGTGTAGGCTTCATCCATCTTCCCTGTTTCAAAGAAGGCAGAACCCTTGGCTTCTTCGCTGTCAGTTTTGATGGTAACTTCAACGTCATAGCGGCTGCGTGCTTCTAAGGCTAAATCTGGGGTAAAGAAGTTGTTGTCGTAGTCGACTAAACCTGAGTTGTAAACTTCTTTTTCGTCTTTTTTAATAACTAATTGTTTTTGAGCCTTTGAGTAGGAGTCTGCTTCAACGGTAAATTCAATCCGCAAATCTTCTAATTCAAAGCCAAGCGGGTTTTCCATGTGGTTAACGTAAACTTTTGATACTTGCATTATTGTTCCTCCAATATTTTTATCTTCATTTAAATTTTATCATTTAATGAAGCGTTTTCACGTTGAGAAATCGACTTTCTCATAAAAAGAGCCTAGGATTTTTCGACCTAGGCTGCTTTTTACAAGCGGGTTTCGAAGCGGCCACAGAATGGGTCGACAGGGCTTACCCCTTCGAAGTCTTCTTTGCCGGTTACCTTGCGCATCACGGCATCGATGCTTGCCCGGTTACCAGTGTAGGCATTGATGAATGTTGAAACATTAGGAATGTCGTAGAGGTGGTATGGGTTGGCAGTTGAAACAAAGACTGTCGGAATTGACTTCATGAACCAAGGGGCATCGGCTGCCATCAAGTGAATCCAGTCAAGCCGGGTAGTAGTCTGGTTGCTTGCAGTTTCAACGTTGGCAACGTATAAGGCCAGGTCAAATTTGTCTTTGACGTCTGCGACACCTTCTTCAAAGACTTCGTGGAAGTCTAAACGCTTCTTGTCAAAGACATTAACTTCAAATCCTTCAGCTTCAAGACGCTGCTTGAATTCGCCGGCAACCTGTCCGCCTTCCTTGAAACCGCCGTCGTCTGAGTCGCCTAAAACATAGAGGCGGACACGGGGGTACTTTTCAGGAGTGATAGGAAGGAGCTTGTCGCGGTCCTTAACCAAAGTTACGGCCTTCTTTGCGATTTGGTCGGCAATGGCTTCGTGTTCTGCACTCTTCAAATCAAGGACCTCAGGGACGCCGTTTAATAAGTTTTCGTTTGTGTCCATGACACCTTGGGCTAATTTAGTTCCTAAAATCCGGGTTACGGCTTCGTCCAAGCGTGCGGCAGAAATAGTGCCGTTAGCGACAGCCTTGCGGATGAATTCGTAGTCTTCGTCGATGTTTTTGTTGAATAAAATCATGTCGATACCGGCATTGATAGTAGCTGGCAGGAGTTCTTCACGAGGCAGGGCTGCGTTGTAACCAATCATTGGAGTAGCATCTGTGATAGCCAAACCGTTGAAGTTCAAGACGTCACGCAAGAGGCCGTCAATCAAAAGCTTGGATGATGAGGCAGGGCGTAAGTCCTTGTCGGCGATACCAGGGGATAAGCGGCGTTCCCAAGCTGGCTGCATGATGTGGGCAATCATAACTGATGGAATACCGTCTTCGATTAATTGACGGTAGATTTGTCCGTATGATTCCATCCATTCGTCAGCTGAAAGGGAGTTGACGGAGGATAATAAGTGCTGATCACGGTCATCGACCCCGTCGCCAGGGTAGTGCTTGATAACCGGAATCACGTGGTTTTTTGCTAAACCTTTAGCTTGTGCTTGTGACATTTTCAAGACCTTGTCTTTGTCAGACCCGAAAGTCCGAACGTTCATGATGGGGTTCTTGAAGTTGTTGTCGATGTCAACGATTGGGGCAAATGACATGTTTGCGCCGACTTGGTTGGCTTCGTAACCGGCAACGTTCCCTAATTCGTAGGCTGACTTGATGTCATTTGAAGCAGCCATTTCCATTGGTGTTCCTAAGCGGGTACCTTCAAAGATAATTCCATTGCCGCCGGCTTCAAGGTTAGCTGCAACAAAGGCTGGGATTTCGCTGTTTGCTTGGATTTCTGAAATTTCGCGCTTAATCTTTTGGGCAGCATCTGGACGGTACATGATACCGCCAGGACGGTATTTTTGAGCAAATTCCTTTAAGTTTACCTGGTCTTCGTCTTGTCCGATAACGAAGAATAATTGTCCGATTTTATCTTCAGTGGACATTTCTTTTACTTTATTTTCAACGTATTTAACCTGTTCATCATTTAAGAAGTAAGGTTTTTTCTTTAAATCAACCATAGTATTTAAAAACCTCCAAATAATTTGTTTACGTTTTCATTATAGCAATTTCCCAAATTTGTGCTATATTTAAAACAGATAAAAAATGTGTTCATTTCACAGATTTAAAAAAGAGGTAATAAAATGAATCCAGAAATACTTGAAATATTACGCAAAAATAGTGATCCTAAAGACTGGTCAAAACTAAAAAATACTTTCAATGCGGATCTGTTCGGCTATATAGAAGATCAGCCCGTATATAAATTTTATTCAACCTTAAATGATAGCTTGGAAGTCACACCCCAGTCTATTTCATTGTCAATTCAGCCCAATAACTCTTTTATTCCTTATCATCAGCATAACTATGCGGAAATGATCATTCCACTTTTAGGATCTTGTACGGTTATTATTGATGGTAAAGAAGTTGAGATTTCCCAAGAAAATATTATTTTAATTGGTAATGGGGTCGTACACCGTGTTAAAGAAACGGTGGCGGGTGCGATTGTGGTCAATATTGCTTTGAAAAAAACCGCATTTTCATTGAACGATTTAAATTTCATGTTGCATACAGGAACCAGCCAGTCAATTTCCAGCATGCTTTTTGCTCTTTTGAGCGACAGCAGGGAGTTAGGCAGCAAATATTGTCTTTTTTCTGTTAATCATAATCATAAAATCATCCAAATAGTCTATGATATTATCGATGAGTACTATAAAAATGAAGTTCAAGCTAATCAAATTATTCGTTTTGATTTGTTAAGTCTTTTTTCGCGCCTTATTCGGCAGGCTTACAAAGAAGACTTTAAGGTTAAGTCAGGCAATATCAATAACGGGGTGGATATCTTGGGGTTGCTTTTATATATAGAAAAGAACTACCAAAATATTACCTTAGATGAGATGGCTAAACACTTCGGCTTCAATCCCAACTACCTGTCAAATTCGCTGAAAAAAAACACCGGCTTAACTTTCATTAAGCTGGTGCATTTGCAAAGGGTCAATGTGGCGGCTGAATGTTTGGTTAATACCACGGTAGCGATTGAAAAAATTGCAGCTAAAGTTGGTTATGAAAATCCATCTTATTTCTACAAAGTTTTCAAAAAAGTTTTAGGCTGTTCACCCAAAATATACCGCCAAAAGATGGCTAATCTTTAGGATACTTTTGGCGAAACTGATTGGGAGAACAATGTGCTTCTTTAGCAAAGAAATGATAGAAATAATTTTCAGAGGAAAAATGCAATAATTGGGCAATTTCAGCGATAGAAAGCTTGGTTGTCAGCAGCAATTCTTTAGCACGATCAAGGCGGATTTCTCTGGCATATGCATTAATTGTTTTACCGCAATGCTTTTTTAAAAGGCGATTTAAGTATTCGTCATTATAATGCAAAAAAGCACTGACTTCTTTGCGGGAAATAGCCCCATAGTTTTTTTCAATAAAGGAAAGCATCTGATTAATCAGATAATTTTCTTTGTTAGAATTGATATAGACTTGCTTTAACTTAAAGGCATGATGATTTTCTAAGATAGCCAAAAGGCGTAATAAAAGGCCTTGTCTAAAGTAGGCAGCCCCAAGGTTGGTGCTAGCCAATTCAATTTGCAAAGAGTCTAAAATAGTTTTAAAGCGAGAATCGATAATTGGGAGCGTAGGGTGAAATGCTAAGAAAATTTTTTTCCAAGCACCAGTATCAGTGCAGCTATTGCGCAAAAAGGTAAAGATAGGACCTGACAAGGTATCTTCAGTTAAATCACGGGTAATTTGTTTAAATAAAGCTTCTGTAAAATTTAGAATCATTACAAAACCATTTTGAACCGTATCACTGTGTGTGATGCGACGGTTAATAATACATCCTTCACCTGCGTGGAAGATGTATTTTTTGTTTTCAATAATTTTTATCATGGTGCCTTGTATAACATAAAAAAGTTCAAAAGCTGTATTTTGATGCGGCTGATTATTATTGGCACCGACAAAATATTTAATTCTTTCATTTTGTATATTTGTGTAAAGAATTTCACCATTGAATGATTTTTTCATAAACATAGCGATATCAGCGTTATTTTGGATGCTGGGATAATCGCTGCCGGCTGTTTTAATTTCTAATTTTTTAAAATTATTCTCAAGATATGAATTCATCTGCAAAACTCCTTAGTCGATTTTTGACACCGCTTTCTCTAATGCTAGTCGCTAAATTGCATTATAGCACAATTTGAAATTTTATATTATATAAATGTAAATATAAGATGAATTGAGAGGAAAAAACAATGCGAACAAAAATCAATTTAAATCATAATTGGCTTTTTCATTTGGGAGAATTAAAACTTCCGCCGCATGAAATTGCTAAAAAAGCCTATGCTTTCGGGGGCTTAACCGCTGCCCTTCCAGCTGAAAAGCAAAGCCGCCTAGAAGTCAGCCCGGGCGGAGTTCATTTTTTAAAATTAATTGCTCAAGGCGATGAAGAGGTCGGCTTACGCAATTTATGCAACACTGATCTTGAAAGCAGTCTGGACAATTCTTGGCGAAAAATCGACTTGCCCCATGACTGGAAAGTAGAAATTCCTTACGAAAACAACCCGCAAAATTTGATGGAAGGATCAAAACCTGACGATGTAGGCTATTACCGCAAGCGTTTTGGACTTAGTGAAGATTTTAAGGATAAGAAATTAGTCTTGGATTTTGAAGGGGTTTCGCGGATGGCCGATGTTTGGCTGAACGGGGCATATCTAGGCCACAATAACAGCGGCTACACTGAATTCGAATTTGATGTTTCGGGCCTGGTTTATTTCGGCGACCAGGAAAATACGCTTTTGGTTAAGGCCGATACAACTCGCGGCTCTGAAGGCTGGTGGTACGATGGTGCCGGTATTTACAAGAATGTTTCACTTAAAGTTTTGCCTAAGGTCCACTTTAATGAAGATGATCTCTATGTTTACACTAAGGGTGCAAAAGATGGCCAGGCTAGCTTAGGTTTGGAATTCACGCTGGAAAATGAAACTTTTGCAGCTAAAAAAGCAGAAGTAACGTATCAGGTTGCTGGAATTAAAAAGACCATCAGCTTAGATGTGCCCGCTTTAGGCAAGACTTTTTACCAAGAAGACTTGGAAGTTGAAAATCCAGAATTATGGTCTCCAGAAAATCCCAAGCTTTATACCGCAAAACTTGAAACAAATGAAGATAAGCTGGAAAAGAGCTTTGGGATTCGGACCTTCAAGTATGACCAAACCGGCTTTTATTTGAACGGTAAAGCCTATGAACTTCATGGAATCTGCGAACATCAAGACTTTGCTGGCGTAGGGGTAGCCTTAAACCAAGATATTTTAGACTTCAAGGTCAAGATGATGAAGCAGATGGGGGTTAATGCCTGGAGGTCTTCCCACAATTTTGCTGCCAAGGAACTCTTGGATGCCTGCGACCGTTTAGGTGTTATTGTTATTAATGAAAATCGCCTGCCCGAAGCTACACCTTGGCGCTTGAATGATTTGGAAAAGATGGTTAAAAAGACGAGGATGAATGCTTCGATTGCCTTTTGGTCATTGGGTAACGAAGAATTAACCGGCAACACTGATTTTGGCAAGCGTACAATGGCTGAATTGGCCAAAGTTGTTAAGAAAAACGACTTTGAACACTTGATTATTTCAGCTGAATTGCTCAGTCCAGAAGGTTTCGTGGATGACGATTACCTTAAGAATTTTGATATCTTAGGGATTAACTACCCTGAAGCCGGCGTTATGGGGTCTGGTGCCGACTTGATTAAAGAAAGCCACCCTGATCTTCCAATGATGAGTACTGAAAATGCTTCATACTTTTCAACGCGAGGAATTTATAAGGATGACGGTGATAAGTGCCAATGTAACAATTTTGGTTCAATGTATTCCATGGTTCTTCCCGGCAAGAGAAATCCGGGTGACCCAGGGGTAGGCGGCACAGCGCGGCCAGAACAGGTTTTAGCCTATCTTGACAGCCACAAATACATGGGCGGAGTCTTCTTGTGGACCGGATTTGATTACTTTGGCGAACCTTCACCGTTCTCCTGGCCGGGGATTAGTTCACAATTCGGAATTGTCGACTTGTGCGGCTTTCCTAAGGACTATTACTACTACTATAAGGCCCACTGGACGAAGGATGCCTTTGTCCACCTGATGCCTCACTGGAATGCTGAAGGTTTGGAAATTGAAGACGGCAAGACCAAAGTGCGTGCTTTCTCTAATCAAGCTAGTGCAGAACTCTTCTTAAACGGCCAAAGCTTAGGCAAAAAGGTATTAAGCGACTGCACGGCTGATTGGGATGTAGAATATGCAAAAGGTACTTTAGAAGTTAAAGCCTACGATTCTTTTGGCAAAGAAACGGCGGCTGATGTGAAACAGACTGCTGGCAAAACAGCTAGTTTGGAACTGAACACGATATATGAGGGCCAAGTCTATGACTTAGTTGCAGTCCAGGCTTTAGATCAAGCTGGAGTGGCAGTGCCTTGTGAAAATAGAGAGATTTCATTTGAAATATACGGTGGGAAAATAGTTGGTATAGGAAATGGCGACCCAGCTGATATTAGCCCATATAGTCTAAAACAAGTCAAACTCTTTAATGGTAAGGCTTTAATTATTGTTAAAAAAGCAGCAAAGCAGCTTTATCGTATTGTAGTTAAATGACCATATCTGTGAAATGAACATAAATAGTGTAACATTTGAATATGGTGAAAGCGGTTTATGAAACATATAATATAAATGTAAACAAAAGCGTTATGCAAGAAAGGATTGAAATTATATGGATAAAATGAAAACAAGAATCGGTGCCGTAAGTATGGCGACACTAGCAATGTCAGGTTCAGTAGCAGGGGCTGCGATTGCGGCCATTTCAAAATCATTTCCTAATACACCTATTTCAACAGTGCAATTATTATCTACCTTGCCAGGACTTGGATCTTTAATTATCACTTTAATCGCTGGCCAAATGGCTTTGCATGTTTCCAAAAAGAATTTGGTTCTATTGGGTATTGCCTTAGTTACAGCCGGTGGGGTAATTCCTGCTGTTTGGAATAGCTCAATTATTGGTCTGCTGGCTTGCTCTGTCATCTTGGGGATGGGTGTTGGTTTTATTTCAACATTAAATCCAATGATTTTAACCGCTAACTTTGACGGTGAAGATCGTTCTTCTATGATGGGAATTAGTACGGGGATGACTTCTCTTGGATCCATGGTACTTACTGCTTTAGGCGGGGTCTTAGGCGCACAAAACTGGCGTCATTTGTACTGGGTCTTTGCTTTAGGGATTATTGTCTTCTTATTAGTATTGTTCTGCTTGCCAAACGACAAAGTTGAAAATGTTACAACGAATAGTGATAATGGCCAAAAAGAATCCACTTGGTCAATTATCAAAGGGATGAACCCATATGTTTATTGGATTTATTTAGCTGTCTTTGTTTTAGGTGTTGCTTATACGGCTTATGCTGCTAACCTTTCTATCATTATTGCTGCTAAGCATCTAGGTGGGACAGCCATGACAGGGGCTATCAATTCATTTGGTACTTTTGTCGGTATTTTTGCTGGTCTTGGTTTCAAATATTTGCGCAAGGCAACTAAGCCTAATACCTTGGCCTTTGGTTTCTTATTCTTAGTTATTACTTTAGCTTTGACCTATTTCTTCAATAATGTAATCGCTTTAGGTATTGCAGCAGCTTTCTCAGCTATTACTATGGTTACAATTATGCCAACTGCAACATTCATGTTATCAATGCTTTGCTCACCAAAACAAGTACCCGTTGTTATGTCGATTTTTGTCTTCATCAATAGTTTAAGTTCTGCAATTGCTCCTAAACTTATCAGCTGGTTACATGTTCCAGCCGGTGCACCATCATTTATTTTTGCCGGTGCTTTAGCTTTAGTTGTAGCGATTATCTTGTTTGTAACTGGCTTTGAAAAGAAGGTTGAATCTGGTAATTTATTGCAAAATGAAAATGCGTCAGAAGAACAAGAAGATGCTGCTAACCATCCTGTAAAGGGGTAATTTTATGAAATATCAAAATCCAATTTTACATGGGATGTATCCTGATCCAAGTATTGTTTTAGTGGACGATACCTACTATCTAGTTAATTCAACTTTTGAATATTATCCAGGAATAGCTTTATCAAAGAGTAAAGATTTGGTTAATTGGGAAAGAATGCCCGGTATTGCTAAAAGTCCTAAGCAGGCGGATCTTAGAACCTCTAAGTCAAACGAAGGTATCTTTGCTGTTTGCATCAGACATTATGAAGGGCATTTTTATGTGGTAACCACTAACTTTGCCGAATTCAAGACCTTTATCATCCGCGGGACTTTCAATGAAGACAAGTCAGCGATTATCTGGGAAAACGATCGAGTGGAAGTTAACGTCATGGGGATTGACCCGGACTTGTACTTTGAAGATGGGAGAACCTACCTGCAGTTTACCGGCTACATCGATGACAAGGGAACCAAAGCAATCCAGCAGGTAGAAATTAACCTGGAAGATGGCAAAATCCTGCGTGGACCGGAAGTCATCGCCTTTGGGACCGGTGGACGCGACGTTGAAGGTCCTCACATCTTAAAGCAAAAGGGATACTATTATTTATTGACTGCAGAAGGCGGAACCGGTCAAGGCCACATGGTTACCATGTTCCGGTCTAAAGAATTATGGGGACCATACGAAAACGAAGTCGGTGTCAACCCCTTATTCACCAACCGTGACCGGGCCGAACAGCCCTTACAAAACATCGGGCACTCCGACTTGTTTCAAGATGTTAATGGCAACTGGTGGCTGGTCTGCTTAGGCACTAGACCCGCCAATGTCGGCTTCAGCCAAATCACCAATATCGGCCGGGAAACCCTGCTTTATCCGGTTGACTGGTCGGGTATTTGGCCTAAAATCTACAAGGGTGTGCCTGAAAAGGAAGTGGACCTGACAGACTTCCCAGAACATGCCAAGACTATCGGGGTCCAGGCTTCAGCAGACTTTGAAGATGACTTCAAGGACGGGTTGAAAAATGACTGGCTGACATTGCGTGACAGTTTAAAAGACAAGCTGCAGGTCAAAGACGGTCTGCTTGAATTGTATGGTCAAGAAAAGAAGCTCTCAGAACTTGGTACGCCATCGTTTGTTGGTTTAAGACAAGCAGACCATGAAGAAGTATTGACGGTAGAAGTATCTGAAGAAACGGACCTTAAGGAAGGAGCCGCCGGGATTGTTTCCCTCATTAATGTTGACCACTATGCCGGACTTATCTTAAAGAAAACAGAACAAGGCTATGACCTCTATCGCCTCCAACAAGTCGCGGATGTTGTGGTTAACCAAAAAGTGGGTCATTTGACAAGCCTACCTGAAAAACTGGAATTAATCAATTCGGCAGCAACGAAGACTTTTACTGCCTATGCTAAAGAGCAAAAGGTGTCCTTTGAAATGGCAGCTATCAACTTATCAAATGAAGCTTTAGCCGCTTTAAACACCGGTGATATCGAAGGCCTTTTTGCTTATGGCAATGCCAAACTGACAGTAACGAAAGTAAAAAGGGAGGTAAATGCCGATGTTGAAAGTAAATAATAGAAGATTTGAAAAAGACGGCAAAACATTCTTTTATTTGGCCGACACTTGTTGGTCTGCCTTTACCAATATTTCCATGAATGATTGGCGTCATTACCTGAAAAAAAGAAAAGCACAAGGATACAATGTTATTCAAATTAACGTCTTAAGACAATGGGACGCCAGCACTATTTCAGACGGCAAGGTTTGGGAACCTTTTGAGCTGGTAAGTAATGACGGTACTAGAGTCTATGATTACTCCAAACCAAATGAGGAATATTTCAACCATGCTGAAGAAATGCTGAAAGTCATGGAAGAATATGACCTGACACCCGGCCTCATTCTTTTGTGGTGCAACTATATCCCTGATACCTGGGTACATGGGATGGCCCAAGCAACTAATCTCATGCCTTATGAAAATGTGGCCGGCTATGTGGAAATGGCGGTCAAGCGTTTTAAGAAGTACCACCCAATCTACTTTATCAGTGGTGATACCGACTTTCCTGAAGAATCAAAGGCCAAAGATTACTACCTGACAGCCTATGATGTTGTAAAGGCAAATGACGCAGAAGCCTTGGTATCAGCGCATATTGCCGGTGAACACACTGACGTTTACCCGGATTTGTTGGAAAAACTTGACTTCTTCTCCTATCAATCAGGCCACGGCAGAGACGGCCAGCAGACTTCCTATTCAATTCCTAAAGAAATGCTTAAAAAAGGTTTTAATAAACCAATGGTTGATACAGAAGTCTGTTATGAATTCATGCCGAAATTTTCCCGGGAAATGGATGAAAGATATAGTGCAAAAGATGTCCGCAAGTCATCTTGGCAGGCCGTGCTTGCCGGAGCCTTTGGCGGGGTAACCTATGGTGCTCATGGGATTTGGTCTTGGCACAACAGTGGCGAGACTTTCCCGCCCGGCTACCCATACCCGGCCGATTTCCATGATGCTCTGAATTTCTCTGGTGCTATGGATATTGCCTATATAAAGGAAAAAACGAAAGATTTAATCAATCCCCAACCGGTTGAACTTGATGGTTTAAAGGCGCTAAAGGGACAAAATAAGACATTAGTCTATGTTCCTGCCGCAAGAGATGTTGACCTGTCTGACTTAGACTTTGACTTCAGCCAAGTTAAGGCGGTCAATCTTGAAAATAGGCGGATTTACTTTCCAGAAGTTGCTGACAAACTTGCAAAGAAGCTGGATTTGGCTGATGATTACCTCTTGATTTTAGCCTAAAATCTCAGTAGCAACGAATACATGAAAAATCAGTCTCTAAAGTTAGAGGCTGATTTTTTGGTAGTTACATTTAAAATTACTTATGAACGTAAAAAGAAAGTGCTACAATAATCATGAAAACGTTTAAGATTGAGGCGATAACATGTTATATCCGCAAGCAAATGAAATAAGAATGACCAGCAAACTAGATGGAATGTGGAAGTTTTCTAATACCTCTCAGGTAGATTTAAAAAAGCCACTAACACATGCGCAGCTGATGGCAGTTCCGGCTTCTTTTAACGATCAAACTTTGGATAAGCAACTAAGCGACTATGTGGGTACGGTGTGGTATGAAAGAAACTTTGCTGTTCAACCGGAAACTTTGCAAAAAAGGCTGGTGTTGCGTTTTGGTGCAGTAACGCATCAAGCTAAAGTATACATTAATGGTCAGTTTGTCGACCAGCATGTAGGTGGCTTTACGCCTTTTGAATTTACCATTAATGATTATGTTCAAGTTGGCATTAATGATTTAAAAGTGGCGGTTTCAAATATTTTAGACAATACAACTTTACCTTCAGCTGCTTACGATGAAAAGACAAACCATTTGGAACCACGGTTTGATTTTTATAATTATAGCGGTATTCATCGGCCGGTTGTATTGTATACGACTAATTTTACCTACATTGATACATTTGACATCAATTACCAGCTGACAGGTGAACAGGCAGTTGTTACACCAAGTGCTGAAATTGTTGGGCCTTATGACCAAGCCATGATTACCTACTTCGATGAAGATGAAGTGTTGCTTGGACAAAGCAGTTTAGGCGGGAGTTTTATGATTGATAAGCCCAAACGCTGGAATGTGATGGATGCGCATTTATATGCTGCTGAAATTAAGGTTTATCAAAAAGGCCAACTGTTAGATACTTATCGACAGGAATTTGGCTTACGGACAATCAAAGTGGAAGATGGCCAATTTTATCTAAATGATAAACCCGTCTATTTTAAAGGCTTTGGCCGGCATGAAGATTTTATTGCCAGTGGCCGGGGTGAGAATCTAGCTTTGACCAATTTGGATTTTAACATTATGAAAAATTTAGGTGCCAATTCTTTTAGAACATCACACTATCCTTATTCAGAAGAAGAAATGATGCTAGCAGATAAACGCGGCTTTTTAGTGATTGATGAAGTAGCAGCCGTAGGATTGTATAATGATTTTAGTGTTAATACGGGTATCAGCCAAACGGACAGCTCTACTTGGCAGGTTTTACAAACAGGAAAGGCCCATAAACAGGCATTAAAAGAGCTGGTTGAGCGGGATAAAAATCACCCGAGTGTAGTGATGTGGTCGTTGGCAAATGAACCAGCTGGCCAGCAGGAAGGGGCTTATGAGTATTTTAAGCCTTTGTTTGAGTATATGCGAACCTTAGATGATCGGCCTTTAACAGTGGTCAATATTTCTATGTCAGGATATCAGCTTGATAAGGTCAGCTCCCTGTGCGATGTTTTATGCCTTAACCGTTACTATGGCTGGTATGTTGATAATGATGATTTAACCAAAGCTAAACAGGATTTAGCCCAAGACATTGAAGGTTGGCATGAACTTTATCCTAATAAGCCGATTATTTTCACTGAATTTGGGGCAGACACAATTTATGGCAAGCATTCCCTGTATCATGAACCCTATTCAGAAGAATATCAGTGGGATTATTATGAGGCTAATTTCCAAGTTTTTGATAAATATGATTATGTAGTTGGCGAACAATTGTGGAACTTTGCTGATTTTAAGACATCTCCGTCATTAATCAGGGTTATGGGAAATAATAAAGGGGTCTTTACGAGAGAGCGCCAGCCTAAGATGGTCGTCAAATTGTTGCAAAAACGTTGGCATAAGCAAAATTAAATAAAATTCAAGGCAAAAAAGCTGATAAATTTAGGCAAATAGCGCAAGTCTAAGACGGACTTGCGCTATTTAAATTAAAAGACTAGACCTACGACTACGTGTTGTAGGTCTAGTCTTTATTTTTATGTAAAAGAAAGGGGGATGCGATTTGGTTTCCCAAAATAAGCGCTATTAAAAGCTTTATTAGAAACTTGTGGCAAGCATTTGAAATTAGTTAGCACTATTTGGCTAGCGTAAACTACTAAGTTTTACGACGGATAAATTATTCCCACAAAACGGAGGCTAATTTATTCAACACTTTTTTGCTCTCATGCAAGCCGGAATGGGTGGTGTTTTGATAGATAACTTGGTGATAGGTGGACCAATCGTCTTTGAGAACCGTTTTTAAAAATTCAGATTGTACATGAGGAACAGATCCATCTGAGGCCTTTACGTCTGATTTAGTTCCCATAATATTATAAAAGTGAATCATTTTTTGCGGATCAAACTTTTTTAACTTCTTAACTAAACGAAAATAATTTTTGTCGGTGGTCTTTTTCTTTAAAGCTTCTAAAAAAGATATTTTATTGGAGAAAGATTCATTAATGGGGACTCCAAGCAAGATGACCTTGTTAAAAGTTATGTTTTTTTGGATGTAGCGGGAATTGGCGACGGCATGAATCCACGCCGTTCCCCCCCAAGAATGGGCCACGACATTCAATTTGGTGACTCCATATTGATGATGTAAAACTTTCATTATATTAGTCAGCCAAGTAACTTGAGGCAGGTAGTTTTTAGTGTAATTCCAGTCAAAGATAACCTGTATCAGCGCATTTTTTTTGCCGGCAACAGTACCTGAAACATGAATTTTTCCAGTAGGGGATACATGGACGGTCATCGTTTTTTGAGCAATATTTTCTTTTTGATAATAATGAATTAATTTGGCATAGGTTAAGGCGTTTCCCGCCCAGCCGGGAATGAGAAGTGTAGGTGTTGGACTGTATTTGACATCGCTACGCAAATTGTCTTTTTGCAATGCTTGGCCTTTTGTACCGGTTATGAGGAAAAGTTGGATCAAAACAGCCAAAATTAAGATGATGAAAAGCGTTAATAAAATTTTTTTGAGCATAAAACCATCTTCTTTCAAAACGTTCTCTATTTAATATTTTACGCGTTTTGGCTAGAAAAAAAAGCAATATGCAATATGTAGCCGAAGCTTTTGCATCGTTGGCAAGACTATGCTAAAATGTGGACGTAATTAATCTAAATGTTATTTTTTTAATTTAAAAAGGGCGTATTCTCATATTGTTTAAATTGGGGGAAGTTTATGAAAATAGGGCAAAAAGTTAAGCAGATACGTTTGGCGAAGGGGATTAAAATCAAGGATTTAGTGAAAAATATTGTCTCAGTCCAGCAATTTTCTAAATTTGAAAATGGCAAAAGTGAATTGACCATCAGCAAGTTCTTAAAGATTATTGATAGATTGAATATGTCATACGGCGAATTGAGATGTCTTTGCGAAGAGTTTTATACGTTTGATAACCAAGATTGTTTTATTGAAAAGTACGATGAAGCTGTCAAAAATGGGAATTTAAATAAAGTTAATGAATTGTTTTTAGAAGAAGCCGAAACATTTAAATTAGATGGAAATATCAGGCATAAGCATAATATTATGCTACTAAAATTAGCGCAAAATAGAATTTTGCATGAGCCAGTTGATAAAAGGATTGTTAGCGAACTGATTGATTATCTTTGGACCGTAGCAGATATTGGCAATTATGAAATAAAGCTGCTTTCACTAGCAATCATATTTTTTAGTAATGAACAGAAATTTTTTTTAATTAAACGTGTATATCATGATGGAAAAATACCTGTTGAAAATAAAGACATTATCCTGAAGATGCTGTTTAACGCAGTAATAGGTGAACTTGAAAGTGAAAATTTACTTTATTGTGGAAAGTATTTGGATATTTTGCACAATGAAATTCAAAGTAGCCAATACTACGAACGTACCAAGCTCAATTATTTTGAAGGGCTTTACTTTTATAGAATAGCGCGAAAAAAGCGTGGCGAAAGAATGGTAAAAAAAGCTTTAAAGGTCATTGAATTTTTGGATGAATACTGGATATATAAAGTATACCGTAATTATTTTGAAGCTTTTAAGGAAAAACAAGATTTAAATTATATGAGAAAGTAGCTAAAATAAAATTAATTCTAAAATATAATGATAGCCAATTAATGGAGGAGGTTATTGTTATGAGAGTAAAATATCTTGATGGTTCAGCAATTGGTAGTCACGAAGCTAGTTTACAAAAAATTTGCGAGTTTAAAATTGATGTTCCATATATTGTAACCTATGTTTCCAAACAAGATTCAGCCGTATTTATTGATTTTAGTAAAGAAAAAAGCATTTTTCTGAATAAAGGAATGGTTATTTCAACGGAGGGTATTATTAATTCTAACGATAGTAGAATTGAAATAAAAAATTTAAATGGATATACCTATAGATTAATGGAACAAAGTGAAATTAGCTTTGAACATACAGTTGAAGGGATAAAGCCCGTTTATTATGGTGATGTTGCTGTTATTTCTAGTGGAAAATATCGGACAAGTTGTTGGAATTCAACTACAGGCAATTTTTTGGTGAGAACTGAAGGTGACGGACTAGATAAATATGTTACATTAGGGAAGAGTTTATCTGTTTATGAATATGATGAATCAGGACGAAAATTTGAAATTTTCAAAATGCCTGAATATACTGAATTTTTAGTTAAATTTGATAAAAATAAAAGTATGCGTGAACGCTACAGGATAGTCTCAAAAAGAAAACTGACAAACAAGGAGTTGGCTAAACTTCATGAACAGTATATCTTCCCAGAAAACTGGGAGTGATTTTTGTGGAAAACGTGAAAAAGTATTTAAAATATCTGTTTAAAACATATAGCCTGTTCTTTAAGGCGGCCAAAGCGGTTACGTTGGTGATTATAATTTTGACACCGCTGGAAGCTTTTGTTCCTTTGGCTTCGGTACAGGCCAGCCAGGAAATCGTTAATCGATTAAGCAGGAATCAGGGATTTATGACGGCCTTTATCATTTGGGTGATTGCAACTTTCTTAATTCAGCTTTTGCCGGCAGTACGGACCAATATTCAGGGGGTGTTGACTGATAAGTTGACAGGTTTTGTTAACATTTCCTTGATGAAAAAGTCGCGGGAGCTTAAATTTTTAGAATTATTTGATGATAGCGAATATTTTGATAATTTAAAGATGTTACAAAGTGATGCTAGTTGGCGGCCGGTCAATTTGATTGTGTTTGGCATGTCAATTTTGCAACAATTATTGATTTTACTCGGAATGTTTATTTTGCTTGGCAGTTATAATATTTTTTTGACGTTGGTCTTGTTGACTGTTTTAGTTCCACAGACCTTAGTATATTACAAAATTCAACAGGCAGCTTTTGAGACGATGGTTACCCGTAGTAAAAATGCCCGGAAATTAGATTATTTGAGCAGCCTTTTACTTGATCGTCAAGATGCTAAAGAAGTACGCTTATTTTCAATGTTTAAGGCGGTCATTTTCCGCTATACCAATTTATTCAATCAGACGCAAAAGACGGTTAATTCAGTCCGTAAAAAACAGATGTGGACGGCAACCTTCTTTTTAACGCTAGTCATTTTAACGACATCGTATGGTTTTTATTGGTTTATTGTCCAAGTGCAAAATGCAAGCTTAGCGATTGGCAGCTTGCTGATGTATATCTCAGTAGTTGCATACATTACTGACAGCATGACTAGGTTGGTTGAAGATGCCAGTCTACTTTATGATTCGTTATTATGGATTGAAAAATACTATGATTTTATGGATTATCATGAGACTAAAAAGGACGGAAAACAGCTTTTTACGGATACTTTTGAGCAGTTGGCTGTCAAAAATTTAAGTTTTACCTATCCTTTTTCTAATCATGAAGTCTTGCATAATGTTAGTTTCACGGTTAAAAATGGTGAAAAAATTGCGATTGTTGGTGAAAATGGTTCAGGCAAAACGACTTTGGTTAAACTGCTCTTACGCTTTTATGACTGTAATCAAGGCAGTATAATGTGGGATAAAACAGATATTAAATCTTATGATATTGAAGATTATCGGCAGCATTTTTCAGCTGTTTTCCAGGATTTCAGCCGCTTTAAGCTGAGCTTGCAAGATAATCTGACTGCGATGAATGAAAAAAAGCGCGATTTGAAAGAAATTTTAAGAAAAGTTGGTTTATATGATAAATTTAAAAATGATGGTGTGACGTTGCAAACGATTTTATCAAAAGAATTTCAAGGCGGAGTGGATTTGTCAGGCGGTCAATGGCAAAAAGTCGCGTTAGCCCGAGATTTGTACATGGATCGTCCCATCGAAATTCTTGATGAACCGACAGCTGCGTTGGATGCTCGAAGCGAGCAGGAAATCTATGAGATTTTCTTGAATGAAAATCGCAATAAGACCATCTTTTTTATTACGCACCGCATGTCTTTAGTAAACTTGGCAGATAAGGTTTTGTATCTTAAAGATGGGCAGGTACATGGGTTTGCCACACATGAACAGTTGATGCAAGATGATCCTGATTACCGGGAATTGTATGAAATTCAAAGAAAAGCATATATAAATAGCTAAAAAAGGACTTCCAATGTTGGAAGTCCTTTTTAATTTATTAAAAAATATCGCGAATTCGTAAAGCAGATTTTTTGCTGTCAGCACGCTGATTGATTAATAAGACCAGCTGCAGGGTCGTTGAAGCTAGATAGCTCTTCTTTTGGTAGGCAATGTATTTTGGATGCCAGGAAGTGGCATATTTGTTTTTGTAGTTGCGCAATCCTTGGAAGGCATACAGCCGGTTGCCATATTCGTAAATGAAGTTGGCAATTTTTTCACCTAAAAAGCTGTATTTACTGCTGCCGACATTTGACAGTGGAGCCATTCCCAGATAAAAGGAATCATAACCTTCTTTTTGGCCATACCAGAATAAATTAATGAAGATTTCATCCATGATTCCCGATGGAGCCGCTTTTCTATCATGCCGCATCAAATCAATCGTTAAGGTATCTTTTCCTCCCGTAGGCATCAAAGTGGCAAAGGCGACCAACTGGCCTTCTTTTGAGCGGACAATTGCAATGGGCGCTTGATTCAAGTAGTCTTTAGAAAAGTAGCCCAAAGAAAAGCCTTTTTCGGGTTGGCTGCCAAGCCAGCTGTTTGAGACTTTGTGCAGTTCTGCCAAAGTTTCAGCTGAAAACGTCGGTTCGATAATAGAAAATTGATATTCTTCTCTTTCAAATTTATTCATTAAGGCACGTTGACCTTTTTGCTTTTTACCGGACAAAGTGAATTGATCCAGTTTCAGCCAGGCGTCTTCACCGATTTTAATAAAGTCAAAGCCGTATTCGTGCAAAAGCATGGTCATTTTTTCACCGACTTCATAAAAGACTAGTTCATAGTCATAAAGGTCGGCTTGGTCCAAAAAGTCTTGGATGGCTAAGTCGAAGTCATCCTTGTTTCCAACAGGTTCGCCCATGATGACCAATTTGTTGATGGTGGCTTTGTACATGAAAAAGACGGTATCTTTGCCGTCTTTTTGGTAGAAAAAGAGCTTCTTGTCGCCTAAAAAGGCCAGGTGGCTGGTTTCGTTGCCGCCGAAATTAGCGATAATGGCTTTGGCCCGAGAAAAATCTGGCTTAGTATCTTTAAAGGGGTCTTTGCCATGAGTCAGATACGTAATAATAATTGCAAGAATTAATCCGGCAAAAAGTAAGCCCAAAAGCCCCGCCAGCCAAACACCCTGATCAGGGAATAAAAATTGGGATGGAATGTGGTGGCGGCTCGAAAACTTAGTTCGATTGACAGCGCCAACTATGAAATAAAGAACAAAACCGCCGCCAAAGATGGCTGCATCTGTCCATAAAGCTCCCCATGAATATTGGAGCTGTTTTCTGTAGTAAGCATCTTTTGAAAACAGCATCAGAATTAAAACGACGGATAAATAAACCAAAAGCGACCAGTTTAAATCGGTGTAGATGGTGTTGTAGATGGTATTAAAAATGCCGATTACGATAAAGACCAAAGTCGGGATATATGCCTTTTTGACCCTGGAGAAGATTCCGCGGGCTAATCCTAATAGGGAAAAGGCAAATAGAATATTGGTTGCCTGGTGAATAAAAAGAAAAGTCAGCGGGTAGAGTTTGGCTAAAATACTGTTTCTAATGGTGAATTCCGGCAGGGCTGATTCTAAGAACATAAAAATCCCTGAAAAATACAGGAAAATGGTAATCAGTCCATGGGATATCCGGGATCCAAGAGCTTGCGGAATGCCATTTAATGATTTATTGAGTTTTTCGCCCATGTCATGGAGCATAAAGAAAATGCCAATGGCAGCCGGAACCAGGTAGTAAAAGAGTCTAAAATAAATAAGCCAAATCAAGACTGTTTCCTTAGGAATGCCCAGTCCCATTAGCTGCAGCAGCATGAAGACATCAAAAGACCCGATACCGCCGGGAATCATGGAGATAATCCCTAAAACCGAAGCAATGATGTACATCGGAAAGACAATGATTAATGTCTTAAGGCTGATATTGACAAAATACCCGATTAAAAGGAAAAAAAGGCTGACAAAGGCCCATTCCATAGTTGAACCGACAATTAGGCGAATAATTTGATTAGCCTTGAGGTCTTGGAAAAATTCGCTTTGTTTAAAGCGGGTAGCCAAAAGGACGGCCGGAAAGTAAAGTCCGGCGAGCAAGAGCCAGATATCATGTCGGCCCAAACCGTTTGTCTGCTTCGTGACGACAATGTCGATCAAGGCTATCCAGCTTAAGATAGAAAGACCCGATAATAAGAAGAGGGCAATTTTGGAGATAGCGTAGAAGGCCTCTTTTTTAGAGGCTTTTTCACCGTAGAAGTTGGCCCGCAAAGCAGCCCCTAAAAAGCCGCCAAAACCGGCAATGTTGGTTAAGGTATTGACAATCCAGCCGCTTTTGAAAATGTACCGTTTAGAATATTTTCCCGGTAAAAATTCGGTAATCAAAAAGTCATAGTTAATCATCGGCAAAACAGCTATGAGACCTAAAATGAGCATTATTAACAGCTCTAAGGGCGAACGACTGGTGATATCATTTGAAATCTTGGACCAGTCGGTATCGCGTAACATCCGGCTAACTTCGATGATGACGAAAATTAAAATTGAGAGGACAAAGAGATATTTAAGTAAATTAGCTTTTTTTTCGATAAAATGCTGGATTTTTATAATGGTGGTTTTCAAAAAATCACTTCCTTTGCTAAATATTATAAAGCCTATATGTTGGTAAGTGAGTAAAAAAAAACAAAAAAGTAAAAAAATTTATCAGCGCGAAATTTTACGGCAAAATACGTTATAAATATATGAAAACGATTTACTTGGCGCTATAATAGGCCTTGGAAAGGACTGATTGTTATGATGATGTTAACGAAAAGGACTCATGATGAGAAAGTCAAAGAAGAGCGGCGAAAAGCCAAAATAAGATAAGAACGGGCTTTTGAAAGAGCAACAGCAGCTAATTTTGGCGAAACCCTTGATGTTGGGGTAGTTCAACAAGAAGTCATCGACCAAGGACGGTTGCGTGATTAATTAAGCACTAAGCTGGAATTTACAGCTTAGTGCTTATTTGCAAGAAAATAAAAATTACTGGTAATATATCTTGGCGAAAAAAAGAGGCGCAGTATAATAATAAATTACGGGTAATAAAAAACTGCCGTAATAATTCTAAAAGTGAGGATTTGATGATATGAAAAAATAATGAAAGCTGCTGTATTTGAGACGATGAAGGCCGTGCCGGAAATTAAAGAAATTCCAATGCCAACAGTTAAAGAAGGTGAACAATTAGTGAAAGTCTTAGCTGCTAGCATTGATAATGTTACACGTGCACGGGCCAATGGCAGCCATTATTCAGCCAAAGATGCTACGGGTTTTGTAGACGGCTTCGATGGCGTGGGTCAGACAGAAGACGGTAAAATTATATTATTTTGTGGGTGCCAGCGGTAAGTACGGCTCTTTTTTCCAGTATGCTCCGGTTGCAAGCAGACATATGCTGCAAATTCCGCAGGATATAGATGTTAAAACTTTGGCTGCGTTCATGAATCCAGCCTTATCTTCATGGGTTGCTATTAGATAACGTTTGGCAGAAGGCGTTGAAGGTAAAAAGGTGCTTATTTTAGGTGCTACTAGCAATACCGGCCGGTTAGCTATTGAAATCAGCCGTTATTTAGGCGCCAAAGAAGTTGTCGGCTTAGGCCGTAAAATTGCGGTTTTGCAAAGCTTAGGGCTTGATGATTATGTGGTGTTAGATGGAACAATGGCTGAAAAAATGCAAAAATATGCCGATTTTGGTGTTGATTTAGATTATTTATGGGGCCAACCCGCTTTAGACTTAATGGGTGCCATGCTGCAAGCCAGGAAAAATAAGGCCGCCTTGTTAGAATGGGTTCAAATCGGCAATGTGACGGGCAAGAAATTGCTTTACCAGCCAGTTGCGGTCTAATAATTTATACTTCGTTGGCTCAGGGCTTGGATTGGTAGCAGTACCAGTATTTGGCAAAGAATTATATACCTTGGCTCAATTGGTTGCCGGCGGCAAATTCAACGTTGAACCTTATTGTGTTGCCTTAGAAGATCTTAATGAAGTGAATTGGAATGAAAATAAAAAAGGGTGGTTTACCTGCCATAAGTGGAAACGCCGCGTTGTGCGGCGTTTTAAATTTCAGGGTTGACTTTTTGTCGATAACGTCATATTATAATTTGTGTAAATAACGACACAAAGGAGCAACGAAATGGCAGATTTAAATAAACTTGCATCAAAGACGTTTAAGACACTCGACGATTTTGTAGGTACTCACTTTATCTACACTTATGATAACGGCTGGGAATATGAATGGTATTGCAAAAATGATCATACAGTTGACTACCGCATTCATGGTGGTATGGTTAAGGGTCGCTGGGTTAAAGGACAAGAAGCGTACATTAATATGCTGACAGAAGGCATTTATAAAATTGCTTGGACGGAACCAACAGGGACTGATGTAGCTTTGGATTTTGTACCTAATGAACAAAAACTTAACGGCACTATCTTTTTCCCACGTTGGGTTAAAGAACATCCTGAAATCACAGTTTGCTTCCAAAATGACCATATTGATTTAATGGAAGAATCACGTGAAAAACATGCTACTTATCCTAAAATGGTAGTACCTGAATTTGCAACAATTACTTATATGGGTGATGCGGGGATTAATAATGAAGAAGTTATTGCTCAAGCACCATATGATGGGATGACCGATGATATTAGAAACGGCAATTACTACGATGAAAATTATCACCGTCTGGCCAAATAAGGCTTAATTTTGTTAAAATGGAAGGTAAAGGTGGGATATGATGCCAAAAAAAAGAACTTTACCTTACATTATTTTAGGATTATTGGCGCAAAATAGGGAAATGAATGGACGCCAAATCACCAATCAATTTCAAAATGAAATCGGTGAATTTTGGAAGGCTGCCCATAGCCAAATTTATCCGGAACTCAAAAAGATGACGGCGGAAGGTTTAATTGTCAAAAGCACGAAAGCTGACAATGATAAAGAAATTTATTATTCGATAACTGCAGCGGGTCAGGCAATGCTTATGCAATGGATTAAAGAACCATTGACAGATTTGCCGGTGAGCCAGGATATGTTTTCTTTGAAGATGTTTTTTATCGATGATAAAGCAGATTATGAGTTGAAACGGCTGATTGAAGAAGAAATCAGCCTGCTTGAAACCCAGCTCAAACATTTGCAAGAGCGCGAAAAACTGCTTTTTGGCGGCCAGGAGCCTAAGAAGGCTTTTGGACATTTTTTAATCTTGCAACGAGCCATTGCGCGGCTTCAAAGCCAGCTTGACTGGTTAAAATCACTTAACATTTAAAGAGGCGCTGGTGCCTCTTTTTTTGTACAAAAAAAGTGCAATTACTTGCACTTAGATTTTGGGAGCGTGGCGTTTGTTTAAATAAATTAAAATAAAGATGCTGCTTAAAGCAATAAGACAATAGACTAAAGAATTAAACCCTAGATGGCGCAAACCAAAATGTTCGAGGGTAAAACCGGCGCTTAGAGATGCTATGGCAATGCCAACATTATAAAAAACGGCATTAAGCGATGAGGCTAAAGAAATCGAAGCGGGATAATCTTTAGAAGCGACATTTAAAAAGTAGATCTTAATGGGGGATTGGGCGGCTGGAAAAAGCAGCATCATGGAAGCAAGTAATAAAATACCGGTTGCTTTATGCTGCATTGCTAAAGAAAATAATAGCAGCATTATTGCCATAAAAAGATAGATAAACCTAAGTTTTTTGATTGGATTATTTTCAGCCAAACGCCCGCCAATCAGAGTACCAATTAAATCTAAAATGCCCAGCATGAGTAAAATCAAACTCAAAGTTTGCGGACTAAAACCGAGCTCTTGATTAATCAAAGGCCGAATATAGGTGTAGTAGCCATAGGTAGTGGCAGCTGTGGTGATAGATAAAACAATACACCAAATAATACGGGCATCTTTGAGCAGGCCAACTTGCATTAAGACGCTGCCTTCATGAACGGGCAGTTTTTTTAGGTACGGTTAAGTAGGTCACAATAATGGGAAAATGGTAATGCCAGCTACCATCAAAAAGGCGTCTTGCCACCGCCAATAATGGGCAATGATTGTGCCTAATGGCAGACCTAGAATTGTTGCACGCTGTAGCCGGTATAGATTTGTGAAACCATTTGCGATTTAGTCTTAGCGTCAGGAGCTAATTCATATGCAATTGCCTGGGTAACGGATTCAATGACACCAGCTAAAGCAGCTGTTACTATGCGCGCCAACATTAAAATAGCAAGGCTTTGGGCAGTATAAGTAGCTAAGGTCCCCAGAAAAAAATAAACATTAGAGACATCAGTAATTTGAACCGGTCAAAACAGTTGGTTAAGACGGTAATTACCGGCGTTACTAACGCATAACTCCAAGCATATAAGGAAACCAGTAGCGCCATTTGTCCTAGACTTTCATGAAAAGTTTTAGCGATTAAAGACAAGTTTCCCACGACCATGAATTCGTTTGAACCCATCATGAAGGCAATGAGGATGAAATTTGAGGTGATAATTTTTAATTTGGCAGACAATATATTCACTGTTTATTTATCTTTATTCTAAGTGTTTTTAAACTTAATGACAAATAAGATGATAAGCGAATTTTTGTATTGAAAATAGGGTTTATGAATTGGCTTTTTGAATAAAAGCACGCTACTCTAAAGATTAGATAAATAGTGGTGTGGATGCGATGAAAAATACCAGCTTAACGTTAACTAAAGGACCAGTACTTAAGGTGATTACCTTGTTTGCTTTGCCGATTTTAGTGTCAAATATTTTTTAGCAAACTGCGGTTCAACCAAGGTTCTCCGGCCGATAGCAACGATATCTGTATAGTTTTCTACGGCATCTACGGCCTGGGCTCCAGCTGATTAAAGCCAATAAATTTTACCGCTGGTTTTGGCAGGAATTTGCTAAAAAATGCGGAGAATGGCTGTTTTATTGTTGCATTAAGCAGCATAGCTCAAAAAAGCATTCCGTTTTTACACGAAATGCTTTTTTGTTTAGTCTTCGTAATACGTAATAGTGGTATAAAGCCTGGGTACCCTGGTCGCCATAGCCCATGTCTTGGACTTTTAGGCATTTAGTGCGGATGGCTTCCATGATTTCCAGCTTAAAGTTGCGGGATTTACTTTCTTCTTTAGCGATGGTCAGGTCTTTGATGAAATGCTTCATGTAAAAGGTTGCATCAAAGTCTTCATTAATCATCTTAGGCATGAAGGCCTCCATTTGAAAGGAACCGGCTGCTCCGGTTCGGATAGTTTGGTAGGTTTTTTCAGGGTCTAAGCCGACTTTTTTGGCATAAAAGAGGGCTTCGCAAACTCCAGAAAGACTGCCGGCGATGGCGATTTGATTGGCCATCTTGGTGTGTTGTCCGGCCCCAGCAGAGCCTTCGTAAACAATATTTTCACCTAGGGCATAAAAGACGGGCAGAGCTTCTTGGAAGACTTCTTTGTCTCCGCCGACCATGATAGCAAGCTTGCCGCTGTCAGCCCCGGCCTTGCCGCCAGATACGGGAGCATCTAGGGCAGACAGGCCAAGCTCTTTGGCTTTTGCATAAATTTTTTGGGAAAGCTTAGGACTGGTGGTGGTCATATCAATTACGGTTGTCCCAGGTTTGCTACCTTCAAAGACGCCATTTTGACCAAAATAGACTTCCTCGACGTCTTTAGGGTAGCCGACGATGGTAATGACAAAGTCGACACCTGTGCTGCAGTCTTTGGCAGATTCTGTCCAAACCGCACCTTGTTCAATTAATCTCTTAGCTTTAGCCTTGGTCCGGTTCCAGACTTGGACTTCAAAATCTTTTTTCATCAAGTTTAAAACCATACCCTGTCCCATAAGACCAGTGCCAATAAATCCGATTTTTGTCATAATATTCCTTCTTTCCTTAAGCTCCGCCTTATTATGTGTTGAATTGTTTTATACTAAAAGTATACTCGAAAATTTTGCTTTTTTCTTAATTACAACTGAAAAAAGGATGGCGATGTGCCCTTTTTTTAACATGCTGCTTGATCAAAAGCAGCCGATTTTTGAAGCCGATTCAAAAACGAAGAACTGTTACAGCATAAAGAATAAGAGGATAAGGCAATTTCGCCATATCCTCTTATTAGGTTAAGCTGTCAATTTTCAATAACGCTTCACATCCCTCGTTGATATCTTGCCAGGTTTGGTTAAAATCACGAGTATACCAGGGGTCAGCAACCGGGCGGGGGTTAGGCGTGTAGTCCATGATTAAAGAAATCTTGCCGGCTGGATCGCCAGCAGTCAACCGCAGCATATCAGCTAAATTTTCTTTGTCCATTCCGATAAGTAAATCAAAGTTTTGATAATCATCTAGGGTTAACAGCTGGGCAAATTTACCAATTGGGTTTAAGCCGTGAACACGCATAACTTTGGCTGCTGGCGGGTAGATGGGGTTGCCGTGATTACCCCGGATTTCATCGCTGGTAGTTGCGCGCGATTCGATGAAGAACTGGTCAGTTAGGCCGGCTTTTTGAACCAGGTCTTTCATGATAAATTCGGCCATGGGTGATCGGCAGATGTTGCCATGACAGACAAATAAGATACTTTTATTTTTCAAATCATTACCTCCAAAAAAATCCCAATCCTGCAAAAAGGGCATCATACGGGAGCTTTGACTTATATTTTATAACGGAGCAGGACTGCTCCGGTTTTGTAGCTTTTGACATCCGTCAGCTTTAATGCAAGGGGGGGTTGTCTTTTCGTCCTTCAAATACGGAAGGCATTTCTTTTCTTCCGTCAATACCTGGACCTATCAGCATAGCAAATTCATCAAGCAGCTTTGCTTCTAAAAAGGCAGTGTTGATGGTTGGACCGCCGACAACACCCATACGGTTAACATGAAAATGTTCGGCCAAAATTTGCATGGCTTTTGCTAAATTTATGTGTTTGTCGCCTGTAACAATCCAGAAAATATTTTGTTCATCAAGGTATTTCAAATATTCTGTGGTGACTTGTTTGCTTAGGATAATCAAATGAGGCTTTTGACTGCTTGTTTCTTTTTTCCAAAGAAGCGTCCCTTTGGTGTCTACGATGATTTCATATCCTGGCGCAGCGCTTTTTTTGAAAAATTTTCTTGGTTGTATTTAGTATCATTTTTAGGTTTAAATTTACCTGGCACGCCATTTTAAACTCAGCCGTCGTGCGGCCGCTTAAGGTCGTTGGAAGGTCCAATTCGTCAAGAATTTGATAGTATTGAGCTACACCTTGAAGTTGTGCCGTCATTTGGCAGTCGATTCTTCCGTCAATTGAGGTCATCATGTAGCAGATAATATAAGGCTTCATTTTTATTGCATCACTTTCTTTTATTTATAGGCTTTGTCATTCAAATGCACAGGAAAGGGGGTATAAAGCAAAATAATAAGCTTTGACCTTAGCGTTTGCGCACATTTTTAACAGCTAATAAGAAACAAAACAAGGCGATACCGGCTAAAACGTAATACAGCGTAGAAAAACCGGCTGCTGTGTTATAAGCGCATGAAAATTGGCTGCGCTGCTGGAACAAGGCGATAATGACAGAGGCTAAGGCTGTACCCACGGCGCCGGCGGATTGTTGGATTGAATTATAAGCAGCATTTCCCTGTGCTTGATCATGGGGGTCAAGTTCGGTTAAACCGCTGGTCATCAAAGGCCCAAAGCATAAAGCATTTCCAATCAGATAAAGGGCGTATAGCAAAGCCACCTGAAAATTAGTTAAGTGCATTCCTAAAATACCGGTTAAAAGTAAAAAGAAGGTGGCAATAATAAGGCCGGTTAAGATGGGAAAACGCGGCCCTTTAAGGTCGAGAATCCGTCCGGCAAATAAAGCAATGAGAGCATTCGTCAAGGCGCCAGGCAAAATTAAAAAGCCCGTCAAAGATGTGGATTCATGGTTGACTAGTTGGATATAGTTGGGCAAAGCAAATGATACGGCTAAAGCGATAAATTGGATAAGACTGTAAGCCGTCAATTGGGCCAAAAAAGATTTATTTTGGAAGAGCTTCGGGTTAAGCAGCGGATTTTTCGATTGTTTAGCCGTTTTAAACCATAAAATAGCAAAAATAAGGCTTAAAAGCCAACTGCCGCCTACATAAAAACTCAAAAATTGGCGACTGGCCAGGTTGGTAAAGCCAAAAATAAAGCCGACAATCATTAATGCTAAAAAGATATATTCTTCGAAATTAAAAGTGTCCCGGCGTAAAGGCGTAACCTGCTTTAAAGTTAGCAGTCCTGCAATTAAGGCCAGCAGTAAAAAAGGCAATACAATAATAAAAATATAGCGCCAGCCTAAATATTGGGTTACAATGCCGCCAAATGTTGGTCCTAATGCAGGAGCAGTCGCAATAAACATAGTTCCAAGCCCCATCATAGTACCAATCTTTGACTTAGGAACCTGGTCTAAAATGGTGTTAAACATCAAAGGTAAGCCAATGCCGACACCTACACCTTGTAAGGCGCGGCCTAAGAGTAATAGGGCAAATTTAGGACTGAAAATTTCCACTAAAGTACCTGCAATAAAAAAGAGCATACCCAGACAAAAGACTACCTTGCCTGCGAAGCGCTTTTTGAGGTAAGAAGACAAGGGCACAATAATGGCCACAATTAGTAAAACAATGGTGGTCATCCATTGGACTTGGTCGGTGGTGACCTTAAATTCACGAATCAGGGTGGGAAAGGCTACATTTAAAGCTGTTTCGACTAAGACGCCGGTAAAAGACAGCATACCAGTAGCGATAATTGAACAAAGTAAGCTAAAAGAGATTTTATCTTTAGTCATGAAAATCCTCCTTTAATCAAAAATAGCAATAATTCTATTGTTGATTAGTTTTTAAATAAAGTCAATCACTGGTTAGAGTTAAAAGTTGAAATTCTAAAATGAATCCGCTGACATATTACATATATTATGACGGAGGATTTTTGAATGATGGTAAAAGCTATTGTGACTGATAATACTAAACCAATATTTCAAGCAAAGTTGTCTCTTCTCTCAACCACCCGTCGAAAATTTAGGACTCACGGTTGGCGTATCTTTTTTGCCACATCATAAAAATAAATTTTATCACTGATTTATGTTTGGGTGATATCTACCAACTGCCAAATAAGTAAAAGCGAATTTTACTTCTATTAAAAAATGAGCCTGAGTACTTCAATACTCGGGCTCATTTTTTTATTTACTAAGGAGTTTTTCTAAGGCTTTAAGTACCCCGGAATCATTATTTGACGGTGCTTTAAAGCGGGCAACTGCCTTAACTTCAGGGGTCGCATTATCCATAGCATAGCTGTATTTAGCAAACTTAAGCATTTCGATATCATTGCCGCCATCGCCAAAAGCAGCCAAGTCATCACCAGTTAATCCCCATTGTTTGAGTATTAGTTCCAACCCTTGTGCCTTATTTACTCCTCTTTTGATGATGTCAATATCGCCAAAGCCTGAGGAAGTGACGTGGACTTTAGCGCCAAAATTTTTTCTGAGATTGGCCATTGTCTGTTCGGTCAATTCTTGAGGGACAGCTAAATTGATTTTGATAAATCGGTCGGCAGGCAAGTCATTAAAAGAAGCTAAAAGGGTGTGGGCCGGGCAATAGTAAAAGATACTTTCCAAAAATTTAGGGTCCTCATATACAAGCATGTAGGCGCTCTTGACCCCGTTGACAGTCAGATGGCTATCTTTAATACCTTCTTGAAAGGCAATAATATCTTGAATAGTCTTTTGGTCAATTGTTTGGACCAGCATTTCTTTTCCTTTTGCTAAAAGATTGGCTCCATTTTTTGCCACAAAATCGATTTCGGTGTAGAATTCTTTGAAGTCATCTTGCAAGCGGGCGTATTGGTTGCCGCTGGCGACGATAAAGTGGCCATCTTGGGCGTGCATTTTTTGGAGGAGCTGTTTAAAAAAGTCGCGGTCATAGTTTTTTTGGTCATTGAGAAATGTGCCGTCCATATCTACGGCTACAGCTTTAATTTTTGCCATAAAATCACCTTTTCTTAGAATATGTTAAGAAAAACGCTTTTCAAGTTCAGTATAAGCGAGGCCGCAGCTGGAAAGCAAGCAACTTTAAATGAATTTTTAAGATAAAAAAGGCCGCTCGCCATTGTGGTGAGCGGCCTTAAATTCAACATTTAGGAAGCAGGGGCAGTTTCTTTAGTCCGAGCCTTAATTACCAGCTTGCCGTCTTCCATGACAGCTTCCAGGTGCTTTTCGTCTAAGTTGTCCAAGTAGAAGTCTGTGACCTTGTCGCGGATTTCTTGTTCGATTACGCGGCGTAATGGACGAGCCCCCATGGCTTCGTCGTAGCCTTCTTCAATCAAGAAGTCTTTGGCTTCTTCAGAAACTTGAAGGTCGATGTCCTTTTTAGCCAAGGTCTTGTTGACGTCTGCAATCATCAAGTTGACGATTTGCTTCAAGTCTTCCTTGGTCAAGTGGGAGAATTCGACGATGGCGTTGAAACGGTTAAGAAATTCCGGTCTGAAGTATGGAGCTAACCTGTCCATCAAGGACTGATCTTTTTGGTCGTCGCCGGTTAATTTTTCGTTGCCGAAACCTGCGTTAGATGTAGCGATGATGACGGTGTTCTTGAAGTTGACGGTGTTGCCTTGGCCGTCTGTTAAGCGGCCGTCATCTAAGACTTGCAAGAGCAAAGTCAAGACTTGCGGGTTGGCTTTTTCAATTTCGTCTAACAAGACGATGGAGTAAGGGTTTCTTCTGACCCGTTCCGTCAAGGTGTTGGAGTTGTCATCGTAACCGACATATCCGGCAGTGGTCCCGATTAACTTGGAGACCGCAGTCAAGTCGCTGTATTCGGACATGTCAAGGCGGATGATGTTATCCTTGTTGCCGAACATGTCCAAGGCTAACTGCTTAGCGAGTTCAGTTTTACCAACCCCGGTAGGTCCGACGAAGAGGAAGGAGCCGATAGGG
Source organism: Ligilactobacillus sp. WC1T17 (assembly GCA_900110005.1). Classification (GTDB taxonomy): domain Bacteria; phylum Bacillota; class Bacilli; order Lactobacillales; family Lactobacillaceae; genus Ligilactobacillus; species Ligilactobacillus ruminis_A. Next base: position 10,094 of record FOCC01000014.1, on the reverse strand, counting down.
CGGTTGCCTTCGTCAAAGCCGGCCCGGTTTCTTCTGATAGCCCGGCTGACAGCAGCTACGGCTTCGTCTTGGCCGATAACCTTGCCGGCAAGCCGCTTGCCCATGTCCTTTAAGCGTTGGATATCGTTTGCACCCAGCTTGGATACGGGAACGCCGGTTAAGCGTTCGACAGCCTTGGCTACGTCTTCGGTTGTGGCGGTAACCTTGGTATTGTCGTGGTTTTCATCTAATTGCTTTTGAAGGTTGATAACCTTGGTTTTGGCTTTTTCAGCACCCTTGTAGTCTTCTTTTTCAGCTAAGTCTTTTTGCTTTTGAGTCAAGTCTGCGATTTCTTTTTCGATAGTTTTGGCATCTGTGACTGGATGTTTTGCAGCCAAGTGGGCAGCAGTCATATCCAAGAGGTCGATGGCCTTGTCAGGCAGGCTTCTTTGTGGAATGAACTGGACTGAGTAATCCACGGCAGCATGCAAAACTTCATCAGGCAAGACAACGTTGTGGTGCTTTTCGTAAAGTGACCGGATACCTTGCAAAATCTTGAAGGTGTCTTCAGCGCTAGGAGCGTTGACGGTAACCTCGTTGAATCGTCTTGCCAAGGCGCCGTCCTTTAAGATAGTGTTTCGGTATTCATCTTGGGTAGTGGCACCAATCAAGGTGATTTCGCCACGGGACAAGGCAGGCTTCAAGATATCTGACAGGCCCTTAGAGCCGTTGTCGCCGCCCATGCCGCCGGCGCCTAGGATTTGGTGGATTTCATCAAAGAATAAGATGATATTTCCGGCATCCTTGACTTCTTTAATCATGTTTTGGATGTTTTCTTCAAATGATCCACGGTACTGGGTTCCGGCTTCAAGGCTGGAGATATCGATGGAGATGATTTCCTTGTTCTTGATAGCAGCTGGAACATCGCCGTTGACGATGGCTTGAGCCAAGCCTTCGACCACCGCAGTTTTACCAACCCCGGCATCCCCGACTAAGACCGGGTTGTTCTTAGTGCGGCGGGACAGGATTTCGGCGGTTTCTTGGATTTCTTTGTTACGGCCGATAACCGGGTCAAGCTTGCCGTCTCGAGCCTCTTGAGTCAGGTTGCGGCCTAGCTTGGCTAAAATTCCGTTTTGCTTGATTTTTTTGGTTTGAGTTGCTTGTTCTTGATTATTTGCTGGTAATTTTCCTGTTCTTCTAAATTCTTGATATTCTTCTGGAGTCACTTGGCGGCCATTAATCAGGTAGCGGCGTTCTGAGTTCAAACCGCTCATATTGCCCATTAATTGGTTAAAAATGTCATCCATACTGCTGAAAGGATCGTTTGTGTAAGCCATAGTAAATTCCTCCTATATTTATGCGTTTTTACGGGTATAAAAAAGCCCCTAAATGAAAGCCTTGGTGACTGACAAATACGGACTTGATAGTTATGTTGCTGGTTACCCGCCTAATCATCATTATGCAGATAGCCTTCTTCAAGTTGCCTTAACGTTTCCCACATAGTCTGGCTGGTAGCCTGGGCTAAGGCGTCAAGGTCACGCAGGTTCAGCGATGTGGCATTAGACTGCTGCTTGTTAAAAGACTTATGTAAGGTGGTGTAACCATAGCCGGAAATTTTAGCAACTTGATAAATAGTCAAGTCCTGATCGGCTAAGTAGGTTTTGATGTCGATTCTCATCTTGCCTCACCTCTTACATTTTCTATTATAGCACATTTGTGATATAACACAAGTGTGAAATACTATTTTTTTAAAATTTTTTTGCAGAAATTTTAAAAGGTTGATATATCAGTGGTTGTAACGGGTTTTAAGAGTGGTGTTTTATCTACAAGACAAAGGCGTGATGATATGGATAATAATCTTTTAAAGGGTATTATTTTGGAACAGCTCCAATTAATTTCGAGAGTTAACATTGTTCCTAGAAATTATGTGTTTGAATAATCAGCCAATTATGTTTTAGATAATTGCAAGATAGAATTTATTCCGTTAGTAAAGTTCCTTTTGAATTTTTCATAAATGCAAAAAGGGTCAACCCGTCGTGGATTGACCCTTTTTACTATGTGAAATTACCTGATAAGCCTGACCAGCAGGTTGGCCAAAATTGACCAAACAAAAGAAACTGTCATAACTACAGCCATCCAAAAGAGGATTTTGATGTTGTGATTCACAATGCTGGTGTCTATAACAAAGATCCTCAAAGAATCCTGCAGGTCAATGTATTAGCACCCTATGTTTTAACGGCTTTAATGGATAAACCCAAGCGTTTAGTTTATGTGTCGTCTAGTATGCATCAAAATGCCAGGCTTGCTTTAGCCCAGTTGGATCAAGGCTGCTCTGATGCGGCTTTCAAAAAATATCTTTTATTGCTGACCAAAGCTTTAGCACGCAAGTTTTCTACACTAGCCGTGAATGCTTGAGATCCAGGCTGGGTACCAACGAAAATGGGAGGCCAAGATGCCCCTGACATCCTGGAAGCAGGCTACATGACCCATGTCTTTTTAGCCACAGCGGCTAAAAACAAAATAGGCAGCGGCAATTATTATTACCACCAAAAAAAGCTCCCTATAATCGGCAAACCTATGAGATTAAGCTTCAAGACGCTTTTTTAGCTAAACTTAAAGAACTGACAGGGATTGCTTTAATATAAAAAATCATTAAACACCATTTAAATTTTAACTTTTAAGCTGCCTTTTTAGTTAGGTCAGTCAAAAATAGTTTTTTTATATTTTGTTTGATTGCTAACAATTAAGATAAGGATTATAATACTTGATATACTGTCTTAATGGTAAAAATTATTTAGGCAGCACCACATAATAGAGGAGGCAGAATTTTGAATATTGTTAAAACATTGGCGCGCAGCATTCGCGAATACAAAAAAGCATCAATTTTGGCTCCCATCATGGTATCTGGCGAAGTTATCATGGAAGTTTTAATTCCGCTTTTGATGGCCAAATTAATTGACCATATGGGCGGGGACTTGGGACCTATTATGTATTACGGCTTTATTTTGTTCATTTTAGCTATTTTTTCATTACTTTTTGGAGCCGGGGCTGCTCGCCAAGCGTCCAAAGGCTCTTGCGGCTTGGCTAAGAATTTACGTCAAGACATTTTTGAACGGGTACAGCATTTTTCTTTTCCTGATATTGATTATTTTTCAGCGGCTTCGTTGGTGACGCGGATGACAACTGATGTTACTAACGTGCAAAATGCCTATTCCATGCTGATTAGAGCGGCTTTTAGAGCCCCTTTGATGATTATTTTTTCCGTTATTATGGCGCTGACGATCAACTGGAAAATGGCGCTGATTTTTTTGGCGATGCTTCCCATTTTAGCGATTGTTATTTTTGGGATTGCCTTTAAAGTGCACCCGATTTTTGTAAGAATTTTCCGCAAATATGATGCTATGAATGATGGTGTCGAAGAAAATATTCGCGGTATGCGGGTGGTTAAGTCTTTTGTTCGTGAAGATTACGAAAAAAAGAAATTTTATCAAGAAACCGAAACAGTGCGGCAGGATTTTACCCATGCTGAAAAAATCTTAGCATGGAACTCACCGGTGATGATGACCTGCATTTTTGCTTCGATTACGTTAATCAGTTACTTTGGAGCCCGCCTCATTATCACTACGCATGCGACCTCTTTAACAACAGGGGCTTTGTCTTCTTTAATTAACTATGGGGTCCAAATTTTAGCTGCGGTAATGATATTATCGATGGTCTTTACTTTATGCTGGATTTCAGAAGAATCAGCTGAACGTATTACGGAGGTTTTGACATATGAACCGACGATTACGTCACCAGCCAATGGGGTCAAGGAAGTCAAAGACGGCAGCATCGATTTTAATCATGTATCCTTTAAATATTCGCCGCATAGCAAAAAAGAAGCGTTAGTTGATATTGATTTGCATATTCCATCAGGAGCAACGATTGGCATTATTGGCGGGACAGGTTCATCTAAAACCACGCTGGTTCAGCTTATTTCGCGTTTGTATGATGTCACAGAAGGTGAATTAAAGGTAGGCGGTGTCAATGTCAAAGACTATGACCTTGAACCTTTGCGAGATCAGGTAGCGATGGTTTTGCAAAAAAATGTCTTATTTAGAGGAACCATCAGTGAAAATTTACGTTGGGGCAATCCTAATGCTTCCGATGAAGAAATCTTGCATGCTGCAAAGTTAGCGCAGGCTGATGAATTTGTCCAAGCATTTCCTGATAAATATGAAACGATGATTTCCCAAGGCGGGACGAACGTTTCAGGCGGGCAAAAACAGCGTTTATGTATTGCCAGAGCTTTGCTGAAAAAGCCGAAAATTTTAATCTTGGATGATTCGACTTCAGCCGTGGATACCAAGACGGATGCTTTGATTAGAAAAGCCTTTCAAGAAGAGATTCCGGATACAACCAAGATTATTATTGCGCAAAGGGTGTCATCCGTGGAAGATGCTGATCAAATTCTCGTGATGGATGGCGGCCGGATTGTTGAACAAGGGACCAGTGAAGAGCTCTTGGCACTTAACGGCATTTACCGGGAAGTTTATGATTCACAAACGCAAAATATGCAACAAAAGGAGGCCTAGTGATGACAGAAAATAAACCGAAAAATCAAATTACACCGGGGACTTTTACTAGGCTGTTGCAATATATTTTCAGCCATTACAAGCTGCAGCTTTTGGTTGTCGGCCTCTGTATTATTGTAGCTGCGATTGGCGGGGTTATTGCCACGGTATTTTTGCAGCAGTTAGTCGACCAAGCTATTACGCCGGGACTTGCCCACGGCTTAGCCAGTGTTTATGGAAAATTAATTTCGATTATTTTGACGATGATTGCCTTTTATGTGGCAGCGGTGGCTTGTTCAGCCATCTATACGCAGCTGATGGCGGTTATTACCCAAGGAACGTTAAAATATATGCGTGATGATATGTTCAGCCGCATGGAAACATTGCCGATTCGGTATTTTGATCGGAATGCGGCCGGGGACATCATGTCTACTTATACGAATGATACCGATGCGATTCGCCAGTTAATCGGCCAGTCTTTGCCAACCCTGGTGCAAACCATTTTGACGATGATTGCCTTGACCATTTCCATGCTGCGGTTTTCAGTGTGGATGACTTTAATGGTTTTTGCTTTTATGCTGATCATGACGCGGGTCACCAAGATTTTTGGCGGTACTTCAGCTAGGAGCATGGTCGCTCAGCAAAAAGCTTTAGCCAAAGAAGAAGGTTTTGTGCAGGAAATGATGGCTGGTCAAAAGGTGGTTAAAGTCTTCAACCATGAAACAGCAGCGATTACTGATTTTAAAGCCTATAATGAAGAATTATTTGCGGCCAGTGATAAAGCCAATAGCACTGGTTTTATGTTGATGCCGATTTTAGGCAATATTGGTAATATTATGTATATTATCTTAGCCGTTTTTGGCGGAATCCTCATTGCGATGAAGGCGACTAATATTTCTTTGCAAGGGATTAGCCCCATTACCATTGGGGTTATCGTGTCCTTTTTAGCCATGGCGCGGAATATGTCGCAGCAAATCGGGCAAGCTTCCATGCAGGTTTCCTTGATTACCTTAGGTTTAGCCGGTGCTAGCCGGGTCTTTGACTTGATGGATCAAGAACCTGAAAGCGATGATGGTTATGTGGAACTGGTCAATGCCAAATATGATGATCAGGGGAAAATTATTGAAACGAGCGAAAAAACGGATCTTTGGGCTTGGAAGCATCCCCACCAAGATGGCACCGTGACCTATGTGCCTTTGGCAGGTGAAGTGGTGATGGATGATGTAACTTTTGGCTATGATCCTAATAAGACAGTTTTGCACAACGTCAGCCTTTTTGCCAAACCAGGGCAAAAAATTGCCTTTGTGGGTGCTACTGGTGCCGGCAAGACAACGATTACCAACCTGATTAACCGTTTTTATGATATTCCAGATGGTAAAATCCGATATGATGGTATTAACATCAATAAAATTAAAAAGCCTGATTTACGGCGTTCTTTAGGGATTGTCTTACAAGAAGTCAATTTATTTACAGGAACAGTAATGGACAATATCCGCTATGGCCGGTTGGATGCCACGGATGAAGAATGTATCGCTGCGGCCAAATTGGCCAATGCGGATGATTTTATCCAGCGCTTGCCGGAAGGCTACCAAACCCTGCTTTCAGGTAACGGGGCTGAACTTTCGCAAGGACAACGGCAGCTATTGTCAATTGCCAGAGCCGCTGTCGCTGACCCGCCGGTGATGATTATGGATGAAGCAACATCTTCCATCGACACCCGTACCGAAGCTTTGGTGCAGGCGGGGATGGATAATTTGATGAAAGGGCGGACTGTTTTTGTGATTGCGCACCGCCTATCAACCGTCCGTAATTCGGATGCGATTATGGTGCTTGACCATGGACGCATTATCGAAAGAGGTATGCACGCTGAACTAATCGCCCAAAAGGGTACCTACTACCAGCTTTACACCGGTGCTTTTGAACTGGAATAAAAGAAAAAGGCAGATAAATGTGCAATTTATCTGCCTTTTTTATTTAGCTATAAAGTTTTATTCTTTGTTATGCAACAGTAAAAGCATTTTTTTCTTGCAACGTGCCAAAGTATTATAAACTTTAGACCGAGGGATATTAAAATTGGATGCAATTAGGTTAATATCACTATGAGCTAACCAGGCCGTAAAAATATTATATTCAGTTGGTGTCAGCATGCCTGGGTAATTTATGGGCAATTTGTTCCAAAAGCATACTTTGCTGGATAATTTGGGTGGTTTGCTCAGAAATGAGATAATTTTGCTGGCAAGTATCTAGCGGAACCGACATTTTATAGGCCATCCGTTTAGCAGTCTGTTCTTTACGTTTAAGCGTGCGAAATTTATTGAAAAGGCTGGCCTTGAAATAGGCACCATAGGTAACTTTGACAGCTTTAGAATTATAAGTTGAAGCAGTGTGGTAGCAAACAATTAAAGCTTCTTGACAAACATCATCCTTATCCAAATCAGAAAAATGAAATAAATTTGAAATGTGATTAATCATCGGCAGATATTTATTGTAGATATTCAATAAATAATCAGTGTTTTTGGTTTGTTGAAACAGTGTGATTAATTTTTCGGTATCCCCGTTTATCATAAACACAACTCCTTATAAAATAGTTGATATTTTGGAAAATATCTCTCCCCTTTTAGAAAACGTTTTCCAAACAGCCATATTATACTATTTTAAAATTTATTTGTCATTAATTTAACAGCATTTTTTAGGGCTTTTTGTAATAATTGTGTGGCATAATCATTAATTATTCTAGCTGCTTTAAGATACCATTATCATTTTAAAACACCGCAAATTAGACGTGGATTGCGGTGTTTTTTAGCAATAAGCTGAATGGACGATTAGTGCTATAATTGTTTTTAGAGGATAGAGAGGAAGGATATTGTGCAAAAGGAACTTTGGCAACGAAATTTAGCGGTTTTATGGTTTGGCGTATTTATGGTTGGAATGGCTTTAAGTGAGGTTATGCCGTTTTTATCGTTATACATCAATGAATTGGGTAATTACAACAAACAGGAATTAAATTTTTATAGTGGGCTGGTTTATGCGCTCAGTTTTTTGACGATGGCGATTGTGTCACCTTTATGGGGCAAGCTGGCTGATAAAAAAGGCCGCAGGTTGATGCTTTTAAGAGCTTCTTTTGGGATGGCAACGGTCTTTTTTTTGATGGGATTTGTGCAAAATGTCTGGGAACTGGCTTTATTGAGAGCTTTGCAAGGAGCTTTTGGCGGGTATGTTTCTAACTCGAATGCGCTTATTGCTGCCCAAACACCCAAAGCTAAATCAGGCCAAGCTTTAAGTATTTTGGTGACGGGGATTACAGCGGGAAATTTGCTGGGACCATTTTTGGGTGGAACCTTGGCCTCCGTCTTCTCTTACCGGCTGACTTTTCACATTACCGGGATTATTTTATTTTTAGTCTTTTGCTTTACCTTAATTTTTGTCAAAGAAGATAAAAGTGCTTATAGCAATCCGCAAAAAAGGGGAAAATCACTTACATTTAAAGAAGTTGCTGCTAATCAAGTTATTTTCTTTTTAATTGTGACCACCTTACTGGTTAATTCAGTAAATATGGCCATCAATCCGATTTTGAGTTTGTATGTCAAAGAACTTTTAGGCGGGCATGGATCGGTGACCTTTATTGCTGGGATTATCGCTGCGATGCCGGGGTTTTCAACGGTCGTAGTGGCACCACTTTTTGGACGATTAGGTGACAAAATCGGCACGCAAAAAGTGTTGTTATTCGGTTTTTTATTTGCCATCGCGGTCTTTTTACTGACGGCTTTGGCGCAAAATGTCGTGCAGCTTGGGATTATGCGCTTTTTGACGGGAATTTCCAATGCGGCCTTATTGCCGGAGGTCCAAACGCTTTTAACCAAGCATTCGTCCAAGGAAAATACCAGTATTGTCTTTGCTTATAATCAAAGTTTCCAATCAATTGGAGCCTTAATGGGCCCGGTTTGCGGAACTTTAATTGCCGGCTTCTTTGATTACCGCGGAATTTTTATTTTTTGCAGTCTTGTTATGGTAGTCAATGCCCTGCGCTTTTTCAAATTACGCTCAGTTCTTAATTAAGAAGGTGAAATGATGGAATTAACGTTAACAGTTCCCATGCTTAAATTGTTTTTTGCGCTGTCAAAACCTAAAAATAGGCTTAAATTAAAACAGGCTGAACCAAAAGAACTTTATCAGCCGCTGTTAAATGTGAAGTATGGTCAAGATAAGCAGCAGGTTTTTGATATGTATCATGCGCCTCAAAATGTGAAGCAAAATATTTTTATCAGGCGACAGTGCAGGGGGACATTTAGCTTTGTATGCGGCTGAAGCGATGAATCAGGCTGATTTAGGGCTTTTTTACGGTCCGCTGAAACTTTCAGGGGTGTTGGTGAATTGTCCCAGCTATGATTATGCCAGCTACCAAACGATTGCCGGCGAGACGCTGGGCATGAAAAAATGGTATTTAGGTCCTAATTTTAAGGAGCCGGGTTATTTAGTGAACTACTCGGACATAAATGATCGAGCTTCTGGGAACACGAAGTAGTATTCAGGATGTTGCACTGGTATTCCAGCTACCTAACTTACAGAACTCCGCTCTTTTACCAAGGTCAGTCCCTAACCAATAGCTTTTAAACCTTTGTGCAGGATGTTAACTGCCGCATTAACATCTCGATCGTGGTGAATGCCACACTTTGGGCATGTCCATTCGCGGACTTCCAGCGGTTTTCTTCCACTGTTAAAGCCACAGTTCGAACAGATTTGACTGGTGTAGTCAGGCTTCACTACAACTAATTGTTTACCGTACCAAACACACTTGTATTCCAACATTGTGCGGAATTGGTACCAGCTGGCATTGGCAATTGACTTGGCTATGTGGTGATTTTTCTGCAGATTCTTGATTCTCAAATCTTCAATTACAATCACGTCATAGTTCCTGACTAAGTCAGTTGTCAGCTTATGAAGGTAATCTCTGCGTTTATTGGCAATCCTTTGCTGACAGCGAGCTTTATTGACTCTTGCACGCTGCCAATTGGAATAATCATCAAGCTCTTCCAGATGGTCAGAGCGATTATGATTCCACTTCCACACCTGGCATTGAGCAAGGTAGCGGCGTCTGGCATATTTGCGTTGCCATTGAATGGCTTGTTTTTCCAACCATTCTGCATTAAAAGCACCGTACTTGACACTGTCAGAACTAATTGCCAGATCAGCGAGGCCCATGTCCAGACCAACTGATTGATGAGTCTCAGGCAGTTGATTATAAAACGGGCTTGACCTCTGATTTTAATCAGGGGTCAAGCCCGCCAAACTGTCTTATCTATTTTTACCATAATAGCCTTTAAGTTGCCTTCTCATAGCTTCTGTATACTGCGATTCAATATATTTTTCTACAACTTCTTTACTCATATCACCTAAAGTCCCCATATAATAACTAGGCGACCACAAATGTCCACCCCACAATAATTTTTTAGTTTCAGGATATTGTTTAAACCATATTCTAGCTGACGCTCCTTTAAGATTTTTAACAATATTAGATGGAGCGTGTTTAGGCTTAAAAGAAATTAACATGTGTACGTGGTCTGG
>FOCC01000016.1 GCA_900110005.1 Ligilactobacillus sp. WC1T17 | reverse complement strand
CGAGTTGCTAATATCCAGCATGATACTGTCCAAAAGTTTACCACTAAGCTGGTTAATGATTATGATCAAATCGTTATTGAAGATTTAAACGTAAAGCAAATGCAGATGATTAATGTTGCCTCTAAGGGATTACAGCGGTCGTTATTTGGCTATTTCAGACAGGTTTTAACTTATAAATGCGAATGGTACGGTAAAAAAAGAATTTTAGCGGATCGTTTCTATCCAAGTACGCAAAGATGTTCACGTTGTGGCTATGTTAAGAAAGCTGATGATAAAATCACACTTTCCGGTAACAAGAAACATGGCACTAAACACAACGAATATATTTGCTATAAATGTAATTTTGCTTGCGACAGAGATGTTAATGCAGTCATGAATTTACTTACCTTAGCAAAATGATCAACTATTATTAGGCATGGCTAGTAATAGGCTTTAGCAATTTGTTAAAGCTATGCCCTAGAAACGAAAGTTTCTTTGATGCTATAAGAGTTAGTCAATGTCATTACCCTCTAGTTAGGATATGGGAATACTAATGTAGACGATAGTAAATAAAATTAAGAAAGGAAAACTATATTCTTTCTAATAATATAGAAAATCATAATACATTTTCTATGTTATTCTACATTTTATATAGCAGGTAAAGATGAAATATTACGCAGTTTCAAGAGGACGCAAGACAGGCATTTTTACTAGTTGGGCTGAATGTCAAAAACAGACGCAAGGATTTAAAAATGCTAAGTTTAAGAGTTTTACTTCTGAAAGTGAGGCTAAATCTTGGTTGAAAAATCCGACACCGGGTGTAAAAATGACCACTCAAAGGGCTTTGCCAAAAGATTATGCATATATTTTATATACAGATGGCGGTAGCCGTAATACCGGTAATCAAGCTGGAGGACATGTCAAAGCTGATGATAAAGCTGCTTGGGCTTTTTTGGTGGAAAGAGTCCAAGATCAAAAGCAACTGGAATTTTCCGGCAGTGAGTATGGTGCTACGAATAGTCGAATGGAAATTATGGCTTTTTTAAATGCACTTAAATGGTTTAAAAAATATCATTTTAACGAAGAAGCTATTTTAGCTGTTTTAGATTCTAAATATGTGTTAAAAGCCGTCGAAGGTCGGTTGGCTAAATGGGCCCAAAACAACTGGCATACGTCTAGTGGGCCTGTTAAAAACCAGGCTTTATGGCAGGAAGTTTATGCTTTGCTTTCTTATTTTAAAAAGCTTGATTTTAAATGGGTCAAAGGTCATGATAAGGATGTAAAAAATATTCGGGTTGACCAATTAGTTAATCTGGCAATGGATCAGATGGATTAATTGCTGTAAAAGTGTTATAGCTCAATTTATGAGGATAAATATGGTATAATTAGCGTAGTTAGGAGGTGTTTTTAATGAAAGCTGATTTTGAAGTTAAACCTAAAATTTTTAATAGTGTTTTAGTTGCAGTTGACGAAGATGATTCTCAATCTTCAATTAATGCTTTTAATTATGCGGTGACAACGGCCAAGCGGTTAGGACTGCCTTTAGGGATTGTGTCAATTCTCGAAGTAAATGATTTAAATATTTTTGATACTTTGAGTCATGATGTTTTAGATCAAAGACGGCAGCAATTATCAAGCGATTTGGCTAATTATGTCAACAAGGCCCGCTCATTTGGAGTCAAAAATGTTACAGCCTATTCAGGTGAAGGCAAGCCTGGGGTGGTCATCATTAATGACATTTTGCCAGATGTTGGCGCAGACCTTTTAGTTTGCGGTTCGAAGACTAAGCCTAGTCATAATCGAGTCTTTTTAGGTTCACAGGCTAGTTACATGGCACAAAATGCGCCTTGTTCCGTGATGGTTATCCGCTAGTTAAAGAACCTCCTGCAAAGAGTTTGCCTTTTTTGCAGGGGGTTCTTTGCATATTATTTGATATTTATCATGATTAGGTATAAGCTAAAGATTAGAATTTTTTGTCATACATAACTAAGGAGTTTTCAAATGAACGAAAAATCAAAAAAAATTTGGCTTGCGGCTGAGGTGGCCGCACTGGTATTAGCTGGCGGTGCTGGATTAATGTGGCGTCATCAAGCTAATCATTTTAACAAAAATATTACTATCAATGAAGTTGATGTTGGCGGTTTGACAGCTAAAGAAGCTATTAAAAAATTAAAAAAGGTTACGTTAGATAATACGGTCTATGTGGGCGATAAGGTTATTTATCAAGGGCAAAAAACGTCTGCTGGTTTTACCAATGCTGACTTAAATAAGGTGCAAGCTGCTTTAAAGAAGCAAAGAACGTTCTTTCCTTCCAGCAGCAAGAAAAATTATCAAGTCACGCCTAATAAATTAAGCAATTATCGCAAGGAAACTTTACGTCAGGCAGTTGAGAGTGCTTTGAACCAGGAAAATACCAAGCGCAAGCAAGCGGTTGATGCTTATGCTGTTATGAAATATGGCAAGGTAACAACAGTAGCGGCTAAAAAGGGGAATCAGTATGATGTTGCTAAGATTATGAAAGCATATGATAAGCAGGTTGCTAATCCAAGTATTAAATTAGCTGCAGCAATTAAGCAACCTTTACCAGCTTCTAGCAAAGCAGTACAAAATGAAGTCAGCCAGTTAAAGAAACTTTCTGATAATGAAACGCAATATAAGGTGCAAAATACAACTTATAATTTAACCGTTGCAGAAATGGCCGATGAAGTGCGTTACACTAATGGCAAGTATGTCTATAATAATGTAACGACGTTAAGCAATAAGCTTAATACCATCAATAAGACCCATGCGACTTTAGACAAGACGGTCTCATTTAAGACGACCGGTGGCAGAACAATTAATGTGCAGGCTCAAAGCTATGGCTGGGGGATTGATACTGATGCAGCTAAAACCAGTGTGGAAACAGCTTGGGAAAAAGGCAGCAAGCAAATTAATGCCAAAGAAGATATTTATGGTCGCGGCTATTATACTTACGGTTTAGGCTATGATACGCTGACTAACAACGGGATTGGCAATACTTATGCGGAGGTATCTATCTCAGAACAAAAAGCCTGGTTCTACCGAAACGGCAAGCTTGTTTATACAGCCAATACTTTGGTTACCGGCAAAGTATCTTCAAATGAAGATACACCTAAGGGAATTTGGTATATCATGTATAAGCAAAGTCCTTCAACCTTGAAAGGGACCCACGATGACGGCTCAAGCTATTCTGTGCAGGTTAAATATTGGGCTCAATTTACCAATTCCGGCTGCGGATTCCATGATGCTACTTGGCGGACCAACTGGGCTAAGACAGCTTATTTGAAAGACGGATCCAACGGCTGTGTCAATTTGAAGCTTGATGAAGCTAAAACAGTCTACAGTGTTTTAGATGTTCATGAACCGGTCATTGTATATTAAATAAAAAAAGAGACTTAAGGTCTCTTTTTTATTTGCGATAAAAGTGCGCAAAAAAGATGGTTTATTTGGTGCATAAATGAGACATAAATCTTTTATTTGTTACTATTTTATGATATGATGAAGTTAAATTAATGGGGATGTTTTGGATTCGACAGGTATAGGTCGGGCTCAGATTGCGTCTGGTAGGTTGCGGCTACCATAAAACGCTCAGTTTAAATTATAACTGCAAAAAATAATAACTATTCTTACGCTTTAGCTGCCTAAAAACAGCGGGTGTAGATCCGAAGAAGTATTGTCCACGTGCTTTTTTCGGGTCTTAAATCTAGTGGACTACGCTTAAAGCTCACACCTGAAGCAATAAGAAGAGATTAATCAGGCTAGTCAGAAACGTTGGCCGTGTTGCATGGCGTTGTTTTTGATGAAAGTTAAATAATGTAACTATGGGCGTAGAGGTTTGAGTTGCGATATGCTTGGACGCGGGTTCAATTCCCGCCATCTCCATAAAAAGGGCGACGATGATATGCAACTTATTGTATGTCGTAGTCGTTTTTTAGTATAAAAATCTAAATGTAGGGAGCGGTTTTGTCGATGAAATTGCTGATGATTGAAGATAATAAGTCTATTTCAGAGATGATGTCTATGTTCTTCCGCAAGGAAAAATGGGACGTTGAATATGCCTATGATGGTCAAGAAGCAATTGGAATTTTTAAAGAAGATCCTGCTAGTTGGGATATGATTACGTTAGATCTTAATTTGCCAGGAATGGATGGTTTGCAGATTAATGCGGAACTTAGGAAAATTTCACCTACAGTGCCGATTATTATTTTAACGGCACGTGATTCTGAAAGTGACCAAGTTTTAGGTTTAGAAATGGGGGCTGACGATTACATTGTCAAGCCATTTTCACCAATTACCTTAATTGCGCGGATTAAAGCTTTGCATCGGCGGGCTGAAATGGCGCCTTTAGGTAAAAATGGGGCTCAAGCGATCGATAACGATGATGACTTTGATGTTGTCACGGAACACTTCCGCTTGAATTCAAAGACACGTGAAGCATACTTGTTTGATAATCCAATTAATGATTTGACTCCTAAGGAATTTGATTTGCTAAAGACTTTAGCCCAAAAACCTCGTCAAGTCTTTTCACGTGATCAGCTTTTGCAATTAGTTTGGGATTATGAATATTACGGTGATGAAAGAACCGTTGATGCTCACATCAAAAAATTGCGTCAAAAAATCGAAAAGGCTGGTCCACAGGTTATTCAAACTGTTTGGGGCGTAGGCTACAAGTTTGATGATTCTGGAGTAGCTGATAAATGAGAATGTTTTATCAACAGTTCTTGTCATTTTTCCTGATTATTGCCATTACCCTGTTGATATTGGGTGTAACCTTTTTAGGTTTATCGCGTTCGATGTTTTATCAGGATACATGGGATCTTTTGGAAGATTATGCTTATGTGGTGCGGACACAAGCAATTGATGTCAAAAAAAGTAATGGCACTACCAAAATTGTTGTTGATAAAAAACGTTTGAATATTGTGGAAGAGATGCTATCCAGCCGCCACATTAAAATTAGGATTTATACCGGCAAAGATAAAATCCTCTATCCTAGCAAATCTAAGCAAATTATTAATAAGAAACGTTGGAATGAGCTTAAGGCAGGTCAATCAATTCGTGTTAAAAGTAATTCACAGCGGTTTAGATTTAAAGCTGTCGATTCGCCCAAAGAAACGACAAGTATTTATGTGCCTTATTTAGATATTAATGGAAAATTGCTGGCGGTGGTTTCGGTCGGAACAGTGATGGATAACATTGAAGACAATTTGACCGATATTAAGCGCAACTTGCTGTATTCCTTTTTTACCGCGGTTGTGTTAGGAACGATTGCTTCATTTATTTTAACGCGCTATTTTACCAATCGCATTACCCGCTTGCAAAAAGCTACGCGCCAGGTTGCTGATGGAGACTTTGATGTTCACATTACTACCGGACACCGAGATGAATTAGATGATTTGGCAGAAGACTTTAATCTGATGATCGAAGCGCTCAAGGAATCTCGTATCGAATTTGATCGGCAAGAGGAAAGACGAAGAAACTTTATGACTAATGCTGCTCATGAAATGCGGACACCACTGACGACCATTAAGGGTATTTTAGAAGGTATGGCTTATGGACTGTTCGAGGATGAAGCTGAGTGTAAAGAAAGTATTGATTTGATGCGCAAGGAAACGTCAAGGCTGATTCGCTTAGTTAATGATAACCTTGATTATGAAAAGAGTCAGGCTGGTGAATTGGTACTTCAAAAAGAAAATCTGGATGCCAGTTCGATTATTCGTGATGTGCTCAGGCAGATGAACGATATGGCTCAGAAAGAAGGTGACCGCTTTGAAAATAAGTTGCCGCCTGTGTTAGGTGTTTACGCTGATCATGATCGTTTCATTCAGATCATCACCAATATTATCAAAAACGCGATTCAGTTTACGGATAATGGTGTGATTACCATCCGAGGCAAAAAGGCCGGCAATAATACAATTATTCAAATCTCAGACACAGGGATTGGGATGACTGAAAGTCAGATGGCGAAGATTTGGGACCGCTACTATAAAGCCGACCAATCACGCAAGGTTGCCAAATTCGGTGAATCGGGCATCGGATTGTCGATTGTCTACCAGTTGCTTAAATTGCATAAGGCTGATGTCAATGTTTCCAGTGAGCCTGGTGTGGGAACAACTTTTACCCTGACTTTTAAGGGACAAGAATAAGTAATAAAAAAAGACTTGAAGTTTTTCACTTCAAGTTTTTTTTTAAATAATAATTTGCAAAGCTGTCTACAGTAGTATAGCTTTGCAAAATACTGGTCAAAGCGTCAGTTAAAAACCCACCTGTAGCTGCTTTTTGGCCTAAGCGACTGGCATTTGCAACTAATTGCTGATAATTTTCAGGAGTCAATTGCTTAAGAGCAGCGGGAATTTCAGCTAAGGAATCAATTAAAATGCCGGCTTGATTTTGCTTGATAAAATCAGCAATGGCGGCTTTACTCCAAACAAAAACCGGCATATTAGCACTCAAATACATTGACACTTTATGGGGATTATTGATTTTAAGATAATCCCCATAGTTGCCAATGCAGCTTTGATTGCTGGGACCATCCCATAAGAGACCGAATTTTCCTGAAATCTGCTCTTGAATCTCTTCAGTTGGAAAAGCTCCCTGATAAAAGACGCCGGCAGTGTGCATTTTTTGCGGTTCATATTTAACGCCGTATAAAAAGATGTCTTTATCAGCCACTGCTTGTGGAAAATCGTAGATAAATTGTGATTTACGCAAATGTCCGGCAAAACAAAGCAAGTTTTTATCGTTTTGGTGGTCAAATATGTGCTGGTTATCTTTTCTAAGATAATCAAATAAATTCAGGTTATAAACTTTGTCCTTTTGAATACCGAATTTAGCCAAGTAGGCAGTCATGTATTTATTGTGTGAAATAATCAAATCAGCTTGGTTAATTTGACGGCATTCTAACAGCGAACTCTTGCCATGCCGAATTTCATCTAGGTCATGCAGCAGCAAAATAGTTGGATGATGCTGCATAATTTTGGATAAGGCAAAACGATAAGCCTTAGGCAAAGGATATTGGATAAAGAGCAGCTTATCTTCAGGGAGCTTTTTTAGCATTTGTTCAATATCAGCTAAAATAGCAAATTGATCTTTTAAAATATTGTCAGGGCTGTAAAGCGTAATTGGGTGACATTGGTTCATTTCTAGGATACGCTCGACATCATTGCGGGCTTTGTTACCGGCATCTTTGCTGTCTAATGTCCTAGCGGGTTCTTTTATATAATATATATCCATTATAACTGCCCCTTTACATAGTCTATGCTTCATTATAGCAAAGATAAAAATTAATAATCAGATTTAAAAATGAATATTTTATGAAATAGGTTAAATAAAAAAGCTGCCGAATTTGCGGCAGCTTTTTTTATTTAATTGTGGCAGAAATATTGGCGCTGGATGAAGCATTAGTGGATGAGGCTTGCTTTTTAGCGGCTTGTTTTTTAGCCTTCTTTTTAGCACTTTCGACATTAGCTTTATCTTGGTCGGTTGTTTTTAATTCCGGTGCGTCGGTGCTGTACTTATCAATCGTTGTTTTTTGGCCATTTTGCGCCCATAAACTCTTAGAAGTTGTTTTTAAAGCTTTTTCAAGGTTCAAGAGGTTAAGGTAGGAATTTTTATAAGTATAATTTCCTGGGTTAACGGGAGTAAAACCGGTCGGCA
This sequence comes from Ligilactobacillus sp. WC1T17, assembly GCA_900110005.1. Classification (GTDB taxonomy): domain Bacteria; phylum Bacillota; class Bacilli; order Lactobacillales; family Lactobacillaceae; genus Ligilactobacillus; species Ligilactobacillus ruminis_A. The sequence goes on along the minus strand of FOCC01000016.1, from coordinate 26,896 downwards.
CATAAAAGCGCAGGAGGTTTTGATTGTTGAGGTCATCGGACAAGGATAACTTATAGGATACTTCTTTTTGATCAGCTTCTAATTTAGCTTTAACTTCAGCGCTGGGATGAGTAATTACATTGCCGGTGCCATTTTCATAAATGGTATTGCCAGCCACCGTGTACGTAGGTGTGACGTAATTTTCATTACGCATAGCTACCAGCTGCTTATGGTCGCTTGAGAAGAGGTCGCTTCCGAAGAAGAGGTAATTTTTAGTATCAAGGCCGACCAAATGCATGATAGTTGGCAATACATCAATTTCACCGCCATAGGTGTTCAAAACTTTACCGGAAGTTGTTCCCGGAATATGAATCATAAAAGGAACTCGCTGCATTTGGATATTGTCGTAATCACTCCAAGTGGTACTTGATTTGCCCAAAAGCGGAGCCAATTTAAGGTTGCGTGAATTGGAAATGCCGTAATGATCACCGTAAATGACAATCATGGAATTATTGTAAAGTCCTGCTTTTTTGAGGTAATCGAAAAACTCTTTGACAGCCTGGTCGAGGTAATGGGCCGTAACAAAGTAGTTGTCAATTGAGCTATCACCGGTATCAGCTTTGGTAAAAGTTGTATTTTGTTTATCAATCACAAATGGAAAGTGGTTGGAAACGGTAATAAATTTAGCATAAAAAGGCTGTTGCAGATGTTCCAGATATTTCACCGAGTCATGGAATAACAGCTTGTCTTTAAGGCCATATTCCGTTAAATTGTTGGAATTGGTGTTAAAAAAGCTGGCATCAAAGAAATTTTGGTAGCCAAAATTTTTATAAACATTATCCCGGTTCCAAAAAGAAGCAATATTACCATGGAAAACGGCCGAAGAGTAGCCGGCCTGCTGGTTGAGGATAGCAGGAGCAGCTTCAAAGGTATTATCAGTACCTAAGGTTGAAAAAAGTGACCCCTGCGGCAAACCGAAAGTACTGGTTTCAAGCATGGTTTCCGCATCAGAAGTTTTACCCTGGCCGACTTCATTGAAGAAATTGGCAAAACTGTAAGTTTCTTTGCCGTTGTAAAGACTATTTAAAAAAGGCGTTACTTCTTTGCCATTTAATTTATAGTTGATTAAAAACTGCTGGAAACTTTCCAAGTGAATAACGATAATATTTTTGTTTTTGGCAATTCCAAACATAGCAGCATTTGGTTTAGCGTAATTTTTTTGCGTATAAGCAACAATTTTATCCAGGTCAGAACTGTTGGCGCTGGAACGGGTTTGATTGTTTTTGGCTGTTTTTAGCCCATCATAAACCGTAAAAGTGTCAATTCCTAGGTATTTGACCAAATAATTGCGGTCAAAGGTGCGCGAAAGCAGCTGTGGACGATCAATTTCGCCCAGGGTAATGTTCAACAGCAAAAAGAACAAGGCAAATGAAGTCGTAGCAACAGCCTGCTTGCGCGGCAAAGGCCGCGGGTCTAGTTTGATTTTTTTGAATAGCAAAAGACCTAAAAGGATAATAATATCAACAATAATCAAAAAATCTTGCGGCTTCATGATGGAAAAAGACGATGAGCTTAATCCTTGGGAAACAGATGAGTAACCAAAAATAACATTAATGGTCATAAAATCGGTAAATTCACGGTAATAGATCACTGAAAATAAAAGCAGAGCTGTATTAGCTGTGTAAATCAGTAGGGAACAAATATAAGCCGGCAAGGGTCGTCTGATATATAACGCCAATGAAAAAAGCAAAACGGTTGTGGCAATTGGATTCAGCAATAAAACAAAATATTGGTAAAAACCCGAAACACCTAAATGAAAATCACTAAGATAAACAAAAATAGTTTTCAGCCAAAAGATAAAAACTAGGAGCGCAAAGAAGCCAAAGCGGGTATTGAAAAAATTTTTAATTTTTGTCCAGCTCACAAAAGTAAACCGTCCTTTCAGTTGAAATAAATTCTATTAGTTAATTTTACCGCTAATGAATTGCTATCGTCAATCAATGGCTGATTAAAGCGCTATCCTTGCCAAATTGGTGTCTTTATTGGTACAATAAATTTTTACATATCAGAGAATTTAAATAAAGAGAGGTAAGAGAAAATGTGGATTGCTTTAATTCCCATGTTGGCATGGGGCAGTATTGGGCTAATTAGCGGTAAGATGGGAGGAGACGCTAACCAACAGACTTTAGGTATGACTTGGGGGGCGTTGTTATTTGCCTTGTTGACAACGACTTTATCATGGCAACATTTTATGAGCTATAATACCCCTAAACTGTGGCTGGTGGGCCTTGTATCAGGTTTGTGCTGGAGTTTAGGTCAATATAACCAATTTGTTTCAATGAAGGCTATCGGCGTTTCTAAAACCATGCCGATTTCGACAGGGGCCCAACTGGTGTTTACGACTTTAGTGGGTGCACTTTTCTTCCATGAATGGACTACGGGCAAAATGCTTATTTTAGGCTTTTTAGCATTAGCTTTATTAGTTTTAGGGGTTATTTTTACAGCGATGCGCGATAAAAGTGATACCGCTGCCTTAGCTCGGTCGCAAAAAGAAGACTGGTCATTAGGCATGAAAGCTTTGGTGTTATCGACTTTAGGCTATGTTTTATATACGGTCGTGGTTAAATTATTTAATGTTGATACGCAAGCTATGGTTTTGCCCCAAGCCTGTGGCATGGTCATTGGTGCTTTATTATTTGCACTCAAACCCAATGCTTTTCAAAAAGCTACCTATAAAAATATGTTTACAGGGTTGGTATGGGGGACAGGGAATTTTTGCATGTTCCAAGCTACAGCCTTGGTCGGTTTAGCTGTCAGCTTCTCCTTGGCTCAATCAGGCTTAGTGATTTCAACGTTTGGTTCCATCTTCTTATTAGGCGAAAAGAAAACCAAAAAAGAAATGGTCTATGTCGTTATTGGTTCGTGCTTAATTATTTTAGGCAGCATCATTTTAGGGCTGTTAAAATAATTTTTAAGGACTTTTAAGCAAAAATCATGATATATCTTCAATTTAGACTTTAAAAAGTCAAATTCTATAGTATAATTATAAGCGTAGATAAAATTTAAAAAGGAGAGACTAGATAATGGCTCATATTTCATTTGACAGTTCTAATTTGAAAAAATTCGTTCAAGACAACGAATTAGGCGAAATGCAGGCATTAGTTAATGCTTGTGATGCAGAATTACGCCAAGGTACCGGTGCTGGCGCTGACTTCCGCGGCTGGTTGAACCTGCCTACTGACTATGATAAGGAAGAATTTGACCGCATTAAAAAGGCAGCTAAGAAGATTCAATCTGATTCAGACGTATTAGTTGTAATTGGTATTGGTGGTTCTTACCTCGGTGCTCGTGCAGCTATTGAATTTTTGAATCATCAATTCTACAACTTGCTTTCCGCTGAAAAGCGCAATGCACCACAAATCTTCTTTGTTGGTAACTCCATTTCCGGCTCATACGTAAGTGATTTGGTTGATTTGATTGGTGATAAGGATTTCTCAGTTAATGTGATTTCCAAGTCTGGTACAACTACTGAACCATCAATTGCCTTTAGAGTATTCAAGGAAAAATTGGTTGCCAAGTATGGCAAAGATGGTGCTAAGGAACGTATCTACGCTACAACAGACCGTGCGCGCGGTGCCCTTAAGACTGAAGCTGATGCTGAAGGTTATGAAACATTCGTTATTCCTGATGATGTTGGTGGCCGTTTCTCTGTTTTGACACCAGTTGGTTTGCTTCCAATTGCTGTTTCAGGTGCTAACATTGATGATTTGATGAAGGGTGCTGCTGATGCTTCTAAAGATTACAGCGATGCTGACCTTGAAAAGAATGAAGCATACCAATATGCTGCTTTACGCAACATTTTGTACCGCAAGGGTTACACAACTGAAATCCTTGAAAACTATGAACCATCCTTGCAATATTTCTCCGAATGGTGGAAGCAACTCATGGGTGAATCTGAAGGTAAGGATCAAAAAGGTATCTACCCATCTTCAGCTAACTTCTCAACTGACCTTCACTCACTTGGACAATATATCCAAGAAGGCCGTCGTAATTTGATGGAAACTGTTATCCACGTTGATACACCACGTCATGATACTGATGTTCCAAAAGAAGCTGAAAACCTTGATGGATTGAAGTATCTTGAAGGCCGTACCATGAACTTTGTTAACGATAAGGCAATGCAGGGTGTTGTTTTAGCTCACACTGATGGCAATGTGCCTAACATGATTGTTAATATTCCTGATCAATCAGCTTATACTTTAGGCTATTTGATTTACTTCTTTGAAGTTGCAGTGGGTATTTCCGGCTACTTGAATGGTATCAATCCATTTAACCAGCCAGGTGTTGAAGCATACAAGAAGAATATGTTTGCTTTGCTCGGTCGTCCAGGCTACGAAGAATTAACTAAAGAATTAAACGCACGCTTAGATAAATAAAGTGCATAAAAAAAGCTGGCTTTAAGCCAGCTTTTTTTATGCCTTTTGCAAGGTAAATAAGTCTTCATCAGGAAAATTTTGTTCTTTAATAATTAGCAGGTTATTTGCTTTAAATTCGTCTTTGAGAACATCTAACTGTAAGGTGTCTTTTTTAATAACAGCAAAAAACATCCCATCACGTTTTAACAAGGGGGTTAATTGAGCTAAAAGCTTTTGAGAATCAGAGCACTGGGCTAGACATTCATCTAAAATAACCAAGTCTAAACTTTCAGGAGCATGGTTCAGCTTTAAATGATCATAATTTGCAACGTGCACGTGGAAGTTAGGACTGACCAAAGCTGCCATTTGTGGATTGCTTTCATAAAGATCAAACGTTGAATTAGGATAAAGATAGTTTAATTTATCAACAAAGGCACCTGCTTTACAGCCTAAAAATAAAATATTTAAAGGTGTTTTAGGCTTGAATAAAATGAAATCCAGCCATTTTGGCTTGCTACTAGTGTAGCGCTCAATATCAAATTGATATTTGGTATTAATCTTATTGAGGTTGGTTAAGAGCAGCTTTTTGTAAGCTTCTTCTTTAGCTGGATTGCCGCTAAATGATTGACTACCTACATGGACAATTAGACAATCATGGCACAAAATATTATTGTACCCAGCCTTTAAAATACGGTAGCCCAGGTCATTATCTTCGTAATTTCCAGGATTGAATTGTTCGTCTAAAAATCCGACCTTTTCTAAGACGTCGCGTCTGATTAATTCAGCAAAGCCTACTAAATACGTTTTTAATTCATGAGACCTAGGATTAGGAACATTAATGGTGGCAGCCAGTTTTAGGTAGCCAGCCAAGTCTTTTGGACTTTGACTAGAAGAGATAGCTTGACCGTTAGCAGCAAAATTAGTCATACAGCCGACGGCTCCGGTTTTTTATCTTCATAAAGGTTCATGCGCAAAGTAAAAAGTGCATTGGGCATCATGATCGTGTCATTATTCAGCAAAAAAATATCATTTTGAGGGTTGGCCTGTTTGATGCCGTCGTTGCAGCCACCGGCAAAACCGCGATTAGTGTGGTTATCGACCAAAACGACATCAGGCTGTGTTTTAAGCCAAGCTTTGGAACCATCAGTTGAATTATTATCAACGACAACTAATTCATAGGTTTCAGGTGCGTTGAATTGACGTATACTGCGCAGACAGTCATTGGTAATCTCTTTTTTATTGTAATTTAAAATGATAAAGGAAACGGGTGGCACTTTATGCCCCAGGGCAGCTAAGCGGTCTAAATGCTGTTGATAGCCTTGTTTTTCAGCTTCAGTTTGAGCATAAAATTTAGCATTTTGATAACATAAAAAAGCCTGCTTGGGATTTTCTTTTTCTAATAAATTGCCTAAAGCACTATAAAGCATGCTGGAATTAGGCGCAGTTTGCAGCATTGAAATTAATGCTTCTTGTTCGACATTAACAACCATAGTAATCCTCCTTTTATTTTTAGTGTAGCATGGATGTTTGAAGAAAAAGTGCTTGTTATAGCAAAAGACAACAAAATTTGGTATGCTAAAATAAACATAAAGGATGTGAATATATGGTAGCTAAAATGGGGTTATATCTTTGGCGTATTATTAAATTGGCTTTTTTCTTTGCCTTAATCGAAGTACCGCAATTAGCCATTACTCTGCCACAAAAGATGGCACCATTGGTAGGGAAAAGTTCAGCCTTGTTTTTTGGCTGGTTTTGCTTAATCGGCGGGTATGCCTTTGTGATTATTTTACTGTATGTTTTGATGAAAAAAAGGCACCCGCATGATGCTTTTTTGCGGATGCCTAATAAAGAGGACCTTTCAACAATTGTAATCGGCTTTGTTGTGCTGATGGTTGTCAAAATTGTGTTTGGGTCTTTTTTGACAGGCCAAACAGCTAATGATGCACAAATTGAAGAATTATTCAAGATTTCATTTAACACGAGTTTGATGATGGCTTTTATGACCGCTATCGCAGCTCCAATTGTCGAAGAAATGGTTTTTAGAGGCTATTTGATGGATTATTTCTTTACCAATCAGCCGTTATTAGCCATTATTTTAAGCGGGATTGTTTTCGGATCCGCGCATGCTTCGAGTGATTTTATCAGCTGGCTATTATATGTTTCAATTGGGTTGGTATTAGCTGGTGTTTACCAAAAGAGTCATAATTTGGCTGCTAATATAACGGTCCATTTTTTAAATAATCTTTTGCCATCACTTTATTTTTTATTGAGTACGGTTAAATAAAAAAAGCTGAGATTTTCATCTCAGCTTTTTTGTTGGTTAAATTAAAGTCCAAAGACGACCTTGTAAAGCAAAGCGCCGCAGATACCGGCCAAAATAGGAGCCACAACTGGAATCCAAGCGTAATCCCAATGAGCATTGCGGTTAGTCCGGTGACTAGGCAAGATTTGGAATAAGAAACGTGGAGCAAGGTCACGTGCAGGGTTTAAGGCAGGACCTGTAGGACCACCAAATGAAGTTACGATAACCATAACCAAAAGACCAATGCCGATAAAGCCGGCACCTTGGTTGCCATGACCAAAAACAGGTGAGTGGGTAATGGCTAAAGCACCGAAGACTAAAGTTAAAGTACCGAAGAATTCGTTGATAAAACCATTAGCCTTGCTGCCGGAAGCATCAGCAGTTGAGAAAGTCCCCAAAACACAGTCATTATCATCAGTCATATCGTAGTGCGGCTTGAAGCAAAGGTAAACAATGAATTGGCCTACCAAAGCGCCAAGTAATTGAACGCCGATGTAAGGTAAAACTTCAGACCAAGGAAAAGCACCGGCAAAAGCCAAGCCAATTGTAAAGGCTGGGTTGATGTGGTTACCTGAAACAGAACCAAACATCAAGGCTGGAATCATAACGGCAAAACCATAACCAACGGAAATTGTCATCCAACCACTGTGAGTACCTTTTGTCCCCTTAAGTTCAACGTTAGCAACAGAACCGTTACCTAAAATAATCATAATTGCTGTACCGAAAAATTCAGCAGCTAAGCGTGTAGTTAATGAAAAATCCATTTTATCCTCCAAAAAAATTCGTATAAATTGTACTTTTCAATCATAAGCATTGACTTAGTCCTTGTCAATGATGTTTTTCAATTTTTTTCAATATGTATGCTGTAATTTTTATAAAAATGTAAGAATTGTAGGCAAAATGAAAAAATGGCCGAAAATAAAACTAAGGAAAAAGAAAATTTCTCAAATCTTTACTAAAGCTGGATCAATTTAATGCATTACAGTCAAAGTTAGACTACAATAGAAGGGTAAAAGAAATAGGATGTGACTTTATGATAGCAAAAGCGGTAGAAAATATATTAGAAGAACAACAAGATAAGTTTCTAATTCCCGCTGAACTAGTAGCTAATGTTTTAGAAGACAATAGGTTGGACCATGCTTTTCTAGTCTTAACGAAGGTCAAATACGCTAAGATTCCGGTTTTGGATAATAAACAGCATTTTAAAGGTTTATTGTCCTTAGCGATGATTACCGATACGATGCTGGGGTTAAACGGTATTGATGCTAGCAAATTGCATGATATTCAAGTTAAAGATGTGATGCAAACAGATGTCCCACTTGTTAAACTTCCTTACGATATGGAAAAGATTATGCATTTAATGGTAGATCAGGCCTTTTTAGTTGTGGTTGATGATAACAACTGCTTTACTGGTATTTTAACGCGCCGGGAAATGATTAAAGCAATTAATCATTTGGCGCATGAATTGGATAAAAGATATTTAGTTGAAGCAAGAGATCAGCTGAAAGCTTAAAAAAATCCGCTAATTAATTTAGCGGATTTTTTTACTTAGTTAAAGAAAGAGGCGAAGTTGGAATATCAAAACCGTGGTCCTTTAAAGCATCTAAATAACTGTCACGCAGTTGACGACTGATGGCATATTGGGCACCGTTTTTGGCATAGGCAATAACGCGTAAAACCAGGTCTCCTGATCCCAGGTCGACGGTTCCTAAAATCTGTGGCTGTTTAGTTAAGTCGCTGAGCTTTGGGGTTAGCTCTTGATTGACAGAAGCGACAATTTGCTTCATTTTTTCTAAATCTTTATTGGAATCAAGTCTGATATCGACTAAAACGCGCATATCATTGCGCGACATGTTGCTGACAATGGTGATACTGCGGTTGGGGATGAAGTGCAAAGTGCCATCATAACCGGTAATCTGGGTATTGCGCAGGCCAATTGCGCTGACCGTGCCTTCAATGGTGCCGATTTTAACATCATCACCCACGACAAATTGCTGTTCTAACAGGATAAAAAAGCCCGTTACAATATCAGATACCAACCCTTGCGCCCCTAACCCTAAAGCCACACTGACAATTCCGGCACTAGCTAACAGGGTGCTGACTGGTACGCCTAAAATAGACAAGACAGCATAAAAGTAAAAGAATAAAACTGCGTAATGAAAGATATTCATACTTAAAGTATAAATGGTATTAATTCGGCCTAAAGCAAGGTCGGCGGTATTTTTACGGGCAGTATGAAAACTTTTTTTAATGATCTTTTTACCAACAGTGTGAATAACAAAGAAAAGCAGGGAAACGACTGCTAAGGAAAAAAGGGTGGATAAAAAAGTTGAAATCATTTGATCCCAATTATAGTTAGTGAAATATTTTTGAATAATATTTTGGCCTTTAACGGCAGCAAGCATAATGGTTATTAGTCCTTTCATTTACAAATTTGCTTTCATTATAGCAAAAAGAGTTTAAGCCTGCCAAATAGGTAAATGATTGCAGTTTTAGTTTTTAAATGATATTCTAAAGGAAATGGAATTTACTAGGAGGATTTTGAGATGTCAATTACAGTTGGACAGGCGCTAGCAGCGATTGCGGTAGTAGCTTTTGTGGTATTGGTCATTTATTTGTGCCGGGTGTTGGCCAAATTAGTGGATACCGTCCAAGAGACTACCAAGACGGTGCAGGTTTTAACGAAGGATATGGATAAAATTGCATTTCAGGTAGATGAATTGTTGGATAAGACCAATACTTTAATGGATGATGTCAACGAAAAATCACAAAAGCTAAATCCTTTGTTTGAAACAGCGGCTGAACTTAGTGAAAGCATTTCTGATTTGAACGAGGCCAGCCGTCAGACAGCTCAAAAAATTTCCGAATCAGCTACAGGTGCTTCAAAAGCAGCTTCAGCTTTTAAAGTCGGAAAAAGTATTTTTAATTTTGCCAGTCGCCATTTAGGAAAGTAAGATAATGAATAGGAGTGGTTTTAATGAGTAAAAAATTTTTACTAGGATTAGGAGCCGTTGCTGGGGCTTGCTTTTTAATTTCAAAAAAATTAACTGATGAACAAAAAGATAAAATTGCGATGAAAGTAGATGAAATGGTGTTAAATGGCCGGGATACAGCGTTAAAATATGATCAATATGCCCGTCAATTTATCGAAGACAACGATTTGGGCGCTTTAAAAGATAAAGTTGTCCAAAAAGCGCAATCTTTTTCCAGTGACCAAAATGTTAGTGAGGCTTTGGATTCTTTAAAAAAGGCAACGCGTGATTTGAAAGAACACTTAGAAGCAGCTGGACAAGATTTAAAAGCTTATCATGAATTTGATGAGGATACTTTAGATGACGAAGATGAAATTATCATCAACCATAACGATGCGTCTGCTTTTAGCGAAGTAAAAAAAGAAGCGGAATTTGAAAAAGATCATCCAACTGAAACCTTTTATCCGCAAAATTAATAAAAAAAAGGAGCTGAACATTCAGCTCCTTTTTTATTTGCTTAATCCAAAGGAATAGTGCGTAATTCTTTGGATGAGTGGGTAAATGGATCACAGCCGTTTTCAGTAATTGCAACACAGTCTTCAATCCGGACGCCGGTTAAACCTGGAACGTAAATACCCGGTTCAATGGAGAAGCACATGCCTGGTTCTAAGACAAGGTCATTGCCTTCCATAATTGATGGGAATTCGTGGTCGCTTTGGCCAATCCCATGTCCCAAACGGTGGATGAAGTATTCGCCATAACCGGCTTTAGTGATGATATCACGTGCTACTTTATCGAGTTGAGCAGCAGTAATACCTGGTTTAGCAGCATCTTGGGCTGCTAATTGAGCTTCTAAGCAGACATTGTAGATTTCTTTTGATTTAGCATCAATGTCGCCAAAAGCTACAGTTCGTGAAGCATCGGAAACATAGCCGTCGCAAACAACACCTAAGTCAAATAAACATAATTCATTTGGCTTGATTAACTCTTTTAAAGGAGCTCCGTGAGGATCAGCAGCATTAGCCCCGCTTTGCACAATTGTGTCAAAACTCATATGCATAATGCCGGATTTCATCATATTGTATTCAATTTCAGCGACAACTTGTTGTTCAGTGCGCTTGGTTGAAAGAGCTGCAAAACCAGCTTCAAAAGCCTTGTCGGCCCAGTCGCCGGCTACGTGCAGCTTAGCGATTTCGTCTTTGGTCTTGAATAATTTTTCATGTTGAATTAATGGAGACAAGTCACCTGAGAATTCAGCTTGGGGGAAGTTGGCTTTGACAGCTTCATAACGTCCCACGGTTAAATTATTTTTTTCAACAGCCCATTTAGTAGGGTTAAGACCTAAATCATCGATGTGCCCCTTGATTAAAGCAAATGGATCTTCATGATCTAAATAGCCGTAAACAGGATATTTCCAACCGGCCTTTTTAACAGAACCAACTTCTAAGGCAGGTGCAAAGATGAAAGGATCTTTATTAGGGAAAATAAATAAAGCTAAAACCCGTTCAATCGGGTCGCTGGAAAAACCAGTGAAATATTCAACGTTTTTCCAATCGCTGACATAAGCAATGTCTAAACCATTATCGGCTAACCAGTTTTGTACGGTTGTAATATGTGACATATAATCGCCTCTTTGAAATATTGTTTAAAACAAATTTATTATAACACATAAAGGAAAATGACTGAAATTTATCAGCACCAGTATGAGATCAAATACTGTTCCAAAGATAATGTGAAAAAAATAAAAAAACATTTTATGAAAACTAATGAAAAAAATCTTTGAAACGCTTGCATTTGACCGTAAACTTTGCTAAATTAGATAACGTTGAATGAAAATATGCTTGAAAATACATATTTTAGGAAAGGAATTATCATGGAAAAGCAAACAATTACAATTTATGATGTTGCTCGCGAAGCATCTGTTTCAATGGCGACTGTTTCTCGTGTTGTTAACGGTAATCCTAATGTTAAACCAGCTACACGTAAAAAAGTTTTAGAAGTTATTGACCGGCTTGACTACCGTCCAAATGCGGTAGCCCGCGGTTTGGCCAGCAAAAAGACAACCACAGTTGGGGTTATTATCCCTGATGTGACCAACGTTTATTTCTCATCTTTAGCACGTGGGATTGACGATGTAGCGGCTATGTATAAGTACAACATTATCTTGACCAATTCTGATGGTAATGAACAAAAAGAAATTCAAATGCTTAATACTTTGTTAGCTAAGCAAGTTGATGGTATTATCTTTATGGGCAACAACTTAACAGATGAATTGCGGACACAATTTGCCCGTTCCAAGACACCGATTGTTTTGGCTGGTTCAGTTGATCCTAAAGAAGAAGTTGAAAGTGTCCACATTGATTATGTAGCAGCTGTTGAAGGTGCTGTCAATGACTTGATTAACCATGGAAACCAAAAGATTGCCTTTATTTCAGGTCCTTTGACTGATCCAATCAATGGTCAATACCGTTTGCAAGGTTACAAGAATGCTTTGGCTAATAATGGAATTGATTTTGATGAAGAATTGATTTTTGAAACAGACAACAGCTATCGTGCTGGTGAAGTTTTATGGCCAGCCTTATCTTCAGCTGATGCCACAGCTGCTTTTGTCGGCGATGATGAACTCGCTTGCGGTGTTTTGAATGGGGCACGTGATGCTGGAGTTAATGTGCCTGATGACTTTGAAATCATTACCAGCAACAATTCTAAGCTTACTGAAATTGTCCGTCCACAATTATCATCAATTACCCAACCGCTTTACGATATCGGTGCGGTTTCCATGCGTTTGTTAACCAAGATGATGAATAAAGAAGAAGACGAAGGCTCACAAAAGACGATTGAATTGCCATACGGCTTTATCAAGCGGGCTTCAACTAAATAAGCGGATAAGCAAGGTGAAAGCCTTGCTTATTTTTTGAGGTGCATATATGAAAAAAATGACACGATCCGATTTTTACCTATTATGTGCTCTAGTGATGATGCTGGTGCTGTTTATTTCATCCTCGATGACTTACCAGCAGCAAACGTCTGTTCCACTACTAGAAAGAATTTTACGTCACAGACCGGCCTTGGCTTATTTAAAGCATTTTACGTTAACATACGCCGGTAATGTGATTAGCGTGGAAAAAGTGGGCTACTACAAGTTTATTGAATTTTTCATTCGAAAATTAGCACATTTTACCACCTATTTTTTGCTGGGAAGTTTTTTATATTTAGCGGTTAAAAATAAATTATCAGCTTGGGTAGCCATTATGCTAGCTGTTTTAGCTGCTTTAGGCTACGCTGCCAGTGATGAATTTCACCAAATGCTGACAGGAGGAAGAACACCATTGTTCCAAGATGTCATGCTCGATGGTATGGGGGCGTTGACGGGTGTTTTACTCTGCTATTTAGTTAGCTTTTTTCACAGTTTCATCCAAAAAAAGCAAAATTGAGTTGCATGGCGGTCTATCATTTGATAAGATTATTTTGGCGTGTAGCCAAAATTGAAGATTATTTCGGAAAGAGGTATTACAAATGTCAGGACATTCAAAATGGCATAACATCCAAGGCCGTAAAAACGCCCAAGATGCAAAACGTGGAAAAATTTTCCAAAAATTATCACGAGACATATATATGGCAGCAAAGAGTGGCGGTCCTGACCCAGACGCTAATCCGCAATTGCGCTTAGTTATGGATAAGGCCCGTGCTGCTAATATGCCAAAAGATAACATTAAGCGTGCCTTGGATAAGGCTACTGGCGCTAACGGTGCTAACTATGAAGAAATCACATATGAAGGATATGGTCCTGCCGGGGTTGCGGTTTTGGTTCATGCTTTGACTGACAACCGTAACCGGACAGCATCTGCTGTACGTGCTGATTTTAACCGTAATGGCGGTAACTTGGGTGAAACAGGTTCAGTTGCATTTATGTTTGATCGTAAGGGTTATATTGCAATTGCACGTGAAGATCTTGATGTTGATGAAGATCAAATGCTTGACGACGTACTTGAAGCCGGTGCTGAAGATTTGCAATCATCTGATGATGTTTTTGAAATTTACACAGAACCACAAGACTTTGAAGGCGTTCGTGATGCTTTGCAAAACAAGTATGACCTTGATAGCGCTGAAATTACGATGGTACCACAAAATACAGTACCTGTACCAGCTGATAAAGTTGAACAACTTCAACGTTTAATCGACCGTCTTGAAGACGAAGATGACGTTTCAGAAGTCTTCACTTCAGCTGAATTTCCAGATGAAGACTAAAATAAGTTATTAACTAAGAGTTAGGGGCACCCTAGCTCTTTTTTTAGAAAAAATTTCTAGCTAAAATAGGTGAAATGTTATATGCTATTAAAAGGTTTTAATCTTTTGACGGAGGGAAAATGATGGCTAATAAAGTGACAGTGTTGGGAAGTTTAAATGTTGATACAATTCTAAGAATTTCACGGTTGCCTAAACCAGGTGAAACAATGCCGATGTCCGATCAAGATAAGGCTGGCGGTGGCAAAGGGGCTAATCAAGCTATTGCAGCAGCCCGTTGCGGAGCTGAGACATCCTTTATCGGTAAAATCGGGGCGGACGAAAATGGCAAGATGATGTGCCGGCTTTTGCAGGAAAGCGGCGTTGATTTAACCCAGGTTACCCAATCAGACAAGGGAACAGGTCAAGCTTTTATCTTACTGCAAGATTCTGGGGAAAACAGCATTTTAATTTATGGCGGTGCCAACCAAACGATTACCGCTGATGATATTTTAAAGGCTAAAGCTGAAATTACCGAAGCTGATTTTTTAGTTACCCAATGTGAAACACCGCTCATGCCAGCTGCTAAGGCCTTTTCACTAGCCAAAGAACATGGCGTTATTACCATTTTAAATCCAGCACCGGCTAAGCAGCTGCCACAAGAATTGTTGGAACAAACCGATATTATCACTCCTAATGAAACAGAAGCTGAACTTTTAACCGGGGTTAAGGTTGATAACCGTTCTTCACAGCATGAAGCAGCAGTTAAATTGCAAGCCTTAGGGGTTAAAAATGTGATTATTACGCTGGGGTCAGCTGGATCATTTTACCGCTTTGGCAGCAAAGAAGGCTTTGTGCCGGCCTTCAAAGTACATGCTATTGATACCACGGCAGCCGGGGATACCTTTTTAGGAGCTTTGTCATCCAAGCTTAAGCGTGATTTTTCAAATATTGAAGAAGCCCTCGTTTTTGCTAGTGGAGCTTCATCAATTGCGGTGCAAAAATTAGGAGCTATTCCATCAATTCCAACTAAAGACATGGTTGAAGCAATTTTATAAGTAGAAAAGGAGCTAAGAATTTTTCTTAGCTCTTTTTGAATACAATCAGTTTTTTTGGCGTCTTTATATAGTGAAAAGAGGTGACAAAATGGATCAACGATTAACCCAAGTGTTTAAAGATGCTATTAGTTTAAAAGCTAGTGATATCAGCTTTTTACCTGCCGGAGATAGTTATCAGGTTAAGTTTTGTGTGGCTGGTATTTTTCAAAAATATCAAGTTATGGATGCTTCCACCATCAGCCAATGGATTAGCTTTTTAAAGTATCAAGCTGAGATGGCCTTATCAGAAAAAAGACGGCCACAGTTAGGCGCTTTAAGATATGAATTGGAGCAAAAACAGTATTTTTTGCGGTTGTCGACGGTGGGAGATTTTTTAAACCGCGAATCGCTTGTTATTAGAATTATTTATCCCAGCCAAAAGATAGCGCAGGGCTGCTTTTTTGCCGAGCAATGGGACCGGTTAAATCAAGCTTGCCACAAAAGAGGCTTAATTTTATTTGCTGGTCCGATGGGCAATGGCAAAACAACGACGATGTACAGTTTAGCTAAAAATTTGACTGAAAAGCAGGTGATGTGCATTGAAGATCCGATTGAGATTTATGAGCCGGATTTTTTGCAGATTCAAGTAAATGATAAGGCGGAAATGACGTATGCCGCTTTATTAAAAGTGGCTTTACGGCACCATCCCGATGTTTTTATCATTGGTGAAATTCGGGATAATCAGACGGCTAAAATAGCGATTAATGCCGCTTTAAGCGGGCATTTAGTGTTGAGTACAGTGCATGCGGCCAGCTGTTATGGGGTTTGGCAGCGGATGGAAAACCTTGGAATTAGCGCCTTTGAATTGCGCCAGACACTGCAGCTGGTTTCTTATCAGCGCTTGATTCCAACTACCATGAATAAAAGCATGCTGCTTTTTGATATTTTGACAGGCGATGAGATGGCTGAAAAAAAAGCTTGTCAGCAGATGACCAGAAAGTGGGGGGAACATCTTGATATATGCGTTAAAAATGGCTGGATTACGCCAAAAAATCGGCAAAACTTTGCCGAGGGGTGAAAAATGGAGCGCCAAAAAGCAAGCCTTATTTTTTAAAGATTTGGCAGGTATGCTGAAGGCCGGCTTTTCAATCCACCAGGCTGTCATAAATCTTAAGCGAGCCCAAGTTAAGCCGGATGAAGATTTAATTGAGCTAGATGAAAAGTTGCAGCGGGGTATTTCGCTATCCCAGGCTTTAAAAAAGCATTTGCAAGCAGCGACTTATTACCAGCTGGTGATTGCGGAATTACATGGATCAATTGAAGAAAGTATTGAGCAGCTGGGAATGTATTTGGAACGCAAAAATACGCAAAAAAATAAGTTATTGGGATTATTGATTTATCCGTTGTTTTTACTGGTGTTTTTGTTTGGAATTGTGGTTTTCATGAAAATCTTTTTAGAACCGCAGCTAAGACAATTTGAAGGTGCAACATATGAATCGGGGTTTGATATCCGCCAGTTAGGACAAATCATGGCTTTAGCTATCTTACTGGTGCTAAGTATTTATTTGGGTAAAGTATACTGCTGGTGGCGGAAGCAAAAGGCTTTAAATCGGCATTATTGGTATTGCAGCCTACCTCTAATCGGAAGAATATACCAGCAATATTGTCGTTATTACCTGTCTTTTAACTTGGCGATGCTTTTGAATTCAGGCCTTGATTTAAAAGATATCTGCCGATTGTTGCTTAATTTTGAAAAAAAGAGTCTCTTTTATCAACTAGGATACGAATTAAACCGGCAGCTGAATCAAGGGCAGGATTTGGGTGCTATGGAGCAAACATTGATTTTTATGCCTGAATTAAAGCATTTTTTTGAATTAGGTCAAACCAAAACGGAGATTAGTGCGCAATTGATGCTATATGCTAAGTTTTCTTATCACAAATTAGTACGACAAATTGATAATCTTTTGGCTTTGGTGCAGCCTTTATGTTTTTTAGTGATTGCATTGGTGATTATTGGTTCTTACTTAAGTATGCTGCTGCCGCTATATAACAGTTTGGGGGAAATGAAATGAAAAAAAGATGGCAAGCTTTTACGCTAATTGAAATGGCTGTGGTGTTATTTATTATTAGTTTATTGGTTTTATTAATTGTGCCTAATTTGGCCAGTCAAAGAAGTCACGCTAAAGAAATTAATGATAATGCCTTGCAGACTGAGCTTAATTCGCAAGCGCAACTTTATGCAGATGATAATGATGTTGATGTAGCTTCAGTGACGGTAGATGATTTAAAAGCTAAAGGGTATTTGACTAATAAGCAGGCCAAAAAGATTGCCGCAGATCATCTAGAAATCGGCAATAAAAATGATAACTAAAAAAAACCGTGCTTTTACATTAATAGAAACCAGTCTGGTTTTATTAATTGTTAGTGTTACCCTCCTTTTAGGGGTTTTCCCTGTCAAAAAAACAATGGCTAAAAATCAAGAGAAAATGTTTTATCAAAGTTTTCGCAATGATGTTACTTACATTACCAGTGTAGCGATTAAAGCTAACCGTCCCAGCTGGATTACCTTTAAACCGTCTAAGCCGCAGCAGGTTATTTTTACGTGTGGGCACATTGAAAAAAGATTGCCGTTGCCTAAGACATTAGTGTTGGATGAGAATTATACGGTTGATTGTTATGTGTCAAATAAAGGTTCGGTGCCCCCAATGACCATTCGTTATCACTCACTGTTAACCCATCATAATTATCGACTGGTGTTTCAGCTGGGGTTTGGCGCCCAGTATCGCATTTATGAGGACTAAAAATGAAAAAAGAAGCTTTTATTTTGGCGGATGCGCTTAGTGGACTGGGAGTGGTGGTGGTTTTGGTTTGGATTTTATGTCTATGTTGGCAGCAAAGTTTGAAACAAGAGCAAAAAGCCTACATTGACATGCAAGCTAATTTAGCTTTGCTCAAAAAAACCAATCAGCTTGAATCTGAAATTATTTATCAGCACGTAAAGGGAGCAAAAAAGGTTTATGAAATTACGGTGGGAGAAAAGAACATTTCAATCAAAAAATAGTCCGGCTTTTACTCTAGTTGAGACTGAATTAGCTTTAGCTGTGGCTGGTTTAGGCATACTTTTATTAGCAGGGGTAATCTGTTTTTGTCATTTAACGGTTGCTGATGAGCATGCCGTTGAAAGATTTCAATATGCTAAATTTTTGAGTGAAATTTATTCTGATCAACTCGATTTACGGGGACAATTTTATCATATTGAGGCTAATAAACAAGATTATATTGCTTATTACAGCAGTAAAACGAAGAAAAAATATGCTTTGGAATATTATTGGAAGCGGGATGCCTTAGTAATGGTTTCATGTAGCTCTGAAGCTGGTAAAATGCCGCTACTTTATAAAGTGACGCAAATGAAGCAGACCATCAATCATGGCTATCAGAGGATTAAACTTGAGATGGATGATGGTCAAATATTTGAAGAAGAGATTGTAGTACCGACAAAAAAGGTGGGGAATAGATTGGGGTAAAAAAGACAAGTTCAGGTACTTTACTGACGATGGCGTTAATTTTTACGGTGGTTTTGACGGGAATTTTTTGTGTTCAAGTCGGGTTATTTGAAGCGCGAATTCAGGCATATCACCAGCAAAGTGAATTTTATCTTGCTAAAAGTATGGCTAATTTAGTATTAATTAATCGGGTTAAAAAAGGGCAAACTACACATTTTAACATGGGGCAAGTTTACCGCGATTATGATGAATTAGACGTTACTTTAAATAATGGTCATGTATATCAGCTGAAGATACCGAATGATTTCATGCATTAGGCGGGAATATTTGCATTTTAATTTTGAAATCGTTAAACTGTAACGAGTAGAATGATTAAAAATTAGAAGGGAAACGACATGGCATTAGCAGACATTGAAAAGCAATATAATTTAATGAGTGAAGCAACACAAATTTTGCAGGAACAACTGGGGGATGATTATTTAGATGCTTTGATTGAGAACTTTGACAACCTCTTAAATGATGGTCAAGTTCATGTAGAAGACGGCTTACCAGATGAAAAGGCACAAGCTAGACTAAGTGAAATTTATCAAGCGGTTGATGTAGAGCATTTAGCAAATAAGGATCGACGATTGCTTTTGCAATTATCATTAATTTTTGCTTACCGTAAGGAAAAAATTCAAGCCAACCATCAATTAACGCCAGATGCCATCGGCTTTTTAGCGGCTTATCTTCTAAAACAGGTTTACCACAATAAAAAAGCTACTAAGATGCTTGATTTGGGGATTGGTACCGGTAATTTAACGGCTACTTTGATTGAATCATTAACTGAAGCAGACTATCAAAATATCCATGCTTTTGGCGTTGATAATGACGATACTTTATTAGCGATTGCCAGTTTGCAGGCTGAGTTGGAAAATTTGCAACTTGATTTATATCATCAAGATGCCTTAGACCAATTAGTGGTGCCACAAGTCGATTTGATAGTGTCTGATTTGCCGATTGGCTATTATCCACTTGATGAAAAAGCCAAACAGTATGCTAGTCATTTTGAAAAAGGTCATTCATATGCACATTTCTTATTGATTGAACAGGGAATGCGGCAGTTGAAAGCTGACGGGATTGGGATGTTTTTAGTTCCAGCAGGTATTTTTGAAGATGAAAATTCCTTGCCTTTGCTTAAAGAAATTCAAGCGCAGGGCTATTTACAAGCTTTGATTAACCTGCCAAGCAATTTATTTACATCGAAGCATTCAGAAAAGGCTATTTTATTGTTGCAAAAAAAAGGTCCTAAGGCCAAACAAGCGCAGCCTGTCCTGTTAGGTGATTTTCCGCTTATCAAAGATCAAGAAAAATTTGCCAAATTTATGGCAGAAGTTGACTTATGGCAAAAGAAAAACTTTAGCTAAATGAATTTAATTCACCTATTAATGAATAAGTTGAATTTTACTACAATGAATAATAGCTATATACTAATAGTATTAGACTTATGATGGGTGGAAAAAGAAAATGGATGAACAGCAAGAGCGTAAGCGTGGCTTAAAAAATAGGCATGTTCAATTAATTGCTTTAGGCGGAACGATTGGGACAGGCCTGTTTTTAGGTTCAGGCAAATCAATTCATTTAGCAGGGCCTTCAATTGTTTTAGCTTACCTACTTACAGGAATTATTTGTTTTTTACTGATGAGGGCAATGGGCGAATTATTGCTGTCAGATTTGAAAACACATTCCTTTATTGATTTTATTGTGAAATATTTGGGTGAAGAGGTTGGCTTCGTTACTGGTTGGACGTATTGGATTTGCTGGATTACGATTGCTATGGCTGATGTAACTGCTAGCGGATTGTATGTGAAATACTGGTTTCCTGACATTCCCCAATGGCTGCCGGGATTTGTCATATTACTTCTGCTATTATTTGCTAATTTAATAACGGTGGCAATGTTTGGCGAAATGGAATTTTGGTTTGCCTTGATAAAAATTATCGCGATTGTCTTTTTAATCCTTGTGGGAGTTGTGATGGTTGTTAACGGTTGGAAAACACCGCAAGGGCATGCAAGTTTGCTCAATTTAGTCAATTATGGCGGCTTTTTTCCGCAAAAATTAACTGGCTTTATTAAATCATTTCAAATGGTAACCTTTGGCTTTATTGGAATCGAGATGATTGGGGTGACAGCTTCTGAAACTGAAAATCCCAAGGTGGTAATTCCTAAAGCAATCAATGAAATACCATTGCGAATCATTTTATTTTATGTTGGCTCGCTGACAGCTTTGATGGCTATCTATCCTTGGAATGATATTTCGACAGCTCAAAGTCCTTTTGTACAGGTTTTTAAAAATGTTGGAATTAGTTTTGCTGCCGGCATTATCAACTTTGTGGTTTTAACAGCAGCCGCTTCGGCATGTAATAGTTCCATCTTTAGTACTGGACGAATGATGTTTGCTCTGACATGCAAGGGCAAATCTAAGTTTGCCAAGAAAATGTCACAGGTTTCTAACCGGATGGTTCCCGCTAATGCAGTTAAATTTTCGACTTTTGTGATTGCTTTAGCTGTTTTGGCAAATTTCGTGGTGCCTAATGCTTCTTTATTTCAATTTATTTCCAGTGTAGCTACTACATGTTTTTTGTTCATTTGGGGTGCAATCATTGTAGCTCATTTGCGGTATAAAAAAAACAAAGCTGGAAAAGAAAAGACAACTTTTACTATGCCATGGTATCCGGTAACGGATTATTTAGTGTTGCTTTTCTTAGCTTTTGTATGTGTAGTTATGTGTCTTGAAAAAACAACTTTACTGGCCCTGATAGCTGCCGTGATTTGGTTTGTAATTTTGGCAGTTATTGTCAAGAAGATGAAAAAAGCCTAAAAAAAGGACTGTTGCTGCAGTCCTTTTTTTAATGGTGACTGTGTTATAATAGCCTTAGATATTTTGGAAAGCGGGGAATTTACTTGAACAGCGTTAAACGTGAACGCCGTGAAAATCAGCTGCAAAAAAAAGCTGAAAAGATTGCAGAATATGCTAGTGAAATTATCATGCAAAGTGATACCCAAATGCTGATTGATGGTCATCCTTATGTATTGGTTAAAAATTATCGCGATGGCTTTCAAACGGAACGTTTAAAAGAACGTTTTAGCCAAATTTTAACTAAGTATGATTATATTGTTGGCGATTGGGGCTACGATCAATTACGGCTGCGAGGCTTTTATGAAAGTAAAAGTAAAAAGGGAACTCCATCACAATCGATTGATCGTTTGATGGATTACCTTTATGAAAATTGCAATTTTGGCTGTGCTTATTTTGTATTGCGCAATCTTGATGTGCAAAAGCCGGCTCCAATACCTAAAGAAGAGCATCCTAAGCGCCGCAATCAAAGAAATACGAAGAAAAAGCCACGACGGCATAATAATTTTGATGAAAAAGTTTACGATATGCATAGTCGTAAACCAAATCGTACTGAGAAGAAGAGCAAAATGAAGGCCAAAACAGTCGGCAAAAACAGCCGTGGGCGTCATTTTACGATTAGACAGAAAAACTAAGAGAGGCTAAGAGAAAAGATGAAAAAATATGCTGGCTATATGATTGATTTAGATGGGACTATGTATCGTGGTAAGGAAAAAATTCCAGCTGCGAAAAGGTTTATCGAACGGTTGCAAAAACACCACATCCCGTTCTTATTTGTAACCAACAATAGTACCCAAACACCACAGCAAGTAGCTGATAATTTAACCAATAATTTTGAAATTAAGGTTACGGCTGATAATGTTTATACTTCAGCTTTAGCGACAGCTGATTATATGGCTGACTTGGATGACAATAAGCGTAGTGTTTATGTCATTGGTGAATTTGGCTTGAAGCAGGCTATTTTAGACCGCGGTTTTCATTTTGAAGAAAAAACGCCTGATTATGTTGTAGTTGGCTTAGATTATGATGTTACTTACCACAAATTTGAAATGGCAACGTTAGCTATCAAGCGTGGAGCACACTTTATAGGGACAAACGCTGATACTAATTTGCCTAATGAACGTGGGTTGGTCCCAGGTGCTGGGTCTGTCATTGCTTTAGTTGAATGCTCTACGCAGCAAAGGGCTGATTATGTTGGTAAGCCCGAAACCATTATTATGGAAAAAGCTTTGAAGAAGATGGGCTTAAACAAAGAAGATGTCGTTATGGTCGGTGATAATTATATGACGGATATTCAAGCTGGCATTAATTTTGGTATTGATACAATGCTGGTTTATACTGGAGTATCAACTAAAGAACAAGTAGCACAAAAAACGATTTTACCGACAATCGAACTTGATTCGTTAGATGAATGGGAAGTTTAATGAAAAGGTATAAATTAAAAGAAAGCTGCTATATGCTTGGTCTTTTTTTGACAATTGTTGCTTTCAGCATTGCTTTGACTATTAACTTTAAGCCGCTATATTATTATTTTGTTGATCAAGAACAGCTTTACCGCTTAGCCGGGATGAGTCGCTATGAATTACTGGCTCAATATGGAAAATTGCTTAATTATTTGAATTTTCCTTGGATTGTCCGGTTGCAGCTTAAATTTGCCATGTCGCAAAATGGTATGGGACATTTTGTAGATTGTAAAAAGCTATTTTTATTTGATTATGTTGTTTTGCTGGCTACGCTGCCTTTCACAGTCAAATATGTATATAATTTAGCAAAACAAGCGCGGTTTTGGACGTTAATCAATCCAATCAGGTGGCTGTTTAGTCTTATCTTTGTGTTAACTGTCTTGATGATAGCCAATTTTAATGCCTTTTTTGTTGTTTTCCATAAAATTTTATTTCGAAATGCTAATTGGATCTTTGATCCGGTTACGGATCCGATTATCAATGTATTACCGGAAGAGTTTTTCATGACATGCTTTGTTTTTTGCTTAATTATCATAATTGTTTTATGTCTTATTTTATATGGCTTGGGCCAAAAAGAATTGCATCAAAAAAACAGTAGTCGTTAACGACTACTGTTTTTTTATGTTTTGCTGAATTTAGCTTTTAAAGCACCGATAATAGCTGGCAAAAGTGAAACGCCGATGATGCCTAAAACGATCAAGGAGAAGTGTTCTTTAACAATAGGGAAGTTACCGAAGAAATATCCGCCACCGCAGCACAGGGTAACCCAAGCCAATGTGCCGGCTAGACAATAAGGCAAGAAAGTTTTATATTTTCCGCCGGAACCGCCGAAAACAAAGGGCGACATCGTTCGGATAATTGGCATAAAGCGTGCCAAAGAGATGGCCATACCACCGTGTTTTTCAAAGAAGGCTTCAGTACGATTTAAGTGTTCTTCTTTGAGAAACTTGCCAAAGAAAGAATTTTTTGTCAGAGAGCGGCCTACTTTGTGTCCGATAAAGAAGTTTAATGAATCACCTAAAATAGGGGCCATTAAAAAGAGGAACACAAAGATGCCAATATTTAAGTTGTAATTAGGATTGGCAGCCATAGCACAAGCAGCAAAAAGCAAAGAGTCGCCTGGTAAAAATGGCATGATGACGGCTCCCGTTTCAATAAAGATAATTAAAAACAATATTAGGTATGTCCAGTCCCCAAAGGTGTTAACGATGGTGACCAAGTGTGAATCGATGTGTAAAATAAAATCAATTAAGTAAGTCACAAAATCCTCCTAAAGTGGTTGTAGGTTATTTAATGGAAGCTTCGAAAGCTTTCATTAATTGCGTACTGTGTGCCGGTTGACGTTTTTCAGGGTATACGTATAACAAGGCATTATTAACAGCGTTAGGTGCTTCGCCAAAGCCAGTGGCAATCAAGTTGATTTTGCCTTCACGGTAAGCAATATCGCCAATCGCATAGATGCCAGGAATAGATGTTTGTTGATATTGATCAACTTTAATCGTCTTTCCCTGCATATCGAGATTCCAAGCTGAGATAATTTTATTATCTGAAACAAAACCGTAGTTAACGATTAAATCATCAACAGTAAGCTCAAGCTTATCATCACTTTTAGCTTTTTTGAGACCTAGAGTAATTTTGTCATTTTCGGCTTGGCTTAAAGTTTCAATCGTATAAGGTGTATGGATGTCGATTGAACTTTGCTGCATTTGTTCCACACTACTTTCCATTGCCCGGAATTGGTCGCGTCGGTGAATAATGTGGACTTTGTGGGCAACTTTTTCTAAGGCTAAAGCCCAGTCGACGGCTGAATCACCCCCGCCGGCAATAGCAATGTCGTGGTTGGCAAATTGTTTTGGATCTTTGACAAAATAAAAGAGATTTTTATTTTCAAATTCCGCCGCATTAGCTAATTTTAAACGCCGCGGTTCAAAGGCTCCCACTCCGGCTGCAACAACGATGGCTTTAGAGTACGTTGTCCGTTTACTGGTGGTAATTTCAAACCCTAAATCAGTCTTTTTTAAGTTTTGCACTGTTTCTTTTAAAAAGATATCGGGGTTAAACTGCTTAACTTGGTTTTCTAATTCGGTGATTAATTGAGCTCCGGTAATACCAAAAAAACCGGGGATATCATAGATTTTTTTTGAGGGGAAAAGGGCACTAACTTGGCCGCCCAAGGAATCTAAGCTTTCAATAATTTGTGTTTTGGCTAAACGCATGCACGCATAAGTAGCGGCAAACATCCCAACAGGACCGCCGCCGATGATAGTAATATCGTAATAATCTTCTTCAGTCATGATAAATTCCTTTCTATAAAAGTAAGTATCCACGTTTTAGGGTAGCATAAATAAAATAAAAAATAAATTCTTTGCGGTTTAAATTTGTGTAAATAGTTTGTAAATGTAATGTAAAGCAAGCCGTCTATTGATAATAAAGCGCATAGACATTATACTTAATAGTGATAATAAAATAGAAAATAGGAGGATTGAGATGAGTTCATATCCACAACTTAACGCAGCAGATGCTAGTGTTAAAGCAGTAATTAAGACGAATATGGGTGACATTACTTTGGCTTTGTTTAAAGAACAGACACCTAAGACGGTTGAGAATTTTATTGGTTTGGCTAAAGCTGGAAAATATGATGACGTTATTTTCCACCGTGTCATTAATGATTTTATGATTCAAGGCGGCGACCCTACAGGTACCGGTATGGGTGGTGAAAGTATTTGGGGCGAAAGCTTTGAAGATGAATTTTCAAATGAATTATTTAATTTGCGCGGTGCTTTGTCAATGGCTAATGCAGGTCCTAATACGAATGGCAGCCAATTTTTTATTGTTCAAGCCAAGCATGTTCCTGAAGATATGTTTGAACAAATGAAGCAAGCTGGCTATCCGGATGAAATTATCACGGCTTATCGCGATGGCGGGACACCATGGCTTGATCATCGCCATACTGTTTTTGGTCAAGTAATTACAGGGATGGATGTAGTTGATAAGATTGCGCAAGTAAAGACTACATTTGGCGATAAACCCAAAGACGATGTTATCATTGAAGCGGTTGAAATAGAAGAATAGGAGCTCTGCGTATGAATTATCGTATTGGGATGGTTCTTGACGGTAAGGTTACAGGTATCCAGCCATACGGTGCATTTGTCGCATTGGATGATAAAACACAGGGCTTGATTCATATTTCTGAGTGCAGGCACGGTTTTATAGATGATATCCATAGCTATCTAAAGATTGGTCAACGCGTAAGGGTCATGATTATTGATATTGATGAGTACACCCAAAAAATTTCATTGTCGGTGAGATGCTTAGAAAAGCCTTTTGATTTTGAAGCACCCAACAGATCCAGGTCGACACGAAAACGGTTTTGGACTAATCGCCATGTTCATGATGGTTTTGCTCCCATCGCTAGTCGTTTGGACGGATGGGTTGAAAGTGCTTTAGAGGATATCGAAAACGGAAAATAAGATGAGCGGCTGTCTTTGTGACAGTCGTTTTTTTTTATAAAAAAAGCTTGCTTTTTATGTGGAACATGTTATACTTATAAAGTTGCTGATGCGATGTATAAACTTTTTTGAATTTAGTATTTAAAAGATGTTGACACATTTATTTTTAAATGTTAAACTATAAAAGTTGTCGCGTGAGTGATGATTGTAAAAAATAAAATTGTTATTGACATTGCGTTTGGAAAATGCGATAATGATTTGGTCGGCTGATAAAGCTTCTTGAAAAAGAGGTTGACATTTAAGAAAGCCGATGATAGAATGAAGAAGCCGCGATGAGCGACTTTGAAACAGATCTTTGAAAACTGAACAAAGTTTCGATAAGCAAATGTGCAGGGCTTCTTGTTTTGAACAAGAGCAACGATATTTGCGAAGTCAATTCGCTAGTAAATTTAAATTTTGAGTCACAAACTTATAAATTGAGAGTTTGATCCTGGCTCAGGACGAACGCTGGCGGCGTGCCTAATACATGCAAGTCGAACGAAGCTTTTGATCAATAAATGCTTGCATTTAGCGATTAAAAGACTGAGTGGCGAACGGGTGAGTAACACGTAGGCAACCTGCCCAAAAGAGGGGGATAACACTTGGAAACAGGTGCTA
>FOCC01000006.1 GCA_900110005.1 Ligilactobacillus sp. WC1T17 | reverse complement strand
CATGATATTGTCCAAAAGTTTACCACTAAGCTGGTTAATGATTATGATCAAATCGTTATTGAAGATTTAAACGTAAAGCAAATGCAGATGAGTAATGTTGCCTCTAAGGGATTACAGCGGTCGTTATTTGGCTATTTCAGACAGGTTTTAACTTATAAATGCGAATGGTACGGTAAAAAAAGAATTTTAGCGGATCGTTTCTATCCAAGTACGCAAAGATGTTCACGTTGTGGCTACGTTAAGAAAGCTGATGATAAAATCACACTTTCCGGTAACAAGAAACATGGCACTAAACACAACGAATATATTTGCTATAAATGTAACTTTGCTTGCGACAGAGATGTTAATGCAGTCATGAATTTACTTACCTTAGCAAAATGATCAACTATTATTGGGCATGGCTAGTAATAGGCTTTAGCAATTTGTTAAAGCTATGCCCTAGAGACGAAAGTTTCTTTGATGCTATAAGAGTTAGTCAATGTCATTACCCTCTAGTTAGGATATGGGAATACTAATGTAGACGATAGTAAATAAATTAAGAAAGGAAAACTATATTCTTTCTAATAATATAGAAAATCATAATACGTTTTCTATGTTATTCTACATTTTATATAGCAAGAAGTGCGGATGAAAGCAGTCTTTCCGGGAACATTTGATCCACTGACAATGGGACATTTGGATTTAATCAAGCGTGCCAGCAAAATGTTTGACCAAGTTACGGTTTTAGTGGCAACTAACACCAGCAAAAAAGCAATGTTTTCTTTTGCTGAACGCAAAGCACTGCTAGAACAAGAAATTGCTTTTTTGCCAAATGTTAATGTTATCGCTGCTCCCAAGGACTTAACGGTTAATGTTGCCAAAAAAATCAAGGCACAGGCTATTATTAGAGGGGTGCGGGATGCGCAGGATTTTGAATATGAAAAAGCAATTGCTTTGATGAATCGGCATTTGGCACCGGAAATAGAGACGGTCTTGCTTTTAACGGATGCTCGTTATAGTTTTTTGTCGTCAAGTATTGTTAAAGAAGTAGCGCTTTTTGGCGGAGATTTGACAGGTTTATTACCTGACAAAACAGCACAGGCTTTACGTGAGAAGGTAAAACAGTATGACTAAAGTTAAAAAAAGATGGTGGCTGTTGGCTGCTATTGTCCTGCTGGTTGCTTTTTTAGTGACACCTTTGCCTTATTATTTAGAAATGCCGGGGTCAGCTGAAAAAATTTCCCAGTATGTAACGGTTAACCATAAAAAAGACCGTACTAAAGGTTCTTATATGCTGGTATATGTTTCGGTGCTGCAGGCTACCCCAGCCAGCTTTGTGGCCAGTTATGTGATGCCTTTTACTGATTTAGTGTCAAAAGAAGATATGCTGGGCACTTCTTCAGCTAAAGATTATGATAAAATTCAGCAGTATTATATGGATGATGCCATTAACGAAGCTAAGTATGTTGCTTTAAAAAAGGCTCACCATAAAGTAAGCCGCCGATATATCGGCATGTATGTTATGTCAATCACTAAAGGTTCCACCTTTAAAAATATTTTACACGTTGGCGATGTTGTCACTTCAGTCAATGGCAGACATTATGATAGTTCACAGGCCTTTGTTAAATATCTGGCGTCGTTAAAGCCTAAAAGTCAAATTAAGTTGACTTATCTGCATGATGGCCAAGAAAAAACAGCCCAAGGTAAAACAACTAAGCTGGCTAACACGAAACGCTACGGGATTGGGATAACGTTAGCTGACCGTACTAAAGTTTCGTCTGATACTAGCGTTCAAGCTGATATGGAAGGTATTGGCGGGCCATCGGCTGGATTAATGCTAACGCTGGAACTGTATCAGCAAATAACAGGTAAAAATTTACGGCAAGGGCAAAAAGTTGCTGGTACTGGGACGATGAATGCTGATGGTAGTGTCGGCGATATTGGCGGCATTGACAAAAAAGTTGTATCTGCGTCAAAGGCAGGTGCTAAAATTTTCTTTGCTCCTAATAACCCTGTTTCTGAGCTAGAAAAGAAATATGATCCTAGTGCGATGAGTAACTATGCTGAAGCTAAAAAAACGGCTAAAAAAATTCATACTAAAATGAAAATTGTTCCGGTCAGAACTTTTGATGATGCTTTGAAATATTTGCAAACGCACCAAATTAAATAAAAAATAAGCCATTTTATCGCGTCTTTAAGTGTTGGAGGTGATAAAATGGCATTTTTTGATGAGCTTAGAATGTGGCTGGAAGAACACCAAAAATTATTAATAATAGGCACATTAGTTTTGTTGTTGGGAGGTGGTGTTTTTGTTTGGCAAAGTTCAAATATTTTTTTAAAAAATGATACGCAAAACCTGGTCAAAGCTAAAAAGCAAGCGGTCAGCTTATCGGAAAGCTCAAGTGCTAGTTTTTCAAGCAGCAGTTCTAGTTATATTTATGTTGATGTTAAAGGGGCGGTGGTCCATCCCAGGCGTTTATAAAATAGGTGCTGACAGCAGGGTTGGTGATGTTTTAACTTTGACAGGCGGTTTATTAAAAAATGCCGATACCAGTCAAATTAACTTTGCCCACAAGCTGGCTGATCAAATGGTGATATATATTCCCAAAGCAGGTGAAAGCTCACCGATAACCAATACAGTTGGTGTTACAGAACAAGCACCCAATACAACGGCCGATACAGCGTCCAATACAACAACTCAAACAAGTACTAGTCAAAATGCAGCTGATAGCGGCAAAATTAACCTTAATACGGCGACTAAAGAACAATTAACTCAACTTACTGGAATTGGTGATAAAAAAGCAGATTTGATTATTGCTTACCGTCAAGAACATGGAAATTTTAAATCTATTGATGAATTGAAAAATATTTCAGGGATTGGTGATAAAACATTTGAAGCTATTAGTGCACAACTAACTGTCTAAAAGTCAGACGGGGTATGCTATAATTAAAGGCAAAAATAGCAATAGCGGGGTGTTAATATGTCAATTGAAAGAATTCCTTGGAATCAATATTTTATGTTGCAAGCTAAACTGTTATCATTGCGCAGTACTTGCACCCGTTTAGCAGTTGGCGCTATTTTAGTCCGGGATAATCGGATGATAGCCGGCGGGTATAATGGGTCTGTTGCCGGCGATGTTCATTGTGTTGATGAAGGATGCTATATGGTAGACGGACACTGTGTGCGCACGATTCATGCTGAGATGAATGCCGTTTTGCAATGCGCTAAATTTGGCAGTGCCACGGATGGCGCTGTTATCTATGTGACGGATTTTCCATGTTTGCAATGTACCAAGATGCTTTTGCAGGCAGGTATCAAAAAAATTTATTATTTGCGCAATTATCATAATGATCCCTATGCACTCAAGCTTTTAAAATTAAAGCAAGT
This sequence comes from Ligilactobacillus sp. WC1T17, assembly GCA_900110005.1. Taxonomy (GTDB): domain Bacteria; phylum Bacillota; class Bacilli; order Lactobacillales; family Lactobacillaceae; genus Ligilactobacillus; species Ligilactobacillus ruminis_A. Next base: position 132,297 of record FOCC01000006.1, on the reverse strand, counting down.
CGAAGTTGAGCAGGTAAAAGTTGATGCTAAATATTTAGACGCAGTATTAGGTGGAATAGAGCCTGAAAACTAACGGAAATTTTTAGTTTTCTGACCGCTGTATGTTTGAGTTTGTTAAGCCTATTTTGTCTCTCACATCAATTTTTATGGTTGGGACTTTTAGGCATTTTATTAATCAGAATTTGTTTTTGTCAGAGTAAAGGGTTATTATGTTGCTGTTTAATAGCTGTATTAAGTTTTAGTTTGCGTATTTATGGCTGGCAAAAAGATTACCAAGCTGCTCTTAAAATGTGCGGTTCTTATCCAACACAGCATTTTTTAATCAAGGCTGACGAGTTAAAAGTTGCGGGAAATTTGGCTAGCGGAAATGCTTTATGGCTTGATCACCATCAAAGAGTTAAACTAACGCTTTTTTTAACAACTAAGCAGCAGCAAAAATATTTAAAAAACATCAAACAAAGTTTTATTATTGAGACTGATGCCACGATTAGCAAGGTTAAAGGGCCAAGTAATGAAAATGAATTTGATTATCACAAATATTGTCAATCATTAAATTATTTTTTAACAGCCTTTGCAAATCAGTTTGATTTAAAAAAGGTAACTTTAGTTACTGGACCTAGTCTTTATTTGCATAACTTAAGACGTCACTTGCAACTCTATTTGGCTCAAAAGCCCCAGCCTTTGTCGTGGTATGCATTGACTTTGTTTTTAGGAATTAAGGATGAGACGGATTTAGCAGATTCAGTGGTCAAGTTGGGCTTATTATATCTTTTTTGCCTGTCAGGAATGCATGTTTTTTATGTGCGGTCTTTCTTACTGGAAATAACATCTAAGCTAGGGTTGACCTATGAATTAGGGCAAGAGCTTAATTTAATAATTTTACCGCTCTTTTTAGTTTTGGGAGGCAGTTCGCCTAGTTTAACAAGAGCGGTTATAATGGTGTGGTTAGGCATTTTTTGTGAGCAAATTTGCCATGTTAAAATACGTCTTATTTCATTATGGTCGTGGACGTTGATTGGTAATTTATGGATTAAACCGGCTTTGCTATATGGCGTAGGGCCACAGCTAAGTTATTTATTGACATTGATTATTATTTTAAGTCAAGAAAAAAATATTATGATACAAAGTTTGGAACTTAACCTTTTTAGTTTACCCATAATTTTATATCATAGTTTTCAGTGGAATATTTGGACTGGTGTCTTGTCGATAGCGATTATGCCTTTGTTTAAATTTTTGGTTTTACCGGCAACTTTGTGTGGAGCGTTTTTTGCACATACAACGGCTATCAATAACTGGCTGCTTAATCTTTTTACAGGTATCCTGAACCTTTGTGCCTCTTTACCGGGTGAAATAACTTTTGGAAAGCCGCCGTTAGGGTTTGTAGTGATGGTGTTGGGCGAAACACTTTTAGCCTGCGAAACGCGGTTTAGAAGCAGAAAATTATGTTGGCTGTTAATCAGCTGTTATGCAGGGATGTTTTTGTATATTCATACCCCCTTAACGGCTGAAGTGGTTTATTTTGATATTGGTCAAGGTGATTGTACACTGATTCGTAGCCGTTTTAACCGGCAAGTATTAATAATTGATACTGGCGGCAAGGTTTCTTTTAATACGCAAAAATGGCAGCAAAGAACAGTGCAAACCAGTGGGCAGAGGATTGTTGCCAATTATTTGCTCAGCAAAGGGGTTGACCACATAGATACCTTATATTTGACCCATCAAGATCAAGACCATACCGGGAATTTCCCTAGTATCAGTCAAAAAATCAAAATTAAAAAAGTAGTCGTTCCTTTAGGTATGGAAAAATTAGCCAGTTTTAAAGCAAAATTAAAACAGTCTGCCGTCAAGCCTAGCCAAGTTCAGGGGCAAACAGATCAATATCAGCAAGCTTACCCATTAACCTTGTTGCATCCTTTTGCAGCAGGTCAAGGAACGAATGATGATTCTTTAGTTTTGTTAGCCGATTTTTATGGGATTAAGTGCCTTTTTACAGGTGATTTGCCTCAACAGGGTGAAAAAGAAGTTATTAAAAAATATTCTAAGTTAAAGGCTGATATTTTTAAAACGGGCCATCATGGCAGTAAAACGGCTACTGCAAAAGAATTTGTGACACAGCTGCAACCTAAGCTGGCTATTATTTCATGTGGTCGGCATAACCGGTATGGACATCCAAATCAAGAAACGCTTGTGACGTTAAAAAAAACCGGTGTTCCTTATTTAATAACGGCTAAGGTAGGAATGATTAAGCTGGTTAAGCCTTTAATAGGTAATTTACACATAACTACTTATCAGCAGCAACATGAGCAAAATTATAAATAATCAAGGAATAAGCAGTCTTATTTTGAGTGAAAGAAGGAAAGTAAGTGGCAACATTAAGCCAAGTATTAAAAGAAATTAAAGCCGGTAATTTGGCACCAGTATATTTGATATTAGGTAAAGAAGAATATGGGATAAAAACGTTAAAGAACAGCATTTTAGCACATATTACACCGGAAGCTAGGGATTTTAACGTCAATAGCTATAATATGGAAGAAATGCCATTAGCAACGGCATTAAAGGATGCAATGGATATTCCTTTTTTGGGAAATCGGCGGATTATTTTTATTGAAAATCCTTATTTTTTAACTGGTGAAAAGAATAAAAATAAGATTGAACATGATTTAGACGCTTTGCAAAAATATCTCGAAATGCCAGTTGAAACGACATCATTAATTATTAACGCGCCATATGATAAATTAGATGAGCGTAAAAAAATTGTCAAAAAGCTTAAACAGGTAGCTGTGGTTATTGATAACAGCCCTTTAACGGAAGAACAAGTAGCTCGCCTTTTAACGGCAAAAGCGAAAAAACAGCAGCTGACGCTTGAACCGGGAGCGCTAGAAATTTTGCTTGAACGTACAAATGCTGATGTGTCGCTTGCTTTAAACGAACTCGATAAATTGATGCTTTTAAATCAGGAAAATAATATAATTACGGCACAACAGGCGGAACGGATGGTTTCGCAAAGCCTTGAAGAAAATGTTTTTGATTTAGTGGAATTGGTTTTGAAACGCAAGGTACAAGAGGCCTTGGAAATGTATCATGAACTTTTGTTGTCAAAACAAGAACCTTTGATGATTAATGCTATTTTGCTGGGACAATTCAGATTGCTGCTACAGGTAAGTATTTTGAAAAATAGGGGGTTTATGCAAGGAAGTATTGTATCGACGCTCAAAATTCATCCTTATCGGGTTAAATTGGCTTTGAGGTTTGTCAAGCAAAATAGTCAAGCAGATTTAAGTCGGGCTTATTTGGGGTTGGTAAAAATTGAAGAGCTGTTAAAATCAACGAGTCAAGATCCGGAACTTTTATTCCAATTGTTTATGCTCCAATTTAGCCAAGCTCAAGTAAAAAGAAGATAAAAAAAAAGAGGCACAATCTTGTGCCTCTTTTTTTAATTATTTAGCTAAACGAGCAGCCATACGTGACTTATCACGAGCAGCTTTGTTTGCTTTAATCAAGCCTTTAGATTGTGCTTTGTCAACAGCAGAAACTGCTTCACGGTAAAGTGCTTCAACATTGTCAGCACCTGCAGTCTTAGCTTTTTCAAATTTCTTAACGGCTGTACGCATCTTGCTCAATTGAGCAGAGTTACGAGCATTTGCCTTTTCGTTTGTCTTAACACGTTCGATTGCGGATTTGATAATTGGCATTGAGTTTCACCTCCACTGAAATGATCCGTAATGGATATCATCTAATTTTTCAACATATTACATTATACAAGAGCAAATTAAACAATGCAATAATAAAATAGCATGTTGTCAAGAAAATTTCCTTGACACTTAGCAAAAAGACTATTTTATAGGTGTTTTGCTGTTATAAAATATACTTGCATTTCTATTTATTTTCTAGTATAGTATCTCTTGTACGTTAAGTACATGACCTTAGACCTGGTTTAGCGACGACTCACCGACGTTTTACTCGGTTTAGGGCAACTTTAAGAAAGGTGGGAATAACCAATGGCTATTTCAAACGAAAAGAAAAACGAAATCATGAAGAAGTACGCTCGTCATGAAGGCGATACAGGTTCTGCTGAAGTGCAAATCGCCGTTTTGACAGCTGACATCAACGAACTTAACGATCACATTCGTTCACACAAAAAAGACTACGCTTCACAACGTGGTTTGATGAAGAAGATCGGTCATCGTCGTAACTTGCTGGCATATCTTCGTAAGACAGATATCCAACGTTACCGTGAATTGATTAAGAGCTTAGGCTTGCGTCGTTAATAAATTTTTGGGAAGAAAAGTTATTTTCTTCCTTTTTTTATATAAAAATGTAAGCGCTAACGATAAAAGGCTGTATAATAGAAGTATATTAAAAAAAATAATTGGATTGAGGAAAAAAGATGGAAAAGAAGATATTTAAAACAAAAATTAACCAGCAAGACCTGATCGTTGAAGTAGGTGAATTAGCTAAACAAGCGGATGGGGCGGTTTTAGTCAGATATGGCCAAACTACGGTTTTAAGCTGTGCGGTTGTTAGTGATCAAAAAAGTGACAGTGATTTTTTTCCCTTGACGATTAATTATCAAGAAAAAATGTATGCTGCGGGTAAATTTCCTGGTGGCTTTATCAAGCGTGAAGGCAAGCCAAGTGAACATGCAACTTTAACAGCACGTTTAATTGATCGGCCGATGCGTCCTTTATTCGAAGAAGATTTTAAAAATGAAGTTCAAATTACCAATACTGTTTTCAGTTTAGACCCTGAATGCTCACCTGAATTAGCTGCCATGCTTGGTTCGTCTTTAGCGGTAAGTATTTCCAAGATACCTTTTGCGGGGCCAATTGCCGGTGTTAGAGTCGGTAAAGACCAAACAGGGTTCATTTTAAATCCGACTGATGAAACTTGTGGTGACTTAGATTTAACGGTAGCAGGCACCAGTCAAGCTATTGATATGGTAGAAGCAGGAGCCAACCAGTTGACTGAAACTCAAATGCTGGATGCTATTATGTTCGGTTTTGAAGCTATCAAAAAGTTATGTGCTTTTGAGGATGAAATTATTGCTGCTGTGGGTACACCCAAGATGTCTTATGAAAAAATTGCGCTAGATGACCGCTTAGCGGAGAATATTGAACAAAGTTTTGCTGCCCCATTAAAAGAAGCTATGGAAACCATTGATAAAAAAGCACGGGAACAGGCGATGGAACAGGTTAGACAATTAGCCTTGGCGCAATTTGTTGTACCCTCAGATGGTGAACAGATTTTGCAGCAATTTAAGACAATTTGGAATCATTTGACCCAAAAAGTCTTCCAAGAAATGGTTTTAGTTGACCATAAACGGGCTGACGGGCGCCAAATGGACGAAATTAGACCTTTAACAGCCAAGGCTGGTTTTTTGCCAAGAGTTCACGGGTCAGGATTATTTACTAGAGGTCAAACGCAAGTCTTATCTGTTTTGACACTTGCCCCTCTTTCAGAAGGACAGACGGTAGATGATTTACGGCAAGAGCATGTTGAACGCTTTATGCATCAATACAATTTTCCGCCATATAGTGTGGGTGAAATTGGCCGCTACGGTGCGCCTGGCAGACGTGAATTAGGGCACGGCCATTTAGGCCAGCGGGCTTTGCAGGCCGTGCTGCCATCAGAAAATGCTTTTCCATATGCAGTTCGGTTGGTAGCCGAGGTCTTAGAATCTAATGGGTCATCATCACAAGCCAGTATTTGTGCGGGTACCTTAGCTTTAATGGATGGCGGTGTACCTATCAAAGCACCTGTTGCCGGCATTGCGATGGGACTGGTTGAAGCAGATGGCCAAAAAGAAATTTTAACTGATATTCAAGGTTTAGAAGATCATTTAGGTTCAATGGATTGCAAAGTAGCTGGCACAACCAATGGTATCACAGCTTTACAAATGGATTTGAAAGTAGCAGGGCTGGAATTTGATTTGTTAAAAGAAATTTTTGCTAAAGCCAAGACGGCCCGGCAGCAAATTTTAGCAGTAATTAAACAAGAATTGGCAGCTCCAAGACCGCAATTATCGCCATATGCACCCAAGATTGATAATATGCAAATTGCACCCGACCAAATTAAAGTGGTTATTGGCAAGGGGGGTGATACTATTAATAAAATTATTGCCCAAACGGGTGTCAAAATTGATATTGATGAAACAGGGATGGTTCAAATTGCGTCTAGTGATCAAATGATGATTGATCAAGCAAAGACCATTATTAAGCAGCTAACCAAAAAAGCACAGGTTGGTGAAATTTATCAGGCTAAAGTGACGCGGTTGGAAAAATATGGCGTTTTTGTGGAATTGTTTAAGGGCAGCCAAGCCTTGCTTAGAAAAAATGATTTAACACCTGAGATGCCATTTGAACAGCTTAAAATAGGCCAGGTTTTAACAGTTAAAGTTAAAGAAATTGATGCTAAAGGGCGAATTAATGTTGGATTGAATAATCCTCCTAAAAAAAATCCGATCAAACCGCATGGTAAAAAATTATTTACCATTGGCCAATAATACGAAGTTGAAGGCTGAATTGAGCAAAAAAACATGGTATGTGTTATAATTAGAGTTCGATAATGATTTTTTTAAGACGTGCGATTAAAGCTAGCTATTCAAGTTAGCTCAAGAGCTGAAAGATTCAGCTGATATCCATATAAATTATGGCTAAAACAAGTTTTATTGAAATAAAATTTAAAATCGAGGTGTAAAGATGAGTGAGATTAAAATCATTGCACTTGGCGGCGTCAGAGAAAATGCCAAAAATATGTACGCTGTTGAAGTAAATGATGATATCTATATTTTAGATTGTGGATTAAAATACCCAGAGCAAGAACTGCTAGGCATTGACATTGTTATCCCTGATTTTGAATATTTGCGTCAAAATAAAAATCGGGTTGTGGGCGTCTTTTTAACACATGGACATGCTGATGCTATTGGCGCCTTGCCTTATTTTGTAAGTGAATTTGATGTCCCAGTATTCGGATCAGAAATGACAATTGAATTAGCCAAAATTGCGTGTGCTAATGAAGAAAAGGCTAAGAGGTTTGACGATTTTCATGTGGTTGATGAAAAAACCGAAATTGACTTCGAAAATGCAACCATTTCTTTCTTCAAGACAACCCATTCAATTCCTGAAAGTTTAGGGATTGTTGTTAAAACGGCAAACGGAAATATTGTTTATACAGGTGACTTTAAATTTGACCAGACCGCAGCAGTTGGATATAAGACCGACTTTGGCCGACTGGCTGAGATTGGCCACGAAGGTGTATTAGCTTTACTCAGTGATTCAGCTAATGCGGAAAATCCGCGTGAAACCGTTGATGAACATGTTATTTTTGATTTTATCAACGAAACTTTTGAATATCACAAGGGCCGTATTATTGTTGCTTGTGTTGCTTCCAATATTTTACGGGTTCAACAAATTATTAATGCAGCTTATGAAAATGGCCGCAAGGTAGCTTTGACAGGGCATGATGCTGAAAAAATTGTCAAAACAGCGATGAAATTAGATAAATTGCACTTGCCAAGTGATGATTTGCTGGTTTCACTGCAAGATTTGAAACAATATGACGATAATCAAATTGTCGTTTTGGAAACAGGTCGTTCGGGTGAACCTTTGAAGTCCTTGCAAAAAATGGCTTTAGGTCGCCATCGCGCTGTTAATTTGCACGAAGGAGATTTGGTCTTTATTACTACCACACCTTCGCATGCCATTGAAACTACTGTGGCTAAGACGAGAAATATGATTTACCGTGCTGGTGGGACTGTCAAGGCTATTTCTGACGAATTTAATTCATCAGGCCATGCTAGCAAAAATGACTTGGAATTGATGATGAATTTATTAGAACCGGAATATGTCTTTCCGGTACAAGGCGAATACCGTTTGATGTCCTCGAATGCGCAATGTGCTGAAAGAGTTGGTATCGCACCGGAGAATATTTTCTTGTTAAAGCGTGGAGATGTCGCTGAATACACACATGATAAGATGATTGTGGCTTCCAGCGTTGATGCTGGTAATACTATGATTGACGGCAGCGGTATTGGAGATATTGGCAATATTGTTTTAAGAGACCGTAAAGTTTTATCAGAAGACGGCATTTTTATTGCAGTCGTAACCATTGATCGCAAGAAGAATAAAATTGTTGATGCGCCTAAAATTGCTACACGCGGTTTTATTTATGTCAAAACCAGCCGTGATTTAATGGCGGAAAGCTCTGATATTATCAAACAAGTTGTGCAAGACAACCTTGATAAAAAAGAATACGACTGGAGCCATCTTAAACAAGATGTCAGAGATCAGTTGAGCCATTTTCTTTATGAACAGACAAAACGCCATCCTGTCATTTTGCCAGTAATTATGGAAATTAATGCTAAACGTAACCATGGCAAAAAGAAGCCTGATGCTAAAAAAGCAAAAATTACGAAGGCAGACCAGGTAGCTAAGTCTGGCAAAAAAAAGACCAAAAAGCATAGTAAGAAAGTAACAGCTGATAAAAAGGCTGATAAATAAAAAAAGAGCTGGGTAGCCAGCTCTTTTTTTGGAGGAAAATATGGATGAACAAACGCAGATTAAAAAAATTGAAGCAGCGCTTAAAAAGCAAAATTACTTGTCGGCACAAAGCGCGCTGTTAGAGCTTTATCGCAAAAAGCCAACGTTTAAGTTAAATTATCTGCTTTTTTTAACTTATCGGGGGTTAAATGATGCTAATATGGCAACACAAATCGCTGAAGAGCAGCTGTCAGAATATTTGACTGATAATTATTGCTTAGAGCTGTATTTGCAGGAAAAAATTAAAGCCGGCCGAATGTTGGAGACGGAAATTTTATTAAAACAGCTGCAGCCTTATATGAAAACCGGCGAAAAAAAACATTTTTCCGCTTTACTTGTCCAAAGTTATCGTAAATATCAAGAAAAAAATGCGGCTGTGTTGGCAACATGCCAAAAACAATTTAAACATTTAGGCGGATATGAGCCGCATGAGCAAGAAAATATTTTTAAAAAAGCTTTAATGCTGGATCAAAAAACTTATGTACTACTAGCTCAACGCGTTTTGCAAGATGAAGATGTCAGACCTTTGCTAAGAGCGAATACTTTTTTAAATCTCAAGCATTTAGCTGTCATCAAAGCCGTCAGCGTCATTAATCCTGTTAACCTCATAATGCAACAGATTATTCCAGCTGAAGTGCAGGAAATTACGGCTAGTTCAAGTTTTCAAGCTTTAAAAAAGTATTTGGAAGATGACCAACAGGTTCCAGAAGATTTCAAGGAAAATTACCTGCAAGATTTTCAATTTAAAATGATGTTGCTTTATCCTTTTTATACCGAATTGGATTTAGCCGAATCAAGAATTTTATATGATTCTTTTGTGGGTAAAAATCAAACTCAATTGTCTAAATGGTTACAAAAGGCGATTTTAGCGGTTTGAAAGTAAAAAAAAGCTTATGATTACAAATAAATTTGCTTTTTAGTATTTACAAAAGGGATTCTAAAAGATATAATAATTCAAGATTTTCAGTGAAGAAGATTTGAAGTCGAATTTATGCTTTGAATTTTTTGCTGAAAGTAGTATAATATAGATTAAAGGATTATCGGCATTGCGCAGATTATCTTTGCAAATTAACAGGAGGTTCTATTAATGGCTAAAGAACATTACGAAAGAACAAAACCCCATGTAAACATCGGTACAATCGGACACGTTGACCATGGGAAGACAACTTTAACAGCTGCTATCACAACTGTTTTGGCTGAAAAAGGTTTGGCAAAGGCTGAAGATTACGCATCAATCGATGCTGCTCCAGAAGAACGTGAACGTGGTATCACAATCAACACTGCTCACGTTGAATACGAAACAGAAAAGCGTCACTACGCTCACATTGATGCCCCAGGCCACGCTGACTATGTTAAGAACATGATTACTGGTGCTGCACAAATGGATGGTGCTATCTTGGTTGTTGCTGCAACTGATGGTCCTATGCCACAAACTCGCGAACACATCTTGCTTGCTCGTCAGGTTGGTGTTGAATACATCGTTGTCTTCTTGAACAAGTGCGACTTGGTTGACGATGACGAATTGCTCGACTTGGTTGAAATGGAAGTTCGTGATCTCTTGAGCGAATACGATTTCCCTGGTGATGATATTCCTGTTGTTCGTGGTTCAGCTTTGAAGGCTTTGGAAGGTGACGAAGAAGCTAAGGCACAAATCCTTAAGTTGATGGACATTGTTGACGAATACATCCCAACACCAGTTCGTCCTACTGACAAGCCATTCTTGATGCCTGTCGAAGACGTCTTCACAATCACTGGTCGTGGTACTGTTGCTTCTGGCCGTATCGATCGTGGTACTGTTAAAGTCGGCGATGAAGTTGAAATCGTTGGTTTGAAGGAAGACGTTATCAAGACAACTGTTACAGGTGTTGAAATGTTCCGTAAGACTCTTGATCTTGGTGAAGCTGGTGACAACATCGGTGCATTGCTCCGTGGTGTTGACCGTTCACAAGTTGAACGTGGTCAAGTTTTGGCTAAGCCAGGTTCAATTCAAACACACAAGAAGTTCAAGGGTGAAGTTTACGTCTTGACAAAAGAAGAAGGTGGCCGTCATACTCCATTCTTCTCAAACTACCGCCCACAATTCTACTTCCACACAACTGATGTTACAGGTGTTATCGAATTGCCAGAAGGCGTTGAAATGGTTATGCCTGGTGATAACGTTACATTTACAGTTGAATTGATTGCACCAGTTGCTATCGAAAAAGGTCTTAAATTCACTGTTCGTGAAGGTGGCCGTACTGTTGGTGCCGGCGTTGTTTCCGAAATCGACGATTAATATTCAATTGAATATTGAAAAAGGACCTGTTTTCAGGCCCTTTTTTTGTTTTTTAAGGGATAAACATTTACAAAAAGCTGTTTTTAGGATAAACTTATTGAGTATGCAATTACAAAATTGAATTGTAGAAACTATTTTACTCGGAGGGAAAATAATGTCTGTAAAATGGGAAAAAGAAGAAGGTACAAACAACGGTAAGTTGACCTTCGAAATCGAACCAGCTAAAATCAAAGAAGGCTTAGATGTTGCCTTTAACCGTGTTAAGAATTCACTTAATGTTCCTGGCTTCCGTAAGGGTAAGGTTCCTCGCCAAATCTTTAACAAGATGTTCGGTGAAGAAGCTTTATACCAAGATGCTTTGAATGCTGTACTTCCAGAAGCATATATGAATGCTGTGGCTGAATCAAAGATTAAGCCGGTTGATCAACCAGAAATTGATGTTGAATCAATGGAAAAAGATTCTACTTGGGTTTTAACTGCTAAAGTTACAGTTGAACCAGAAGTAGAACTTGGCGAATACAAGGGCCTTGAAGTTACTGCACAATCAACTGAAGTTACTGATGAAGATGTTGATGCACGCTTAGAACAAATGCGTAAGCAAGAAGCAGAACTTGTCTTGAAAGAAGACGCACCTGCTGAAAAAGGCGATACAGTTGTTATCGACTTTGAAGGTACAATTGATGGTGTTGCTTTTGACGGCGGCAAGGGTGAAAACTACTCACTTGAACTTGGTTCAAACACATTTATCCCAGGCTTTGAAGACCAATTAGTTGGCCACAAAGCTGATGAAGCTGTTGATGTTAAGGTAACTTTCCCAGAAGATTACCAAGCTGAAGACTTGCGCGGCAAGGAAGCTGTTTTTGCAACTAAGATTCATGAAGTTAAGGCAAAAGAATTACCAGAATTAGATGATGATTTTGCTAAAGACGTTGATGAAGACGTTGAAACACTTGTTGAACTTAAGGCTAAGGTTCGTGAAGAACTTGAAGCTCAAAAGAAAGCTGAAGCACACGAAAAGATTGAAGATGAAGCTATCTCTAAGGCAGTTGAAAACGCTAAAATCGGTGAAATTCCAGCTGTTATGCTTGATGAAGATGTTCATCGTCAAATGGACCAATACCTTGGCGGCATGCAACAACAAGGTATCAGTGCTGATATGTACTACAAGTTGACAGGTACAACTGAAGAAGACTTGCACAAGCAATTTGAACAAGGTGCTGAAAAGCGCGTTAAGACAAACCTTGTCTTAGAAGCAATTGTTGCTAGCGAAGGTATCGAAGCTACTGACGAAGAAAAAGATAAGGAAATCAAAGATTTGGCAAGCCAATACGGTATGGACGAAAAGGCTGTTCGTTCAGCTTTATCTGATGACATGCTCAACCATGATATTGCTATCAGAAAAGTTGTTAGCGAAATCGTTGATTCTGCAAAGCAAGTTAAAAAAGACTAATTTGCTTTAAAAAAGACACGGCCCGATGCGCTGCAAAGCGTGTTGGACCGTGTTTTTTGCGTGGAAATCTAAATAACTTTTATTTTATAAGCTCAACTATTAGCGTTTACTATCGATGTTTGATAGAATGGAGTAAATAAGCAATTAAGGTGAGATTAATGTACGATAATATGGATCAAAATGAACCGGCTATTTGCTCATTTTGTGGCAAAAGTGAGCACCAAGTTAAGCGAATGATTTCAGGACCTGGTGTTTATATTTGCGACGAATGTGTTGAATTGGCCCAATCTATTATGAATGAAGAAAATAAGGCAGAATCGCAACGTGAATTAACTGAGATTCCGACACCTAAGGAAATTGTCGATATTTTAAATCAGTACGTTATCGGTCAAAATGAAGCCAAAAAAACGTTGGCTGTAGCGGTTTATAATCATTATAAGCGTATCAATGCCATGCTTGATACAACTGATAATGACCAAACGGAATTGCAAAAGAGCAATATTTGTTTAATTGGACCTACAGGCTCAGGTAAGACCTATTTAGCGCAGAGTTTGGCCCGTATCTTGAACGTTCCGTTTGCGATTGCAGATGCAACGACTTTGACTGAGGCCGGGTATGTCGGTGAAGATGTTGAAAATATTTTGCTCAAATTAATTCAAAATGCCGATTATGACATTGAAAGAGCTCAGCGGGGTATTATTTATATCGATGAAATTGATAAAATTGCCAAGAAAAGTGAAAATGTTTCAATTACCCGCGATGTTTCTGGTGAAGGGGTACAGCAATCCCTGCTGAAGATTTTGGAAGGCACGATTGCCAATGTTCCGCCTCAAGGAGGACGCAAACATCCACAACAAGAATTTATTCAAATTGATACAACCAATATCTTGTTCATTGTGGGTGGCGCTTTTGATGGTATTGAAACAATCGTTAAGCAGCGCTTAGGTGACAAGACAATTGGTTTTGGTGTGGAAGCATCTAAAAATTACGATGAATCCAAGAGCTTGATGCAACAGATTATTCCCGAAGATTTGCTTAAATTTGGCTTAATTCCGGAATTTATTGGACGGTTGCCAATTTTAACTGCTTTAGAAAAATTAACAGCTGATGATTTGGTACGTATTTTGACGGAACCTAAAAATGCTTTGGTTAAGCAGTACCGTCGCTTGCTTTCCTTTGATGATTGCCAGTTAGAATTTACCGATGAAGCCTTAAAAGAAGTGGCTCATTTGGCAATTGAACGCAATACCGGTGCGCGTGGCTTAAGGTCAATTATTGAAGCAACGATGCGGGATGTGATGTTTGATGTTCCTAGTCAAAAAGATATTGCCAAGGTAGTTATTACAGAAGAGACAGTTGATGGTATTGGCAAGCCAGAAGTTGTTAAAAGGTAAGTAATCGTTATTTTTAAGGGTTTATAGTTGATTTTATTGGTTTTTTTGGTAAAATTAACGCGAGTACTTTTATTTAGGAGGTTTTTTATAAAATGGATAAACCACAAATTGGTGTTGTTGGTATGGCTGTTATGGGCAAAAATTTAGCCTTAAACATTGAAAGCCGCGGCTATACAGTAGCAATTTTTAACCGCTCAGGCTGGAAAACAGAAAAGGTCGTAGCTGACCATCCTGATAAGAAGTTGGTACCTAGTTATACCATTGAAGATTTTGTTAATTCTTTGGAAAAGCCTCGTCGGATTATTTTAATGGTCAAAGCTGGGGCACCTACTGATGCTACTATCGCCAAATTGATGCCATTCCTCGACAAGGGCGATGTTTTAATTGACGGTGGTAATACTTTCTTTGAAGATACGGTTCGTCGCAATAAGGAATTGGATAATTCTGGTATCAACTTCATCGGTATGGGTGTTTCCGGCGGTGAAAAAGGCGCATTGGAAGGCCCTTCTTTGATGCCTGGTGGCCAAAAAGAAGCTTATGATTTGGTAGCACCAATTTTGAATAAGATTGCTGCCAAAGCAGAAGACGGTGAAGCTTGTGTTACTTACATCGGACCAAACGGAGCCGGACATTATGTTAAAATGGTGCATAATGGGATTGAATATGGCGATATGGAACTTATTTCCGAAAGCTACAACTTGTTGCGTAATTTGTTAGGCCTTTCTGTTAAAGAAATTGCTGACATTTTTCATGAATGGAAAGATGGCGAATTAGACAGTTATTTAATTGATATTACGGCTGATATCTTGACTAGAAAAGATGATGAAGGCACTGATAACCCAATTGTAGACATGATTTTAGACCGGGCCGGCAACAAAGGAACCGGCAAGTGGAGTTCTCAAAGTGCTTTGGAACTTGGGGTGCCACAATCTTTGATTACTGAATCAGTTTACTCACGTTACATTTCAGCTTTGAAAGATGAACGTGTAGCTGCAAGTAAAGTTTTGCAAAAGCCGGCTGAAGTTAAACTTAGTGCTGATGAAAAGAAGAACTTAGTTGAAAAAATTCGGCAAGCTTTGTATTTCAGCAAGATTATGAGTTATGCCCAAGGATTTGAACAAATGAGGGTTGCTTCCGAACATTATGATTGGAATCTTAACTATGGTGATTTAGCTAAGATTTGGCGTGAAGGCTGCATTATCAGAGCTCAATTCTTGCAAAAGATTACAGATGCTTTCAGCAATAAGCCAGAACTTAAGAATTTGTTGCTTGATCCTTACTTTACTGAAGTGACAGCTAAGTATCAAGCTGCTGTGCGTGAAGTAGCTGCTTTAGCTATCCGTGCCGGGGTGCCATGCCCAGGGTTTACGAGTGCAATTACTTATTATGATCAATATCGGTCTGAAGTTTTACCGGCTAACTTGATTCAAGCACAACGTGATTACTTTGGTGCTCATACTTATGAACGTACTGACAAGGAAGGTATGTTCCACTACGAATGGTACCATGAAGAATAATTTGTAGTTCAAAAAAGAAAAAGGCTGGGGTTTTCCCAGCCTTTTTCTTTTTTGGGAAGATATTTTAATTGATTAATTTTGGAAAATATTATAAAATGGTGAGAAGAAAGACTGAAAAGGCTTTAAATTAAAAAATTCCTTTTTAATTATTTCGTAACAGTGTATACTATAAGTAATTGACTAATTTACGTTGAATTTATAAATACTATATTTAGGAGTGTAATAAATGAGCAGAATTTTGATTATTGAGGACGAAGAAAATTTGTCCAATTTTGTAAGCCTGGAACTCCAACACGAAGGCTATGAAACAAAAATTTGTGAAAATGGTCGTGAAGGACTAGATACTGCTTTAAATGAAGATTGGGATGCTATTTTACTTGATTTAATGCTACCCGAATTAAATGGTTTGGAAGTATGTCGCCGCGTACGCCAATCAAAGAGTACCCCGATTATTATGATGACTGCCCGTGATTCTGTCATTGACCGTGTTTCTGGTTTAGATCATGGTGCAGATGATTATGTAGTTAAGCCATTTGCTATTGAAGAATTATTAGCACGTTTACGTGCCGTTTTACGCCGGGTTGATTTTGAAAATGAAAATGGTGCTACCAAGCAGACAACGGTAACTTACCGCGATTTGACGATTGAAAAAGAAAACCGTGTGGTTCGTCGTGGTGATGAAATTATTGAATTGACCAAACGTGAATATGAATTGCTGCTTACTTTGATGGAAAATATCAATGTTGTTTTGGCACGTGATGTTTTACTCAAGAAGGTTTGGGGTTACGAATCACAAATTGAAACAAATGTTGTCGATGTTTATATCCGCTACCTGCGTAACAAGATTGACCGTCCAGGAGAAGATAGCTATATCCAAACTGTTCGCGGGACTGGGTATGTAATGCGTTCCTAAGGTAGATGGCTGAAATGAAAGAAAAAGGGAATAAGAAAGCCTTTTTCTCGCTCAAAGCAAAATGGTCGATTGGAACGGGAATAGGTGTTTTAGTTATTTTCATCTTCTTTTCGGTGCTGCTTTTTCAAAGCTTTTCCAGCTTATTGATGAACCAAGAGATTCAGTATGCTGATGATGCTTTGCGTACAGCTAACAGCAAGTTGTCTGTCAATGAAGATGAGATTACCAAAAAAGTTGCCGTTAAAAATTTAGGCTTGGATTTTGATTCATTTAAAAAGCGGCCTAATTTGTATAAAAATGCTTTTTATACTTCGTTAACGCGTGAAAACATTGGCGTGAGTGTTTACAATGTTTCTGGTGATTTGGTATTTGCTTCAAGAGCTGTCCCCGTTAAGTTCAATAGCCGTCATGATAAACAAAATCGGATTGTAAAGACTAAAAATAAGCAATCGATTTACGTCATGAGTGAACCGATTATTTCAAGAACAACCCATCAAACAATTGGATATGTTCAAGTTACGAATAATTTAGTCAGCTATGATCAAACAAGACGCCGGCTGATATTCATTTTTCTTGTTTTTGGAATGACAGCTGCCATTGCGATGATGTTGTTAGCTTATGGTTTATCATCTTGGCTGTTGCGTCCGGTGGATGATATTCATGATGCTATTAGGCAGCTTAATCAGGGTGATGAAAGCGATGCTTTGGCTAAAGTCAGAGTACCTGAATATAGCTATAATGATGAATTATCAGAGTTAGCGGAGATGTTCAATGGTATGCTGGACCGCATGGAACGCTATATTGAACAGCAACAGCAATTTGTGGGGGATGTCTCACATGAGTTACGTACGCCGATTGCGGTTATTCAAGGGCACCTTGATTTATTAAACCGTTGGGGTAAAGATGATCGCAAGGTTTTAGATAATTCCATCAATGCTTCTTTGCAAGAAGTTGACCGCATGAAGAGTTTAGTACAAGAAATGCTTGACTTATCTAGGGCTGAACAAGTTGAAATTCAATTTGCCAATGAAAAAGCGGATGTTCGCGAAGTTGGTATGCTGGTTTTCAACAATTTTAAGATGATTCACCCTGATTTTACTTTTGTCATGGACAATGAGTTAACTGAGCCTACATGGACTAAAATTTACCGTAACCATCTTGAACAAATTATGGTTATTTTGATGGACAATGCTGTTAAGTATTCTACTGATCGTAAAGAAGTCCACCTTTCCTTAGCAAAAACGAAATTGGAAGCACAGATTGTTGTGCAAGATTTTGGTGAAGGTATTTCACAAGAAAATATCGATAAAATTTTTGATCGTTTCTACCGCGTTGATAAAGCTCGTAGTCGGGATAAAGGAGGCAACGGGTTAGGTTTATCTATTGCTCGTCGTTTGGTGGAAGGCTATCACGGTAAAATGACGGTTGAAAGTGCCCTGGGCCAGGGCTCTTTATTCAGAATTTCTTTGCCGCTTATGCCAGTATAAACGACAGATGAAAATACATTAGAAAGTTAAAAAAATAACCGCCAAAATAGGCGGTTATTTTTTTAACTTCTTTTTATCACAATAATTTGGCCAGTGGCAACTAACATTAAAGAAATTACTGAAATAATCAGGCCCAAGACAAGGTAAGGCGGTTGATATGTCAGTTCAATATGATGCTTGCCTTTATCAACACTTGCTCCGACAAAGGCTTCTTGTATTTTGATAATTGGAACTTTTTTACCATCGACTTTAAGCGACCAGCCTTTGCTATAAGGAATAGTGGTGGCTAAGATTTGATTGCTGGTGGTTTTAAGCGTACCAGCAATCTTTGTTTGGCTATAATGTACGTTTTGAATTCGATTTTGATGGACTTCTTTTAATTTTGCCAAAACACTTTGGGTATCCATGCGATATAAAACAAAATTACTGAGCCATAGGCTATTTTTCTTCAGTTTAGCCGTTAAAACAATTTCATCGCCTTTTTGATGGTTAGCGATATTTAAGACGACGGTATGACGGAAGGTATCATAGTAATTCAGTTGTCGATTGCCAAGATACCAAGTGACGTAATCGTTGTCTAAACTAGATCCTAAAGTCAGATAATAGGAGTCGTTGGTCGTAGGGGTAAATTTAAAGATAATTTGCGCTTCTTTATCAGTCTTAATTTTTTTGAAGGTCATACCCGTTAAATTTAAAGATTTCGGAATATTTTGGAAAACGACTTCACTAAAATTAGTTGGGAAGAAATATTTAGTTGAAGGCCAGGTCCCAGAAGCATAATTGAGCCAATTGGTTTGGTAGGTAATTGGATCATTATACAATTCTAAAGCACTCAGCAAAGATTTATTAGCAGCATAAACGATACCGGTAGCATAAGGGTTTTGGTAAATCGTTGTTTGCTTAGTTTGGGCAACTTTTTGATACTCATTAGTATCAGGTCTTTCACTAATGGTTTGAATTTTGCTGTTTAAAGGTACTTCCGCACTGTTCTTAGGCTGAACGATATATTTCATATTTAGCAGGGTATCGGTAATTAAGGTACCATTGGTGTAAGCAGCATAACTATCACCATCAGGATTGCCGATTTGCCCATAAAAATCTGGGATGGTTTTTTCCAAAGCAGAGCTAAAGTAAGAGCCGGTATTTAAATTATTAGCTAAGCCGTCATTTTTAGTGCGTACATAAAGCATAGCTACACGGTAAAGTGATTTATCAAGGGCGGTCAAAGCTTTTTTATCAGCCCTTAAAGCCGTAGAAGGGATTGTATATTCTTTTTGTGTCAAGTAGCTGATGTTATTTAACGACAGGTAAGCATTTAAACTCATTTCAAAGCAGACAACCACAAAAAGTAAAATATCACGTGTAAGTGTGCTAATCGTAGCAGTAGAACAAGCCAGCAACGCTAGACTTAGTAAGGCAAAGACAGCTGAGACAAAAAGTGTTTTATTGCTCATGAAGTTAAATTTCTTCATATTGATTAGCAGATAAAATAACATGAGCGCATATAAAAAGAAAGGTACAAAAAGTTTAGTGCGGTCTTTTGCTTGAAATGAGCCAAAAGATTGCCGGGCAATGTAGATAACCCAAAAACAAAAGAGAAATGAAAAACGACTAGGGTACCATACGGGAAACTGCATGCCATGCCATAGCAAATCTAAGGGCTCAAAGCACATTGAAAGGATAAAGAAGACCGTAATCAAAAAAGCAGTTAATTTTTGTCTAAGGCTGAATTTTTGATTTAAAAAGAAGATAATAAATAAAAATAAAGCCAAAGTTGACATGAAGATATTCGGCTGTCCGGATGGCATTTGGGTAAAATTAAAAGATCCCAAGGTTAATTTTGACAAAATTTTAAGCGGATTATATTCCAAATGGAAGGAAACTTTTTGCTGGGTATATTGTCCCTTACTGGTAGATAGGGTAAAAATTGTCGGTAAAAGGGTGACACAACTCAGGCCGCCCGCTAACAGTGAACTAAGTCCAAAGGTCAATAGTTTATGCAGGGCATCTTTAATCGATGTCCAAGTGGAGGCTAGATAATAGCAGAGGAATAAAATTAAGAATAGACAGATCATATAGGCCATATAGTAGTTAATGATCATCATCCAGCCTAGCATAAGGATGTATAAGAGCGGCTTTCTTTCATCTAACATTTTGAAAAAGCCGGCAATAATGAGCGGTAAAAAGACAGCTGCATCGAGCCAAAGTAGATTTAACTGGTTGGCAACAAACCATCCCATTAAAGCATAGGCAATGGCAAAAGTGATATTCATCAAGTGGCTTTCTTTAAAACGCTTTTCTAAAAGCCACACCATACTTAACCCGGAACAGCCATATTTTAAAAGGGTAATCAGCATAATCCCGGCAGTGATGGTATTTTCTTTAAAGGGCAGCAAAAAAAGATTGAAAGGGCTGAGTAGGTAATAAGCATATTCGCCCATCATTTCGCCGCCGATAGCTTTAGAAAAAGAGTAAAAAAGTTTGGCAGGATGATGCAAGAGGGTATCACGGTAGGCCACAAAAAAATCGACATACTGCTGTCCTAAATCAACGGTTAAAAGGCTGCTTTTACCAAACGGATACATTCCACGATAGATGAAGTAGCCTAACATGAGGCTAACCGGCAGTAAAAATGCCAATAGAAAAGGATAATTTTTGTAAATAAATTTTGCTTTCATAAAAGAGACAATCCCTTCGACACTAAAAGTTAAATTCAGCATAACACATAATTGTGAAGCGCGCGCTTTTTTGGAACATTTATGGTATTTTTTTAAAAAATAGCTTGTATGAAACAATTTTTACTTAAAATTTATAACTCTTATGAGATATTTTATTTTATAATAATAAGAGTACGCAGTAAAAGCCGCTTGGCTTAGCGTAATGAATTTAGAATAGGGGTTTTAATGGTGAACTTTCTTAAAAAAGCCAGCAATAACCAAACTAAAAAGAATAAGTCACATATTCCATTTCGGTTGAATTTTCTTTTTTTGATTGTTTTTATTTTATTTGCGGCCTTGATTGTGCAGCTGGCATATCTGCAAATTATCTTTGGGCCGCGATTTGAATCTGAATCACAAAGTAGTGATACGCGCACGGAAACTAAAAATGTGCAGCGGGGGATGATTTATGATTCAACGGGCAAAATATTGGTTGCCAATAATACATCAAGAGCAATTACTTATACGAAACCTTTGATTGTTTCATCGGATAAGATGTACAGCATTGCTAATCATCTGATTAAATATGTCGATATTGAAGCTGATAATTTATCCGATTCAAATAAAGGCGACTATTATTTGGCTGATAGCAAGCACGAAAAATATGTTAAAAGCAAAATTAAAAATGCGCGCTCGATTAAGGATTCTTCAAAATTATACAAATTAGAACAGGCTTATGTAAAAAAACACAAGTTGGGCTACAATTTAACGGAGGATCAAAAGAAGGCAGCTACTTTGTATAGCAAGATGAATGGAGCTTACGCTTTATCCACTGTTTATTTGAAGACTAAAGATGTTACAGATGAAGAAATGGCTATAGTTGGTGAAAATATCTCTGAGTTGCCTGGCGTTAAAATCGGTACCAGCTGGACGCGGTCTTATCCAAACGGGACTTCCGTTAAAAGTGTGATTGGAACGGTTACGACCGAAAAGCAGGGCTTGCCTAGTGATTCCATCAATACTTTACTTGCTAAAGGCTATTCTCGTAATGACAGTGTCGGTTCAAGTTATGTTGAATCACAATATGAAGATGTCTTGAAGGGAACCAAAGAAATTATTAATGTTGAAACCCAAAACAACAAGATTATCAAAGAAGTTAAAGAATACGGCGGTAAAAGCGGAGATAACCTGGAACTGACCATTAATGCCACTTTCCAGCAACAAGTCCAAAATATTATCAAGGAAAGCGTGGAATCTATTGCCGGGTCCAACCCATACTCGCCTGGAGCTTATGCTGTGGTTATGAATCCTAATACCGGTGGCATTTACGCTTTAGCTGGAGTTAGCCGAGATGTTTCAACTGGTAAAATCACCGAAAATGCTTTAGGTGCCATTAATCAAACCTTTGTTATGGGGTCGGTAGTTAAGCCGGCTATGGTTATGGGTGCTTTAAAATCAGGAGTTATTACACCTTCCAGCAATACTTTGACGGATGAACCGATTAAGTTAAAAGGAACGGCTACAAAATCTTCATGGTTTAATAAAACAGGTAGTGCTAATCTATCTCTGACAGCATCTGAAGCTATTGAAGTTTCTTCTAACGTCTATATGATGAAATTAGCGATGCTAGAAGGGGGCTTTAACTATTATTCTGGGGCAGCCTTATCACTGCCGACATCGATTTTTACTAAGTTAAGGTCTAACTTCAAACAGTTTGGCTTAGGGGTTAAAACAGGAATTGATATTCCGGGTGAAGCTAAAGGGTTTGAAGGGACTGCTGACCAAGAACATATTGGTAATGCGCTGGACCTTTCTTTTGGTAACTATGATGCTTATACAACCCTGCAATTGGCCCAATATGTGTCGGCTGTAGCTAACGGTGGCTACCGTTTGCAGCCGCATATTTTAAAATCTATCCGTTCGACGAAAAAGGATGGTTCATTAGGTGCTGTTAAATATGAATTTTCACCTAATGTGTTAAATGTTTATAGTGCAAGTTCTAGTTATTGGAATATTGTCAAACAAGGGATGTGGGATGTAGTCCATGGGAGCAGCCAATATCGGACCGGTAGTACTTTAGCCAGCATTTCGCCAAAGGTAGCTGCTAAAACAGGTACGGCCGAAACGTTCTACAAGACTAATTCCACTCAAACACTTAGTCTGATTAGTTTTGCTCCTTATAAAAATCCTCAAGTCGTTGTGGCTTTAGCTTTTCCAAATATTACCGATAATGATGTAATTAATTCGCAAACTGCAGTAAAAATTTATAATGCTTTCTGGAAGACAGTCCAAACCAGTGATGGTTTAGAATAAAACTGTCAAGTAAAATTACTTAACAAAAATTCTAAAAAATACTAGCAATCAAACTGAAAAGATGATATGATATTAAACGTTGGAGATATCTACTTGATAACTCATTAATTGATACCTAGTTTGGAGGTTTGAAGAATGCGCGTAAATATCACTTTGGAATGCACAGAATGTCATGAACAAACATACTTGACAAACAAGAACAAGCGTAACAACCCTGATCGCCTTGAACTTAAGAAGTATTGCCCACGCGATCACAAGGTTACTTTACATCGTGAAACAAAATAACAACAGGTTTAAAACCCTGTTGTTTTTTTGTCGCTTTTATACAACCGTTTGCAAGAGGCAATTATGGACAAAAAAACTTTTCGCCAGCAGCAGCTGGAAAAAACATCCGCTTATGCTAAAACACCGCAATTTTTATTAGATACTTTAAATTTATATCAGCAATTGTTTTTAAATGAATGGTGGAAACAAGCTCGTGTTGTCGCCTTAACTTTAAGTTCAGCCGGTGAAATTGATACGTTACCACTAATTGTGCAGGCCAAAAAAGCACACAAAACTGTTGTGATTCCCAAAACACTACCGAAGCGTCAGATGGCTTTTTGCCCTTTGGATACTGACAGTAAGCTTATTAAAACAAAATACGGTTTAATTGAACCTTTAGATGTTAACACCATGGTTGCAAATGATACAATAGATTTGATAATTGTGCCAGGATTGGCCTTTAATAGCCAGGGGGTTAGAGTTGGATATGGCGGAGGTTATTATGACCGCTATTTGGTTTCGAGCCCAGCTAAAACGCTTGCTTTAGCAGATCAATCCCGCTTTTATCAAGAAGCTTCTTGGACAAAAGACCCTTTTGATATCAATGTTCAAAAAGTTATCCATATCTAAGAGAGGATGACGCGATGGATTATCGGTTTAAAACGCTGCCAGTGACCTATATTTTGCTTTTTTTAAATATTGTGGTCTATATAATGCTGATGCTCTTTGGCGGCAGCCAAAATAGCGCCGTACTCATTACATTTGGTGCTAATTATGCGCCGTTAGTAATATCAGGACAGATTTGGCGTTTAGTAACAGCGATGTTTTTACACGCCGGGTTGGAACATTTAGTGTTTAATATGATGACGCTTTTTTTGCTGGGCACCTATATTGAGCCCTTACTTGGCTCAGGCCGTTTTTTAGCTGCCTATTTATTGAGCGGGCTTGGCGGAGGAATTTTCAGCTTTGCCTTAAATAAAGGCCTGTCAGTTGGTGCTAGTACAGCCTTATTCGGCTTATTTGGCGTCTACTTGATGTTTGGCGAATCATTTCGGCAAAATCCTTATATTAAAATGATGGCGCGGCAATTTTTAATTTTGGTGGTCATTAACTTGGGACTTGATTTATTTGATTCCAGTATTGACATTTGGGGGCACATTGGCGGTTTGTTGGCCGGCTTTTTAAGTGCTTATGTTTTAGGAGTGCCAAAATTAGGAAATGTTGCAAGACACAAGCGGATTATCAGCGCAGCAGCATTTATTATTATTTATACAATAATCTTTAAAATCGGTTTCATTAATTAATGTTTTAAAGTATAATTGTTGATGGAGGTTTTTTCATGAAGACTTTGTATGATGTTCAACAGCTGTTAAAGCGTTTTGGGGTTTTTGTCTATGTTGGCAAAAGACTGTGGGATATCGAGCTCATGGCGCTTGAAATTGATAACTTGTACAAGGCACAGGTTATTGATCAAAAAACTTTTGTAAATGCTAAGTTAGTGTTGGAAAAAGAGCACCGCCTTGAAGAAAAGTATGAAGAAAAACACCAATTTGACGGAGGGAATAATAAACATGGATAAAAAACTTATCGGCGTTGACCTTGGCGGGACAACCATTAAATTTGCTATTTTAACACTTAAAGGTGAAGTTCAGCAAAAATGGAGCGTAACCACAAATATTTTAGATGAAGGTTCACATATCGTACCTGACATTATTGCTTCAATTAACCACCACCTTGACCTTTACAACATGAAGCCTGAAGACTTTGTCGGTATTGGTATGGGGACACCAGGAACAGTTGACATTGCTAAAGGGACTGTTGTAGGTGCTTTTAATCTTAACTGGAAGACAACGCAAAATGTTAAGGAACAAATTGAACAAGGCACAGGCATTAAGTTTGCTTTAGATAACGATGCTAACGTAGCTGCTTTGGGTGAACGGTGGAAAGGTGCTGGTGAAAACGCCCAAGACGTAGCTTTTATTACCTTAGGAACTGGCGTTGGCGGTGGCATTATTGCTGATGGCAAGCTGCTCCATGGTATGGGAGCTGCCGGTGAAGTAGGCCATATCAATGTTGAACCAGGAGGCTACTTATGTACTTGTGGCAACCATGGCTGCTTAGAAACTTATGCTTCAGCTACTGGTGTTGTCCGGGTAGCACGGGATATGGCTGAAGAATTTGCCGGCAAATCGGCTTTGAAGGAAGCAGTTGATAATGGTGAAGATGTTTCCTCAAAATTAGTTTTTGATTTGGCTAAAGACGGTGATGTTTTGGCGGTTAAAGTTGTTGATCGTGTTTGCCATTATTTAGGTTTGGCCTGTGCTAATATCAGTGCTATTTTGCACCCTGAATACATCGTTATCGGCGGTGGTGTTTCAGCGGCCGGCGCCTTCTTGCTAAACCAAGTTGAAAGCTACTTTAAGAAGTATGCTTTTGCTACAATCCGCAATACAACTAAGCTTAAATTAGCTCAGTTGGGTAATGATGCTGGGGTAATTGGTGCAGCATCACTTGCTTTGCAATTTAAGTAATTTTTGGTAAAAGAGAGGGATTATTTTGTATTTTGTTTTAGGTGTGGCACATTCCGTTTTATTTTATGTTGATATTGTTTTGATTGCCATTATTTTATTAATGGTTGGGACCCAAGTATATTGGTGGGCTAAAACCAAAACTGACAAGCGCATTGTTGAAAATGATGACTTTGCTAAAGGTTTGCACCGCGGTCAAATTGTTGATTTGCGCGACGAAGCTAAATTTACCAAGGAACATATTTTAGGGGCACGTAATATGCCATTAATGCAGCTTAAAATGTATCAAGATTCTTTACGCAAGGATATGCCGGTCTATTTGTATGATGATAGTATGCAAACGGCTTTAAGAGCGGCTAACCAGCTGAAGAAACAAGGCTTTACTGAAGTTTATGTTTTAAAGGGCGGATATAGCGCTTGGGATGGCAAAAAGAAAGTCAGCAAATAAATAATAAAAAGCGCAAGCCTTTAAAGGCTTGCGCTTTTTGGTAGGAAATTTTTAGCCTAAATGTGCTGAACGACGCTTGTGCATAGCACGGCGACGGTGTTCATCTAAAATAGCTTCGCGTTCTTCAATAGGCTCAACGACGGTTTTTCTGAAGGCATAAACGCATCCAGCTACTGTACTGAAAGCAGCTACAGCGCCTAAAACAAAACCTTTACCAAATGTTTTCATCTAAAGGACCTCCTTTGTTCTTACTATCATTATGAATGAAGAGACCAAAAATTTCCAGTTAAATACTTCCTTTTTATTAAAGTAAGAGAAATTAACTGCTAAATGTTGTAAAATAATGATTGTGAAATGCTCAAGATGGGGGATTTAAATGAAACAAAAGCTACTGGTAATTGTAGGACCGACCGCTGTAGGCAAGACAGCCCTGTCCATTCAACTAGCGCAAAAATATCAAGGACAGGTTATTTCAGGCGATTCCATGCAAGTTTATCAAAAACTAGATATTGGAACTGCTAAAATAACGCCCTCAGAAATGCAGGGGGTTAAACACTATCTTTTAGATATTTTAGATGTTAAACAAAGATTTTCTTGTGCTTCATTTATTACGCAAGCTACGCAGGCAGCTGATAAAATCAATACGCACGGCTTTTTGCCGATTTTATGTGGTGGGACCGGCTTTTATGTGCAAGCCTTGTTGGATGGTTTTCAACTTGGTCGTGATCAGCAAGCTTCAGAAAAGGTGCGGCATAAATGGCATGATTATGCTAAAGAACACGGTCAAAAGGCTTTATGGGACAAACTCAATGAAATTGATCCGGTTGCAGCCAAAAAAATACCATTAGCTAATGAGTTGCGAGTTGTTCGTGCTTTAGAAGTGTATGAAAAAACCGGCCAGCTTTTTTCAAATCAGGCTGATCATGATGAAAAATTTGATGCTTTAGTTATTGGTTTGACGACAAACAGACAACTGCTATATGATCGGATTAATCACCGGGTCGATGTCATGGTTGAACAGGGTTTGCTTAATGAAGCCAAGATGTTGTATGCAGCAGGCGGGATGTCGCTGCCTGCCGGAAAAGGCATTGGTTATAAGGAATTTTATCCTTATTTTGCTGGTGAAATCACCTTAGATGAAGCTATTGCAACTGTCAAAAAAAATTCGCGTCATTACGCTAAACGTCAATTAACGTGGTTTCGTAATAAAATGGATGTTAATTGGTTTGATTTAATCCTGCATCCTGAACAAATTACCCAAATTGAAGCCTTGGTCAGCCAATGGCTTACAAGATAATAGGAGGAAAAAAGATGGTTTCTTGGAAAGACAAGTATCCGCAAGAATTGGTTGCTATGATTAATGAGGTTGATGAAATGATTCAACCTAAATTAGATGAGATTACCGAACAAGAACTATATAATCAAAGAAGGGTATTGGAATTATATCGTAAATATCATGTTGCTGAAGAAGATTTGGTTGGGTCAACCGGTTATGGCTATGATGACGTGGGTCGCGAAAAGTTAGAAAAGATTTATGCTGACTATTTTAAGACCGAAGATGCTTTAGTTCGGCCGCAAATTGTTTCTGGTACACATTCCATTAAGATTGCAATGTTTGGTGTTTTGCGCCCCGGAGATACCCTTTATTATATGACGGGGATGCCATACGATACGATTCAAGAAGTCATCGGCGTTGCCGGCGATAATGTCGGAACTTTTAAAGAATATAATATCGGTTTTGACTACACGCCTTTACTGGCTAATGGCAAAGTTGACTATGAAAAAGCCAAGGCTTATTTAACTGCCCATCCTAATATTAAAATGATTGCCTTACAAAGGTCGCGCGGGTATGAAACACGTGATAGCTTTACAGTTGCTGAAATCAAAGAAATGATTGATTTTATTCGGCAATATGCTAAAGATGCGGTTATTTTTGTTGATAATTGCTATGGCGAATTTTCTGAAACAGAAGAACCTACTTTTTACGGGGCCGATTTAATGGTAGGTTCGATGTTTAAAAATGCTGGCGCTGGGATTGCTAAAGGCGGTGCCTTCATTGTTGGTCGTAAAGACTTGATTGCGCGTTGTGCAGCTCATTTATATGCTCCAAGCTGTGGTAAAGAAGAAGGTCCAACCTATGCTTATATGCGTGATTTTTATCAAGGATTTTTTATGGCTGCTCATACTACGGGCCAAGCTATTAAGGGCTCAATTTATGCAGCTGCGTTATTAGAAAAATTAGGTATGAAGGTTTCGCCAAAATGGGATGCTAAACGGACTGACTTAGTACAAACAATTGAATTTGGCGCACGTGAACCAATGATTAAATTCTGTGCTGCTATTCAGCATAACTCGCCTTTAAATGCTTTTGTTGATCCTGTTCCAAGTTATATGGAAGGCTATGAAGATGAAATTATCATGGCTTCGGGCAGCTTTATTGAAGGCTCAACGATTGAACTTTCATCAGATGGCCCTTTGCGTGAACCTTACTCATTGTATATTCAAGGCGGAATGTCTTATGAGCATGTTAAAGTAGCAATTACTGAAGCTGCCTATGAAACTTTTTATAAAAAATAAGTCATGTTATAAAAAGTGACATAAATAGTTGACAAGGCCTCAGCAAGTTGTTATTATGTAATTGTAAATTTAAGGAGGGTCGGTATGAAGGAAAAAGAACTGCGTCGTTCTCTGGCTGTATTGCCTATTGGTACAGTGATGAAATTGACAAACCTTTCTGCACGTCAAATTCGATATTATGAAGAACAAGGCTTGGTGATTCCTAAGAGAAATGAGGGAAATCGCCGGATGTATTCCCTGAATAATATTGATCAACTGCTTGAAATCAAAGATTACTTAGCTGAAGGCATTAATATGGCTGGCATTAAGCATATCTATGATGAAAAAGCTAAAGAAGCGCAAAAACGTAAGGCTCAATTAGAAAAACCGTTAACGGATGAAGATGTTAGACGTATTTTACGTGATGAATTTTTACAAGTTGGCGGCTTAAAAAAGGACAACCAATTCTCTTTTCGAAATAACCGTAATCTCTAGTTCAATTACAAGGAGCAAATCAGCATGGCAAAACCTAGCTACACAAAAGATGACATTCGTCGCATTGTTAAAGAAGAAAATGTTCAGTTCCTGCGTTTGATGTTTACCGATTTGTACGGCACTATCAAAAACGTAGAAGTTCCTGTAAGTCAATTGGATAAATTGCTTGATAACAAGTTAATGTTTGATGGCTCATCAATTGATGGCTTTGTTCGTATTGAAGAAAGTGATATGTGGCTTTACCCTGACCTTTCTACTTGGATGGTCTTCCCATGGGACGATGGCCAAAATGGTAAGATTGCCCGTGTAATCTGTGAAGTTTATAATTCAGATCGGACACCATTCTTGGGTGATCCGCGGAACAATTTAATCCGTGTACTTGATGAAATGAAGAAGATGGGTTATACCGATTTTAATATTGGACCTGAACCAGAATTCTTCTTGTTCAAGCTTGATCCTGAAACAGGCAAGCCAACTACTCATCTAAATGACCAAGGCAGCTACTTTGATTTAGCTCCAGTTGATTTGGGTGAAAATTGCCGGCGTGATATTGTCCTTGAACTTGAAAAGCTTGGTTTTGATGTTGAAGCTTCACACCACGAAGTTGCTCCAGGCCAGCATGAAGTTGACTTTAAGTATGCTGATGCCTTACAAGCTTGTGATAATATTCAAACTTTCAAGTTAGTTGTTAAGACTGTTGCTCGTAAGTATGGTTTGCATGCAACCTTTATGCCAAAACCACTTGATCGAATCAATGGTTCTGGCATGCACATGAATATGTCGCTTTTCAATAAAGATGGCAATGCCTTCTTTGATGAAAAGACTGAAGATCAATTATCACAAGAAGCTAAATACTTCTTAGGCGGCTTGCTCAAACATGCTCGTAACTTTACAGCTATTGCCAACCCAACGGTTAATTCTTATAAGCGTTTGGTACCAGGTTATGAAGCACCTGTTTACGTAGCTTGGTCAGGCCGTAACCGTTCTCCATTGGTTCGTGTGCCAATTGCTCGCGGCATGTCTACACGTTTGGAACTTAGAAGCGTTGATCCATCGGCTAACCCATACTTGGCTGTTGCTGCTATTTTGGCTGCTGGTCTTGATGGTTTGAAGAATAAGATTGAAGCTCCTAAGTCAGTTGACCGCAATATTTATGCAATGGATGATGAAGAACGCAAGGCTAACGGCATCGTTGATTTGCCATCTACTTTGCACAACGCTTTGAAGGCTTTGGCTTCTGATGAAGTTATCAAGGATGCCATGGGTCCTCACTTGTACAATAACTTTTCTGAAGCTAAGCGTCTTGAATGGGATGCTTATCGTCAAGAAGTTTCTGAATGGGAACGTCAACAATATCTTGAACTTTATTAAAAAGAAAACAAAAAAGCGTGTGACAAACGTCACGCGCTTTTTTAGCAAATCTGACTTTGAACAAGATGCTTATGTTGGAAAGCAGGTGCTATTTTAAGGTAAAGAATGCGGCTGATTTGGATAGGAAATACCAAGTTAGGGTTATCGGACTGATGTAATAAAACGACACCGTATTTTTGACTGGGGCGCAAATAACCGGAGACTTCTTTACTTTCTTTGGCCCATTTTAAAGTAAGGGTAACAGGATATTGTTGGCTGATAGCCTGCTTTAGAAAATAAGTCAATTGTTTTTGAGGCATAATGGGGCAAACACGAGTGTTTGCCGGTATAAAAATATTTTGCAAGCTTGTCCAAAAATTCATGATTTCTTTTTTTAAATGCATAAGTAACTCCTCCAATATAGAACGTGTGTTCAAACGATGCTATAACATATTATACAAACACACGTTTGAAATAGCAAGTAAAAAACGAAAATACGTTCTCTTAAAACCTAAGCTTTTTGAAAAAAATATGCATAACTTTCATGAAAATTTCCCAAAAAAAGTTAAATAACCATTAATAGCTTGAAAAAAGTTTCCAAAAGGCGCAATATAATATGTAAGACTATTTTTGGAGGAATTAACAGTAATGGCTAAAAGAGGTATGCTCATTGTTTTGTCAGGCCCATCAGGCGTCGGCAAAGGGACTGTTCGAAAAGAAATCTTTTCACATGACAACAATAATAAATTTCACTATTCAATTTCAATGACAACACGCAAGATGCGTCCAGGCGAAGTTAATGGCAAAGATTACTACTTTGTTAGCAAGGAAGAATTTGAAAAAGAAATTGAAAATGGTGGCATGCTTGAATACGCCAAATATGTTGACAACTACTACGGAACACCATTAAAATACGTTAATGAGATGTTAGATGCTGGCAAGGATGTCTTTTTGGAAATTGAAGTAAATGGTGCCATGCAGGTTCGCAAAAAAGTTCCTGATGGTTTATTTATCTTTTTAACACCGCCTGATTTAATGGAATTACGCCAACGGATTATCAACCGTGGTACTGATGATATGGAAACAATTGACAAGCGGATGAATAAAGCGGTTGATGAAATCGAAATGATGCAAAATTATGATTATGCCGTGGTTAATGATGAAGTTGTGAAGGCTGCTGAAAAGATTAAGACAATTATCCGTGCTGAACGTTGGCGGGTTAAGCGTTTCTTGCCAGATTATCGCAAACAGTTAGGATTGGAGGAATAAAGATGATTTTATACCCATCAGTTGATGCTTTACTGGAACGTGTTGATTCACGTTATTCGTTAATTATGTTGGCTTCAAAGAGAGCTCATGAACTTGATGCCGGGGCAACACCAATGTTGACAGAATATGAATCTGTTAAAAATGTTGGTCGTGCTTTAGAAGAAGTTGTGGCAGGCAAACTTAAGATTAAATCTGAAGGTCAAGAAGGCTAAGACTTAAACTGGAGGCGAGATCAAAATCTCACCTCCTTTTTTGTTTGCTGACGATATTTAGTGTGTTGTGATAAAATTAATGCATGACAAAAGAGGGGGTTTTATTTTTGGCAAAAAAGCATATTGCAATCTACTTAACCGGTGGAATCGCCTTGTATAAGGCAGCCAGCTGTGTTCGTGAATTTGTGAAGCACGGTTATGAAGTTAGGTGTGTTATGACGGAAAATGCGCTGAAGTTTGTTTCAAAGTTAACCTTTGAAACATTAAGCCAAAACCCGGTTTTAACGGATTTATTTGACCGCAATAATCAAAATTCGGTAGCACATATTGAATTGGCTGATTGGACGGATATCGCCTTAGTTGTGCCGGCAACAGCTGATATTATTGCTAAAATGGCTTTAGGTATTGCCGATGATGCTGTATCAACAAGTTTACTGGCGACGGCCAAACCAAAATATGTTGTGCCGGCAATGAATGATAAAATGTGGGATAATCCAGCAACTAAACGTAACCTTGATTTGTTAAAACAAGATGGGGTGCAGGTTTTAGAACCAGAAGTTGGCTTTTTAGCTGAAGGCTATCAAGCTAAAGGACGGATGCCGGAACCAAAAGCAATCTATGCGTGGATAACTGCCAAAAGTTCGCCCAAGCCAAGCTTAAAAGATAAGAAAATTATTGTGACGGCTGGGGGAACCGTGGAAGAAATCGATCCAGTCAGATTTTTAGGCAACCATTCCACGGGCAAGATGGGGTATGCTTTAGCAGCATATGCTAGTGCTTGCGGAGCTAGTGTGACCCTGGTTCATGGACCAACCAATTTGCACGATTTACCGGGAGTAGAGATGGTTTCAGTTACTAGCGCCCGCGAGATGTTTGCAGCAGTTAAAGCGCGCTTTGAAACGGCGGATGCGGTTATTATGGCAGCGGCAGTGGCTGATTACCGTCCTGAAATTAAAGCAGATCAAAAAATAAAGAAAGTTTCCGGCCCGTGGCAATTAACCTTAGTCAGAAATCCGGATATTTTGCAGGAATTAGGACAATTAAAGACACATCAAAAGCTCGTTGGCTTTGCAGCTGAGACACAAAATCTGTTTGAGAACGCCAAAAAAAAATTACAGAGGAAAAATTTAGATTTATTAGCGGCTAATGATGTTTCAAAAAAAGATATTGGATTTGGTTCCGATGAAAATGAAGTTTATCTTTATTTTAAAGATGGAAAAATGCTGCCTTTAAAAAAAGATAGTAAACAAAAGATTGCCCAGGAAATTGTCGACCAATTAGCCTTATTATTGAAAGGTGAGTAAGATGTTGTATGCACAAGTTATCGTTGATGTGCCCACCATGCAGACTAATCGTCCATATACTTATGCAGTTCCGGAAGAGTTAGTTTCTTTAGTTCATCCGGGAATGCGTTGTGTGGTCCCATTTGGACGCGGAACTAGAAAAGTGCAGGGATTTATTGTGGCTTTGACAGAGCAAATGCCGTCCACAGAATTTCAGCTAAAAGAACTGGAATCTTTGATGGATTTAACGCCGGTTTTAAATGAGGAAGGGTTAAAGTTAGCTGATTGGATGGCAGAATATACCTTTTCTTTTAAGATTGCTTGTTTGCAAACCATGTTGCCGAATTTAATGCGGGCTGGCTATGAAAAAAAGGTTAAATTGCTTGATTTAAACGTTGCACCACACCTCAAGCAATTGTTTGACCAAAATCAGCTGTTAGATTTTGAAGTTTTAACGCAAAACCGCCAGTTGCAAAAAGAAATCGCCCAGCTTCAAAAAAAGGGACAGGCAACGCTTATTTATCAAGTCAAAAATCGAGCTAAGGCTAAAAAAGTTACGTATATAAAATCAAAGATTACGCCGGAAAATAAGGATATGTATGCAGCCAAACTTCGCAAAAATGCCAGCAAAAAACAAGCCTTACTGGAAAGTTTGCTAAAGGTGACGCATCCGGTTTTAAAAACGGCCTTTGAAAAACAAAATGGTTTTACAGCGGCTGATTTAAAACAGGCATATACGGCTGGCTGGCTTGATTTTAGTGAACAGGAAGCCTATCGAGATCCGTTGGCTCAAAGTCATATTAAGCCTAGTTTGCCGAAAAAATTAACCGCTGAGCAGGCTCAATGTGTGAGTCAGGTGACGCAAGCTCTTAAGCAGGGTTCAAGCCAGCCTTTTTTACTAGAGGGAGTCACTGGCAGCGGTAAAACAGAAGTTTATCTGCAAATCATCGCCCATGCTTTAGCAATGGGGCGTCAAGCCTTAATGCTGGTGCCGGAAATTGCTTTAACGCCACAGATTGTTCAAAGGGTTAAGAGCAGATTTGGCAATCAAGTAGCTCTGCTTCATAGTGGCTTATCTGCGGGCGAGCGGTATGATGAATGGCGCCGGATTGAACAGGGCCAAGCCAGCGTGGTTGTGGGAGCAAGATCAGCGATTTTTGCGCCTTTAAAAAAGCTGGGCGTCATCATTATGGATGAAGAACATGAAGCTAGCTATAAGCAAGATGATATGCCGCGTTACCACACCCGCGATGTTGCTCTTTGGCGCAGCCGATACCACCATTGTCCAGTGGTCTTGGGCTCGGCGACACCGTCTTTGGAATCAAGAGCTCGGGCTCAAAAAGGCGTTTATCAAGGTTTATTTTTAACTAAGAGAATCAATGGACAAACGTTGCCTGATGTTTTATTGGTTGATATGCGAGAAGCTGCTAAAAGGTCACCTACGCCTGATTTTTCGTTAGAATTGTTAGATAAGATTAAACGGCATTTGGCCCGAAAAGAACAGGTTGTGTTAATGTTAAATAGGCGCGGTTATTCATCTTTTATGATGTGTCGGGAATGCGGATATGTACTTAAATGTCCCAACTGTGACATTTCTTTGACCCTGCATATGGATACGCACAGGATGAAATGCCACTATTGCGGGCATGAAGAAGCCATTCCCTATGTATGTGCGCAATGCCATAGCAAAAAAATCAAGTATTATGGCACAGGAACCCAAAAAGTACAGGCGCAGCTGGCTGAATTATTGCCTGAGGCTAGGGTTTTGCGGATGGATGTTGATACTACCCGTAAAAAAGGGGCGCATGAGCGGATTTTAAAAGCTTTTGGCCAAAAAGAAGCTGACATTTTGTTGGGAACACAGATGATTGCTAAGGGCCTTGATTTTCCCGATGTGACTTTAGTTGGGGTTTTAAATGCCGATACATCGCTCTCTTTGCCTGATTTTCGGTCGAGTGAAAAAACATTTCAGTTGTTAACGCAGGTTAGTGGACGGGCAGGACGGGCAAATAAAGCTGGTGAAGTGGTCATTCAAAGTTATAATCCCGATAATTATGCAATTCAACTGGCTTGTCGGCATGATTATGAGCGCTTTTATGCTTATGAAATGCAGCTGAGACATCAGTTGGGCTATCCGCCTTATTACTTTACAATTCAGCTGACTGCAAGCTATGATAATGAGGCACAGGCTAAAAAGAAAATGTATTCTCTAAGAGCTGAGTTGGAAAAAGTTTTATCACCAAAAGCGATTATCTTGGGTCCCACGCCACAAACTGTGGTTAAAGTCAATAAACGCTATTATTATCAGTTAGTGATTAAATATAAAAAAGAAGCACAGCTTGAAGCATATCTGAAAGATTTATTATTAAAAAGCCAAGCTGAAGAAAGGTCAGGACTTAAACTAGTCATTAACCGAGACCCGCTTAGTTTTATGTAAAGAAAGGAAATAAATTATGACATCAATTGTTTTTATGGGAACACCGCAATTTGCGGCTCCAATTTTAGAAGGTTTAATTAAGGCTGATTATGACGTTAAGGCTGTCGTTACCCAACCCGACCGTTATGTCGGTCGTAAGCATGTGTTGACAGCGTCACCTGTGAAGCAAATGGCCCAAAAATATGGGCTCGAAGTTTTGCAGCCCGAAAAAATCAGCAACAGCCCTGAAATGCAGCGGATAATTCAATTAGCACCTGATTTGATTGTCACGGCGGCTTTTGGGCAATTCCTGCCGGATAAATTGATACAAGCAGCTAAAGTAGCTGCTATTAATGTTCATGGGTCGCTTTTGCCTAAGTATCGGGGCGGGGCACCTGTGCAATATGCCATTATGAACGGCGATACACAAACCGGTGTGACGATTATTTATATGGTTAAAAAGATGGATGCTGGCGATATGCTGGCTCAAAAAGCCATGCCAATTGAAGCAGATGATGATACGGCTTCAATTTTTGCTAAAATGAGCATTTTAGGCCGGGATACGCTTTTAGACACGATTCCTAAGCTATTAGCAGGTGAGATTACGCCTGTTAAGCAGGCAGAAGAACAAGTAGTCTTTTCGCCAACGATTAAACCTGAAGAAGAAGAGTTGTCGCTTTATGCCACGGCTCAAGAATTAGATTGGAAGATTAGAGCTTTGCGGCCTAACCCCGGCGCTTATTTTGCTTCTTTCAAAAAGAAACGGATGAAATTATGGAAAATTAAGCCACTGGAAGAAACAACCAGCTATGAAAGCGGGACGGTAGTTGAAGCTAAAAAGCACGTGCTTAAATTAGCAGCTGCCAAAGGAACAGTATACCAAGTTGAAGAGCTGCAGCCGGCAGGTAAGCCTAAAATGAATGTGACCGATTATTTAAACGGGATAGGCCAAGGTTTAAAGCCTGGACAAAAGGTTATTGAATAATGACAGAAAATAAAAACCAAAATCCGCGGGTTTTAGCCGTGGAACTATTAACGAAAATTGAAAGAAACGGTTCTTACTCTAATTTAGCTTTAAACCAGGCAATTGAAAAAAAGCAGCTGAATTCGCTGGATTCGGCCTTGCTGACTAACATTGTTTATGGCGTTATCCAACATAAATTAACGTTGGAATTTTATGTTGACCATTTCATCAAAAATAAGCGCAAAGTCGCTCCATGGGTTTATGAATTGTTAAAAACAGCGTTGTATCAGCAGCTTTACCTCGATAAAATACCTAAGCGGGCCATTTTTAATGAAACAATTGAAATTGCAAAGCAAAAAGGGCACACCGGTATTCGCAAGTTTGTCACCGGGGTCATGCACGCTTGGGACCGGCAGGGACTGCCTCGTTTTGATGAACTTGACCCCCAAAAGCGATTAAGCATTGAAACCAGTACACCCCAGTGGCTGGTAAATGAACTGACTCAAAGCTTGGGGAATGAAAAAACACGCCAGCTTTTGGCAACAATTAATCAGCCGCCACATCAAAGTGTGCGGGTTAATTTAGCGCAAAATACGGTTGAACAAGCTAAAGCAGCCTTGTTAGCTGAAGGATTTACGGTCCAAAACAGCGAAATTGCTCCCTTAGGCCTGCGCGTTGAAGGCGGCTTTGTGCCGCATAGTAAAGCTTTTGCAGCTGGACGCGTTATGATGCAAGATGAAAGTGCGATGCTGGCTGTAGATAGTATGCAGCTAAAAGGGCAAGAAACAGTCCTTGATGCCTGCGCTGCGCCCGGGGGAAAAACGACCCAAATTGCGGCAGCTTTAACAACTGGCAAGGTATATGCGTTAGACATTCATCAGCATAAAGTTAAGTTAATCAATGCTAATGCGAAAAGAGCCGGGGTTTTGGACAAAGTTTTGGCGGTACAATTAGATGCTCGGTTAGCAGGTCAAAAATTTGTGCCGGCATCTTTTGATCAAATCTTGGTTGATGCACCTTGTTCTGGTTTGGGGCTTATGCGGCGCAAACCGGAAGTAAAATACGAAAAGAAACCGGCTGATTCACAAAAGCTGCATCAAATTCAAACGGCTATTTTAGATAAAATAGCTGCTTTAGTGAAGCCGGGCGGAAAGCTGACTTATAGCACCTGCACTATTTTAGAACAAGAAAACCAAGCAACCGTAGACGCCTTTTTGGCACAGCACCCTGAATTTAAGCAGGTTAAGACGCAGACAACATTAAATGTTAAAGCAGATTGCTCCCAGTTGGGATTAACCTTGTATCCGGATGATTTTATGTCCGATGGCTTTTTTATTGCAACGATGATTAAAGATAAGAGTTGAGGCGGGGAAGATGGAAGTAGCTTATTTAAGCGACATTGGTAAAAAGAGAGTAAATAATGAAGATAGTGTCGGTACTTTTAAAAATAAGGCTGGTGCTACTTTAGTGATTATTGCTGATGGCTTAGGCGGCTATCAAGGCGGAGAAATTGCTTCTGGAATGGCAGTTTCTCATTTAGGCTATTTATTTGAACAGACGCAATTTATCCATGAGTATGATTGTAAATTATGGCTTAAAGAAAAAGTTGCTCTAGAAAATCAGGTTATTTTAACGCGGGCCCATGAGTATGAAGATTTGCAAGGTATGGGTACAACTTTGGTGTGTGCTTTTATTTATCAAACGAACTGTTTGATTGCCCATATTGGGGATAGCCGTGCTTATTTATTTAGACAAGAAATTTTGACTCAGATGACTGAAGATCATTCATGGGTAAATGAATTAGTTAAGCGCGGTGAATTAAGCAAAGAAGAAGCTAAAAGCTCACCGAAGAAAAATATTATCACTAGAACGCTGGGAATATCGGATAGTGCTAAATTAGATTTTAATACCTGCCAGTTAAAGGATAATGATATTTTGCTGCTTTGTTCAGACGGTTTAACGAATATGGTTGCGGATGATTTTATCGCTTCTGTGCTTGGAAAAACTGAATTGTCTTTAAAAGATAAATGCCAAATTTTAATCAATCAGGCCAATCAAAATGGCGGTAAAGACAACATTACAGCCTTATTGGCTCAAAAAAAAGTTGAGAAAAAGGAGGTGGATAATACATGAAAATAGGGTATGCTTTAGATGGCCGTTATCAGATTAAAAAGACATTGGGTGAAGGCGGTATGGCCAATGTTTATTTGGCTTATGACCTGATTTTGAAGCGGAATGTTACCGTCAAATTAATGCGTTTAGATTTGCAAGATGATAAGGCAGCTATTAGACGATTTAAAAGAGAAGCTAATTCTTTGACTGAATTAATTAATCCAAATATTGTCAGTATTTATGATATTGGTGAAGATCATGGAATGCAGTATTTAGTCATGGAATATGTTGACGGCATGGATTTGAAACAATATCTTAAATTAAACTATCCCTTATCATATGAGCGGGTCATTGAAATTATGCAGCAGATTTTGGCGGCAGTCAGCGAAGCTCATGCACATGGCATTATCCACCGTGATTTGAAACCGCAAAATATTTTGATTGACCGCCAAGGAAATGTTAAGGTGACGGACTTTGGCATTGCTGTAGCCGCAGCCGAAGAGACGATGACGAGAACTAATACTTTAATGGGTTCAGTCCATTATATTTCACCTGAACAAGCGCGGGGCAGTATTATTACGAAGCAATCGGATCTTTATTCGTTAGGCATTGTATTGTTTGAATTATTAACTAATCACCTTCCGTATGAAGGAAATACGGCGGTTGCGATTGCCTTGAAACATTATCAAGGACAAATGCCCTCTGTCAGGGAATATGATGCAAATATTCCGCAAAGCTTAGAAAATGTTATTTTGCATGCCACTGCTAAAAGTTTGACTGACCGCTACCAAACGGCTGTCGAAATGTCCGCTGATTTGAAGACGGCTTTAAGTCCTAGTCGCCAAAATGAAGTTAAGTGGACGCCAAGTGAAATTGAGGACGGTCAAACCAAGGTTTTACCTGATTTAACTAATTTTAAGGATGTAAATGACGATTTAACCCAGACCAAAAAATTAGGCACCAAACAAAGTAAGCCGTCTCAAGCCAAGCCGGCTCCTAAAGCTAATTTTTTTAAACGGCATAAAAGGCCGCTGTTAGCGCTTGGAATCATTACGCTCATTGTGATTATAGCTGCTGTTTTATCGTTGCCAAGAGAGGCGACGGTGCCGGATTTGCGGGGGATGACGCGGGCTGAAGCTGAACGGATGTTAAAAGACGAGAAGCTGGAAATAGGCAGTACCACTTATCAAGCTAGCGAAAAATACAGCTATCATCAGATTATTGCCAGTGATCCCAGGCAAGGGACAGTTGTAAAGAACGGAGCTAAGATTGATGTTATTGTCTCATCAGGCTTAAAGAAAGTTGCATTTGGCAATTATCGCGGTAAAAAATATAAGCAGGTTAAAAAAACGCTCGAAAAACATGGCGCTATTGTTTATAAAAAGACGAAATATTCGGATAAGTATGCTAAAGGGACCATTATTTCCCAATCAATAGATTCTAAACAAAAAGTTGCCATGTCGCAAGTTACGGTTTCTTTTACAGTCAGTTTGGGCAGCAAGAACATTTTGTTAAAAGACTTGTTAGGTGAAAGTTTGTCCAAGGTGCAGGCTTATGCGGATAAGTATGACTTAAATCTTGTCATTAAGCATGCCAGTTCAAACGAAGAAAAAGATACGATAATTAGCCAATATCCATATGCGGGAACTTATATTGGCCGCGGTGGTAATTTGACAGTGACGTTGTCAGATGGGCCTGAAAGTTCAAGTTCTAGCGCATCTTCTAGCAGCAAGAGCAAAAAGAGCTCCAGCAGTTCTAAAGCCAGCAGCGCTAAAACGTTCAGCTCAAGTTCCAGTGCAAGTACTAGTACACAAACCCTGGCACAAAGGACAGTCACCATTCCTTACAGTGGAACTGATGGTCAGGCCGTAGAAGCAAAAATTTATTTAGAAGACAAAATCCATAGTTTAAGCAGTGTCTACAAGACGCTTCAAATCACAAGCGATACCCAAGAGGTATTATCATTTGTCCTAGACAGCAATCAAGCCGGAAAATATAAGGTGGTTGTGGATGGAGAAGTCGTCGTAGAAGACAATAGTGTAACACCATAGAAAGGTAGGTAATAAGGTGCCAGTAGGTCAAATTAGACAGTCATTAAGCGGATATTACGATGTTTTTTCTGAGGGGAAATTATATCGTACCAGAGCACGCGGTAATTTTCGCAAGAAGAAACAAACACCCTTAGTAGGAGATTTTGTTGAATTTAAAGCTGACAATGAACATGAAGGGTACATTTTAAAAATTTTAGCTCGAAAAAATCAATTGATTAGACCACCTGTAGCTAATATTGATACTGCCATTGTGGTAACAGCCTGTGTGGAGCCTGATTTTTCAAGCAATTTATTAGATCGCCAGTTAGTGATGTTGGCTAAAGCTGCTATTACCCCCGTCTTGTATTTTTCAAAGGCTGATTTACTCGATGAAACATCTTTAAAGCAAATGACGGCTATTGCTGAATATTATCGCCAATATTATCGGGTGTTGCTATCAAATGAAGAACGTGCGCAGCATCATTTGGCGCAGGCTTTATTAGGTGACGCTAAAGAAGAAGTTGTTGTCGTTATGGGGCAAACGGGGGCTGGTAAATCAACTTTGCTTAATCAGTTTGATAGCAGCCTTAAATTAGCCACGGGACAAATTTCTAAGGCTTTGAGCCGTGGAAAACATACCACACGCAAAGTAACCTTAATGCCGATTGAAGGCAATTTGCTGGCAGATACCCCAGGCTTTTCTTCATTTGACCTGCGAGATATCCCTAAAGAAGAATTACCGCAGCTTTTTGATGATTTTTTGGAATACGCGCCGCAGTGCCGCTTTAGAGGGTGTCTGCACCTTAATGAGCCTAATTGTGCCGTTAAAGAAGCGGTGCAAGCAGGTGAAATTTTGGCTAGTCGCTATGACAATTACAAATTGTTTCAAGCAATGATTGCCAGCCAAAAGCCTCAATATAAAAATAAAAAGTAAGGAGTTGAGAAGATGATTATTGCACCTTCAATTTTAAGCGCGGATTTTGCTAATTTACAAAAAGATGTAGCGCTAGTTGAGCAAAGTGGCGCTAAGTATCTGCATATCGATATCATGGATGGCCATTTTGTTGATAATTTAACCTTTGGTCCGAATGTCGTGCAAGCTTTGCGCCCGCACAGCCAGCTGTTTTTTGACTGCCATTTAATGGTTGATGAACCCGAAAAATATTTGGAAGCTTTTCAAAAAGCCGGTGCTGATGCAATTGGGGTTCACATTGAAGCTTGTCAACATCTTCACCGGACGTTAAGCAAGATTAAAGCTTTAGGTATGAAAGCTGAGGTTGTTTTAAATCCTGGGACACCTTGGAGCAGTGTACAAGAAGTTTTGCCAATGGTGGATTCGGTTTTAATCATGACTGTTGATCCTGGCTTTGGGGGACAAAAGTTTTTAGAATCGCAGCTTAAAAAAATTACTTTGGCTAGCCAGTATAAACAAGCCCATCACTTAAATTATGAAATTGAAGTTGATGGCGGCATTAATGATCAAACAATCAAGTTAGCGCATGAAGCTGGGGCGACGATTGCGGTAGCTGGGTCTTATGTATTTTCTAAGGGAGAACCTAAGCAACAAGTTCAAAAATTGCTTGAGGCTTGCCAGAATTAATGGACATTAATTTACTCGTGGGGGGACCACAGGAAAATTATCCGGCTGATATTTTTCAAACGAAGAAAAATTGGGTCGGGGCTGATTATGGGGCAGTAACTTTATGCGAACATGATATTAGACCGCTGCTGGCGATTGGTGATTTTGATTCGTCAACAATCAGAGAGCAGTTTTTAGTCAGTGTTTTAAGTCAAAAAGTTATTACAGCCAAACCGGAAAAAGATGAGACCGATACAGAGCTTTGCTTACGTTTGATTGAGCAGGCTTTCAACCCAAGCCAAATTACCATTTATGGAGCTACCGGCGGAAGATTAGATCATTTGTTAGCCAACTTTTTTTGCCTTTTGAGGCCTGATTTTGCCAAAATTATGCCTAAGGTAAAATTAGTTGATAAAAATAATGTGGTGCGCTTTTTTAAACCAGGACATTATACTATCAAAAAGATTCCTGGAATGAAATATTTAGCCTTTGTTCCGATGGGTAAGGTAGCTGGTTTTAATCTGCCGGATGAAAAATACCAGCTCAAAGATGCAGCTTTTGAACAAGTGGTGTCTTTAGCCAGCAATGAATTTATTTTAGATGAAGCACATTTTGATTTTAAAAGCGGAAATATGTGTGTGATTTGGAGTAAAGACTAAAAAATATTTATTTTGTTTTTTAGGTGAAAACGTTGATATAATCGTTTTTTTAGCTATCAAGTGATTTTCCTTGACAGAAAACTCTTGCAATCATGTCATTTCTATGATAATTTTATTTAGTGAATGAGCTTATTAAAAGTGCTCCTAATTTGAATTGAAGGAGGAAATAACAATGGCAAAAGATTTTGTAACAGGCCGTAAGACAACTTTCGGCAAGAAGCGTTCACACGCTTTGAACCAAACAAACCGTAGCTGGAAACCAAATTTGCAAAAGGTGCGCATCTTAGTTGATGGCAAGCCTAAGAAAGTTTGGGTTTCTGCACGTGCATTGAAATCTGGAAAAGTTACTCGCGTTTAATTAGCGGGCTTAGTCTGTGGGAAATGGATCAGACTATTTCTCTTTATTTGAAGCTTGGGAAGACCCGAGCTTTTTTTTTACGCAAATGTCTTTCTGTTGCAAAACTGATTATCTTTTTGTATAGTGGTGAATGGATATTTGTGGTAAAATTAAAGATAATTGACTTTTAAGCTAAGGAGGCTAGGCTTATATGGCTGTAAAAATTCAAAATCAATTTGGAAGCATTGATATAGCTAACGATGTAATTGCTACAGTTGTTGGCGGGGCTGCTACCGAAATTTTTGGAATTGTCGGAATGGCAAGCAAGAACCAAATTCGTGATAACTTAAATGAAATTTTAAAAAGAGATAATTATGCTAAGGGTGTTGTTGTTCGTCAAGAAGATGACAGCATTGCTGTTGATGTCTACATCATTGTGGGCTATGGCACTAAGATTTCAGAAGTGTGTCACAATGTGCAAGACAAGGTAAAGTATAATTTGGAATCTATGCTCGGAATCACTGCTAAATCAGTAAACGTCATTGTTCAAGGCGTACGTGTCATCGGTGATTAGCTTGGATAACCAAGGAGGAAATTTCGAAGTGAAAGTTGAACAAATCACCGAAACAGAATTTAGAAAAATGGTTGTTACCAGTTCTGATCGGTTGAATAAGAATGCTGAATTTATTAATTCATTAAATGTTTTTCCCGTTCCTGATGGTGATACAGGGACCAATATGAGTTTGTCATTTGCTAGCGGGGCTAAGTATGTGGCTGAATCGACTTCACAAAATGTTGGTGATTTGACCCAAGCCTTGGCTAAAGGCTTACTAATGGGTGCTCGTGGCAATTCTGGGGTTATTTTATCGCAGGTTTTCCGAGGGTTTGCTAAGAGTGCTGCCAAAAAAGAAGTTTTAACCACAGCTGATTTAGTTTTGGCTTTGCAAGCTGGTGTTGAAACTGCTTATAAAGCAGTTATGAAGCCACAGGAAGGTACGATTTTAACCGTTGCTAGAAAGGCTGCTGAAGCCGCTAAAAAGGCTAAAGATCAAGGGTTGGATATTGTTGAGGTTATGAAGGCGACTTATGAAGCCGCTGAAGCAGCCTTAAAGACAACACCTGATTTATTGCCAGTGCTCAAAGAAGTTGGTGTGGTCGATTCTGGTGGACAAGGATTGACTTTTGTTTATCAAGGATTTTATGATTCTTTGTCGGGCAATGTGCGTGAAGATGAAGTTCATAAGCCAACGCCGGCTGAAATGGATGAAATGGTGCATGCTGAGCACCACAAGAGTGCACAAGGCAAACTTAATACTGAAGATATTAAGTATGGATACTGTACTGAAATCATGGTACGTTTAGGTGCCGGACGGTTAGTAGATCAAAAATTTGACTATGCCACGTTTAGAAATCACTTGGCACAAATCGGTGATTCTTTATTAGTTATTGCTGATGATGAAGTAGTCAAGGTTCACGTTCACACCGAACATCCCGGCAAAGTTTTAGCGTATGGTCAAGAATTCGGTTCTTTGATTAAAGTTAAGGTTGACAATATGCGGTTGCAACACGAAACCATCTTGGAAAAAGATGAGGAAGAAAATGTCGACGATGTGCATGACAATGAATTGGCAGGTGATTACGGCATTATCGCGATTGCGTCTGGTCAAGGCTTGACGTCAATGTTCCAGAATTTAGGAGCTACTTATATCTTAAGC
This sequence comes from Ligilactobacillus sp. WC1T17, assembly GCA_900110005.1. GTDB lineage: Bacteria > Bacillota > Bacilli > Lactobacillales > Lactobacillaceae > Ligilactobacillus > Ligilactobacillus ruminis_A. The sequence goes on along the minus strand of FOCC01000006.1, from coordinate 87,537 downwards.
GGTGGGCAGACGATGAATCCATCAACGCAAGATATTGTTGATGCTATTGATAAGACTAAAAAAGAAAAAGTCATTATCTTGCCTAACAATAAGAACATCTTTTTAGCAGCTGAACAGGCTGCTGAAGTATGCGATGCTGATGCAGTCGTGGTTCCTTCAAAAACTATTGCCCAAGGAATGACAGCTTTATTGGGCTTTAATAAAGATGCTTCGCTAGAAGAAAATAAAGCAGCAATGACTGATGAATTAGAAACAGTCATCTCAGGTCAAGTGACTATTGCGGTACGCGATACTACCATTGATGGCCGCGAAATTAACAAAGATGATTATATGGGAATTGTTGATGGCGATATCGTTGTCACAAATCCTGATCGTAAGCAAGCTGCCATTGAAATGGTTCAAAGGATGCTTGATGAAGACAGTGAAGTTGTCACAATTATTTATGGTGAGGGCGGAACAAAAGCAGAAGCTGAAGAAATCAAGACGGCTGTTGAAGACTTTGATGATGAACTTGAAGTTGAAATTCACCAAGGCGATCAACCTGTTTATCCTTATTTGATTTCGGTAGAATAATAGTTGATTTTTAAGTAAGGAGCGGAAGATACTGCTCCTTATTATTTTTATTTGAATTAGCTGGAAGGTGAGCCTTTGAAATCATTGCAAGATTCGCTGAGCCTTTTAAAAGGTATCGGTGCTAAAACCCAAAGCGCGCTGAATCATTTAGGGTTATTTACAGTGGCTGATTTATTAACTTACTATCCTTTTCGCTTTGATGATTTAGCTAGCAAGCCCTTAGCTCAAATAGCTGACGGTCAAAAAGCCGTTATTAAAGGAATTGTAGCGACTGACCCGGTTTTAGTTAGATTTGGCCGCAGTAAGAATCGTTTGAATTTTAAATTGCTGGTAGAACATGATGTTTTAGGCGTAACTTTTTTTGGGCAGGCCTATCTGCAAAATAAAATTAATAAAGGCGCTCAAATAGCTGTTTATGGCAAATTTGATGCTGTTAGGCAGAGTTTAACAGGTATGAAATTATTTTCGGGAACAAAACTGCAAGAACAGGGCATGGCAGGTATTTATCGGGCGTCAAAAGAAATTAAAGCTAATACCATCCAAAAACTTGTTAAAGAAGCTTTAAGGGAATATGGTGACTTGATTGAAGATATCGTCCCTGAAGAAACGCGCGCTAAGTTCAAGCTGTTACCGCGCCAAGCGATGATTCAAATGATGCATTTCCCGCAAAATTTGGCTGAATATCAAACGGCTAAACGCTCAGCAATTTTTGATGAATTTTTTTGCTATGAAGCCAAACTGACCCTGTTAAAAAAAGTGAATAAACATGACCAGGGACTAGTGCTTAAATATAATAATGAGAAGGTTAAGGACTTTATCAAAACTTTGCCCTTTGAACTGACGGCGGCGCAAAAAAGAGTTGTTAATGAAATCTGTCACGATTTGCACCAGCCGGTGCATATGAACCGCCTATTGCAAGGCGATGTCGGCAGCGGGAAAACAGTGGTGGCAGCTATTGTGATGTATGCTGCCATTACTGCCGGCTATCAAGCCGCTTTGATGGCGCCTACAGAAATTTTGGCAGCGCAGCATTATCAAAAATTAAAGGCTCTTTTAGCGCCGATGCAGGTTAAAGTCGGATTACTAACCGGTTCGCAAACCGCTAAAGATAAGCAAAAAAGCTTAGCTGATTTGGCACAAGGGAAAATAGACTTAGTAGTAGGAACGCATGCGCTAATTCAAGACGGAGTAGCATTTTCCAACCTAGGACTAGCGGTGATTGATGAACAGCACCGCTTTGGTGTTGGTCAAAGAAAGGCGTTGCGTGCAAAAGGCGCTAATCCGGATATATTAGCGATGACAGCAACGCCAATTCCGCGCACTTTGGCAATCACCACTTATGGTGAAATGGATGTTTCCATCATCAACGAACTGCCTTTAGGCCGCAAGCAAGTTAAAACACTGTGGGTTAAACCGCATGAAGTAACGCAGGCATTGGAGTTTATCGGATATCAGCTCAAGCAAGGGTCGCAAGCGTATGTCATTTCACCTTTGATTGAAGAATCAGAGGCGGTTGATTTGCAAAATGCCGTGGCTGTGTATGAAAAATTACAGCAGTATTATCCAACCGCAGTGCGGGTTGGTTTACTGCATGGCAGGATGAAAAATGATGAAAAAGATGCGGTTATGCAGGATTTTAAAGCGCAAAAGTATGATATTTTAGTATCAACGACAGTGATTGAAGTTGGCGTTGATGTCCCTAATGCTTCAGTGATGCTGATTTTAGATGCTGACAGGTTTGGCTTGGCGCAATTGCATCAGTTGCGTGGACGTGTAGGCCGGGGAGAAAAGCAGTCATATTGTATTTTATCTGCTGATCCTAAAGCTGATTACGGCAAAGAACGCATGCAGACAATGGTTGAAACCAATGACGGTTTTGTGATTGCACAAAAAGATTTAGAATTAAGGGGCCCAGGGGAAGTTTTAGGGGATAAACAATCAGGAATGCCTGCTTTTAAGGTGGGCGATCCAGTTGAAAATTTTAATATTTTGCAGGCAGCTTGTTTAGAGGCAAGAGCAATCATTTTAGCGCCTAACTTTTTTGAACAGCCGCAAAATGCCGGCTTAATTAAGTTTTTACGGGCAGAAGTGGTTGAAAAAGATGAACTTGATTAGATATGGAGGAATAATGATGAAAATTGCAGTTGATGCTATGGGTGGCGATTACGCTCCCAAAACAGTCGTTGAAGGGGTTGAATTAGCCCGTGATGAATTCAAAGATGTTGAATTTTTGCTTTTTGGCGATGAACAAAAAGTAAACGCCCTGCTCAAAAATAAGGAAAGAATTACGGTGATTCACGCAAGCGAGGTTATCGATATGAATGATGAGCCGGTTAAAGCTATTCGCCGTAAGAAAAATTCTTCAATGGTTATGGCAGCCCAAGCTGTTAAAGAAGGACAAGCTGATGCTTTATTCTCCTGTGGCAATACTGGGGCTTTGTTAACGGCTGGTATTTTAATTGTGGGACGTATTAAAGGGGTGCCACGTCCGGGTTTATTATCAACACTTCCGGTTGTTTCCGGTACGAGCGGTTCATTTAACCTGCTTGATTCAGGCGCTAATGCTGAAAGTAAGCCGGAACATTTGTATCAATATGCTTTACTGGGCAAATACTATGCTGAAAACGTTAGACATATTAAGAATCCGCGGATTGGTTTGTTAAATAATGGGACTGAACCGCACAAAGGCAGCAAGTTAACTTTGGAAGCCCACCGTCTGATTGCTAGTGATCATTCACTGAATTTTGTCGGCAACGTTGAAGCCCGCGATATTATGAACGGTGTTTGCGATGTTTTAGTAGCTGATGGATTTACCGGCAATGCTGTGTTAAAAGCTGTTGAAGGGACGGCGTTAGCTGTTACACATCTGCTGAAAGATTCCATTATGGCTGGTGGCTTGAAAAGCAAGCTAGGCGCCTTAATGATGAAACCGGCCCTCAAGCAGATGAAGAACCGTATGGATCAATCACAATATGGCGGAGCAGTACTTATGGGTGCTAAAGCACCAGTGGTTAAAGCTCATGGCTCCAGTGATGCTAAAACAGTTTATTATACTTTACGTCAAATCCGGACAATGATTGATGAAAAGATGGTTGAAAACTTTACTGCCTATTGGACCAGTTTGCAGGATGAAACCGAGCCTAAAACAGACAACTAGACAAGATGCCTAAAAGTAGGTAAAATAGTAAACGGTTAATTTTTATAAATGAGGGATAATTTATGACTGAAAATGAAGTTTTTACTAAAGTACAAAATTTGATTGCTGATCACTTCAGCATTGACGCTGACAAAATTACACGTGAAACAAATTTTACGACTGATTTGGATGCTGACTCCATCGATTTAGTTGAATTTGTGTTAGAACTCGAAGATGCGTTTGACTCTGAAATTTCTGATGAAGATGCCGAACAGCTTCACACAGTTGGCGATGCGGTTTCTTATATTGCACAACATCAAAAATAGTGAAGAGGGGCTGGAAAAACAGCTCCTTTTTGTTTGTTTTTTGATATAATACAAAGTGTTGCACTGAATTAAACAAGGATGGTAGAAAATGATAATTGGATTATCAAAAATGTTGAAAGATAACTATGGGATTGAAATCAAAAATTATGATTTATATGATGAAGCTTTTACACATGCTTCATATGCCAATGAACATCCCAAGGAACATTTAAAGTATTATGAACGAATCGAATTTTTAGGCGATGCTGTGATGCAGTTATGCGTTTCAGAATACCTTTTTAAGCGGTATCCTAACCTGCCTGAAGGTAAATTATCGCGTTTAAGAGCAGCTATGGTATGTGAAGATAGTTTTAGTAAGTTTGCTAAGGAATGTCATTTTGATGAATATATTCGTTTAGGTAAGGGTGAAGAAAAGGCTGATGCCAGAAATCGTCCTTCCTTATTATGCGATATTTTTGAAGCCTTCATGGGGGCTTTATATTTAGATTTAGGCAAAGATGTTGTAGTTAGCTTTATTACTAAGGTTGTCTTTCCTAAACTCGATATGGGATGGTTTGATCATTTGCTAGACCATAAAACGGAATTGCAGGAATTTTTGCAACAAGACGGCGATTGCAAGATTGAATATAAGAGTGTAGCCGAAGAAGGACCTGATAATGCTAAAAAATATACCATGGCAGTATATGCAGACGGCAAAAAAATTGGTCAAGGTACCGGCACTTCAAAGAAAAATGCTGAACAACAGGCAGCTTATGCTGCTTTAAAAGCAGTTAGAGGCAATTAGGGGGAAATTGGATGAAAATTAAATCGTTAACTCTTAACGGCTTTAAATCATTTGCCGATAAGACGACGATCGAATTTCAAGATGGCCTAACAGGAATTGTCGGTCCCAATGGTAGTGGCAAAAGTAATATCATTGAAAGCTTGCGCTGGGTTTTAGGTGAGCAATCAGCTAAAAATTTACGCGGTGGCAAAATGCCGGATGTGATTTTTGCCGGTTCGCAAACAAGAGCACCGTTAAATCGCTGTGAAGTCAGTGTTGTTTTCGATAATACCGACCAATATTTGAAAGGCCAGCCTGATATCTTGACGATTACGCGCAAAATTTACCGCAATGGTGATAGTGAGTATCTGATTAATCAAAAAAAAGTCAGGCTGCGGGATATTGTTGATTTATTCACTGATACCGGTATTGGGCGGGAAAGTTTTTCAGTTATTTCCCAAGGCAGTGTTGAAGCAATTTTTAATAGTAAGCCTCAAGATCGGCGGATTTTAATCGAAGAAGCTGCCGGGGTAGTTAAATATAAAAAAGAAAAAAATAAAGCTAAACAAGAACTTGCTGAAACTACTGACCACTTAGACCGTGTAGCGGATATTTTAAACGAATTAGCCCGCCAAAAAGAACCGCTCGAACAGCAAGCCAGTGTGGCTAAAGACTATCTTGAACAAGAAAAGCAATATAAACAATTTGAATTAGCCCGGCTCGTTTTGGAAATTAAAGCCACAAAAGCTGACAAAAAGGCTTTAGAAGCTAAATTAGCTGAAGTTGATGCTGTTGTTGCCAAACATGAACACAGTTCACAACTGTTAGAGCGCAAAAATGCTAAATTGCATGATCAGCAGCAAAAACTAGAAGCCAAACTTGACCAGGCGCAAAAAGATCTGGTGATTTTAACAAGGCAAAAAGAAAAGTTGCTTAGTAAACAGGATTTATCTTTGCATGACAAGGAATTTTTCAACCAGCGAATTTTAGAAAATCAGGCTGAGATGAAAGAAACACAAACGCTGGTGACTGATGCGGAGGCTAATTTAAATCAGTTAGAGCAAAAATTGCTCAAGGAGCAGGCTAAAAAAGCTAAGCTTAATGAACAGCTTGCTGCTTTAGAGCAAGAATTAAATTTTAGCCCTGAAGAATTCAGCCAGCAATTGGAACAAGAACAGGCTAAATTAACCCAGACTAATCGTCAAAAAGATCGCTTGGAAAATCAATTGTTACTGGGGCAAAAAGAATATAAACGCTTAAACGAAAACCAAGCTAAATTGGCGGCATCTTTAAACCAGCTTAAAGAGCAAATGGCTACAAAAGAACCGCTTTTGCAGGCAGCTAAAGAATTTTTAGCCACTCAAACTAAGGCTTTAGCGGATTTTAGAGCTACGCGAAAAGCGCAAAATGAGCAGCAAATTAAACTTTCAAGACGTTATCAAGATGCTCAAAGACGTTGGCTTGATGCTAGCGGCATTTTGCAAAAAGCACAAGTCCGCTATGATAATCAGCAGCAATTGGCTTCAAGCTATGCCGGTTATTACCGCGGGGTTAAGGCAGTGATGCAGGCTAACCTAAAGGGGATTATCGGGCCAGTAGCTGAAGTATTGAATGTGCCACATGAATATGCTTTAGCCGTGGAAAAAGCTTTAGGCGCTAGTTTACAAAATATCGTGACCGCTGACGTAGCTTCTGCCAAAGATGCGATTAGATATTTAACAGCTAAACGGTTGGGGAGAGCGACTTTTTTGCCGCAAACCAGTGTTAAAGCCCGCTTTATCAATACTAATAAACTAGCTGTCATAAAAAAGCTTCCAGGATATCTGGGCGTTTTGTCTGACCTCGTTTCTGTGACTAAGGAAAATGAACCTATTGTCCGCCACCTTTTAGGTGCAATTGTGTTAGCTGATGATTTAGATCACGCGACTTTATTAGCTAAAGAAAGTGATTATAGTGTTAAAATTGTCACTTTAGCCGGTGATATCATCAATGCCGGCGGGTCAATGTCAGGTGGGGCTGATCGAAACCATACCGATGGTTTGTTGGAACAAAAGCAAAATATGGCGACGTTAAAAGAGCAAATTGAGCTCATGAAACAAAAGCTTAAAACCGTCGAAATCGAAGGTCAAAAGTTAAAAGAAGCGCTGGATGCTTCAAATAACGAACTGGAAAATCAACAGGCAAGAGAGCAAAAACTGTTAGAGAAAGAAGCCAATGCTAAAAACAGTTACGATGAATTACGTTTAGAATATGCCCAATTAACCCAACAATTGACGCAAAAGACGAATGAATATGAAGCGCAAAAAGAAATTATATTAGCCAGTGACCAGGATAGCTTAAAGAATGAACTTAAAGACTTAGAGCAAGAACTTAAAGTACAAACGCAAGCCTTGGCTGAAAAGAGGCTTTATCAAAAAGATCAAGCTAAATTAAAAAACAAAATTGATGCAGATTTGAGTGCCAAAAGAAGTGAAGCTGCTGTCATTGCCGAAAGAATCGATAGTCTTTTGATTCGCAAAAAAGAATTTCTTTTGCAATTGCAGCAAGCTAAGGATAGATTAGAAAAATTGACTTTAAGAATTGAGCAAATGCAAAATGAAAGTCAAAATACGCTGTTAAACCAAGATGAATTGCAAAAAAAGACGCAGCAGGTTAAAGCTCAATATGATCAATTGGAAGTTGAAGTTAATGATCTGAAGCAAAAGCGGACACAGTTGCATACTGATGTTAAACAGGCTGAACAAGATTTAACCAGAGCTAATGAATTGCTTAAGGCTGCTTTAGATGAAAAAAGTGGTTTAGCGACGCAAAATGGGCAATTTAAAGCTTTATTGAACCATAATTTAGATGCCTTGGCCGAACAATACGCTTTAAGTTTTGAAATGGCAGCTGCTAAAAATACGCAGACGGATTTGAATTATGTTAAACAACAGGTTAAATTATTGAAATTAGGTATTAAAGAATTAGGAGATGTCAATGTTCAAGCCATCACCCAATATGATGAAGTTAAAAAGCGCTATGATTTTTTGAGCCAGCAGCAAGATGACTTGTTAGAAGCTAAAGCACAGCTGTTAACCAGTATGGATGAAATGGATCTTGAAGTTAAAAAACGCTTTAAGCAAACCTTTGAACAGGTAGCTAAAGCTTTCAACGAAATTTTTCCAGCTGTCTTTGGCGGCGGACATGCCGAACTATCTTTGACAGAGCCTAAAGATTTGCTCAATACTGGGATTGAAATTATGGCCGCACCGCCTGGGAAAAAATTCAGACAGCTGAGCCTGCTTTCCGGTGGGGAACGGTCGCTAACGGCGATTGTTTTGTTATTTGCGATTTTAAAAGTTAAACCAGTACCATTTGCGATTTTGGATGAAGCTGAAGCAGCCTTAGATGATGCTAACGTGGTCCGATATTCGCAATATTTGCAAAAATTTGACGGTAAAACGCAATTTATTGTCATTACTCACCGCAAAGGAACTATGATGCAAGCTGACGTCTTATATGGTGTTACCATGCAAGAATCAGGCGTTTCAAAAATCGTGTCGGTGGCACTTGATGAAGCAAAAGCGAAAGGGATGAATTAAGATGGGTTTTTTTGATCGTTTAAAAAAAGCTTTTACAGGTGAAAGCAACGAAGAAAAAGCTATTGATGAAGAAACATTATCAGCTCAAGAGCAAACAGAACCTGCTCAAGAATCTACAGCTGATACAGTTGAAACAGCTGACAAGCAAGTAGCTGAGACAAATGACAGTCAAGCAGTTGCTAAGCAAGCACTTGCAACAGCTGACAAAGCAGATGGGGACACTGTTGAGATAAGCGAGAAAGCTGAAAAAGCATCCGCAAAAGTTGAAAGTAAAGCCGAAGCCAAGCCGGCTCCAGCTAAAAAAGAGAGCGAAGCAGCCCGCTATGATAGGGGCTTGGCTAAATCACGCAAAGGATTTGGTGCTAAAATAAATGCTTTATTAGCTAATTTTAGAAGTGTTGACGAAGATTTCTTTGATGATTTGGAAGAAACTTTAATTGAATCAGATGTCGGCTATGAAACCGCGATGAAAATTAGTGATGAATTGCGGGATGAAGTTAAATTGCGCAATGCTAAGAAAAAAGCTGATGTTTCCAATGCCATCATTGAACGCTTGGTTGACTTGTATGAAGAAGAAGGCAAGACCGAAGATAATTCGCTGCATTTTGCAGCTGAAGGCCTGACAGTCTTTTTATTTGTTGGTGTTAACGGAGTTGGTAAAACTACTACCATCGGCAAGTTAGCCCACCGCTACCACGAAGAAGGCAAAAAGGTCTTATTGGCAGCCGGGGATACTTTTCGGGCTGGAGCCATTGAACAATTGGCTGAATGGGCGCGTCGTGTAGACGTTGATATTGTTACTAAACCGGAAAAGAGTGATCCAGCAGCCGTAGTTTATGATGCGGTAGTTAAGGCTAAAAAAGAAAATTACGATATTTTATTGGTTGATACAGCCGGACGGTTGCAAAATAAAGTCAACTTGATGAAGGAACTAGATAAAATTAAGCGGGTGATTACCCGTGAACTTCCTGAAGCTCCTCAAGAAGTTCTCTTAGCGCTTGATGCCAGCACAGGGCAAAATGCCTTGACGCAGGCTAAGCAATTTAAAGAAGTTACTGATGTAACGGGGATTATTTTAACAAAACTTGACGGGACAGCTCGTGGCGGGATTGTGTTAGCAATCAGAAGTGAACTGCACCTGCCGGTTAAATTGGTTGGTTTAGGCGAACAGATGGATGATTTGCGCGACTTTGATCCGCAAGAATATGTGGTAGGCTTATTTAAGGGCTTAGTAAATTAGGGTGATCTGGTGGCAATTGAAAAAACGAATCGTATTAATGCTCTTTTTGACTTTTATGAACCCCTGCTGACTGAAAAACAGATGACATATATTGCTTTATATTACCGGGATGATTATTCTTTAGGTGAAATTGCTGAAAATTATGCTGTTTCTAGACAAGCGGTATATGATAATATTAAGCGGACTGAAAAAATTCTTGAGGAATATGAAGCTAAATTGGGGTTATATCAGCAATTTGAGCAGCAGAGCGCAAAAACCGATGAAATTTTGCAATATGTCAAAAAAAAGTATCCTAATGACAATGATTTGCTCAATTTAATTCAGAATCTCGAAAATATGGAAGAATGAAAGTTGGTGGCTATTAATGGCATTTGAAGGTTTAACCGAACGCTTGCAAGGCGCAATTAGTAAATTAAGGCGCAAGGGCAAGATTAGTGAATCCGACGTCAAGGAAGTTATGCGTGAAATCCGTTTAGCTTTGCTTGAAGCCGATGTTAATTTTAAAGTTGTAAAAGATTTTGTCAAAGAAGTCAGAACAAGGGCTGTTGGAGCTGAAGTACTTGAAAGTTTAACTCCGGCTCAGCAAATTGTTAAAATTGTCAATGAAGAATTAATCAAAGTGATGGGCGAAAGCGCCGTGCCTTTGAATAAATCAGCCAAAATTCCTACAATTATTATGATGGTTGGATTGCAGGGGGCTGGTAAAACAACCACAGCCGGCAAACTGGCTTATAAGCTCAAAAAAGAAGCAAATGCTCGACCTTTATTGATTGCAGCCGATGTTTACCGGCCAGCTGCCGTTGATCAGTTGGTAACCGTGGGTAAATCAATCGATGTACCCGTCTTTGAACGGGGCGTAGACATGAATCCGGTTGAAATTGTGCGGCAAGGGATGGAAGTTGCGCGTGAACAAAAAAATGATTATGTCATCATCGATACTGCCGGCCGTTTACAAATTGATGAAAAATTAATGGATGAATTAGCGCAAATCAAGGCGTTAGTTTCACCGGATGAAATTTTACTGACAGTCGATTCGATGACAGGTCAAAATGCGGTGGAAGTAGCTGAAGGCTTTAACAGCAAGCTTGATGTTACTGGGGTTGTTTTGACTAAATTAGATGGCGATACCCGTGGTGGGGCTGCTTTGTCAATCAGGGCGGTAACAGGTAAGCCAATTAAATTTATTGGGCAAGGCGAAAAGATGACCGCCTTGGATGTCTTTTATCCAGACCGGATGGCTTCGCGTATTTTAGGTATGGGTGATATGCTGACTTTGATTGAAAAAGCTCAGCAAGACTTTGATCAAAAGAAGGCTGAAGAATTGGCCGATAAGATGCGGGAAAATACCTTTGACTTTAACGATTTTGTTGACCAATTAGTGCAAGTTCAAAATATGGGTCCGTTAGAAGACATTATGAAGATGATTCCAGGGATGGCTTCTAATCCGGCTTTGAAGAATATTAAAGTTGACCCTAAAGATATCGAACATACTAAAGCTATTGTTTATTCAATGACACCGCAGGAACGTGAAGATCCTGACCTGTTAAATCCTAGTCGTAGGCGGCGGATTGCAGCCGGTTCCGGTCGTCCTATCCAAGAAGTCAACCGCATGATTAAGCAATTTAAGCAAATGCGCGACATGATGCAAAAATTAACTAATGGTAATTTAGGCGGCATGGAGCAGATGTTTGGCGGCGGTATTTCCGGCAAATTGGCCAAAATGTCGATGAATCGCATGGTCAAAAAGAACAAAAAGAAGAAGCGCGCCAAAATTAAAAAACAAAGACGGCGTAAATAATCAGATTTAAAACGTTGATATATCAGCCTTTTAAAGCTAATTTGCAAAAAAAAAGCCCCTGTCAAGAAATTTTACTTTACACGGAGCGAAAATACTGGTATATTAGTAAACGTTGAGAAGATAACTAGGAGGTGTAAATGCATGTCAGTTAAAATTCGTTTAAAGCGTATGGGTTCTAAGAAGCGTCCATTTTACCGTATCGTTGTTGCTGATTCACGTTCACCACGTGATGGCCGTTTCATCGAAACAGTTGGCACATACAACCCATTGACAGAACCAGAACAAGTAACACTTAAAGAAGAAGCAATCATGAACTGGTTGGGTAATGGTGCTCAACCTTCAGATACAGTTCGTAACATTCTTTCTAAGCAAGGTGTTATGAAGAAGTTCCACGAAGCTAAGTTTTCAAAGAAGTAAGGTAGATTAAGATGACAGAAGCAGATGTGAAGCAATTAATTGTTACCATTGTAGAACCACTAGTTGCTAAGCCTGAGGCAATCAAAATTGAGACAAATCAGGATGCACATTTTCTGAATTTTAATTTAGCAGTTGCGCCGGAAGATGTTGGGCGTGTAATTGGAAAACATGGTCGGGTTGCTCAGGCAATCAGAACCATTGTGTATAGCGTTCGTGTTGACGACTCTCTTCGAGTTCGTTTAAATATCGTAGACGATTAATAGAACCTTTGGTGAATTTGTTTTCATCAGAGGTTTTTTTATAAGCAAACCTATTGAGGAAGAGATTATGGATTATTATCAAGTTGGAAAAATTGTTAATACGCATGGAATCAAGGGCGAAGTCCGGGTTTTATCTTCAAGTGATTTTACCGATGAACGCTTTAAAGCGGGAAATACCCTTTATTTATTTGATAAAGGCACTTTAAAGCAAGAAGTTGTCGTGAAAATTCACCGCAAGCATAAACAGTTTGACCTGTTAACATTTGAAGGTTTAGAAGATATTAATGCGGTTGAAAAATTTAAAGGTTATGATCTCAAGATTTCGCAAGCACAACAAGCAGAACTTGAAGAAGGATCATATTATTATCATCAAATTATTGGTCTTAAAGTAGTCACTTTAGAAGGAGCAGAAGTTGGAACTATTTCAGAAATTTTAGCTCCTGGCGCCAATGATGTTTGGGTTGTTAAACAAGGCCAAAAAGAAATTCTTTTGCCAGTAATTGATGATGTGATTAAAAAAGTTGATTTAGCTAAGGGCGAAGTAATCATTGATTTATTGGAAGGATTGGCTGACTAATGAAAATTGATATTTTAAGTTTATTTCCGGAAATGTTTACGGGCCCTTTAACGCAGTCGATTGTCGGCAAAGCGCAAGAAAAGGGCATTTTAGATATTAAAGTTACCGATTTTCGTGATTATACCACTAATAAGCAGCACCATGTCGATGATACACCTTATGGTGGTGGGGCTGGGATGCTGCTGCAGGCCCAGCCGATTTTTGATGCTTTAGATGCTGTTGAGACTGAAAATAATGGGTTAGGTAAGGTGATTTTGCTGGATCCGGCCGGTGAAAAATTTAATCAAAAGGTTGCTGAACGTTTGGCTCAAGAAGATCATTTGACCTTTATTTGTGGACACTATGAAGGCTATGACGAGCGGATCCGTACACGGGTGACTGATGAGATTTCGTTGGGTGATTTTGTTTTAACTGGTGGCGAATTGGGTGCGATGGTGGTTATTGATGCTACTGTACGCTTGTTGCCGGATGTATTGGGCAATTCGCAGTCAGCTGTGGGCGATTCTTTTTCAACAGGATTATTAGAATACCCGCAGTATACCCGTCCAGCTGATTTTAGAGGATTAAAGGTGCCGGAAGTATTAACCAGCGGTAACCACCAAAAAATTGCTGAGTGGCGCCATAAAGAATCATTACGGCGGACTTATTTACGGCGGCCGGATATGTTAGAAAACTATCCTTTGACAAAGCAGGAAGCAAAATGGCTGAGGGAATTTAAAACCAAAACAGCAGAATAATGACAGAGTGCTGCAATGATAAAAATGTTTTTTGTCTTTGAAGCACTTTTTTATTTAACATATTTTTTTATAGCATAAAAAGCATGTTAAAAGCACATATGAATAGTTTGTTAAAAATAATAAAGAAATAATGTATTTCAGACTACTTTGACTGAAAAAAAGATGATTTTGGACCGATATAAAAGTCGGTGGATGTTAGTTTGGGTACATTCATAGGAGGATTAACTGTTGCTTAAAGATATAATCGGCAGAAATATTACGGCCATGGTGACCGATGAAAATGATAAATATATTTTTGCACAAAAAGATGGCTTAACTTTTAGACTGTTAAAAAGTGAATTGCTTAAAATGCCTAAGATGGGAGCGATGATTACCGCTTTTGCTTATGAAAATGAGCATCATGAGTTGCAATTAACTAAAACGGAGCCCAAAGTGGGTTTTGACCGATATGCTTTTGGTACAGTTAAAAAAGTACAGCGTGACTTGGGTGTATTTGTTGATGTGGGCTTAAAAAACAAAGATATTGTGGTTTCTTTAGACGAGCTGCCGGAAATAATGGAATTATGGCCTAAACCTAATGATCGGCTGATGATAGCTTTGAAAGTTGACCAAAAGGGACGGCTTTGGGGTACTTTAGCGACAACGGAAATGCTTAAAGCTGTCAGTGTAGCCGGCCATCAGCGGATGCAAAATAAAGATGTTACTGCGACGGTTTTTCGGTTAAAATTAGCTGGAACCTATGTCTTAACGTCTGATTATCACTTAGGCTTCATTCATCCTTCTGAAAGAGATGTGGAACCACGCTTGGGGCAAGTGGTTAAGGCACGTGTCATTGGCGTGCGTGATGACGGCTGGCTTAATTTGTCGCTTAATCCGCGCGGATATGAAGTCATTGACGACGATGCTCAAATGCTAAAAATTGCGCTTGAGCATGCTGACGGGCGCTTGCCTTTAACAGATAAGAGTACGCCTGATGAGATTAAAGCTTATTTTGGTATCAGTAAGGCAGCATTTAAACGGGCCGTTGGGCATTTATTGAAGGCTGGTTTAGTTAAACAAGAAGCTGGTTTTTTAATTTTATTAAAGAAGTAAATTAGGGGTATTGCGATGAGTGAGTTGGAAAGTATTGAAGCAAGTTTGCGCAAAGCAGGTTTTAAATTAACACCACAAAGACGTGCAACAGTTGAATTGCTCTTAAAGTATCAAACTCAGCATTTAACCGCAGAAGAGATTTATGCACTACTTAAACAAAATCATCCTAACGTAGGTCTAGCTACGGTTTATCGGACTTTAGATATGTTAACGGATGTTCAAGTAGTCAATAAGATTATTTTTGAAGACGGCATGGTGCGTTTTGATTTAAAAACGCAAGATCATGGCCATTTTCACCACCATTTAATTTGCAATATTTGTGGGCGTGTTCAGGAAATACATGAAGATTTATTGGTAGATATTGAAAAAGAAATCAAGCAAAAATATCGCTTTGAAGTGGCTGATCATAGGTTAACCTTTTTAGGTATTTGTGATCGATGTCGGCAAAAAAGGATTGATAAGAATTGAGGGTGAAATAATGGATCTTTCACAATTATTGGATGACTATCTTCATTATTTAAAAGCTGAACGCGGCTTGTCTGATAATACGATAGCTAGTTACGGGTTAGATTTACAGCATTTTATTTTATATTTGCAGCAAAATCAGCTCGAGTCACTTGCTAAAATTAATAAACAGGTTATTTTAGATTATTTGGGCCAGTTAACCAAGGAAGGCAAAGCTAATGCGTCAATTATCCGCTGTGTCACCAGTTTGCGGAAATTTTTCCAATTTTTACGGCAGGAACAGCTGATTGAAAATGATCCGATGACGCTTATTGAAACACCTAAAAGCGAAAAACATTTGCCAGAGGTTTTATCGGTTGAAGAAGTCGAGCGCTTGTTGGTTACCCCTGATACCAGCCAAACCTTGGGGTTGAGAAATCGGGCTATTTTGGAACTGATGTATGCTACAGGTCTAAGAGTTTCTGAAGTAATAAATTTAAAATTAGAAGATTTACACTTAGATGTTGGGATTATCAGAGCTATGGGCAAGGGCAAAAAGGAACGGATTATTCCAATTGGTGATCAGGCGATTAAGTGGATTAGCGCTTATTTAGATAATTCACGGCCGATTTTATGCAAAAATAAACGTAGTCCTTATTTATTTGTTAATTTCCATGGTGAAAGACTCACACGGCAAGGAATTTGGAAGAATTTAAAAAATGAAGTCAAAAAAGCCGGAATTAAAAAGAATGTAACTCCGCACACTTTGCGGCATTCTTTTGCGACGCATATTTTGGAAAATGGGGCTGATTTGCGGATTGTACAGGAACTTTTAGGCCATGCAGATATTTCTACAACCCAGCTATACACCCATATTTCCAAAAAGCGTTTGTCCAAGATTTATAATCAGGCTCATCCACATGCGTAGTTTGTTTTAGTCGTTTAATTGTGATAAAGTAATCTATAAGATTAATCGTTTTTACGGGAGGATAAAATGCTTTATAAGTACAAAAACGACTATGAAAAAATAGCCATGGGTCTGCTCTCATTTATTCCTGATTTAAAGGAAATTTCACATCTTAAAGCATGTTTAGCGGGATATCAAACAGATGATGACCGCTACTTGTACTTATGGAAAAATGATACAGGTGATTTTATCGGTATCGTGGGGATTGAAAGAGATACTGATAGTCATCTATTGATGGTAAGGCATATTGCGGTAACACCTGCCGAACGTGGACATGGTGTTACCTTTTTAATGCTGGATGCCTTGCGCCAATTATATCCTGATGATGAATTTATGGGTAGCATGGATACGGCTTTTCTTTTGGCACGGTGGGAGGAAAGAGAAAATGGCTGATGAATCACTGGATATGCGCCATTTAACTTTCAAACTGCCGACTTTTGAAGGACCGCTTGATTTATTGTTACATTTGATTCGTAAGAATGAAATGGATATTTATGATATTAAAATGTCAGAAATTACTTCCCAGTATATCGCTTACCTGCACCAAATGCAGGAGTTAGAATTAGATATTGCTGGGGAGTATTTGCTTATAGCGGCGATGCTGATTAATATTAAAAGTAAAATGCTGCTGCCAACCCATCAAGAAGATGATTTTAATGAAAATACCGAATTAGAAGATCCACGCGAAGAGTTGGTGATGCAACTGATTTTGCACCAAACCTATCAAAAAGCAGCTGAGAATTTGCGGACTTTAGCTGATGAGCGTTCACTCAAATATATGCGCGAACCGCAAGAACCGTCTAAAGAAGCCTTAAAACTTCACTTAGATGAGCAAGGTCAGGATGTTAAATTGTTAGAGAAGGCTTTTGCCCGTCTGCTTTTGAAGCGAAAAGCAAAAACGACGCCGCAAAGGCGAGTTAGTCCTGAAAAATATCGTTTAAATGAAATATTGCCACAATTAAAAACGAGGATAGCAGCGGCTAAAGAGCCCATTTTATTTGAAGATTTGTTTGCTCAAAAGGCTGACGTCGAATTAATTGTGACAACTTTTATGGCTATGCTTGAGTTAATGAAGCAAAATGAATTGCGGGTTATGCAGGCGCAGAATTTTGGTGCGATTTTGATTACAGGTGGTGAAAAAAATGCTGTCTAATCAGGCGAAAATTGAAAGTTTGCTCTTTGTCAGCGGAGCAGACGGCATTTCCGCAACCCAGTTAGCCCAATTGACTGGCTTATTGAAACCAGCGGTATATGCCCAAATTAATAAATTAAACGAAAAATATCAGGCAGATCATGCCTGCAGTGTTGAAATTATTGAAGCTAATGAACGTTTTAGGCTGGTCACCAAAAAGAGTTTTGCGCCGCTGCTGAAAGAGTATTTTGCAGCACCGGCCACGACTGAAATTTCAGGGGCCAGTTTGGAAACGTTAGCTATCGTTGCGTATAAGCAGCCTGTTACGAGATTGCAAATTGAAGAAATTCGTGGGGTCCAGTCAGGTGGAGTCATTCAAAAGCTGCTTTTGTTGGAATTGATTAGTGAGGCTGGCAGATTAGATGCACCGGGACGACCTATTTTATATCAAACAACTGACACTTTTCTAGATTATTTTGGACTAAATTCTTTAAAAGAGTTGCCGCCTTTGCCGCAAGATGACGCAGAAGCGACAGATCAAAGCGACAATTTCATGGAATTATTTAGTCAAACGCTCGGACAGACAACAGAAGAATAGAGGAAGAAAATGGCTGAAGTCAGATTACAAAAAGCAATGGCAGATGCAGGTGTTGCATCACGTCGTGCTAGTGAAAAATTAATTTTAGAAGGACATGTGAAGGTCAACGGCCGCGTCGTTAAGGAACTCGGGACTAAGGTTAGCAATGATGATGCTATCGAAGTTGACGGCAGTCTTTTAGAACGGGAAAGCAAGGTTTATTTCTTATTTTATAAACCACGTGGCGTTATCAGTGCGGCAAAAGATGATAAGGGGCGTAAAGTGGTAACCGACTACTTTAAAGATATTGCGCGCCGGGTATATCCGATTGGGCGGCTTGATTATGATACCTCAGGAATTATTTTGGTAACGAATGATGGCCAATTAGCCAACCTTTTAATGCATCCGCGCTATAAGGTGAATAAAACATATGTAGCGAAGGTAGAAGGCTTAGTGCAAAATGATGACTTAAAGCATTTGCGCAAGGGTGTGAAAATGAAGGACGGTCACTTCAGTGCTAGAGCCAAGGCCCAAATTATTTCGAGTGATCGTGCTAAAAACAGCTCAATTGTTTCACTGACAATTCATGAAGGCCGCAACCATCAAGTTAAGAATATGTTTGAGGCCATTGGACATCCGGTTAAGAAGTTAAAAAGGGAAAGTTATGATTTTTTGACCTTAGACGGGTTAGTTTCAGGCCAATTTAGAGAATTGAGCCGCGATGAAGTTAAAATGCTTTATGAACATGCACGGCAGAATGCTAAGCGTAAATAGTTGACAGGACTTCTTTTTAGTGTTAAATTATCTATAAATAAAATATTATGTTAATCTTCAGGGCAGGGTGTAAATCCCGACCGGCGGTTAAAGTCCGCGACTCTCATTAGAGACCGAATCGGTGTAATTCCGGTACCGACAGTATAGTCTGGATGAAAGAAGATAGAGCTTTTTTATGTATGTAAATAAACATAAGACTCTGTGGCCTTGAGGTTGCAGAGTCTTTTTTGGCTTTATTATGTTTTGAGGTTAACAGAGGAGGAATTTTATATGTACAACAAATCTGTTCGGCGCGGAGCTGTTATTGCTTGTTTAGCAGCTATCTCTTACCTGTTAATGTTCTTTTCATTTGTAATTATTCCCATTGTTCCCTTTATGAAATTAGATTTTTCTGATTTGCCTATTTTATTGGGATTATTTGTTTTGGGACCTTTTGGTGGCTTAGAAATTGCTTTAATTAGATCTATCATTTATTTTGTAGTTTCAGGGGCTAATTTGCCGAATTTAATCGGTGTTTCACTCAGCTTTTTGGCTTCGATGTCCTTGTGTTATCCGTTGTATTTTGTGATGAAGGACAAGGCTTTTCAGTTGAAAAATGTTTTATTAGCTGTTGTTTGCGGAACTGTAACTTTAACTCTAGTGCTTTCTTTGACGAATTATTTCGTGACAATTCCTTTATATATGAACCTTTTAGGGATGAAATTAGGGATGCCTTTAGCTAAGATGGTTTTATACGGAGTTGTTCCCTTTAACCTGATTGAAGGAGCAATTGTCGGTGGGATATTTGCCCTCGTTTATGTACACTTAAGAAACTGGATTAGTGTACAGACAGTAAAATTTAATTAATCAAGTAAAATTAAGATATAAAAAAACTTCCAAACCCATGTTTGGAAGTTTTTTTATCATGAATTAAGCTTGTTTTTGAGCTAATTTTTTATCACCACGGTACAGATCAACAATCGTCCAAATTAAGAGGGCGAGGATTACAACAATTGCAGCGTAAGCAATTCCGTGAGCAGTAGCTAATTGACTAGCGGTTGGGTGATTGCCGTAAAAATCAGCGATTGAAGCGGGCAAGCCTTTCAGGTTCAAGAAAGTCAAGGCGATAACGGAAATCCAACCTAAAGTTTTAGCCCACAATTTGTTAGCGAAACGATCACCCATGGCATTTTTACTATTGGTCATAATGAGTAAAGGCAACATTGAAAATGGCAAAGCCAAAGCTAAGAATACTTGCGAATTATTCATCAAGGTATTTAAGGCTTCGTGCTGTTCAATTTCACTTTGGTTAGCTGTAAATGACACGCAAACTAAAACAGGAACCACAGAAATTAAGCGGGTGATTAAACGACGGGCCCAAAGCGGCATTTTCATATGAACAAAGCCTTCCATGATAACTTGACCGGTTAAAGTAGCGGTAATGGTTGAATTTTGACCTGAAGCTAGTAAGGCAACGGCAAATAAGACCGATAAAACACCTGATTTAGCAACTGAAATTAACAAACCATTGCTTAAAGTGGAAGTGTCAGATAATGCTTGGTATAAACCAAAGAAGGAAGGATCTTTGACGGCACCGGTTTTAAAAACGGCAACCCCCATAATCAACAGCAAGCAGTTAACAAGGAAAGCAGCTGTTAATTGAATGGTTGAGTCCCAAGCTGTAAAGCGAACAGCATTAGCAACTTCGTCTTCATCGTCATGATTGATAGCACGTGTTTGTGAAATCGCCGAGTGCAGGTAAAGGTTGTGTGGCATAACGGTAGCACCGATAATACCTAAAGCCCCTTGAATTGGAGTCATACCGTCAACTTCAGGACTGGAAGCAAATGTCTTAGAGCTTGGAATAAAGCCTTGGAAAACAGCTGCCCAGTCAGGTCTGGATAAAGCCACTTCGTAAATGAAGACAAACAAGATAACTAAGATAAGTGCAACGACGATAGCTTCAATCTTTCTAAAGCCAACTTTGGTTAACAGCAGTAGTAAAAAGACATCCAAAACGGTAATAAAGACGGCATAGATTAAAGGAATGCCGAATAATAAGTAAAGGGCAATCGCAGCCCCGATGACTTCAGCAATATCAGTGGCCATAATTGCAAGTTCTGTTAAAATCCACAGGACAATGCCTAAAGCACGACTTGTACGGGCACGAATCGCTTGTGCCAAATCAAGGCGGGTAACAATACCAAGTTTAGCTGCCATGTATTGGAGCAACATCGCAATCAAACTTGACATCAATATAACTGACATTAAGGTATATTGGAAGTTTTGACCACCTGTGATTGAAGTTGACCAGTTACCAGGATCCATGTAGCCTACCGCCACTAAAGCACCTGGACCTGAATAGGCTAAGAGTGTGCGCCAAAAGCCTTTGCCTTTGGGAACTTTGACCGTACCGTTAATTTCTTCTAAGGAAGGTCCATTGGCATATTGGATTAACTTGCCTTTGTGTTTCGTTTCATTACTCAAAATGAAAACCACCTTTCATAATATTTTGTAAGTACACCCATATTTTACACTATGTTAACTGAAATGGAAAGTATTTTTAGGCATACCTTAGAATTTTATTTTACACTTTCACAAAAAAACGTTTACCAAATGTAATCAAGGGCTTTTTGATGCTATAATATGAAGAATACGGGGGTGAAATTAATGGCTGAAAATTTGGTAATTGCGCGGATTTTGCTGTATTTTGATGAAAAACAAGCGCATCGTACGGCTGTGATTCGGCAGATTTTAGGTAATCATTTGACCATGTCGTCAATGTTTTGGGGAATGTGCTATGGATTACTGACCGAAACCAATACGGATCCTGAATTGGGCCAAAAAGTTGAATTAGTGGCATCTTTAGCACACAAAAAGGGCTGGTTAAAGCAGGTTGCCAAAAATACCTATGTTTTAACCCCAAAAGGTGCTGATATGAAAGCAAGGTATTTAGCTGAACATAAAACTTTGCAAAACCCAGAGCTATTTTCATTTTTTAATTACCGGCGCTTGACGACTTTACTACATTTATGTATTCAGGTTGCTTCTGAAAAAAGTTATCAGCAGGCCAAATATCAGCCCCTTACGCTGAATTATGATATTTTACAGCTTTTTAAACGGTGGTATCAGCAAACCAATGGTCAAGGCTTGGATCATTTGGCTGAGGATTTGGAACAGTTTTTATCCCAAGAAGACACAACTGAAGCGGTGATTTTTGCGCAAAATTTTGCCGGATACCATGAATCAGGCTTTACGACTAGCCAATTAGCGCAAATGCATCAGTTGGATATCAGTGATGTGGCCTTGATTTTACGCGACTTAACCGCACGTTTTATTTTTTTTAGCATTAAACATGATCCAACTTTTGGCACTTTATTTAAAAGCCAATTAGGCGAAGGATTATTGACTAAAAGTGCCCTTAAAAGCTACCAACTCTTTCAAAATGGCTATGATTTACCCAAAGTTGCACAAGTAAGACGGCTTAAATTGTCAACGGTTATTGAACATATTTTAAATTGTGCGATGATTTTAGATGATTTTCCTTATCAAGCCTTTCTTTTAGAAGATGAAATCAAATTAATTGAAAAAGTTTTTCAAGGTCAAAAGACGTTAACGTGGAATTTTCACGCTTTAGCAGATTTTAAGCTTCCTTTTTATAAATATCGCTTAGTACAGATTATGAGGATTAAAATTTATGGTACAGACTATTGATTTAAATGCTGCTTTAATGAAATATTTTGGGTATCAACACTTTAAACCTGGGCAAAAAGAAATTTTAGAAGCTTTATTAGCACAAAAAAATGTTTTGGGTATTTTGCCCACCGGTGTTGGCAAGTCCTTATGTTACCAGTTATATGGCTACCTTGTTAAAAAAACGGTAGTGATCGTGTCGCCTTTAATTTCATTAATGCAAGATCAGGTGGCCAATCTCTATTTAAGGGGCGAAAAAAAGGCGATTGCCTTAAATTCAAATTTAACTTTTGCACAGCGCCGGGAAATTTTGGCAAAGCTTAAATTTTTCCGCTTTATTTATGTTTCGCCTGAATTGCTCAAAAATCCGGCTGTTTTAGCAGCTTTGCAAAAACTTGACTTAGGTTTATTTGTGGTTGATGAAGCCCATTGCATTTCGACGTGGGGACCTGATTTTAGACCAGATTATTTAGATTTAGGCAAAATCAGACAAAGATTAGCTAATCCGCTCACGCTGGCTTTAACCGCTACGGCCACTTTAAAAGTCGAAATGCAAATCAAGCAGATCCTATTTTTTGACGCCCAAACCAAAGTGGTGCGCTTTGCTGTCAACCGGGCTAATATTTTTTTAGATGTTGAAGAAGTAAGTGATGAAGCGCAAAAAAACGCGCGCCTCTTGGAATTGACAACTAATTTACAGGGTCCAGGACTGATTTATTTTTCGAGCAAAAAAAAAGCTGAAGAAATAAATCAGCTTATTTTACAAAAAAGTGATCTTAAGTCGGCCGTTTATCATGCAGGAATGGCCAATGAGGATCGTTTTGCTGTTTTAGAGCAATTTTTACGCGATGAATTAGATATCATCTGTGCAACCAGTGCTTTTGGAATGGGAATCAATAAGCAAAATATTCGTTATATTATTCATTACCACCTGCCAAGCAGTTTGGAAGATTATGTGCAAGAATATGGACGCTGTAGTCGTGATGGTCAAAAAGGAGCGGCTATTATTTTATATCAGGATAGTGATTTGGATTTGCAAAAATATTTGCTGGAAAAAACTTTTCCCAAGTTACAAGAAATTACTTATTTTTTTAAACAAAATAAGGTGTTGCGGCAAATTTTGCAGGAAAATCCGCCGTTTGACCTGTTGGCAAGATACCAACAGCTGGGTTTTACTCAAGCACAGGTTGAAAGGTTGATAAAAGAACGTCTGGTAGAGCGCAAACAAGCTTTAGATGAGATAAAAAGTTACCTTGGGTCGAATTGCTTAAGAAAAAAAATTGCCCAATATTTTGGCGACCAGTTGCCAGAACAAGCAAATTGCTGCAGTCCGCAAAATGAGACCGTATCTTTATCACAATTGGGGCAAAAAAAAGTTGCTTTGGCCAAGCGGGCAACTTTTGAAGATTATCAATCCGTTTTAAAAAAATTATTCAATCAATAATTATGAATTTTTCCTATTCATGATTGAAATAATTATGCTATCATATTTATTGATACTGGTCGAGGAGGTTTAATTATGAAAAGCCAAGATGGTGGACACGAAAAAAAGCCTTGGGAAAATAAATTTGAAGATGAAACCGATGAAAATGGTGTATATTCACGACGGGCAGCGAAGCAAAGAAGCCAGCATGATAAAAGAAGTTCAGCTATTTTATTAATTGTCTTTTTCGTTATTATTGTTGGTACGATTATCGGTTATTTTGTGTCAGTAGCACGATCTAATCAGCCTACTAATAATGATGATCAAATAGAAGTTGTTTCATCTAGCTCAGAAAAAAAGAATTATTCGGTGAAATCGTCTAAGAAGAAAACATCAGCTAAAACAGCAAGTTCTAGTTCGACAAGTTCTAGTTCGACAAGTTCAAGCAGTACCCAAACGAGTCAAAGTGATTCTAGCAGTTCAGTTTCATCTAGTTCAAGCTCAAGTTCAAGTTCATCTAGTGGACAATATGTAACCGTTGCTAGTGGGCAGGGGTTATATCGGGTGGCAGTTAATAATGGTTTGACAGTTGACCAATTGCTAGAGCTTAATCCGGGTTTATCAGCTAATTCTACGCTGACACCAGGACAACAGATTAGAGTTAAATAATTAGGGGTAGGAAAATGAAATTACAAATTGCTATTGATGGGCCGGCATCTGCTGGTAAAAGTACGGTTGCTAAGCTGGTTGCCAAAAAACTTGGTTATATTTATTGCGATACTGGTGCTATGTATCGGGCGGCTACTTTTTTAGCACGAAAAAACCAAATTGCCTATGATGATGACGCTGCTTTAAAAAAGCTGCTGTCAGAAGCTGAAATTCGCTTCGTGCCGGCTGAACCAGAGCAAAAAGTTTTTGCAAATGAAGTGGATGTTACCAAGACTATCAGAACACCGGAAATTACCAATAACGTTTCTGCTGTTTCAGCACAACCTAGTGTACGTGAAATTTTAACCAAGCGGCAGCGTGAAATTGCTGAAGCTGGCGGAATTGTTATGGATGGACGCGATATTGGCACGACCGTTTTGCCACATGCTCAAGTCAAAATTTTTTTGGTGGCGAGTGTGCATGAAAGAGCAGTAAGACGTTTTAAGGAAAATCAACTCAAAGGGATTGATACACCTTTAGATGTTTTAGAACAAGAAATCGAAGCACGTGATTATAAAGATTCGCACCGTAAGATTTCACCGTTAACCCAAGCCAAAGATGCAGTGCTTGTTGATACAACTTCGCTAAGTATTGACGAAGTTGTTAACAAAATTATGGAAATTGTTGAAAAAGTTCAGAAATAATACGTAAATGCTGGAATTTTTTAAGTAAATCAGTTAAAATGATAAATAGAGTTAGTCGTTAAGGAGGACATGGTCCATGAGTGAATCAGAAAATAAGGATTTATTAGAAGCCTTAAACAGCGTTAAGACTGTTAATGTCGGCGATGTTGTTAAAGGTGAGGTATTAGCATTTGATGATCAAAAGCAAGTTATTGTAGGTATTGAAGGCACTGGTGTTGAAGGTGTTGTACCTGCACGTGAATTAACTGTTAAAGCTGATGATGTTAAAGATGCAATTAAGGTTGGGGACACACTTGACCTCGTTGTTATTTCAAAAATTGGTTCAGATAAGGAAGGCGGCAGCTTCTTGCTGTCACAACGCCGCTTAGCTGCTCGTAAAGTTTGGGACGACATCGAAAAGAAATTTGAAGCAGGTGAAACAATCAAGGCTCCTGTAACACAAGTTGTAAAAGGTGGCTTAGTTGTTGATGCCGGCGTTCGTGGATTCATTCCTGCTTCCATGGTCTCTGATCGTTTTGTTGAAGACCTTAACCAATACAAGGGTCAAGAACTTGAACTTAAAATTGTTGAAATCGAACCAAGTGATAACCGCTTGATTCTTTCACACAAAGAAATCGTTAAGGCTGAACGTGAAGCTAAGAAGCAAGAAGTTCTTGCTAAGCTTGCTGTTGGCGATGTTGTTGAAGGCAAAGTTGCTCGTTTGACAAACTTTGGTGCCTTCATCGACCTTGGTGGTGTTGATGGTTTGGTACACGTTTCTGAAATTTCTTACGAACGTGTTGGCAAGCCTAGCGATGTTTTGAAAGTTGGTCAAGATGTTAAGGTTAAAGTCTTGGCTGTTGATCCTGAAAAAGATCGTATTTCTCTTTCAATCAAGCAAACATTGCCACAACCTTGGGATAACATCAACGAAAAAGTTGCTGAAGGCGACGTTTTGGAAGGTACTGTTAAGCGTTTGACCAGCTTTGGTGCTTTTGTTGAAGTATTCCCTGGTGTTGAAGGTTTGGTACA
Source organism: Ligilactobacillus sp. WC1T17 (assembly GCA_900110005.1). Taxonomy (GTDB): domain Bacteria; phylum Bacillota; class Bacilli; order Lactobacillales; family Lactobacillaceae; genus Ligilactobacillus; species Ligilactobacillus ruminis_A. The sequence goes on along the minus strand of FOCC01000006.1, from coordinate 61,685 downwards.
CATTTCCCAAATTTCACACAAGCACATTGCTACACCTAACGAAGTTTTGACTTCTGGTGAAAAGGTTCAAGTTAAAGTTTTGAGTGTCAACGCTGCAGAACATCGTTTGGCTCTTTCTATCAAAGCTTTGCAAGAAAAGCCTGCTACTGAAAAGAAAGAAGAAGTAGCACCTAAAGAAGAAAAAGTAGAAATTCCTGAAGAAGATACTGGCTTTACAATGGCTGATATCATTGGGGATGAACTCAAGAATCAAGACTAATTGATTTTGTGAAGATTCATTTAAACTGGCTCGTTGATTTCTGCGGGTCAGTTTTTTTCGTATTAGTTAAGCTAAAATAAGTTAAGAAAGCGAGGCGTTAAGATGGCTAATCCGATTGTTGCAATTGTGGGCCGGCCAAATGTTGGTAAATCAACGATTTTTAACCGTATTGCCGGCCAAAGAATTTCCATTGTAGAAGATACCCCAGGGGTTACGAGAGACCGTATTTATGCCAAAAGCGAATGGCTGGGACAAAAGTTCAATTTGATTGATACTGGTGGGATTGATATTGGCGATGAACCTTTTGTTACTCAAATAACGGAACAGGCTGAAATTGCGATTGATGAGGCTGATGTAATTGTCTTTGTCACCAGTGCTAAAGAAGGTGTGACGGATGCCGATGAAAAGGTAGCACGTATTTTATATAAAACCGATAAGCCCGTTATTTTAGCGGTTAATAAGGTTGATAATCCTGAAACCCGCAGTGAAATTTATGATTTTTATTCCTTAGGCTTTGGTGATCCGCTTCCTATTTCAGGTACGCATGGGATTGGCACCGGTGATTTATTAGATTTAATCGTCAAGAATTTTCCTGATAAACCTGCTGATGAAGAAGATGATTCCATTAAATTCAGTTTCATTGGCCGACCTAATGTTGGTAAATCTTCTTTGGTCAATGCCATTTTAGGTGAAAATCGCGTGATTGTTTCTAATATTGAGGGGACGACGCGGGATGCTATTGATACCAAATTTACGACTGATGATCAAACCGTTTATACTATGATTGATACGGCCGGTATTCGCAAAAAGGGCAAAGTTTATGAAAACACCGAAAAGTATTCGGTTTTACGTGCTATGCAGGCCATTGACCGTTCTGATGTTGTTTGTGTTGTTTTGAATGCCGAGGAGGGTATTCGCGAACAAGATAAGCATGTGGCTGGATATGCACATGATGCCGGTCGGGCAATTATTATTGTGGTTAATAAATGGGATACTTTGAAAAAAGATACGCATACAATGGCGGAATTTGAAAATTTGATTCGGTCGGAATTCCAATATTTAAGCTATGCCCCAATCGTTTTTGTGTCAGCTAAGACTCATCAGCGTTTAAGTGAACTGCCAAAGCTCATTAAGCGGGTTAATGCTAACCATGAACGGCGGATTTCATCCGCAGTCTTGAATGATGTGGTTATGGATGCCATTGCGCATAATCCAACACCAACCGATAACGGTAAGCGGTTGAAGATTTACTATGCTACTCAAGTAGCGGTTAAACCGCCGACATTTGTCGTTTTTGTTAATGATCCTGATTTGATGCATTTTTCTTATGAAAGATTCCTCGAAAATCAAATTAGAGCTGCATTTGATTTTGAAGGGACACCGCTTCATTTAATTGAGCGCCGGCGTAAATAAATGCGAATAAAAGGTAAAAATTATCTGAAAATCAGTCAAAAACGTTGCTATATTAGGTTTTCTATGCTAAATTAATATTTGAGCAATGAATTGATATGTTATTGCTTCATTTGATAGTTAATATCAAAGTTAACTTCATTATGGAGGTGAAGTATTCATGGCAAATAAAGCACAATTGATCGAAACTGTTGCAGAACAAACAGGTTTGACAAAGAAGGACGCAACTGTTGCAGTTGACGCTGTTTTCGGCTCTATTCAATCTTTCCTTGAAAAAGGCGAAAAAGTGCAATTGATCGGTTTTGGTAACTTTGAAGTACGCGAACGCGCTGCACGCAAGGGCCGCAACCCACAAACAGGTGCTGAAATCCAAATTCCAGCAAGCAAGGTACCAGCATTCAAGCCTGGTAAAGCACTTAAGGATGCAGTTAAATAATTGTATTTGCTGAATTGGTAAAAGAGTCGAGTTTTGCTCGGCTCTTTTTTTAGTATTCTTTAGATTTGATTTGCATTAATTTTTACTTTTCGCTATGATGTTCGTTGGACATGCATAGGAGAGGAAAAATGAGTTTATATGAATTAATTTTAAATAATATATTGTATTACAAAAATGAAAATAAAACAGCTTATGCTGTTAAAATTGCTACCCCTTATTTTGTTTTAAAGGATGAAGCGAATCATTTTAAACCGCAAGTAAAACTAGATAAGCTGCTTTTAGACGTTAAGTATCATGAAGGTAAGTTTACGCGGTTTAATTTAGTATATAAAACAGAACGGATGATGCGGCCATATGTGGTTAATTTATTAGTCCACTATGACTTGATTGAAATTTATAAATATGATTCGCTGGTGGTTAAGGCAAATCAAAGTAATTATAAGCTGAAGGTTGCCTTGCCTGAATGCCGCCAAATCAGCATGGATGAATTAGAAGAGGACTTTGCTATGGAAGGGTTAATCAATCAAAATCTTGATTACGAATTACGTTTGATAAAATAGTTTTTGGAAAAATTAATTTTTTCTTCGTTGATAATTCATGATGTTGGACTATCTTAAACTTAGATAGATGTATCTAATAGGTCACTTGAAAAAGAGGTAATTGGCTGGATGAAAAAAGAAAAATGGCGTAATGATGCAGAGTATATGTGCTATGTCGGTGATTTGCTCGAAAAAGATGAAGTCCAAAAATTGGCCAATTTCACGCAGCACCATTATTCGACACGGTTGGAACATTCTATTTCCGTGTCTTATAATAGCTACAAGCTGGCCAAAAAATTGCATCTGAATGCAAGGGCAACAGCTCGGGCAGGCTTATTACATGATTTGTTTTATTATGATTGGCGGGTAACGAAATTTGATCGCGGTACGCATGCCTGGGTTCATCCGCGAATTGCCTTGCGCAATGCAGAAAAGTTAACCCCATTGACGCCGCGTGAAAAAGATATTATCATTAAACATATGTGGGGTGCAACTATTTGTCCGCCCAAGTATCCTGAAGGGTATATTGTAACTTTGGTTGATAAATATGCGGCTACGGATGAATATGGGCGCCATCTTGGACAACAGATTATGTCTTTAATTAAGAAACGTTTTGCGCAAGAAAAGGCATAAATAATTAAGCTTGGTAAGCTGGGGTGACCCAGCTTACTTTCAGTTAGAGGTGTATTTATGACAGTTGAAACAAAAGCTCAAAGTGGTGATGATTTTTCCCTTTGTCCGAAATTCGAAAAAACATTTGGCATTTTAGGTAAAAAATGGAATGGATTAATCATAGACGTCTTGCTGTTTGCGGGTGTGCAGCGGTTCAGTGACTTGTCCCAAAAGATTCCTGAATGCAGCGATCGGGTTTTAGTAGAACGGTTAAAAGAATTGGTTAAAGAAGGGCTCGTCGTACGGCAAAGTATAGATGGCTCTAAGCATAAAGTAGTATATGAGTTAACTGAACAAGGAAAAGATTTGGCTCCAATTTTTAACGATGTACATGCTTGGGCTGAACGCTGGTTTTCTTTAGAAGATTGCGTATAAGGCTTGACTTAATAGTTATTCAATTTTATACTGAAAAAGATAAGATTTAAAGATATTGACGGAAACTAGTAAGTTAAAGATTCTGCCAGAGAAGAACGGTAGCTGGGAAAGTTCACTGGATTTTTGACTGAATTTCACTTCCCGAGTTGGCGCTGAAAAGCGTTCCGGTATCATGCACCGTTATGAGCATGATTGAGTGTTGTATGCAAATACAAAACAAGGGTGGTACCGCGAAGCCTCGTCCCTTTTGGGGGATGAGGCTTTTTTTTGTCAATATTTGACTAAGGTTATTTTGAAAGGAATGGAACAATGAATCTGAGAGAAAAACTAGAAGAGCTCAAAGAACGGGGATTAAAAGAAATTAATCAAGCTCAAGATCTCAAAAGTGTTAATGATATTCGTGTGACCTTATTGGGTAAAAAAGGGCCAATCACGGAAGTTTTACGCGGCATGCGTGATTTATCCGCTGAAGAACGGCCTAAGGTCGGTAGTTTTGCCAATGCTATCAAAAATGAATTAGCCAAAACAATTGCTGCAAAAGTTGATGAACTTGAAGTTGAACGAATGGCTAAGAAGTTAGAAGCTGAAACCATCGATGTGACTTTGCCTGGTGTTCCAGTAAAAGAAGGCCAACCACACGTTTTAATGCAGGTTATTGATGAAATTGAAAAATTATTTTTAGGCATGGGCTTTCAAGTTGTTGATGGTCCTGAAATCGAAGAAGATCACTATAATTTTGAAATGTTAAACTTGCCCCAAGATCACCCTGCCCGTGATATGCAAGATACTTTTTATATTAACAAACGTTTGCTGATGCGGACGCAAACGTCTCCTGTGCAAGCTCGTACAATGGAAAAACATGATTTTTCTAAAGGTCCATTAAAGATGATCTCACCAGGTAAGGTATACCGTCGTGATACTGACGATGCTACCCACTCTCACCAATTCCATCAAGTCGAAGGTTTGGTTATCGATAAAAATATCACTATGGCTGATTTAAAAGGTACTTTAGCTTTAGTTGCTAAGACTATTTTTGGGGAAAACCGTGAAATTCGCTTGCGTCCAAGTTATTTTCCATTTACCGAACCATCCGTTGAAGTTGATGTTTCCTGCTTCAAGTGCGGTGGTCAAGGCTGCAGTGTCTGCAAGCAAAGCGGCTGGATTGAAGTTTTAGGTGCTGGTATGGTGCACCCTAATGTGTTGACGATGGCAGGAATTGATCCTAAGGTTTACGGTGGCTTTGCCTTTGGCCTGGGGCCTGATCGTTTTGCCATGTTGAAATACGGGGTTGACGATATTCGGGAATTCTACTTGAACGATGTGCGCTTCTTAAGTCAATTTTCTAAGAAAGGATAGGCAAGATGAAAGTTTCAACAAAATGGTTAAATGAATATGTTAAAGTTGATGATTTAGATCCATTAGCTTTAGCAGAAAAAATTGAACGGACCGCTGTCGAAGTTGACGATACTTATAAGATGCAAGACGGCTTGAAAAAAATTGTAGTAGGGCATGTTTTAGAAACAAAGGATCATCCTGATTCTGATCACTTGCATATCTGCCAAGTTGATGTTGGCGAAAGCGAACCATACCAAATTGTTTGTGGCGCTCCTAATGTGGCTGCTGGTCAAAAAGTTATTGTTGCTTTGCCTAACTCACGTATTGCTAACAATGTTAAAATTAAGAAATCTAAGATGCGCGGTGTGGTTTCACAAGGGATGATTTGCGCCTTGCAAGAAATCGGCTTTAACGATAGTATCGCACCCAACAAATATGAAGATGGCATTTATATTTTGCCGGCCGATGCTGTTCCAGGCGAACCAGTATATCCTTATTTAGGGATGGATGAAGATATCATTGATGTTGATATTACACCTAACCGTGGTGATATGCTCAGCATGCGCGGGGTAGCTCATGAAGTAGCTGCTATTTATAACCGAGAAGTTACTTTGAAACACCCGGAGATTACCGAAGATGCTAATGATTCAGTTGAAAATTATGTCAGTGTGAAAGCACCGGCAGAACTTGTTTCACCATACATGATGCGGATTATTAAGAATGTCGAAGTTAAAGCTAGTCCATTATGGCTGCAAAAGCGGTTGTGGAATGCGGGCATTCGGCCAATTAATAATGTGGTTGATGCTACCAACTATATTTTGCTTGACTATGGTCAGCCTTTGCATGCATTCGATTATGCTAAATTAGCTTCGAAGCAAGTTGTTGTACGGTTAGCTAAAGAAGGCGAAAAGCTGGTTACTTTAGATGGTGAAGAACGTACATTAAAAGCAGATGATATTGTTGTTACTAATGGTGATGTTCCGGTGGCTTTAGCCGGGACGATGGGCGGCTTGGCCACAGAAATCACTGATAAGACGACGACGGTTGCTTTGGAATCAGCGGTATTTAATGGACATAATATTAGAAAAACTTCGCGGCGCGAAAATCTTCATTCAGAAGCTTCTATGCGGTTTGAAAGAGGCATTAACCAAGCTACTGTGCAAGAAGCATTGGATGCTTGTGCCGAACTTATTGCCAGCCTTGGTGAAGGACAAATTGTGGCCGGTGTTGCACAAGCTAATGAACGGCAAATTACTGATACCAAAGTCACAATCACTTTAGCACGGATTAATAAAGTTTTAGGTACTAGCTTGAGTGCAACTGATGTGGAAGCTATTTTTAAGCGTTTAGGCTTTAAGATTTCTAATCAAGCTGATACTTTTGAAGTCAGTGTACCGGCTCGCCGCTGGGATATTGCTATCGAAGCTGATTTGATTGAAGAAGTAGCGCGCATTTACGGCTATGATAACCTGCCAACGACTTTACCAATGGGACCGACAACGCCAGGTCATTACACTTATCAGCAAAAGATGATTCGTGAAGCCCGTCATTTGCTTGAAGCAGCGGGGTTAAACCAAGCTATTTCCTATGGTTTAACAACTGAAGAAAAGGCCCGCCGTTTTGCCATGGAACCAGCCGAAGTAACTTCTTTGGCTTTCCCAATGACTAGTGATCGGACGACAGCACGGATGAACCTTATTTCTGGCTTGTTAGATGATGTAGCTTACAATTCAGCTCATAAGGTTGAAAACGTCGCCTTGTATGAACAGGGACGCGTCTTTTTGCGTGATAAAGATAATGATCGGCCAAGAGAAGTTGAACACTTGGCCGGAGCAATTACCGGTTTATTCCGTCAATCAACTTGGCATGATGATAAATTAGCGGCTGGTTTTTACTTGTTAAAAGGGGTTTTAGATTATCTCTTTAATGCGATGGCTTTGTCAGGCCGGATAGAATACAAGGCTAGTGCACAGCATGAAGCTATGCATCCAGGACGCACGGCTGATATTTATCTTGATGACGATTTTATCGGCTATGTTGGTGAAATTCATCCCAGTGTGGTTAAGGAATATAAAATTAAGCGGACTTATGTCTTTGAATTAGATTTACAAAAATTAATTGATGCGCCTAAGAAAGATGTTATTTACACGCCAATTTCCAAGTACCCAACGGTATCCCGTGATATTGCTTTGGTAGTACCAAATGAAGTAACGAATCAACAGATTGTTGATTGCATTCGTCAAAACGGTGGTGCTAATTTACAAAAGGTTGAATTGTTTGATTTGTATCAAGGTGAAAATATTGGAGCTGGCTTTAAGTCATTAGCTTATTCTTTGACTTTCAGCAATCTAAACCAAACTTTGACTGATGAAGATGTCAACCGCCCTGTTGATAAGATTGTTGCCAAATTAAAAGAAGAATTTAATGCATTGATGCGTTAAAATAAAAAGCGGATTTTTAATCCGCTTTTTTTATACCATTTGCTTGACTTTTGATTAATTGTGAGTTAACATTCTATTAAAAAAATTAAAAGAGCATTGAGAAGATAAGTAAATACTCTTAAGCCTGTACAGAGAGCGGAGTTAGCTGAGATTCGCCAGGCAAGGTATTGAAGATGGTCTTTGAGCAGATAAATTGCAAGCTAAACGAGCAATTTGCGGCAGGTACCGTTATCAAAACTAAGGTATTTTTACCTACTGAGGATAGTATTGCGAGATACTGTTAAAAAAGGGTGGTAACACGCTCAAAAGCGTCCCGAAGTAGTTTTTTAGGCTACTTAGGGGCGTTTTTTAATTAAAAATAAAAAAGCAGGTGTAAAAATGGATTTTAAAACTAAACTTCAAAATTTATTTATTGAATATGTCAAAATCAATACACGCTCGGATTATCAGTTTAAAGATAAGACACCAACGACTCCGGGCCAGGAAGTGTTAGCGCATAAAATTGTCGCCAAATTGCAGGAAATAGGACTTGATGAAGCCTATTATAACGAAAAAACGGGTTTTGTGATTGGAAAGCTGTACGCTAATACACCTGCTGTATCTGGGATAGGCTTCATTGCACATTTAGATACGGCTGACTTTAATGCTCAAGGGGTTAATCCGCAGGTTCATCCAAATTATGATGGTGAAAAACTTGTCTTAAATCAAGCCAAGAAAATTGTTTTAGACCCAAATGAATTTCCAGATTTAAAAAAATTAAAAGGCCAAACGCTGATTACAACTGATGGAACGTCTTTACTAGGAACAGATGATAAAGCGGGAATTGTGGCAGCGATTGGTGCATTAGCTTATTTAAAGCAACATCCTGAAATTAAACATGGCGAAATCGATATCGGTTTTGGGCCGGATGAAGAAATAGGCCTGGGAGGCAAAAGGTTCGATCCTAAGGATTTTAACGTGGAATTTGCTTATACTTTAGATAATGGCCAGCCAGGAGAATTGCAGTATGAAACTTTTAATGCTTCTAGTGCGCATGTCGAAATTGAAGGAACGTCAGTACATCCCGGTAATGCCTATGGTCTCTTAGTTAACGCTGGCTTAATTGCCAACCAGTTTATTTCGGCTTTGCCTAAAGATCAGGTTCCTGAAAAAACCCAGGCCAAAGAAGGTTTTATTTTGGTTAATAATGCCAGCTTTTCGGTGGGACATGCGGAAATTGATTTGATTATCCGTGATTTTGATTGGGAAAAATTTTTACAAAAAGAAGCCTTCGTTAAAGAATTAGCAGCTAAATTGAATCGAGAACAAGATCATCCCCGGATTTTAGTTACTTTACGGCGCCAATATGAAAATATTGCCAATTCCGTTATTGACCATCCATATGTAGTTAATTTAGCCTTGGATGCTTATCGCAATTTGGGTTTAACACCCAAAGTAACGCCATTTCGCGGTGGAACAGACGGTAATTTCATTACTGCCAAAGGCATTCCAACACCTAACTTATTCAATGGCGGTGGTAACTATCATGGCCAATATGAATATATTACGAGTGAGCAAATGGTTTTAACTGCGCAAACAATCGTTGAAATTACCAAAGAACATGTCAGACAAACCTTAACTACACGGGATGAGCGCCCATTAGCCTAGTGAAAATTTGTTTCAAAAGCAAGATTTATATGTGAAAAAATCTTGCTTTTATGCTCCCTTCTGATATAATTAAAGGGATAGAGTTCTGGAAGGAGCGGTTGTTGGTGGACAAAAAAGATGAAAACCAAGTTGAACCAAATGAAAATAATGAAAATGCGGTTCAAAATGAAACAGCAGATACACAAAATTCGCTAGATACAGCTCAAGATGAGACTACCCCTAAAGCGAAATTAACAACAGCAAAAAAAATCATGTCTGGCGTGTTAGCATTAATTGCTATTTTAGTTATTTTGGTTATTTCCATGGGGTACCATTACTTTGAAACAGCCAAACAGCCATTACACCCTAATTCCAATAAGGTTATTGAAGTTAAAATTCCTATTGGCAGTACCAATAAACAAATTGGTGCTATTTTAGAAAAAAAGCAGGTTATCAAGAGCGGCATTGTTTTTGATTATTATGTCAAAACCGAAAAGAAGAGCGGCTTTAAGGCCGGTTATTACGCTTTGAAGCCTTCGATGAGCTTGGCACAAATTGCTAAAGCCTTGCAAAAGGGCGGCTCAAGCTACCCACTTAGTTCAGGCAAGGTACTGATTCGCGAAGGGGTAACAATTGATCAAATCGGCGATGTTATTGCCAAAAATACCAAATTCAAAAAGAAAGACTTTTTGAAGCTCGTTAATGATCAAGATTTTATTAATAGCTTAGTTAAGAAGTATCCACAACTGCTTTCTTCAGCAGTTAATGCTAAAAATGTGCGTTATAAATTAGAAGGTTATTTGTATCCGGCAACTTATACGGTACAGCAAAAAACAACCTTGAAGCAGCTGGTGACACAAATGGCTGCTAAAACTGATCAGATGCTTTCACCATACTATAAGCAAATTGCGCAAAATAAGATGACCGTGCATAAGGTGTTAACCTTAGCTTCACTGGTTGAACGTGAAGGCGTAACCGCTGCTGACCGTTATAAGATTGCAGGGGTTTTTGAAAATCGACTCGAAAAAAATATGATGATTCAATCTGATATTTCAGTTTTGTATGCTTTAGGCAAACATAAGACTAATGTCATATATAAAGACTTAAAGGTTGATTCGCCCTATAATCTCTACAAAAATTATGGAGTTGGGCCGGGACCATTCAACAGTCCAAGTATCCAATCAGTTAAAGCTGTATTGAATCCGGTTGATAAAGATAAAGGGTATCTTTACTTTATTGCTAATATGAAGACGGGTAAGGTTTATTTCAGCAAGACTTACGCTGAACACCTTGCACTTACAAAAAAACTTTCACAAGATAACAATTAACATTAAGGAGAAAACTTATCATGTCAGATAGTCAAAAGCAAAAACGTCCTGTAATTATTGGTGTTACTGGTGGATCCGGTAGTGGTAAAACCTCAGTATCTCGGGCAATTTTTGATTCGCTTAATGGACATTCCATTTTGATGATTCAAGAAGATTCTTACTACAAGGATCAAACAGGAATACCGTTTGAAGAAAGGGTTAAGGTCAATTATGATCACCCTAATGCTTTTGATACTGATTTGCTAATCGAACAATTGAATGATTTATTGGCTTGGAAATCAATTGATATCCCTGTTTATGATTATGTACAGCATAACCGCAGTAAAGAAGTTGTTCATGCCGACCCTAAAGAAGTCATCATTGTAGAAGGTATTTTAGTTTTGAATGATCCACGTTTGCGTGATTTGATGGATATCAAAATTTTCGTTGATACTGATGATGATATTAGAATTATTCGCCGTATCAGCCGGGATTTGGAAGAACGCGGCCGTTCTTTGCAATCTGTTATCAGCCAATATCTGGATACGGTTAAACCGATGTATCACCAATTTATTGAACCAACGAAACGCTATGCTGATATTATCGTGCCTGAAGGCGGTCAAAACCAAGTTGCTATCGATATCTTGGTCGCTAAGGTTAGAGATATTTTGAATCGGCATAGTGATGAAGAGAAGGCCTAATAAAAAGAGACCGGTTAAATTTTCAAGTCTGATTCTGAAATTTTATTGGACTTGTGCTATAATTAAGCTTGCTAAACTAAAGAAATCAGAGGTGCATTATGGCTGAAAAAACATTTCAAATGACCTTAGAAGGTAAAGAAAAACTCGAAAAAGAACTTGAAGAATTAAAGACCACTAAACGGGCTGCAATTATTGAACGGATTAAGATTGCCCGTTCCTTTGGTGATTTATCTGAAAACTCCGAATATGAAGCTGCTAAAGATGAACAATCAATGAATGAAGGCCGCATTAAAGAAGTCACTAATATGCTTAACCATGCGGAAATCATTGACAATGGTGCCGTAGCTGAAGGTGAAGTTGCTATTGGTCGGACGGTTACTTTCCAAGAAGAAGACGATGAACCAGAAACTTACCAAATTGTCGGTGCTGCTGAAGCTGATCCTTTTAATGGTAAGATTTCTAATGAATCACCGATTGCTAAAGGCTTAGAAGGACATAGCGTGGGAGAAACCGTTGTGGTTGAAACACCGGGCGGCGAAATGAATGTTAAGATTATTGCAGTTGATTAAGTAAGCATAAAAAAAGACCATCTCTTCAAGAGATGGTCTTTTTTTAAACTTTTAAAATAAATTTGTAAGCTGTTAAAAATAAAATGATGCTTAAAATTATTAAAAAGATATCAGCATAAGGATTAGCAATTCTTTTAAAGAAGTTTCTGAGGCTAAGTCCAAATAAGAAAACAGCTGTCAAAATACTCAACAAAAAAACTAATTTTAAGGGTGCCCAGATTGCCAAAAGATAAAGCGCAATCAAGAGCAGGTAATTTCTAATATTTAAATACCATAAACGTCTGCCGAAAAAAGCCTGCTGGTAAGAAAATTTACGGTTCTGAGGTTGCCTAATCAGATTTAACAAGGCTAATAAAAGCCAAGCTATATAAAGCGTCAGACCAAAAAAGACCATGAGCTTGCTCCTTTAATGCTTAGCAAAAAGGTCCGTCAAATAACGCATGAAGGTTGAAACAAAACGATCAACATCAACATTTACAGCTGCCTGAGTTTGACGTGCTTCATCATTGATTCTTGTTTCATCGCCAATTGTGCGACCTCTAAAGGCACCTTCAGTATCAACTTTCATGTTTAAATAAATTGTTTGAACAAGGCTAGGGTCAACAGCACAGGCTACAGCTAAAGGATCATGCAAAGCGCAACCGCCTAAGTGGGGACTGGTTACCTTATAAGCATCAATATAGTAGTCGGTTAAGTCAGCATATTTTTGACCAGAAAGAGTGTTTAAATCGCGCCATTTCTTGGTGTCTTGCTTGGTTAATAAAGTTCTGGTAGTTACGTCTAAGCCAATCATCGTCAAAGGAAGCTTGCTTCTGAAGACTTCATCAGCGGCTTCTGGATCTTGATTAATATTGGCTTCAGTTACAGCAGTAACGTTGCCAGGCACTGTCAAAGCCCCGCCCATTAAAGTAACGTGTCCAATTAAATCAACAATTTCAGGATCTTTTTTAATGGCGGCGGCCAGGTTAGTTAAAGGACCTGTAGGCACAATCAGTAATTGCCCTTGATATTTGTGGGCTGCTTCAATAAAGAAGTCGACACCGGACATGCTTTCAACTTGGCGGTCGGCTTGCTTAAGTTCAACTTCGCCAATCCCATTTTTGCCGTGAATAAGTTGACTAACAGGCATAACTGAAAAACTATCAGTGGTAGATGAATGGGAAAGACCGCGGAAAACAGGCACTTCGGGATGACCAAGCATCTCTAAAAGATTTAAACTGTTTTGGACAGCGCCATCAACAAGCAGGTTCCCATAAGAACAAACAATCCCGATTAAATCGCATTCTGGTGCGGCTAAAGCATAGGCGATAGCTAAGGCATCATCAATACCTGTGTCGAGATCTAAGATCATTTTGTATTTTGCCAAAAAAATCACTCCAAATTGTCAAGATTACCTCTAGTGTAGCAGAAATTCAACGTTAATAGGGGATTTTTCGTGGATTTATCCAATATTTTTGGTATGATATTTCTATAGCTAGAAATGAGGGATAATATGCTTAAAGAAGATTTGCTGCATTTTTTAAATGAAAATTTGGCAGCTTTACCCTTTAATGGTGATTTGACACTTGATTGGGATAAAAAGCGGCATGCTTTTGTGTTAGAAATTACTTTTTATATTGAAAATGAAACTGGTCAAGAGCTGACCGATCTAGATGGCGTTTTATCAGCTGAAAAAGTTATTTCATTTAATGATTACATATTGCTGTATGATCAGACTAAAGGGTTAGCCGGCTACCAGCCGGATGATTTTTTAATTTGCCTGCCTTTTGACGGTAAAAAAGGCTGGACTAGGAGGCATGGCAAAGCCTTTTTCAATTATTTAAAAGAATTTTTAACACAAGGTCAAATGCAGCTGGCTGCTTTTTTGGCTGATGATAGTAAAGAAACTTTTGAATTAGAGTGGTCAGCTGAAGTATATGCTGCTAAAGTTGCCCAAACGGATAATACAGAACAAGGCAATTTGCCTTATCCGAAATTTTAAGGAGGAATTTTTTTGGAATGGACAGAATTAACCGTTGAAACAACGTTAGAAGCCAGTGATGCTGTCATTAATCTTTTGATGGAAAATGGTGCTGGAGGAGTTCAAATCGATGACAAGGCAGGAGATGATGATGTTAAAATTATTACTTATTTTCCGGCCAAAGTTGCTTTAGCTGAATTAGCCCAAGACTTGCAGCAAAAAGTACAGCTTTTACGGCAGTTTAACCTTAACCCTGGCAAAGCGAAAGTTTATTTGACTAAAGAAGATGATCAAAGCTGGGTGGATGTTTGGAAAAAATATTACCATCCAGTCAGAGTTACCCGTTATTTAACGATTGTACCTAGCTGGGAAGATTATGAACCAAAGCAGGCAGGCGAATTAATTATGCGCCTTGATCCTGGTAAAGCATTTGGGACAGGAACGCATCCGACAACTAGACTAGCTTTGGCAGCGTTAGAAACCAGCATTCGCGGCGGCGAAACCTTGATTGATGTGGGGACCGGTTCAGGTGTTTTAAGTATTGCAGCGTGCCTATTAGGTGCTAAAAAGGCATCAGCTTATGATGTTGATGATGAAGCTATTAAAGCCTGCAAAGTTAATTTAGACTTAAATCCGGCTGTTAAAAAGCAGATTGATGTTGGCGTTAATGATTTGTTAAAAGGTATCGACACTAAGGTTGACTTGATTTGTGCTAATATTTTAGCCGAAATTATTGTGCCTTTAATTCCGCAGGCTTATGCTTGTTTAAATGAAGGCGGCATTTTTATTACTTCGGGTATCATTAGAGATAAAGTTGAAGTAATCAAAGAACAGCTACAAGCTCAAGGCTTTGCTATTGATCAAATTCTGCAAATGAAAGATTGGTTTTCAATTATTGCGCATAAGGCTAAAGCAGGTGAATGAGTATGCAAAGATATTTTCTGAATGAGGATTTGAAAGCGCAAAACCCTTTGCCAAATGAGATTTACAGGCATGCAATCGTAGTGATGCGGATGAAAGTAGGCGAACGGTTTGAATTAGTGACACCAGATGAATTAGTCCATGTGGTTGAAATCAGCCAGCTGGAAAACAAAAAAGCTTTTGTCAAAGAAGTTGAAGTTTTAAAGCCTGTCGTTGAATTACCGGTTAGGGCCCATCTGTTTTGCGGTTTATCCAAAAAAGACAAGGCTGAGTGGGTCGTTCAAAAAGCTACTGAATTAGGTGCTGATACGATTACCTTTTTTAAAGGCGACTGGTCAGTAGCTAAATGGGATGAAAAAAAGCAGGTAAAAAAACTCGAACGGTTAGCTAAAATTGCCCAGGGAGCAGCGGAACAATCCCACCGGGTGCATATTCCGCAAATCAAGTTTATGGAGAATTTAAATCAACTTGACTTGCCTTTAGCGACAGTTGGTTTATGTGCTTATGAAGAAGCGGCTAAAGAAGGCGAAAAAAGCAGTATGGCAAAAGCGATGCAGCTATTAAAGAAAGATGCCAAAGAAGTGTATGCTGTTTTTGGACCCGAAGGCGGTTTGAGCCCTAAAGAAACGGATTTACTCAAGCAAAAAGGCTTTTTAATGGCAGGTTTAGGACCGCGGATTATGCGGACGGAAACAGCCCCCTTGTACTTTTTAGCAGCTCTTTCATTTGCGCTTGAATTAGAGTAAAATATTAACAAAAGTAATGAAGTGAGGTTAATTGATGAGAAATAGTGAACTTAGTCTCCCAAGAATTGGATGGTATGTAGCTGTCTCCTTGGCGTTGGCTTTTGTAGTCCCGATTTTATTTGTATATGCTGATGTGACTGATATCAATAAAATAGCCTTTATTTTATACGGTATCTATGTTGTTTATGCTGTATTCTCCGGTTTATATGCTGGTAAGAAAAATGATCGTTTTTGGGTTTTATTATTTTTTCCCATCGTTTATTTTATAGGCTATCGCTTCTTTTTTGATAGTTATGCCCAGTATTTTACACTAGCATATTTAGGTATCAGCTATGCTGCTTATGGGATAACTAAAGACTAGTATTATTAGGTTCTCATTTTTAGACTAGGAGTTGATCATATGGAAAAAGAAAATTTATGGAGTGCGCAAGATGTAATTGAAATGTGCGAAAAGTACATGAACAAAGAGCATGTTGCGATGGTACGCAAAGCGTGTGATTTTGCGACTTACGTTCACCGTGAACAATTCAGAAAGTCTGGAGAACCATACATATTACACCCCATTCAAGTAGCGGGAATTTTAGCTGATTTGAAGATGGATCCAGAGACAGTGTGTGCCGGTTTTTTGCATGATGTTGTGGAAGATACACCGGTTACCTTGGGTGATGTGGGCGAATTGTTTGGGCATGACGTTGAAGTGATCGTTGATGGTGTGACTAAATTAAGCAAGATTCGCTACAAGTCGCATCAAGAGCAGTTGGCTGAAAATCATCGGAAACTTTTGCTGGCGATGTCCCAAGATTTGCGGGTTATTATCGTTAAATTGGCTGACCGTTTGCACAATATGCGAACTTTAGGCCATTTGCGTCCTGATAAGCAAAGGCGGATTGCCAATGAAACTTTGGAAATTTACGCTCCTTTGGCTGATCGGTTAGGTATTAGTACGATTAAATGGGAATTGGAAGATATTTCCTTGCGCTACCTTAATCCTCAGCAATATTACCGTATTGTTCATTTGATGAACTCTAAGCGTGAAGAAAGAGTGCAATACATTAATGAAGCAATCGTTGAAATTAAAGATGCTATTGCTGATTTACATTTAGATTGCGATATTTACGGCCGGCCTAAACATATTTATTCGATTTATCATAAGATGAAGGATTTGCATAAGCAATTTAGCCAGATTTATGATTTGTTAGCCGTCCGGGTGATTGTTAAGTCCATTAAAGATTGCTATGCCGTGTTAGGTGCTATCCATACTAAATGGAAGCCGATGCCGGGACGGTTTAAAGATTACATCGCGATGCCTAAGGCCAATATGTATCAATCACTGCATACGACCGTTATCGGCCCGCAAGGCAAGCCCTTAGAGGTTCAAATTAGAACCGAAGAAATGCACCGAGTGGCTGAATATGGTATTGCTGCTCACTGGGCTTATAAAGAAGGCAAGACCGACGGAGTTAAGATGACAACGACGGGGGATAAGCTTAACTTATTTAAGGAAATCATTGAATTTCAAAATGAATCAAATGATGCTAATGAATTTATGGAAAGTGTCAAAGGCGATTTATTCAGTGACCGGGTTTATGTCTTTACACCTAAAGGCGATGTTTTTGAATTGCCTAAAGGCTCCGGCCCATTAGATATGGCTTATTCAATTCATACTGAAGTTGGTAATCATACCACAGGTGCCAAAGTTAATGGCAAGATTGTTCCGTTGGATTATCAGGTCAAAAATGGCGATATTGTGGATATTTTAACCTCGCAAAATTCCGCTGGACCTAGCCGTGATTGGCTCGATTTAGTGCATACTAATAAAGCAAAAAATAAAATCAAACGCTTCTTTAAACAACAAGATCGTATTCAAAATATTGATCGTGGTCGTGATATTTTAGATCAAAAGCTGATTGAAAGTGGTTTTGCACCGCATGAAATTATGAACAATAAGAAAAATATCGAGCGGGTCTTAACTAAGAAGCATTTGGGCTCTTTGGATGATTTGTATGCAGCTTTAGGCTTTGGTGAAATGGCAACTGAAGGCGTTATTAATATTTTGACTGAAGATATTCGGGCTCAAAAAGAAAAAGAACGCAAAGAAGCTCAAGAAAAAGCCTTGCTAGAAGATCATCAAGAAATTAGCAAGAAACCGGCTAAGAGTACTAATGAAGAAGGCGTGGTCATTCAGGGAATTGATAACTTGCTGGTAAGGTTGAGTCATTGTTGCAACCCGATTCCCGGTGATGATATTGTCGGCTACATTACAAAAGGCCGCGGCGTTTCGGTTCATCGCAAAGATTGTCCTAATGTCAAAGTTTCTGAAACTCAAGGCCAACGATTAGTTGATGTTAGCTGGGCTGGTATTCCTGATGTGCATACTTTGTATAATACTGACCTTGAAATTGAAGGCTATAATCGTTCCGGCCTTTTAAATGATGTTTTGCAAGCTATCAATGGAGCTACTAAGGATTTGAGTTCTGTTAATGGCCGGGTTGACCACAATAAGATAGCTACGATTGCGGTAACAGTCGGTATTAGAGATAAAATCCACTTGCAAAGAGTGATTGATAATATCAAGCGGGTACCGGATGTGTATGTTGTTAAACGAATTATCCATTAAAAAGGAGCGTTTTAAGTGAGAGTAGTCTTGCAAAGAGCTAAAAAGGCGAGTGTGAGTATTGCAGATAAAGTCGTAGGGCAAATTGATGCTGGCTTAGTACTGTTAGTAGGTTTTGAGGACGGTGACGGTGAAGCTGAGATCGATTATGTGGTCCGCAAAGTTATTAATTGCCGCATTTTTGCTGATGAACAGGGAAAAATGAATTTGAGTCTGCAAGATATTGGCGGAGCGATTTTGTCAATCTCACAATTTACCTTATATGCGCAAACGAGAAAAGGCAATCGGCCTAGTTTTACTGCAGCACAAGCACCACAAGCGGCTGCACAAAATTATGCATTATTTAACCAAAAATTATGTCAACAAGGTATTAAAGTAGAGACAGGGCAGTTTGGGGCTGATATGCAAGTTTCTTTGATTAATGACGGCCCTGTAACGATTATTTTTGATACTGATCATAAGTAGGGGGATTATATGGGGCTTATTTCGTTAGAAAAGGCGGCGCTGGATTTATGTCAGCAAAGCGAGAAATTTATTCCGACCACGATTGGGTTGAAGGCTTGGCGTGAGCGCCTTAATTTACTGCAAAAAATGCCAGTCTATCAGCATGAAGTTACGATAATGACGGAAAAAATTTTGGATGAAGATCAAAAAAAATTAACTTTGCAGTTATTCTTTCCCACAAACTATCAGCAAAAAGATAAGTTAAGTGTAGTATATTTTGTACACGGGGGACAATTTATTTCAGGTGATGCTTTTTGCTACCATAAGTTATTAGCAGAGCTAGCAAATCGTGGCCAGGTCTGTGTTGTTTTTCCCGAGTATTGCCTAGCTCCTGAAAGTAAAGCACCTGCCCAGTTAAAGCAAATCAAAGCTGGTTTTGAAGCTTTGTCTTGGCTCAAAGATAAATATTCGTTAGACTTAAAACGGGTTATCTGTGCCGGCGATGACGTTGGTGGAGGCTTAGCTTTGAGTTTGGCATACATTGCCACAGCACCTAAAATTTATAAGCTTTTACTTTTATATCCTGTTGTAAGTGCGTATTTTGACAATTCATCTTATTATGAATTTGCCGGTGGCTACCGTATTTCACGCGAACAGATGAAATGGGCTTGGCAACAGTATTTAGGAACGGATAAGGCAAAAGATGCGCTTTATCAACCGCTTTTGCTTAGCAAAAAACAGTTGGCTTTAATGCCGGAAACCTTAATTATTACGGCCGAAGCTGATGTTACACGAAGTGAAGGTGAAGCGATGGGGCGAAAGATGCGCGATGCCGGCGTAAATGTGGTTGAAGTTGGGATACAAGGGATTATTCATGATTTTATGATGCTCAATATGCTCGATAAAACCAACGCTTGTCGTTTAGCTATGAATCTGGCAGTGGATTGGATTATAAAACGAAAGGATTAGACATGTATCAAGATTATTTTTGGGATTTTGACGGAACTTTATATGATACTTATGCGGGGATGGTCAAAGCCTTTTGCCAAGCTTTTTCAAAGCAAAAAGTAACCCTTGACCCAAAAGAAATTTACTACTTGATGCGGGTTGAATCCGTCCGCTATTGTTTTAGTAAATATCTCAAGTTGTATCCGCAAGTAAAAGAAAAGCAGGTCAAACAAGACTATCGTCAAATTGAAAGTGAATTAAGAGAGGACGCAAAACCTTTTGAGGGTGCTAGCGCAGTTTTAAAAAAGATTGCCTTTTTAAAGGGACGCAATTTTTTGTTAACCCACCGCAATCGCAGTGCCTTGCAATTACTAGAAAAAGAAGATTTGACGCCATATTTTACAGCTTTTGTTACAGCAGATGATGCTTTTAAGCGAAAACCGGCACCTGATTCGTTAAATTTTTTAATTGAAAAATATCACGTTGATCGTTCAAAAGCGGTTATGGTTGGTGACCGAACCTTGGATATTGAAGCAGGTCACAATGCAAAAATCAGTGGAATTTTATTTGATCCTGATTGTTTAATTGCGGCTGATGTTTGTCAACCGGAACGGGTTGTGCGCAGACTAAGTGAAATTATAGATGAGGCAGATGATTAAAATGACACAACAAACAGCTATTTTTGCCGGCGGATGCTTTTGGTGTATGACCAAACCTTTTGATGAAATGCCGGGTATTATTTCCGTTCGTTCGGGCTATACGGGCGGTTTTGTGGCTAATCCAACCTATGAAGAAGTGAAAAAGGAGACAACCGGTCATACTGAAGCAGTTAAGATTACCTTTGATCCGCAAATTATCTCATATGATGAATTGTTAACTATTTATTGGCATCAAACAGATCCAACCGATGCGATGGGCCAGTTTCAAGATCGTGGCTCTAACTATCGACCTGTGATTTTTGTAGCTGACGCAGAACAAAGGCAAAAAGCTGAAGCTTCTAAAGCACATTTAGCGCAAAGCGGGCAATTTAAAAAGCCGATTGTTACGCAAATTGAAGCAGCTGGACCCTTTTATGAGGCTGAAGCAGAGCACCAGGATTTTTATAAAAAAAACCCGCAGCGTCTGTTATTTGAAGAAAAGCAGGGTCGTAGCCAATTTATTGAAGCACATTGGGGTGAAAAGAACTAGCCATGGATGAACTGCAAGAAAAAATCAGACAGCATACAATGATTACGAAGGCTACTACAGCTTTTTTGTATGGAATTTTAGTCTCAATTGCAATGAACTTTTTTTGGGATCCTGGACATATCTATTCTTCGGGGATTACAGGTTTGGCACAGCTGATTTCCACTTTAAGCCAACATTGGCCTTACCAGCTATCGACAGCGGTGATGTTATTTGTTTTGAACATTCCTTTGTTTATCTTAGCTTGGTTTCAAATTGGGCACCGTTTTACTTTTTTCACTATTTTAGCGGTTTTTTGCTCATCATTGATGATTAAAGCCATTAATCCTGTACCTTTAACCAAAGATCCGATTATTTGTGCGATTTTTGGCGCTGTAATTAACGGATTTGGTACCGGAATGGCTTTAAAAAACGGTATTTCAACGGGTGGTCTGGATATATTAGGTTTGACCGTCAGAAAGCACACCGGTAAAAGTGTTGGATCAGTTAACTTGGCTTTTAACTTTTTTATCGTGTTAGCCGCTGGGGCCGTTTTTGGCTGGCCGTATGCCTTTTATTCTGCTTTAAGTATTTTTATTAATGCACGGGTTTTAGATATGGTTTATACGCGGCAACAAAAAATGCAGGTCATGATTGTAACCAATAAACCCAAAAGTGTTATTGATTGCTTGCAAAACCGCATTCGACGCGGAATTACCATTGTTCATGGGGCTGAGGGCGCTTATAAACATGATGAAAAAACGATTTTGTTTACAGTTATTTCGCGCTATGAACAGCCTGAATTAAGAAGGGCAATGGCCGAATCTGATCCACATGCTTTTGTAAGTATTGCCGAAAATGTCCATATTATGGGACGGTTTTATGAGCCGGAACCTTGATATTGATTTTATAAAATATTCATTTTTTTGAGAGGTATAAACGCTGTATTAATAGCGTTTATACCTCTTTTTGATATCTTGATAACATAATTTTTGCGATAATTATGAATTTATTTTGAGCCAAGTAGCTGCTATTGACTATTAATTTATATATATATCGCAAATAGGTCATTTTTTAAAAAGATATCGCTTATATATTTCATATTCATCTCGATATTTAATAAGGTTTGATTCACGGTTCCTTAAATAAAAATGGACATAATAAAGGTGTAGAAAAATATGTTTATCAGAGAGGGTGTTTTGGATATGAAAAAGTTATTTAATTTAAAGGATACAAAGGTCTTGGTAGCCCTCTCGCTTATGGTGGCAGTTATTGGCGGTTTTCAGGTTTACAATAGCCGTGATGTTTTAGCAGCGTTCATTGATCAGCCCGAGACAATCAACGTTAAATCAGCTAAGAGTACGAAGAATATTGAAACAATTAATAGTGATAAAAATGATTCAAGTGCAAGTAGCCAACAAGTAGCCAGCTCAAGTAGTAAGCAAAGTTCAAGTGTTACTTCAACTGCTTCACAAGTACAGAGCAGTCAGGCTAAAGCAAGTCAAACGAGCTCGAAAGCTCAAACAGTTGCCAGTTCATCATCGCAAACAACAAATACTAGCACCCAAGCCGCTAGTACTCAGGCCGCAACCGCTTCTAGTCAAGCAAGTTCAAGTCAAACAATTCCGACTAGCGGCTTTTACTTGAATGGACATACTTATCCTATCAAGAACTTCAGCGGTACTGGTTCAGTTCCGGCTGACGGTAATGTTTATGCTTGGACTAGTTTACCAAACTACTACTTGTTTGAGCGTGCTGGCTTAGCACATAGTCAACTTTCAAGTTTGACTGTTGGCAGTAAAGTTGTAATCAATGGTCAAGTGATGCATGTTACGGAAGTTTTGCATGGTGTTAAAAATGATGGCACCGGCCTTGGTTTAGTATCCAAAAAGTTAGCACAGCATTCAGCTGGTTGGCAAACATGTGAACAAGCTAGTTATAACTCGACTTTAACCATTTGGTTTGCTGATAGATAATAATAGATAGCAAAAAGACTTAGCTTTTTAAGCTAAGTCTTTTATTTTAGCCCAAAAAAGGAAGTAAACTTCCTTTTTTTAATTAGGCATTATCATTTAAACTTTCTGTGATAATCGTGGCGGTTTCTTCAATTGACTTATTGGCAACGTTGATAATCGGACAACCCAGCTTTTTGTACAAATCAAGGGCAAAATCCAATTCAGCTTGAATATTTTCAACATTTGAATATGTGGTGTCAGGATTTAAGCCATATGCAATCATACGTTCACGCCGGATATTATTCAAAATCGATGGGTCGTTTGTTAAGCCGAAAATCTTTTTTGGATCAACCTTGTAAATTTCATCAGGAATATGAGTTTTAGGTACTAGTGGCAGGTTAGCTACCTTATAGCCGTGGTTAGCCAGATAAAGCGATAACGGTGTTTTTGAGGTTCTGGAAACACCTAATAAAACAATATCGGCTTTCAAGAAACCAGACGGATCTTTGCCGTCATCATAGGTAACCGCAAATTCCAAAGCTTCAATCCGCTTGAAGTATTCTTTATCAGTATTATGATTAATACCGGCTTTGTGCAAAGGAGTTTGTCCGGTGCGTTTAGCTAAAATATTAATCAGATTGCTCATCGCATCAATGACATAAAGCCCATTTTTTTGGCAAAACTGGTTGGCAAAGTCTGATAATTTATTATCAGAGAAGGTATGCACAACGATTGCTTCTTGCCGCTTGGCCCGGTGCATAATTCCGGTTAAAATTGAAATGGTTTTAATCAAAGGATAACGTTGGACCTTAAAAGCGGCATTGGGAAATTGTACCATTGCTGCTTGGGCTAAATTGTTACCAGTTTCGCCCAGGGAGTCAGAAATAATAAAAACATTAATTTCATCTGCCATAAAAAAAACCTCCTAATATAAAAACGCTTTCTTTTCTTATATTATACACCTTTTGCAAGCAATATTCATTATTTTAAATAGCATTTTGTGCAAATAAATAAAAGTTGCTAAAAATCATTGACTCACTATTCTCATTTATGTATAATGGAAAAGAACTGTTGAGTTACGATTATGACAATAAGACGGTTACATTTAAGCTCGGAGGGAGGGAAACAACCATGTCAAAGACAGTCGTTCGCAAAAACGAATCTCTTGATGACGCTCTTCGTCGCTTCAAACGTTCCGTTTCAAAAACAGGTACTTTGCAAGAATATCGGAAACGTGAATTTTACGAGAAGCCAAGTGTAAAACGTAAGAAAAAGTCCGAAGCAGCAAGAAAGCGCAAGAACAAGCGCCGTTTCTAGTTTCTAGAGGAGGCAGGTTGTAATGAGTTTATTAAATTCATTGCAAAAAGATATGGTCGCTGCAATGAAAGCTAAGGACAAAGCTCGTTTGAGTACGGTTCGGATGCTTAAGGCGGCGGTCCAAAATGAGCAGATCAGCCTTGGACATGATTTGTCTGCTGATGAAGAAATCAGCGTTTTATCTCGTGAATTGAAGCAGCGGAAAGATTCCTTAGCAGAATTTAAAGCTGCTGGACGTGATGAAGCTGTCCAAAAGCTTGAAGCTGAGATTGCTGTTGTTGAGACTTATATGCCACAACAACTTAGTGCAGATGAAGTAAAGGCCGTAGTTGAAGAAACGATTAAAGCGGTTGGAGCAACATCGAAAACGGATTTTGGCAAAGTAATGGGTGCTGTCATGCCTAAACTTAAAGGTAAAGCTGATGGCAAGCTGGTTAATGCTACGGTTAAAGAAATGCTTATGTAAGTATTTTTTAGTCAGGGTTTGTCCCTGGCTTTTTTTATTTGCTAAAAGACTTCGGGCTAAGTATAATACATAATAGATGGCCGTGTATGCATATACTGCAGGCGACCTGATTAAGCTGCTTAGCAGTTAAAGGAGTTGCATTTTTTTGACAGAAGAAGCTGTAGTTGAATTTGTCCTGACTGACCCTAAATATGCGGTTTTATTGTTTGGTGTTAATGATGCTTATTTGAAATTACTTGAAGAAGGTTTGAATATTGAACTTACGTCCTTAGGTAATCGCGTTAAGATTAAGGGAAAACCTGCTTTAGCTAACAATGCAAAAGCCATTTTAACCCAGCTTTTGCGTTTGCTTGAAAAGGGTATTCAAATTAGTAATGCCGATGTGGTTTCAGCCATGACAATGGCGCAAAAGGGCACATTGGAATATTTTTTAGACCTTTATAGCGAAGTTCTGTTAAAAAATCGTAAAGGACAAAGCATCAGGGTTAAAAATTATAGTCAGCGTCAATATGTTCAAGCTGTTAAGCACAATGATTTAGTTTTTGGGATTGGACCAGCAGGGACAGGAAAGACATACTTGGCGGTTGTAATGGCTGTGGCAGCTTTGAAAAAACATGAAGTGGAACGTTTAGTTTTAACCCGTCCAGCTGTCGAAGCAGGCGAATCATTGGGCTTTTTACCAGGTGATTTAAAAGAAAAAGTTGATCCTTATTTGCGGCCTGTCTATGATGCTTTATATTCGATTTTAGGTGCTGACCATACTGAACGGTTGATTGAACGCGGAGTGATTGAAATTGCACCTTTAGCATATATGCGGGGGCGGACTTTAGAGAATGCTTTTGTAATTTTAGATGAAGCACAAAATACAACACGAGCGCAAATGAAGATGTTTTTGACCAGACTAGGATTTGGTTCCAAAATGATTGTTAATGGCGATAAAACGCAGATTGATTTACCGCATGGTCATAGCCAATCAGGTTTGGTTGATGCTGAACATATTTTGCAAAATTTGCCGCATATTGGTTTTGTACATTTTAATGCTGAAGATGTGGTTAGACATCCAGTTGTATCTGAAATTATCAAAGCTTACGAAAAAGATGAACCCAGAGTTAAAGAAATTGAGGAATAAATAATGGATTTGGAAGTTTATGACGAAACGAACAGTGTTCCAGCTGATAAATTAGAATTAGTGACTAATATTTTGAACTTTGCTGGTAAATATATTCATTTGCCTGAGAATACTGAAATGTCAGTGACATTGATGGATAATGAACATATTCATGAAATTAATAAACAGTATCGTGGAGTTGATAAACCCACGGATGTAATCAGTTTTGCAATTGAAGAGGACAATCCAGATGAAGTTCCCATTATTTTGCCTGATGACGCTGATTTTGTTTTGCCTAAAAATATTGGCGATATCATGATTTCAATGGATAAAGTAAAAGAGCAGGCTGCCTTTTTAGGTCATTCTGAAGATCGCGAACTGGGCTTTTTGGCCGTACACGGCTTTTTACATCTTAACGGCTACGACCACATGAAAGCTGCGGATGAAAAAGTGATGTTTGGACTTCAAAAAGAGATTTTAGATGCTTATGGGCTTAAAAGAGAATAAGAAAAAGCGCCGTTATGTCAATCATTGGAAAAACCGCCATTTTATCAACTCTTTGGCTTTTGCCTTAGAAGGGTTGGTAACAGCGTGTAAAGAAGAGCGTAATTTGCGCTTTCACGTATGTTCCACGATTTTGGTCGTAATCTTGGGCTTGTTTTTCCATGTGAGCGAATATGAGTGGCTATGGCTTATTTTGTGCGTGTTTTTAGTTGTTTCCAGTGAAATTTGGAATTCAGCTATTGAAAATGTCGTCGATTTAGCGACGGGATACAAAAGGCATCCTTTAGCTAAAAAAGCCAAGGATATAGCAGCTGGAGCTGTGCTGGTAGCGGCTATGTTTTCGGTGGTGACGGCTTTAGTAATTTTTGGACCTAAAATAATACAATTAATTAAAATGTGAGGTAATCATTTTTGGAAAATAATTTTCGTTCCGGTTTTGTAGCCATCTTAGGACGGCCTAACGTGGGAAAATCGACTTTTTTAAATCAAGTTATTGGGCAAAAAATTGCCATTATGAGCGATAAAGCTCAAACAACGCGCAATAAGATTCAAGGTATCTATACGAGACCGGATGCACAAATCGTTTTTATTGATACGCCGGGTATTCATAAACCTCAAAGTCGTTTAGGTGATTTTATGGTTGAGTCAGCGTTATCAACTTTAAACGAAGTTGATGCGGTGATTTTTATGGTTAACGCCGAACAAAAGCGTGGTCGTGGCGATGATTTTATTATTGACCGGCTGAAAAAAGTTAAAAAGCCGATTTATTTGGTTATCAATAAAATTGACAAAGTTCATCCCAACCATTTGTTAGAAGTAATGGATGATTACCGTGATGCGTTAGATTTTAAAGAAGTATATCCTATTTCAGCTTTGAATGGCAATAATTGCCCTGAATTTGTGGATGCTTTGGTGAATAACTTACCGCAAGGCCCGCAATATTATCCTGGTGATCAAATAACTGATCACCCGGAACGTTTTATTGCCGGTGAATTAATTCGGGAAAAAGTTTTGGAATTAACGCGTGAAGAAGTGCCTCATTCTGTAGCTGTAGTCGTTGATCGAATTAAGCGTCGAGCTGAAGATAAGGTTTTGGTACAAGCAACGATTATTGTAGAACGTTCCAGTCAAAAAGGCATTATTATCGGCAAGGGCGGCAAAATGCTTAAAACAATTGGGGTAAAGGCCCGCAAAGATATTGAATTGATGCTTGGTGATAAAGTGTATCTTGAATTATGGGTTAAAGTAATGCCTAACTGGAAGGATAAGCAAGCTGATTTGCAATCATTGGGCTACAAACAAGACGACTATTAAAAAAAGGCTGGGTAACCAGCCTTTTTTAGGAGGAAGCATGGTTTTACATCAAGGACAGGAATTTTTGGGAATTGTGTCGTCACGTAGAGATTATAAGGAACGTGATATGCTGGTTAAAATTTTTACGGATCGTTTCGGATTTAAAACTTTTTATGTTCGCGGTGTCAAGAAAAGAGGCTTTCGCTTAGGTGCGATTATTCTGCCTTTTTCACATGGCCGCTATCTTGGCAGTATCAATGATCAAGGCTTGTCTTATCTCAATTTAGGCAAAGAAATTGATCAATATCAGCAGATATTTCAAGATATTTTTTTAAATGCCTATGCATCCTACATTTTAGGTTTAGCTGAAGCTGGTATCAAAGAAGACAGCAGTTTAGCAGCTAAGTGGTTTGGACAGGTTGACCAAGCTTTAACCCTGATTGATCAGGGATTTGAACCGTCTATTATCACCAACATTATGGAAGTTCAAATGTTGACGCTTTTTGGTGTCAGACCGGAGTTAAGATATTGCAGTGTCTGTCAAAATCCTCAAAGGCCGTTTGACTATTCAGAGAACTATGGTGGTTTGTTATGTCAGAAACACTGGCCTCTTGACCCGTACCGCCTGCATTTGGATGCTAGAACAATTTATTATCTGCAACTATTTTCAGCTTTGGATTTAAAGCGTTTGAATTCAATTAAGGTCAAAGATGAGACCAAACAGCATTTAAAACAGGCTTTAGATACGATTTACAATGATCAAGTTGGCATTTATATCCCAGCCAAAAAATTTTTGCAGGAAATGAATGAAATTAAATTTTAGCGAAAAGCTTGACAAATAAGCTTAATTCAACTATTCTAGACTTCAGTTGAATAGGGACGATGAGAAAAGAAAATGATTGGTATCATTGGCGAAGCGAGCCTGGTATGGTGAGAGCAGGTGCAAATTACCTTTTGATTGGCGCTTTTTGAGTCCTAACGTAATTAAGCTGCTAGTTTAGACTAGAAGTAGGGTGGAACCGCGGTTTGCGAAAAGTCGTCCCTATGTAACCACAGGCGTTGCATAGGAACTTTTTTGTGGACTTGCGGTTATTTTTTCGCTTTTTTTAAATTTAGGAGGTATTATTTATGGCTAAAAAATTAGCGATGCAAGATATTATTTTGACCTTGCAACAATTCTGGGCCAAACAAGGCTGCATGTTGATGCAATCTTATGACACTGAAAAAGGTGCTGGTACAATGAGTCCATACACATTCTTGCGGGCTATTGGACCTGAACCTTGGAATGTGGCTTATGTTGAACCTTCGCGGCGTCCAGCGGATGGACGTTATGGCGAAAATCCTAACCGCTTGTTCCAGCACCATCAATTCCAAGTTATCATGAAGCCTAACCCAACTAATATTCAAGATTTGTATTTGGAATCTTTGAAGGCTTTGGGCATTGATTCAAAAGAACATGATATCCGCTTTGTTGAAGATAACTGGGAAAACCCATCCATGGGTTGCGCCGGTGTCGGTTGGGAAGTTTGGCTTGACGGCATGGAAATTACCCAATTTACTTATTTCCAACAAGTTGGCGGGCTGGAAGTACGTCCGGTTGCTGTTGAAGTAACTTACGGTTTGGAACGTTTGTCTTCATATATTCAAGAAGTAAATTCTGTTTTTGATTTGGAATGGGCTGACGGCGTTAAATATGGCGATATCTTCAAAGAACCTGAATATGAACACTCTAAATATGCCTTTGAAGAAAGCAACCAGGAAATGCTATTTAACTTATTTGATACTTATGAAGTTGAAGCTAAAAAGCAAATTGCAAACGGCTTGGTTCACCCAGCTTATGATTATATTTTAAAGTGCAGCCATACCTTCAACTTGCTGGATGCTCGTGGTGCGGTTTCAGTTACTGAAAGAGCCGGCTACTTAGCACGGATTCGTAATATGGCGAAATCAGTGGCTAAAGCCTTTATTTTGGAACGAAAGAAATTAGGCTTCCCATTGATTAAAGACGAGAAATTACGTCAAGAATTATTGAAGGAGGAAAAATAATGGCACATAATTACTTACTTGAAATTGGGCTGGAAGAAATCCCAGCACATGTGGTTACACCAAGTATTAACCAATTGGCAGAACGTATGGCCTCCTTTTTGAAGGAAAACCGTTTAAGCTATGAAACAATTGAAAAATATTCAACACCACGCCGGTTAGCTTTGAAAGTTATCGGCTTAGCTGATAAGCAAGAAGATATTTCTGAGGTTGCTAAAGGACCTGCTAAAAAAATTGCTTACGACAAAGATGGCAACTGGTCCAAGGCAGCACAAGGTTTTGCCAGAGGCCAAGGTGTCAGTGTTGATGATATCTTCTTTCAAGAATTAAAGGGTGTTGAATACGTTTATGTGAAGAAGTTTATCGCAGGTCAAAAGGCTAGCGACGTTTTAAAAGGCGTCAAAGATGTTGTCATGGACATGAAATTTCCTACGATGATGAGGTGGGGTACCAATGATTTTGAATATGTGCGGCCGATTCGCTGGCTGGTTTCCTTACTAGATGATGAATTAGTGTCATTTGATGTTTTAGATTTGGCTACTGGAAAAACGTCACAAGGCCACCGCTTCTTAGGTCAAGCAGTGGAAATTGCCAGTGCTGATGATTATCCAGCCTGCCTTAAAGCACAAAAAGTAATTGCTGATGCCAGCGAACGTCAAGCAATGATTACCAGTCAAATTGATGCTTTGGCAGCTGAAAATGACTGGCAAATCATGGTTGATCCTGATTTGTTGGAAGAAGTTGTCAACTTGGTTGAATACCCAACTGTTTTTGCAGGCTCTTTTGATGAAAAATATTTAGCAGTGCCTGATGCCGTTTTAATTACGTCAATGAAGGACAATCAACGTTATTTCTATGTAACGGATAAAAATGGCAAACTTTTGCCGCATTTTGTTTCAGTTCGCAACGGCAACAGCGAATATTTGGAAAATGTCGTTTCTGGAAACGAAAAGGTGTTAACAGCACGCCTGGAAGATGCGAAATTCTTCTATGAAGAAGACCAAAAGCAAACCATTGCTGATTATGTTGAACGCTTGAAGAAGGTTATGTTCCACGATAAGATTGGCACAATTTATGAAAAGATGGAACGTGTCAGCTTGATTGCCCAATTCTTGGGGCAAAAATTAGGCTTGTCAGCAGAACAGTTAGCCGATTTGAAGCGGGCTTCGCTAATTTATAAGTTTGACCTGGTTACAGGCATGGTTGGTGAATTTTCTGAATTGCAAGGTGTAATGGGTGAAATTTATGCCAAGTTATTCGGCGAAAATGCTGATGTAGCGGCAGCTATGCGCGAAGAATATATGCCGACGAGTGCGGAAGGTGCTTTACCGCAAACAGTAGTTGGTTCAATTTTGTCCATTGCTGATAAGACTGATAGTATTCAAGCCTTCTTTAGTGCCGGGATGATTCCGAGCGGTTCAAATGACCCTTATGCTTTGAGACGCCAAGCTTTAGGTATTGTGCGGATTTCTTTGGATAAAGAATGGGATATTTCAGTTCCTTTGCTGCATGAAGCAGTTAAATTCGCTTATGAACAAAGACCAGACCTCTATGCTAAGATTAACCCTGAAGCCAACTATGACTTGATTTTGAACTTTGTTTCTGATCGCGTCTTCCAAGTATTGAATCGCAAAGATTTGCGCCGTGATGCTTTAGAAGCAGCTAATGGTAATAACCAGGCAAGTTTTATTGCTGTAAAAGAAGCGGCTGCTAGTTTGAATGAACATGCTTTGGATGCCGACTTTAAGGAAACCATTGAAGCTTTGACGCGGGTAACGCGTTTGGCTAATAAGGCTGACCATGTTATGGACCATGTTGATCAAAGCTTATTTGAAAATGACAGTGAAGCTGATTTGTTTGCTGCTTATCAAAAGGCAGCGGCTGATTTTGCTCAAAAAGATTATGCAGCTAAATATCAAGCATTGCATGATTTGAAAGATGTTATCAGTGCTTACTTTGATGAAACAATGGTTATGGCTAAAGATGAACAAGTCAAAAACAACCGTTTGACGCAATTGTCACTTTTGGCTGATTTGACGAAAGCCTTTGGTTCATTAGATAAACTCAACATTAAATAATAATTTTTAAAGGCAGGATATTTATCCTGCCTTTTTTAGTGTTTGGAGTCATTTTGCTTGTCTAACTTTTAATTATATTGTAAAATTGATATTGATTATATAAATGATAATGCGGTCGTGCGCCCATGGTGTACGGCCTTTCTAAACCCGTAGTAAGGGGGGAATGTCTTTGGCCCAAAGAATACCAGAAGCGGTAATTGAAAATGTGCGCAGTCAAGCCAATATTTTGGATGTTGTTGGACAATTTGTCCAGTTGCAACGTTCAGGCAAAGAATGGTTTGGCTTATGTCCTTTTCACTCGGAAAAAACACCTTCGTTTTCAGTCAATGAGCAAAAACAATTTTTCCACTGTTTTTCTTGTAATCGTGGCGGAAATGTCTTTAGCTTTTTAATGGAATTGGAGGACTTATCGTTTCCTGAGGCGGTTTATCGGGTAGCTGAGCTGGAAAATATTGATATTGACCAGCAATATTCACCGCAAAATACCGCCTCAACCGAGCAAGAAAATTCTGAAAATGGACAATTAAAGCATTTATATCAAACAGCTGCTGAACTTTACCATTATATTTTGATGCAAACTAAGATTGGGCAACCGGCGCTGGATTATTTGCATCAGCGGGGCTTAGATGATGCTTTAATTGATGAGTTCAATCTTGGATTTGCGCCGGAACAGAAAATTTTAGCAGAATATTTCAGTTCGCATCAGCTGGGTGATTATCAACTACATCGCAAATCAGGCCTATTTATTGAAAAAAACGATGGCACTTTGACAGACCGTTTTTTTAATCGGGTGATGTTTCCTTTGCGGAATGCTAGCGGACAGACAATTGCTTTTTCAGGGCGGGCTTTGGTTAGAGATGAGCGAACGCCCAAATATCTTAATTCGCCTGAAACTGTGTTGTTTAATAAAGGACGCCTGCTGTTTAATTTTGATAAGGCTAAACGGCTAATTCGCAAAAGTGGGCAAGTTTTCTTATTTGAAGGCTTTATGGATGTTTTGGCGGCTTATCAAGCCGGAATTACCAATGGCATTGCTTCGATGGGGACTAGTTTAACCGATGAGCAAATTTACTTATTGAGGCCTATCGCTAAAGAAGTTTTGATTTGCTATGACGGAGATGATCCTGGACAGGAAGCCACTAAAAGGGCAATTACGCTCTTAAATGAAGCGGGACATTTTACCGTTAAGACGGTGGCGTTGCCTGAAAAATTAGACCCAGATGAATTTGTCCGTAAGTATGGTGCGCAAGCTTTTCAAAAAAATTGTCAAGAAAACCAGATAACTGTTTTAGAATTTTACCTTGAATATTTCAAAAAAGGACGCAATTTGCAGACCGAAAGCGGTCAGTTGGCCTATATTACTGATGTTTTAAGTCAAGCTGCTGAAGTTGATGATGATTTGCAAGTAGAGCTGACTTTAACCAAGTTAGCACGAGAATTTGCTTTAGATAAAGCCAGCCTTGCAAGTCAGCTTCGCGTTTTAAAGCAAGAAGCCGGCAGCCAAAGAGCCAAAGCACAGTTGGAGTCGCCGCTAGTCAAAGTAACTAATGCTGAGCACTATTCAAAGGTCGAATTAGCACAAAGAACCTTGATTCATTACCTGCTCAATGAACCCAATGCCTATTTATATGTAGCCAATTTGCCGTCTTTTCAGTTTGAAAATGTGGATTATCAGGCTTTATACCTTCTAATTCAAGGCTATTTTAGTAAATATCAGACTTATATTGGCGGACAATTTTTAGATTATCTTGGTGATGAAAATTTAAAGAAATTAGTTGTTTCAATTGAAATGGAAGATTATGGTGCCTATTCTGAAGAAGAATTGAAAGATTGTATTTACGTCATTGACAATGAAGCACCATTAGATACGCGGTTGGTAAGTGTTAAAAGGGAGCTGGAGCAGGCCAAAAGACAAAATGAACCTACAAAAATAATGGAATTGACGACTCAATACATTGAACTGGTCAAGTTGAAACAGACAGTTGCAGATGATAATAGATAAGCGTTAAGGGAGGAAACTACTGTGGCAGAAGAGAAAAATAATCAATTTGATGAAACCTTATATAAAAAGAATTTACGCGATACGATGCGGGAATATAAGAACAAACATGAAATCACTTATAAAGCTTTAGCTGATAAATTTGCTGAAGTACATTTAGATGCCAGCGGCATGGAAGATTTGATTGCAACTTTAGAAGATAAAGGCATCTCAGTTGTGGATGAAGAAGGCAATCCAAGTGCTCAAAGTCTCATCAAGGCTAAAGAAGACGAAAAGGAATTATCAAAGAGCGATGTTTCAGCACCATCTGGGGTTAAAATCAACGACCCAGTGAGAATGTACCTTAAAGAAATTGGGCGGGTTAATTTATTAACAGCTGATGAAGAAAAGGAATTAGCTTTACGCATTGAAAAAGGCGATGAAGAAGCTAAGCAACGCTTGGCTGAAGCAAACTTACGGCTGGTGGTTTCCATTGCAAAACGCTATGTTGGACGGGGCATGTCATTTCTTGATTTAATTCAAGAAGGCAATATGGGCTTAATGAAAGCTGTTGAAAAATTCGACTATACCAAGGGCTTCAAATTTTCAACATATGCTACTTGGTGGATTAGACAAGCTATCACCCGTGCTATTGCTGATCAAGCACGGACGATTCGAATTCCAGTGCATATGGTGGAAACCATCAACAAGTTAATCCGTATTCAACGGCAAATGTTGCAGGATTTAGGCCGAGAACCAATTCCTGAAGAAATTGGTGCAGAAATGGATATGCCAACGGAAAAAGTACGAGAAATTTTAAAAATCGCACAAGAACCAGTTTCTTTAGAAACACCAATCGGCGAAGAAGATGATTCACATTTGGGCGACTTTATTGAAGACGAAGGAGCAACGAGTCCGGCAGACCATGCGGCTTACCAACTTTTGCGCGAACAAATTAAGAGTGTCTTAGATACGTTAACCGATCGTGAAGAAAATGTTTTGAAATTACGCTTTGGCCTGGAAGATGGCCAAACTAGAACGCTAGAAGAAGTAGGTAAAGTCTTTGGTGTTACACGTGAACGGATTAGGCAGATTGAAGCTAAGGCTTTGCGGAAACTGCGCCATCCATCCCGTTCAAAACAATTGAAAGATTTCTTAGAATAAAAAATAAAAGTAGGGTTTTCCCTACTTTTTTATTAATAAAAAATATCTTTTTGATAGTAAGAAGAAAGATGTTTTACGGTAAATTGTAATCAAAATCTCATTCAAGTCTTGTTTTTTGCTTTGAAAAGTATATAATTAAACCAATAGATAAATCTAAACGAAACGGAATGATTTGATGGCAACGAAGTATCAAGAAATAGCAGCTGCAATTCGTAAGCAAATTGAAGATGGCAGTTATCAAACAGGAGATCTTTTGCCTGATCAAAGTACTTTAGCGGCACAATTTGCTGTTAACCGGCTGACTGTCAAAAAAGCATTGGATGGTTTAGCTAAGGAAGGGCTGATTTATAAGCAATCAGGTTTAGGAACGTACGTTAGAGGTAAAATTCCTTTTGTCAACCAAGAAACCGATATTGCAGTTGATGATGTGCGAGGCGGATATGAAGAATATGGCGAGCACATCACGTCTAAGGTGATTTCGTTAGATGTCTTGTTGCCAGATGAATTCATGCAGCAAACGTTGAATTTGAAACGAATTGATCCTGTTTATGAGGTCAAGCGGATTCGCTATATCGATGGCGAGCCGGTCTTTTTTGAACATACTTATTTGCCAGTTAAGCTTGTCCCAGAATTATCTGAGGAAATCTGTGAAAAATCGCTCTATGAATATATGCGTAAGCAAAAGGGTATTAAATTAGGCAATGCTTTTCGCAAATTTTCTGCTTTAGCAGCCAGCACGGAAGACGCAGAATTTTTAGCGGTTAAAAAAGGGACACCGATTTTAGAAATTGAACAGGTTATTTGGATGACTAATGGGCGGGCAGCTGAATATTCGATTAACCATGTTGCCGGCGATAAACGCAGCTATACTGTAATGAATGTGACTAACTTGGGGCACAATTAAAAAAGATGACGACTTTAAATATGATTTAAAGCCGTTTTTTTATAAAAAAAAGTTAAAAGCAAAATTTTTGGTGCTATTTATCCGGTTTCATGATACAATATATTTCGTTGCAAGTTATAGAAAGATAATTTTTTTATACTTGTTATAAATTTTAGTAATATAACTTTTATTAATTTCTTATGCTAATGTGGGAGGAAGACATGAAGTTTGTTGCATTTAACGTTCGCGATGATGAACGCAAATATTTTGAAAATTGGTCTAAGGAAAATAAAATTGAAGTAACTTTGCTAAAAGAAGAATTAACTTCAACGACAATTGCCAAAGCTAAAGGCTATGATGCAGTTTTGGGCTTTCAAACCGGTAATTATCCTGATAATTTATTTGATGAATTGGCTAAGTTTAACGTTAAAGTTTTTTCCGTGCGCAATGTTGGGGTTGATAATGTTGACTTAGAAACAGCTGGGAAATATAACATTACAGTTACCAATGTACCAGCCTATTCACCAAATGCGATTGCTGAATTTACGATTACCCAATTATTGCAATTATTACGCAAACAAAACTTGTTCAGACAACGGATGGCTAAACAAGATTTTCGCTGGGCACCTTTTGTTGGTGAAGAATTAGGCCATATGACAGTTGGTGTAATGGGAACTGGACGGATTGGTCGAGCAGCTATCCAAATTTATAAAGGTTTTGGTGCTAAAGTGATTGCTTATGATCCTTTCCCAAATCCGCAATTGGAAAAAGAAGGCATCTATGTCAGCCAAGAAGAATTATTTAAGCAAGCTGATGTTATCACTTTGCATATGCCGGCAACTGATGAAAATTACCACTGCATCAATGAAGACAGCATCAAATTGATGAAGGATGGTGTCTATATTGTTAACGCGGCACGGGGCGCTTTGATTGATACAGAGGCCTTAATTGCTGCTTTGAAGAATGGCAAAGTTAAAGGTGCCGCTTTGGATACTTACGAAAATGAAGCACCGATTTTCAACCACGATTTATCGGGACAAGCAATTAATGATCCGATGTTTAAAGAACTCTTGGCGATGGATAATGTGGTCTTATCACCACACATCGCCTTTTACACTGAAACAGCAGTGCAAAATATGGTTGAGGTCTCCTTGGCATCAGCCAAAAAAGTGGTTGAAACCGGGACAGCTAAAACAATTGTTCAATAATTTTCAAAGGATACATTTTGTATCCTTTTTTTATTGCAATTCTAGTTTTGATAAAGTATAATAAAAAAAGTGCTTAAAAGCACAATTCACACCTTATGCGATGGTCAAAAGGGTGCTTAGCGTAAGTTAAGTCTTTTGCCGTAGAACATAGGGGAGGATAAAAAAACTATTTTGGAGGTTAATTGAATTATGGCTGTTATTTCCATGAAACAATTACTTGAAGCTGGTGTACATTTTGGTCACCAAACACGTCGTTGGAACCCTAAGATGAAGCAATTCATCTTCACTGAACGTAATGGTATCTACATCATTGACTTGCAAAAGACAGTTAAGTTGATTGATGATGCTTACAACTTCATGAAGGATGCTGCTGCAAATGATGGTGTTATCCTCTTTGTTGGTACAAAGAAGCAAGCACAAGATGCAGTTGAAGAAGAAGCTAAGCGTGCTGGTCAATACTACGTAAACCATCGTTGGTTGGGTGGTACTTTGACTAACTGGAACACAATTCAAACTCGTATCAAGCGTTTGAAGGAAATCAAGGCAATGCAAGAAGATGGCACATTTGATCGTCTTCCTAAGAAAGAAGTTGCTTTGCTTATGAAGCAACGCGATCGTCTTGAAAAGTTCTTGGGCGGTATTGAAGACATGCCTCGTATTCCTGATGTATTGTTCATCGTTGACCCACGCAAAGAACGTATTGCTGTTAAAGAAGCACAAAAGCTTAACATTCCTATCGTAGCTATGGTTGATACTAACGCTGATCCAGATGAAATCGATGTTAAGATTCCTTCTAACGACGATGCTATCCGTGCCGTTCGTTTGATCACAGCTAAGATGGCAGACGCTGTTATCGAAGGCCGTCAAGGCGAAGACCAAGCTCCTGTTGAAGAAGCTTTCAAAGCTAACGACGAAAAAGTTGACTCAATCG
This sequence comes from Ligilactobacillus sp. WC1T17, assembly GCA_900110005.1. Lineage (GTDB taxonomy): Bacteria > Bacillota > Bacilli > Lactobacillales > Lactobacillaceae > Ligilactobacillus > Ligilactobacillus ruminis_A. The sequence goes on along the minus strand of FOCC01000006.1, from coordinate 24,290 downwards.
AAGATATCGTTGAAGCAGTTGAAGGCGACAACGAAAACACAGATGCTGAATAGTTAATAAACTTAGGCTGTCTCAGATGAGGGTATTTAAGCCTCAAGTCTTGGGATAGCCTTTTTTAAAATAAATCTTATTTAAGGAGGCCATTTATCATGGCAAAAATCACTGCTGCTCAAGTAAAAGAATTGCGTGAAAAGACTGGCGCCGGCGTTATGGACGCTAAGAAGGCCCTTGTTGAAACTGAAGGCGACATGGACAAGGCTATCGAATTCTTACATGAAAAAGGGATGGCAAAGGCAGCTAAGAAAGCTGACCGTATCGCTGCTGAAGGTTTGACAGGTATCTACGTTGACGGTAACGTTGCTGCTGTTGTTGAAGTTAACTCTGAAACAGACTTCGTTGCGCAAAACGCACAATTTAAAGACTTAGTTAAGACAACTGCTGAAGTTATTGCTAAAGGCAAGCCAGCTAACCACGAAGAAGCTTTGGCTTTGACAATGCCTTCTGGTGAAACTTTGGAAGCTGCTTATGTTTCAGCAACTGCAACTATCGGTGAAAAGATTTCTTTCCGTCGTTTTGCTGTTGTTGAAAAGACAGATGCACAACACTTTGGCGCATACCAACACAATGGTGGCCGTATCGGTGTTATCACTGTGCTTGAAGGCGGCGACGAAACTTTGGCTAAGCAAATCTCAATGCACATTGCTGCTATGAAGCCATCTGTATTGTCATACAAAGACTTAGATCCAGCTTTTGTTCATGAAGAATTGGCTCAATTGAACCACAAGATTGACCAAGATAACGAATCACGTGCTTTGGTTAACAAGCCAGCATTGCCACACTTGAAGTTTGGTTCAAAGGCACAAATTACTGACGAAGTTTTAGCACAAGCTAAGGAAGATATCAAGGCTGAATTGAAGGCTGAGGGCAAGCCTGAAAAGATTTGGGACAAAATCATCCCAGGCAAGATGGGCCGCTTCATGCTTGACAACACTAAGGTTGATCAAGAATACACATTGCTTGCTCAACTCTATGTAATGGATGATAGCAAGACAGTTGAAGAATACCTTGAATCAGTTAACGCTTCTGTAGTAGAATTTGTTCGCTACGAAGTTGGTGATGGTATCGAAAAGAAAGCCGATAACTTTGTTGAAGAAGTTATGAGCCAAGTTAAATAGACTTTTGAAGAGTTGAGTTTTTTCTCAACTCTTTTTTTGCTTTAAGTGAATTTTGCTTTAATTTCTTGATAAAATCAGTATTAATAAGTGTTTTTGCTTATATAAGTCTCGTTTTATGAGAATATTATTCTCTAACTAGCAAATAGCAGCTAGCTGAATATAAGCAACCGCTTAAATTTATGATTAGAGTGAAATAATGCATGATAAGGCTTAGCTTTGATGTTAAGGGAATTTTACGAAAAAATCATTACGAAAATGCTACCAAAAAGATAATTATCCTTTTTTTATGAATTTTGCTTAAATAACAAGACAAAACCTTAAAAAAGTGATACCATTGTTTTTGGAGAATGTAGTACTACAGAATTTTTACTTGAGGTGAAGAAATGAAACGCATTGGTATTTTAACTAGTGGTGGGGACTCCCAAGGTATGAACGCCGCTGTTCGTGCTATTGCCCGCTCAGCAATGCATGCAGGTCTTGAAGCCTATGGTATCAACCTTGGTTATAAAGGACTTGTCGAAGGTAATGTTTTCAAGATCGATTCTTTAAAAGATCTTGATGGAATTATCAACCGTGGTGGCACAATTCTTCGCTCTGCACGTTTCCCAGAATTTGCAGAAGAAGAAACTCAGCTTAAGGCGATTGAAATGCTTAAGAAATTAGGCATTGATGCTTTGGTTGTTATTGGTGGCGATGGTTCATACCATGGCGCCATGAAATTAACTAAGCATGGCTTTAACTCAATCGGTGTTCCAGGCACAATCGACAATGACATTCCAGGTACTGATTTTACTATCGGCTTTGATACTGCTGTTAGCGTTGCAACTGAAGCTTTGGACCGTATTAATGATACAGCACGTTCACACCAACGTGTCTTTGTTGTTGAAGTTATGGGTCGTGGCGCCGGTGATATCGCTTTATGGTCAGGGATTGCAGCAGACGCAGATGCTATCGTTATCCCAGAACGTGAATATGATATCAAGGCTATTGCCGATAAATTGACTGAAAACCGCAAAAACGGCAAAGATAATGGTTTAGTTGTCGTAGCTGAAGGCGTGATGTCTGCACAAGCTTTCAAGGAAGAACTTGATAAGTATGGTGACTTTGATTCACGCGCTGTAACTTTGGCTCACGTACAACGTGGCGGTATTCCTACTGCTAAGGACCGTGTTTTAGCTAGTCAATTAGGTGATTATGCTGTGCAGCTTTTGCTTGAAGGCAAGGGTGGTTTGGCTGTTGGAATTCGCGACGGCAAGCCAGAAGCACATGACATTATCGATACGTTGGAAAACCACAAACACAAGGCGGACTTGTCATTAGCTGACTTAAATGACCGTCTTCGTTTCTAATCCGCCTGATGGCGTAAATTTTTATCACATCGTAACACTAAAGGAGATAAACAACTTATGAAAAAGACCAAGATCGTAAGTACACTTGGACCAGCTAGCTCTGATTTAGATACAATTGTAAAATTGATTGAAGCAGGCGCTAACGTATTCCGTTTTAACTTCTCTCATGGTGATCATGAAGAACATTTGGGTCGTATGAACCTTGTTAGCCAAGCTGAAAAGATTACTGGCAAGATGGTTGGTAAGATGCTTGATACTAAGGGTGCTGAAATCCGTACCACTGTTCAAAAAGAAGGCAAGATTAAGTTTGAAATCGGCGACGAAGTACGTATTTCCATGGATGACAGCATTGAAGGTACACATGAAAAGATTGCTGTAACATACCCAGGCTTGTATGATGACGTTCATGAAGGCGGCCACGTTCTTTTTGATGATGGTTTGATTGATATGCAAATTGAAAAGAAAGACGAAGCTAACCATGAATTGGTATGTAAAGTCTTGAACGAAGGTGTGCTTGGTTCACGTAAGGGTGTTAACGCACCTGGCGTTTCCATCAACCTTCCTGGTATCACTGAAAAAGATGCTAGCGACATTCGTTTTGGTTTGGACAATGAAATCAACTTCATCGCTGCTTCATTCGTTCGTAAGCCACAAGACGTGCTTGATATTCGTGAACTTTTGGAAGAAAAGCACATGGAACATGTTCAAATCTTCCCTAAGATTGAATCACAAGAAGGTATCGACAATATTGATGATATCTTGAAAGTTTCTGATGGTTTGATGATTGCTCGTGGTGACATGGGTGTTGAAATTCCAGCAGAAAACGTTCCTTTGGTACAAAAGTCATTAATCAAGAAGTGCAATGCTTTAGGTCTTCCTGTTATCACAGCTACACAAATGCTTGACTCAATGCAAGAAAACCCACGTCCTACACGTGCCGAAGCATCTGACGTTGCTAACGCTGTCTTTGATGGTACTGATGCAACAATGCTTTCTGGTGAATCTGCAAACGGTGACTACCCTGTAGAAGCTGTTGCTACTATGGCTCGTATCGACGTTAAGGCTGAAAATGCTTTGCGTCAACACAAGTCATTCTCACTTAATGACTTTGACAAGACAGACGTTACTGAAGCAATCGGCCGTGCCGTTGCTGAAACAGCAAACAACTTGAACATCAAGACAATCGTTGCTGCTACTAAGTCAGGTCATACAGCACGTATGATTTCCAAGTACCGTCCAGATGCAAACATCTTGGCTGTTACATTTGACGAACGTACTCGTCGTGGCCTTTCTATCAATTGGGGCGTTTACCCAGTTGTTGCTGAAACACCAGCTTCTACTGATGAAATGTTCAGCTTAGCTACAGAAGAAGCTAAGAAGGCTGGCTTTGCTAAGGAAGGCGACTTGATCTTAATCACAGCCGGTGTTCCTGTTGGCGAAAAAGGTACAACCAACGTTATGAAGATTCAACTTATCGGTTCAAAGCTTGTTGAAGGCCAAGGTGTTGGCGATGAAACAGTTATCGGTAAGACAGTTGTTGCTACATCTGCTGATGAAGCAAACAAGAAAGCTATCGAAGGCGGTATCCTTGTTACATCTACAACAGACAAGGATTACTTGCCAGCTATCGAAAAGTCTTCAGCATTGATTGTTGAAAACGGCGGTTTAACATCACATGCAGCTGTTGTTGGTATCTCAATGGGTATTCCTGTTATCGTTGGTGCTAAGAACGCTACATCACTTATTGCTGATGGCGAAGTGGTAACTGTTGATTCACGTCGTGGTATTGTTTACCATGGTGCATCAAACGCACTTTAATCAAAAATAATTGAGCGTTGAGTAAAGATCCGGATTTTACCGGCGCTTGGAGCCTTCTTTATGAAGGCTCTTTTTTTGTACAAAAAAACTGCCGCTAATGCAGCAGTTTACATCTATTTCTTGGTTAAATGATTGTAGTAATTAGCCATTGTCCCATTGTAATAAAATGATCCAGATAAAACCCAAACCTAACGTGACTAAACTTAAAAGAAACCAGCCCAGAAAACTTAATTTTAGCAATAAAAGTTCTCTTTTATGACCATCCACCAATTCTTGACTAGCTTCAGTACATTGGTTGGGGGTTAGCTTAGGCTGATTTTTATAAATAAAATAGGCTTGTGAATAGGCCAGGTATTTGACAATACCAGGGACTATTAAAAGCAAGGTCCAAAGCAGGCGCTAAACGTCGGTTAAAATGTTAATCATGACGATATTAAACCAAATTTTAGGCTTAAAAGCGCTAAACATCTGCTTAGGAGCGGAAAAATCAGCTTTTTGATGGCGAAACCAATCTAAAGTGGTATAGGCTACGCCGACATAAACCAGCTGTAAGCAAAGCTCATAAATAATTTTAAACACATCGCGTAGATTAAAATTTTCATTAGTTACGGGTAGATTACGGTTAAGTGGTTAATTATTTAAAAAGGGTGCTGACAGCAAATATACCCTAAAAATGAAAACCCAAAAGGTAAGAATGGCTAAAATTCATAAATTTATTGCAGTAGCGAGTAGCCTTTAGCTAAAATTTCGATTTGGGCCAGCGTTTGTTCATCGCTGACTAACTTAGGCCGATGGTTGACAAGACTTTGATAGATTCCTTCATAAAAACGACTATAATCACCGGAAACAGTGGTAATTTTTTCCTGATGATAGTGATTGTCAGCGTCCATATAAGTTAAAATGCCATAATCTTCCGGTTTATCTAAACCAAAATCAGGATGATCTGGGCTAGGCAGATAAAAATGCTTTAAATCTTGTTCTTGTTTATCTTCAGTAACTTTAATAAAAGAACCTTTGGTGCCATAAAGAGCAAAGCTGGGACGTTTGGTTAGTCTAAAATAGCTGGATTTAATGGACACTTTTAAAGGATTGTCATAGTAAAAATCCAAGTCGAATAAATCGTTCATCCGGCCCTTACCTAAAATTTGTCGAACATCATAGCTGACTTTGTGCGGCTTGCCAAAATAGCTGATAATTTGGTCAACCGTGTGGCAAGCATGGGTATATAAGAAACTATTTTCCCAGGTTAAAGATTGTTGGTTAGCTGGTACTTCAGGCCTAAAGTAGTCATAATTATTTTCCACTTCAATGAGTTGACCTAACTTATTTGACTCAATAACTTTTTGGACTGTCAAAAAATCGCTGTCAAAGCGCCGGTTTTGATAAGCTTGGATAAAAAGCCCCTTTTGTTTAGCTAAATCGAAGAGTTCTTGTGCTTGAGCGACCGTTTGGGTAAAGGGTTTTTCAACTAAAACATTTTTATTATGTTCTAAGCATTTTTTGGCATAGTCATAGTGAAAAGCGCTAGGAGTTGTAACGACGACTAAACCAAGCTCTTGATCATTGAAAATATCATCTAAATTATTCGTATAAGTTACTTTGGCTAACTTAGGCCATGGAGAATCATTGTGGCGTGAAAAGATAGTTTTAATGTTAAACCGACCATTTTTTAAAGCAAAGGGCACATGGTAGCGGTTAGTACTTTTACCGTTGCCAATGTAAGCAATATTAAGCATTTGATCACCTCTTAGATTTAATACATTCATTATAACAGAAAATTAAAATGTTTGAGAAAACGTTTTTTATTTCGAAATTTTAAAGTAAAAACCATGGTTACGAAGTAGCTAAAAAGATTAAGCATACATCCTGCAGGCTCAATTTAAGCAAAGGGCCTCTATTGCGGTTGTAATAGAGGTCCTTTTTCATGTTATTTAAAAAAACGGTCTGCATAGAATCCAAGTGTTTTTTTGACGGCAGTCATGTCATGACCTGCACCGGAAACGGTATGATAGGAAAGCTTATTTTCAAAAACCTCAAGCTTTCTCATAGCCCTTATCTGCGGAGTCATGGAGTAACCGGTGGAATCCATTGAGCCGACTCCGGCATAGATATTAAAGCCTTGCCCGCTTTCTGCTGCCTTGGCTAAAACAGCAGCCGTCCTCTTCGGCGCCGCAGAGCCGCCATTTTCTGTGACAATCCATGACCTTGATTAAAGGCTTAACAATATCCGGGTCAGCCAGCCACAAAGGCTACAAAGACGGCATCGTCCCCCTGATAGCTTTGGTTAAGTCCACTTTATTTTTCAAGTCGCCATCAACAAAACTAACCCGATTATTTGAAAAAGTTTGCAGGCGTTTTAAGACGTTGTGGCCGAATAAGACCAAGTTGGCATCGCTTGAATCTAAGAGGTATTAAGTTGTCATGTTTCCGATTTGGCCGGTAGCTGCTAAAATTGCGTATGTTGTCATGTAAATCGCTTCTTTTTTATAATTTATGACTGTAGTATACGAAAAAAAGCAGCTGGCAACAGTAATTATGGCGTATTATACTATGCGTTAAATGCATAAAAAAAGATCACAAGCGATGTGATCTTTTTTTATTTTGCAGCCAGTTCTAAAGCTCTTTTGAGCACAGTTGAGCCGTTTAAACGACCGTAATCGAGTGCATCAATGATTTCGACGGGAATATCACCGCCGTCTTTAGCCTTGTCTTTGAGGCTTTCTTTTAGGCGGGGGACCATAAATTTGACTTGCGGTCCGACCATGACAACATCAGGAATTTCCCATTGCAGGTCACTAGCAACTTTTTTTGCAGGGCCAGCGGAAATTTTGGTCTGAATTTTGCCAAGTCATTTAAAAAGCAATGCCTATTCATTGATAATGCTTTGCTATTTCATCAAGCAGGTTATTAATAATGACGGCCTAGTTAATCATTAATAAATTTAGCAAAATCAGTTTTAGATAGTTTAACTTGCGGGCGTTTAGGGTCTTTTAAGCGGTAGCCCAAGGATAGCATCACAGCTGCACTTTCTTTTTGCGGGTCAATTAAATGCTGCTGCGTTAAAATTTCATTGACTTCTTTACGGTTGAAGCCCTCAATCGGACAAGAATCAATTCCGATGGCTGAAGCAGCAGTCATCATTGCTCCTAAAGCAAGGTAGGTTTGCTTAGCAGCCCAGTCAAAAAAGCCTAGCCGGTCATTTTGGGGAATCTCCATATCATTTAATTGAAATTTTTGGTAGTTATTTAAAACCTTAGCTTCAACTGCAGGATCTAGGTGACGGTCTTTAATATTTTGGGTCAGCAATTCGTCGTAGCGGACATCTTTGCGGGCTACAAAGACGATGAAAGTATCAGCGGCATGTTCGATTGACTTTTGAGCTCCCCAAGCATGTTTTCTAATTTCATTCCAACTTTGCCCATCATTAAAGACCAAAATACGCCAGTCTAAAAGACCGACTGAAGAAGGACTCATGCGGCCGATTTCTAAAATATAATCAAGGTCGGCATTAGTAATTTTTTGGTCGGTATATTCGCGAATAGCTCGTCTGAAGTGGGCTCCAGTGAGCAAAGCTTCTTTAATTGCATTTTTTTCCATGAAAACACCTCTTATTTTTGGTTAGGACGGCGCATTTCACCATCTAGTTCGCGTAATGGCTTGATATCCTGTACCGATTCCAGACAGCCTAAGTAATTGCCTTGGCTATCTTTAATGGCCATGTATTGGATGTAGATGAATTTTTCATCATGCAGGTTAAACCAGCGGGTGACCACCGTTTCTTTGCCGGCGTGAAAGTCGGCAAAAATTTTTTTGACTTGGGGTAAGGCTTTAGGCGGATGACAATTGAAGACGGACCGGCCTAAGACACTTTTAGTGCGTGGAAAAATTGGATTAGGATTGCCGGTGAACCATTTAACGTTGTCATTTTTATCGACAAACGTTAATTCAAGCGGTAAAGCCCGCAAAATCGCTTCGATTTCGATAGGCGACAATTTTCCGCCTGAGGTGAAGGAAACCGCCGCTTGCGATAAATCTGGCAAAATCAGTTGGGCTTGAGCCAAATCTTGGGCTCCGGCGGCTAACGCGGGGTCTTTTTTATAAGGTACTGTTTCTTCTGCAGTCAGGTTTTGGTTGGCGGCTAGATTTTGTGCCATCTTGTTTAATTCCTTGGCGATTTCAGAAGAATCTTTGTTTTTATCAGCTTCAATTTCAGCTGTAGTCGGCTTCCACATGATAGGTTTAGGAATTAAAGTATATTCCATATTTTCCTCATCTTCGCGGACCATTTGCCAGTCAAGTGAGGTTGCTACTTCATCGAGCATTGGAATCATGATGGCTTCTTCTTTAAAAATCATCTCGGTAACTTCTTTGCAGGCAGCTTCGATGGCGGTTTCAATCTCATATTTATCAGGCAGGGGATCTTGCTTAACCAGTTGGTTGGCGTGCTTAATTAAGCCTCTAATCTTATCATCGACGCCCCACATTACTTGCGGCGGTGCAGTGATACCGTATTTATCCATTAAAGGAAAGAGGGTATTTTCTTTTCTAGTATAGTGTTTGTCGATGGTGGCCAAGTCGGCTAAAGCTTTGCGCATGCGGGTGAGGTAGCTTTCATTTTTACCATCTTGCTGCCATTTCTTTAATACTGGCAAAAGCTCATCATCAATCAAAGACGAGATAATCAGATTTTCTAATTTCATCGTTGCTACTGGATGACCAGGTTTTTGTAAGGCTGGTGTTGCGCTGTCGTTTGAAATAGAGCCCTTGAAAACGGCAGCATGGACGTTGCAGAGATTTTTAATCTCTTGCGGATTTAACCCGTTGGCAATCAGTTGTCGTTCAGCGGAAGTGATTTCGGAGACATCTACGGAATCAAAGGTGTCGTTGAAAATTTTTTTGGCTTCATCAAAGTCGCCGCCTTGATGGAGCATATTTAAAATTTCGACAATTTTTTTTTGCCTTTGTAAACTTTCATCGTTAGTTGTCAAAATTAATCACCTCATATCCTTTAGCTTCAAAAGCTGCTTTAATTTTATCCTTATCAATTCCCATGGCACGTGATCCTTTATTAAGATTGACGATGCGGCCGACCGACGTTAGCATACCGGGAATTTTAATCTTGGTAAAGCCTAAGTCAACCATTGTATCAACAAAGTCAGGGTATTTTTGAGCTAATTCATAAATTGGTACTTGAAAATCAATTACTTTTTGCATTTTATTCACCTGTAATTCCGAGAGCTATTTTTCCTTGATCGCTAATTCTGTCCATGGTCCAAACGGGGTACCAGACAATTTTTACTAGGCAAGCTGAGATACCGTCAACATTGGTAACCTGACGTTTGATTTCTTCTTCTAAAAAGCTTCCTAAAGGACACCCCATGGTAGTTAGAGTCATGGTAACAGTGGCGGTACTGCCACTGAGTTCAATGTCATAGACTAAGCCTAGATTTACAATGTCAATCCCTAGCTCAGGATCGATGACTTGGCTTAGGGCAGTTAAAATTGCTTGAACTTGTTCAGCTTGGGTCATTTCAATCAATTCCTTTACTTATTTTTTATGATTTCACCTTGCAGAAACCGCAAGTTTATTATAACAAATAATTTTGAGCAAATAAGTTGGAATGCTTGCAATTATTGTAGGTTGTTAAGGAAAAAACAAGCGGCAAGAATTTTGATCGTAGGTAGTTCAAGTTTATCAAACAAGCTGGTCTTTCAACAGCTTTTTTCCAGCTTCAATTAAGCCTATGTTTTTACTAATTTTGACGGTGTCGATTATGTTATAAAGTACCTGATTATTTTTAGAAAAAAGCACTGACAATGACAAGATACTTTTAATTATTGCAGTCACACAAAAATTTTAGCGTATTGTACGGTAATTTTTTAATTAAGCAATAAAGTTCGGCTTTTGCCGTGACGACGTTTTTTAGAGTATGTTGCTTTTTTTAAGAAAAGGCTCTCATAAAATCCGAACGTTAATTATTTGCGTAATAGGTATTTACATGTTTTTGCGAATGTTGTATAGTATAACCATGCAATTATAGAAATTCGGTATTAATTACCGAAGTAAAGGAGAATTATTGTGGACGCAATTAAGTCTTATTTTTTCAAAGTCAAGGATGAAGATGGCAATATTAAAACCCTTGACACTACTGTAAAACGCGAACTATTGGCTGGTTTTACAACTTTTATTTCAATGTGTTACATTCTTTTCGTTAACCCAACAGTGCTTGGGGCTTCTGGTATGGACAAAGGCGCTGTTTTCACAGCTACAGCCTTATCTTCAGCTTTTGGCTGTTTAATGATGGGGATTGTTGCTAAATACCCAATCGCAACAGCTCCTTCTTTGGGGATTAACGCCTTTTTTGCTTACTCAGTATGTATCGGAATGAAGATTCCTTGGCAAACAGCTTTAGCTGGTGCTTTTATCGCTGCAGTCATCTTTATTATCATGTCTGCAACCTATTTGCGTGAAGCTATCATTAATGCTATTCCGCAAGATTTGAAGTATGCTATTTCTGCTGGTATTGGGATGTTTATCGCCTTTATCGGTTTACAAGATGGCGGTTTGGTTGTTAAGAATAGTGCAACTTTAGTTGGGTTAGGCAGCTTCTCAGGCGAAACTTGGGTTACTGTTGTCGGTTTGCTCGTCATTGCTGTGCTGATGGTCTTAAATGTTCCCGGTGCTATCTTTATCGGCATGGTTATCGCTACTATTTTCGGGATTGTTACTGGTTTGACTGCTTTGCCAACATCATTTGTTTCAGCAGCACCAAGTTTATCACCAACATTTGGGGTTGCTTTAAAGCATATTAGTGATATCAATTCCTTCCAATTAGTCATTGTTATTTTAACTTTCTTATTGGTTGCTTTCTTTGATACTGCCGGTACTTTAGTTGGTTTGACCACTCAGGCTGGTTTCATCGGCAAAGATGGCCGTATTCCACGTGTTGGCCGTGCGTTGATTTCTGATTCTTCAGCCATGCTGGTTAGTACTGTTTTAGGTACTTCCCCTGTTGGTGCCTATGTTGAATCATCTGCTGGGATTGCCGTTGGGGGCCGTTCTGGTTTAACCGCAGTGACAACCGGTGTCCTTTTCATCTTTGGGATGTTCTTTTCACCATTGCTGGCCGTTGTTACTACCCATGTTACCGCTCCTGCTTTGATTATTGTCGGCGTTTTGATGGCTTCTAACTTGGCTAAGGTTAACTGGGATAAATTGGAAATTGCTATCCCTGCTTTCCTGATCGTGGTTGGCATGCCTTTGACATACAGTATCGCTGATGGTTTGGCTTTAGGGGTTATTGCTTACCCTATTACCATGATTGCTGCTAAGCGTGGTAAAGAAGTACCAGCTTTAATGTATGCTTTATTCTTCGTCTTCTTGGTCTTCTTCTGGGTCTTAAGTCGCGGATAAAAAAAACACCTGCTTGGCAGGTGTTTTTTTATGGCTTAATATAGAGTAAGATGATATAAAATGAAGAAATGAGGCGTTTTTATGGCAATTGAAATTACCAGCGGTGCTGTTATTTACCGCAAAAAAACAGGCGAGATTCAGTACTTGCTGTTGCAAAGTATGAATAAAGGACATTTTTGGGGCTTTCCTAAGGGACACATTGAAGAAAATGAGAGCCTTTTAGAAGCGGCTCAACGTGAAATTAAAGAAGAAACCACGCTAGAACTTCCCATTCAAACTGATTTTTCCGTCTACACTGAATATGACTTGCCCAATGGCAACCGCAAGCAAATGACCCTTTATACAGCTGAATTAACAAAAGATCAAGACTTGCACCTGCAAGCTGAAGAAATCAAGAATGCCGGCTGGTTTAACTACCAAAATGCCAGAGAACGGCTGACATATGATAATTTGAAAGATCTTTTAGATCAAGTTAATACTTATCTAATTGGAAAATAACTGCTAACCGTGAATGGAATTCATTCACGGTTATTTATAATAGAAAACATTTATAGCTTTTGGGACACTAAACCAACCATATCTAGATTAAGCAAAATTAGTTTGAATTAATTCAATATGCAAATCTCTAGTCTGTTGCAAATACGGCTTATCAAAAATGAAAGGTCGCTCAACTTTAAAAATAAGTCTCTGCCTATATGGTGGAGGCTTATTTTGGCTTGATTTTAAAGACTACCGCGTTTACTTCCGCACATCACGTGGCTTTTATAGTTTGTATTTTCCATTTGTATGCCTTATGATGATAACAGTAAAATCATTTTGAAAGATGAACAATAAAATGTGCGATTGGGGGTGTAAAGCATTAGGTATAAATACGAATTGCTTAATCCCCAATGCGACTAAAAATCTTAGGAGGAAATCTTATGGACTACCAAATTCTCGGCGATTCTGATTGTCCGATTGTACAAGTTAACCTCGGCTATGGCGAATCTATTCAGGTTGAACGCGGGGCAATGGCCTATTCTTCAAACGTTGAACTGCAAGGAAAGATGAACACCAATAAAAGCGGCCTGGGCGGGTTACTCAGTGCTTTGGGGCGGTCTTTAACCAGCGGCGAGAGCTTCTTTATGACCCATGCTACTGGACAGGCTGAAGGGGCTTTTATTGGTATTGCTCCGTCCGTTCCCGGCAAAATCGTCAACCTGCCTATTGGCAGCCGCCAATATCGCCTTAACACCGGCGTCTTTTTAGCTTGTGACAGCTCAGTTTCCTATAATATGGTTTCGCAAAATATGGACGGGGCCTTTTTGGGAGGAACCGGCGGATTTTTTGTTATGGAAACCCAAGGACAAGGTGATATGCTGGTCTCGGCTTTCGGCGATATCATAGAATTGACTGTTACTCAAGACAGACCGCTGACGATTGACAATGAACATGTTGTAGCCTGGGATAGCAGTCTGGACTACAATATTCAGGTTGCTTCCGGAATATTCGGCTTTACTACTGGCGAAGGACTGGTTAACCAATTCTACGGCAATGGTCGTGTCTTAATCCAAACCCGTAACCTTAGAAGCTTAGTTGATTCACTTACAGCCTACCTGCCTGATACATCGAATAGCTAAAATAAAAATATTCCTTCAGATGAATGGTCGTTTTTAGGCGGAAGAGGGGGGAAGATTATGAATAACCAGTTTATTCAGACAGCAGTTATTAAATGGGATAAAATTGCAGAGGACAGCTATTTAAGGAAAATCGAAGCTTTTAGTTTAACGACCCTCCAATTTTGGAGGGTCGTATTTGTCATTGCTGGCGGCTCCGCCGCACATGAGGGGCCCTATGCTTCTCATTCTGCCGTACGCTTGCCTCCCAGGTTACCGGACAGGCGCCTCCGGCGCACCGGAATATTCATGAAAATTACTTGAAAGCCCTTTTTATCTGCTCCAGAAACTTACCGGCAATAGGAGTAAAGGTCTGATACTTATTCCAAATGAGATATAGCTCTGATTTCAGTTCCGGTGAAAGAGGTCTGAATACCATGTCAGTCCCTTCGGTATTTATCAGATCTTTAAATGTAAGAAGTATTCCAAGGTTTTCCCTTGCAAATACAGAGCCGTTATAGGATAGTCTGAAAGAGCCTTCAAGCTTAAGTTCCGGATATTTGTCTTTCGCCCACACTTTGATCTCATTGTTCCAGCTCTGTTCAGATACAAATAGAGGTTGTCCTATCAGGTCAGAGACATGGATGAATTTTTTCTTTGCAAGGGGATGAGATGAAGATATGATTGCTCCCCATACATCGGCTTCCGGAAACTTAACATATTCATATTTATTGCTGTCAGGTGTTTCACATAGTACAGCAAAGTCTAAAATGCCCTTATCAAGCTTTTCAGTAACCTGCTCAGTATCTCCGCTGGTTATATGATAAGTGAAGTTGGGGTATTTTTCTTTTAACTTATAGATCTCTCTGGCAAGATATCTTATCTGATAGCTCTCGGCCAGTCCAAAATAAATATCCCCACCTGTTATATCATCCAGGGAACTAAATTCCTGTTCGATCTTATCTGACATAGCCACAAGATCCTGTGCGCGGTCACGTAGAAGCATCCCTTCGTCCGTAAGCGAAATGCTGAAACTGTGCCTTACAAACAATTTCTTCCCAAGTTCTTCCTCTAATGATTTTAATGTCTTTGAAAGAGTAGGCTGTGATACATGAAGCTGCTCAGCAGCCTTTGACATATTTTCTTCCCTTGCAACTGCAAGAAAATATCTGAGATTTTTTATTTCCATGAAAAACTCCTAAAAGTTGACGATTAAAGTGTTATTCCAAAAACGAATATCATGATATTTATTTTATTCATTAGCGAAAACCTGGTCAAGGATTTACTATAAAATCAGAAGGAGCAAAAAAGATGGAAACCAAAAAGATTCTTGAAAGCCTTACTGACATGGGCTGTGACGATAAACAGATTTGCTTCATGAAGAAAATGTATGAAGAAGGCGATACCGAAATATTACTTCGGGATTTACGAAAATGCCGGTGCCATCTGATGGACGAACTTCATGACAGTCAGAAGAAAGTTGATAACATGGATTTTTTGATAAGACAGATTCAAAAAGAAAAGTAATTAAAACGGAGGAATGTAAAATGATCAGAAAAGAAGAACTGAACCTTGTAACGGAATGGGATAAAACCTTTAAGAAAAGTGATAAGGTAGACCATAGCAAAGTCACATTTGTAAACAGATATGGAATCACTCTTGCAGCGGATATGTATGTTCCAAAGAATGCAGATGGTAAGCTCCCTGCAATTGCTGTATGCGGGCCATTTGGTGCAGTTAAAGAGCAGTGCTCAGGTCTTTATGCTCAGACAATGGCAGAGAGAGGATTCTTAACAATAGCATTTGACTCATCATTTACAGGAGAGTCCGGTGGGAACGTAAGATATATGGCATCTCCTGATATCAACACAGAAGATTTCATGGCTGCAGTTGATTTCCTTTCACTTAATGAAAAAGTAGATCCTGACAGGATTGGAATCATCGGTATCTGTGGATGGGGCGGCATGGCTGTAAATACAGCAGCTCTTGATACAAGGATCAAAGCTACAGCTGCAATGACAATGTATGACATGACAAGAGTAAATGCTAATGGATATTTTGACTTAGAGGACAGCGAAGAAGCAAGGTATCAGAAGAGGGCTGCCATGTGCGCTCAGAGACTTGAAGACCTTAAGGCAGGTGAGTATAAGCTTGGCGGCGGAGTTGTAGACCCACTTCCTGAGGATGCGCCTTTCTTTGTAAAAGATTACTATGATTACTACAAGACTGACAGAGGTTATCACAAGAGAAGCCTTAATTCTAATGGTGGCTGGAATGTAATCGGTTGTGAATCCTTTGTTAATCAGCCAATTCTTAAATATAGCAACGAGATCAGAAGTGCAGTTTTACTTGTTCATGGAGAGAAGGCTCATTCATGTTATTTCTCAAAGGATGCATATGCAGATATGGTAAAAGACAGCAAGTATGCTGATAATAAAGAACTTATGATAATTCCTGATGCGGTGCATACAGATCTATATGATGGCGGAGATAAGGATTATATTCCATTTGACAAGCTAGAGAGCTTCTTTAAGGAGAATTTGAAATAAAGGATGCTTGATATGAAAGAAAACATGATTTTGATAGCATTCTGTATGACAATCATGTTTTGTATGAGCGCCTGTTCAGGAAATACAATAAAATCCGGTGAAAATCAGAATGCAGTAACTGAAATATCAACATCAGAAAAAGATGAATCAGCAGCAGATGAAGCTATTGGAGATAGTTCTATGACAATGAAAATCGGCGATACAAAAGTTAATGTAGATTGGGAAGACAATCAGGCTGTAGAGAGACTGCGGGATATGGCTAAAGATGGTGATATTACCATTCAGATGTCAATGTATGGCGGTTTTGAACAGGTGGGTTCCATAGGACAGAGCTTGCCACGAGATGATAAACAGACAACAACGAGGTCAGGTGACATCGTACTTTATTCGGGCAATCAGATGGTAGTGTTCTATGGCTCCAACAGCTGGTCATACACAAGGCTTGGTCATATATCTGATAAGGATGAGGCAGAGATGGCAGAGCTTCTTTCTAATGGAGATGTTAAGATAACCATCAGCACGGAATAATTTTATGAGCAGGGAACTGAGGTTGACATCACTGTAAACAGAGTAAATAAGCTCAATGAGAGCTATGAGGCTATTACAGTAAAGCCTGAGGGCAGCAATCGATATTATATTCAGTCTGCCCTTCGCCTGGACAAACATGATTACGATATTTCGTTCCTCATTTGCGGTTTTGCTGTGGATCAACCGCGGGTAGTATGCCCTTTAAACTGACAGTAAGTGATTATTGACACAGATAATCACATCTGATAATGTATTTGTATCAGATACAGGTATAACAACGAAAGCGAGAAATGAAATGAATACAGAAATTATTAGAAATAGAAAGAGCGTTCGAACATATAAGGAACAGGCAATTCCGGAGAAGACACTGAACCAGGTGAGAGATTATCTAGAGAAGGGCATCCAGACTCCGGAAGACACAGAGTATATCGCGACTTATACGGTGGAGGTATGACGGTGGATACAAAATTCTCATCTTCCATTCACACTTTGATTCTGATTTCTGAATCAGAGACTCCCATGAATTCTGATCAGATTGCGGAAAGCGTTGGTACAAATGCAAGCTATATCCGGAAACTTACCACAAGATTAAGTAAAGCCGGAATCATAGAGGGGCGCCGGGGAGTCAGTGGTTTCCGGCTTGTCAGGAAGCCGGAAGATATTTCTCTACTTGATATCTACAGGGCCGTCATGAAGACAGACAACCTGCATCTGTTTGATCTCCATCAGAATCCGAATGATGCCTGTATTGTCGGGCATAATATCCGACCGGTTCTCGGAGGTATGTTTCGGGACATGGAAGAAAGTGTGGAAAAAAGATTACAGGGCATGACGCTCGCAGACTGTATTGGCAATATGCAGGAATATATCAGGAAGAATAACAAGGAGGCCATACAATGAAGGCAGCAGTTTTAACTCATTATGACAAAAAGGGCACAGATCTGGAAATTCAGGATCTTCCGGTACCTGTTCCGGAGGATGATGAAATCCTTGTGCATATTATGGCGGCGGGCGTGAATCCGCTGGACAATATGATCATCCGCGGGGAAGTAAAACTGATCGTTCCTTATAAGGTGCCGCTCATTATTGGAAATGAATTTTCCGGGATTGTTGAAAAAGCTGGGAAGAAAGCAACACGTTTTAAAGCCGGTGACCGGGTGTATGGCAGGATGCCGCTTAAAAAGATCGGTGCATTTGCGGAGTATGCCGCAGTGAAAGAATCTGCTCTGGCTCATATTCCGGACAATCTGTCCTTTGAGGAGGCGACAACAGTTCCACTTACTGCTCTTACAGCGATGCAGGCCTTCGAGATCATGCAGGTTAAACCGGGAGAATCCGTGTTCATTTCCGGAGGAACAGGAAGTCTTGGTGCGATGGCGATCCCGATAGCAAGAAGTCTTGGACTGCATGTTTATACAAATGGCAGTGCGGAAAATGAAGAACGGGTAAGAAAACTGTGCGCCGAGAAATTCATTGACTATAAAAAAGAAAACTACGTCGATGTTTTAGCCGATGTCGACCATGTTCTTGATACGCTTGGCGACCGTGCGCTTCCTGATGAATTTAAGGTGTTGAAAAATGGCGGCAATCTGGTATCTCTAAGAGGACTGCCAAATGGCAGGTTCGCAAAAAGAAGCAGGATGCCGCTTATTAAGAAAATACTTTTTCAGCTGGCCGGAAGAAAGTATGACAAAATGGCGGCGGCAAAGAACCAGACCTATGATTTCCTCTTTGTACATGAGGATGGGAATCAGTTGGAAAAGATAGCCGGCTTTTTTGACAAGGATCATCCGCTGGAAACTTCTGTTGACGCTGTATTCAGCCTGAATCAGGTAAATGAGGCATTGGATAAGGTAAAGCGAGGCGGCTCCAAAGGGAAAACAATCATTAAAGTTCATGATGCGTAAATGTAAAATAGCGCGTCTGGCTGTGCCGGATTACATCGGGGGTGCTGACATTTTCTTGGACCATTTACCAATCAATGTCCGCACCTAACTACTTGAAGCTTTCGGAATCGAGGCAACATGGAATTTTTGGACTTACATAAATATCGAAATTGTGGTAGTTTATGTAAGCATCATTAATTAACGGTATAATTGGAAACGAACACTCCTTTCAGTGATAACGAACAACACGACTGTCATTGAAAGGAGCTTTTAGTACCATAAAAGTGTAGTTGTTAGAGAGTAATTACCTCTGACATCTGCACTTATTTTTATAATAAGGGGAGTAATTGGTATGGCGAGAAGCTTTTTGGATTATTACATCCGGCATTAAAAACTGTCAGCCAACCCCTTATTATAAGTATTCGCTTAAGCAGGTAGGGATAAGCTCTCGTGTAACCAACTAAAATGAATGGTAATAAGTGTGGGTGGTAAACAATTACTAATTCAAGTACAGGAGGTTATGCATGATTAGCGTAGGTATTGATGTTTCAAAGGGAAAGAGTACAGTGTGCATACTAAAACTTTATGGGGAGATTGTCGCAAGCCCATTTGAGGTAAGGCACACAGAGAGTGAGCTGAAGAATCTGATTCAAATGATTCAGCGGCTGGATGGAGAAATTCGTATAGTTATGGAGGCAACCGGCATATATCATCTGCCAATGTTGTCAGTGCTTCAAGACCAGAACTTTTTTGTGGCTGTGATTAATCCTTTTGAAATGAAGGAGTATGCATCCAGAGGGCTTAGAAGGGTAAAGACCGATAAGCAGGATTCAATCACTATCGCGAACTATGGAATTGACAACTGGTATCGCTTGGAAAACCATCAAGTAAGTGATGATGTGTACTCAGAACTAAAGCTTTTGGGAAGGCAGTATTGCCATTACATGGAGCTTCACGTAAAGGCACTGCTTGAATTAATGCATATGCTGGATTATACAATGCCAGGAGTAAAGAAGGAGTTTCACAGTTGGAGTGAGAGCAACGGGAAGGACAAACTAAGTGATTTCGTAGAGAGGTACTGGCATTTCGATAATATAACGGCGATGACCAAAGAAGATTTTATTGAGGACTATATTTCCTGGGCTGCCGAAAAGAAATACCACCAGAACCGATCAAAAGCAGCTACGCTTTATGATCTTGCATCTGATGGTATCCCAACATTGCCTGCCAATACCCCATCGACCAAAATGCTGGTATTGGAAGCAGTAAGGGTACTTCGAGAAATCGACAGTACCTTACTGAAGATAATAACACGAATGAAAGAACTAGCAAAGACACTTCCTGAATATGAAACTGTACGAGCGATGGGAGGTGTTGGGGATGTCTTGGCACCTAAACTGATTGCGGAGATAGGCGATATAAGAAGATTTCATAGTGGTAAGGCACTTATTGCGTACTTGATATGGATTTGAAATATGATACAATATCAATACCAAGAACAAAACAACGATCATGAATCACAAGAAGGGAAAAGTAAATGGAAAAGAGGTAATTGTTATGTCCGGTGAGATCAGACAGAAGATGCTGCCAAAGTATATCGAGGTACGCGGCGCAAAGGTTCATAACCTTAAAAATATCAATGTAGATGTACCGCTTAACGAGATTGTAGCGATTGCAGGTGTCTCCGGTTCGGGAAAATCGTCGCTTGCACTTGGTGCGCTGTATGCAGAGGGATCCCGCAGGTATTTGGAATCCCTCTCTACCTATACGCGCCGGAGAATGACGCAGGCGGAACGGGCGGATGTGGATGATGTCCGGTATGTACCGGCGGCGCTTGCGCTGCGCCAGCGGCCGGGAGTTCCCGGCATCCGCAGCACGTTCGGTACACTATCGGAGCTGCTCAATAGTCTGCGGCTGATGTTTTCCCGGCTTGCGAGTCACCGCTGCCCTAACGGACATTACTGTTCGCCGTCTCTTTCGGTCGCGGCCATGCAGGAAATCACCTGTCCTGTCTGCGGCGCGAAATTCTACGGCCCCGGCGCGGAGGAGCTTGCTTTCAACAGCACCGGTGCCTGCAAGACTTGCGGCGGAACTGGAGTCACCCAGACCGTGAACGAGGCAGCGCTGGTGCCGGATGATTCTAAGACAATTGATGAAGGTGCAGTCGTCGTCTGGGGAACGCTCATGTGGTCACTGATGAAGGATATCGTGCGGACGATGGGCGTGCGGACAGATGTTCCATTTCGTGATTTGACGCCAGAGGAGAAAGAGATTGTTTATCACGGCGAGCTGAAGAAGCACCACATCCACTACGTCAATCCGAATACGCTGGAACCTGCGGAAATGGATTTTAATTATTACAGCGCGGTTAATTCGGTGAAGAATTCCCTGGCCAAGGTCAAGAACGAGAAGGGAATGAAGCGGCTCGAAAAATATCTGGAAGAAGACGTCTGCCCGGACTGCCATGGAACAAGGCTCTCGGAAGCCGCCCGCGCGCCGCGGCTTTTGGGTATCGGCCTGGATGAGGCGACGGCGATGACACTCTCGGAACTGATTCCCTGGGTGCAGGGTGTTCCGGCTTCTCTTCCGGAAGAAATGCGTCCCATGGCGGAAAACATCTGCGAATCTTTCATGGACGTCTCAAAGCGGCTGATGGATTTGGGACTTGGATACCTGTCGCTTGATCGGGCAGCTTCGACGCTTTCCACCGGTGAAAGGCAGCGTGTGCAGCTTGCAAGGGCAGTCCGCAACCGCACGACCGGCGTTCTCTATGTTCTTGATGAGCCGTCGATCGGTCTGCACCCCTATAATCTCAAGGGCCTGACCGGCGTAATGGACGATCTTCGGGCGGACGGGAACTCCGTTATCATTGTCGATCATGATACACAGGTTTTGAAGCATGCTGACTGGATGATCGAGATGGGAAAAGGAGCCGGAGCAGACGGCGGGACGGTGATTTCCGAGGGAACAATCGAAGACATTTCGAAGAATCCGCAGTCTGTCATCGGGCCGTTCCTATCCGATCAGTATGAAGCAAGAATCCGTCCGGTTTTGCAGACAGATTCGATGTTTGAGAAAGGTGTTATACATCTGGAAACAGGGGAGATTCATACGGTGCATCCTCTGGATGTGCGGATACCGATGGGACGGCTTACCGTGGTGACGGGCGTTTCCGGTTCGGGAAAGACGACGATGGTGCTCGAAAGCCTGATCCCGGCGCTGAAGGCAAAGATCAGCGGGCAGAGGATGCCGTCACATGTGAAAAGCATTGAAGCGAAAGGTATCACACAGGTCAAACTGATCGATGCGACGCCGATCGGCATCAATGTGCGCTCGACCGTGGCGACGTACGCCAATGTCCACGACGAACTCAGAAAAGTTTATGCGAAAACAAAGGACGCAAAGGAACGCTCCTTCAAGGCAGGAGATTTCTCTTATAATACGGGAAAGCTCCGCTGTCCGACCTGTGACGGAACAGGGGAAATCTCACTGGACGTTCAGTTTCTGCCTGATGTGAAGATTCCCTGCCCGGACTGCCGGGGCTCCCGGTACGGAAAGGAAGCTTTTGAAATCCGCCGCAAGGCAAAGGATGGACAGGAATACAGCCTGCCGGAGCTGATGAATATGAGTGTGGATCAAGTTCTGCACGCACTCGGCGGGCTTAAACTCGTGCAGCAGCGGCTGCAGGTGCTGCACAACTTAGGGCTCGGTTATCTGACTCTCGGGGAGGAAACGCCGGGACTTTCCGGCGGTGAAGCGCAGCGTTTAAAACTTGCCAGCGAGATGGGGAAAGGACAGAGCGACTCGGTATTTGTTTTTGATGAACCGACGATCGGACTGCATCCACAGGATGTGAGGACACTGCTGCATGTTTTTCAGACTTTGATTGATCACGGCGCTACTGTAGTGGTTATTGAACATGATCTCGATGTGATAAAAAATGCCGATTACATTATCGACATGGGACCGGGAGGTGGAAAAGAGGGTGGCAGGATTGTTGCGGGTGGCACTCCTGACGAAATCAAACAGTTTAATGAGAGCATTACCGGGCAATACATATAATTAGGTAAATAAATCCCGCATAATATATGACACGATGTTAGAAAATATGTGCCTATGTTTGTCTGCCTGCATATAGTACCATTTATGTACAATTAAGTTTAACGGCCCTCCAATTTTGGAGGGTCGTATTTGTTAAAATATTCAATCATCCTGATATTCTGCCAGCGCATCTGTGTCAACAGCCTTTATTTCAAATGTCTTTCGAGTCGATACGCAGAAGTTATACTCAATCATCAGATTGGCAAGACGCTCTCCATCAATAAGTATGATATGGTGCGAATGTGCGTAATCCTTTGCTTTTTGTGAAAACCTCGCGGTCGTCACAAAAAGACCATCGCCTTTCTTTCCCGCTATTGCCCCCACAAAGCTTTGTATATCAGGCTGACCTACAACTTTATCAACCGCCCACTCCTTTGACTGCATGTAGATGAGAGAAAAGCCAAGCTTATCCTCCATGATGATTCCATCAATTCCATCATCGCCTGATGCCACTGTTGCATGGCTTCCAAAATCTGCCTTCCCATATCCCATCTTAAGTAGCAGGTCGACAACGAACTTCTCAAACGTATATGGCGGTATTTTTAAAACTTCTGTAAGCAGATCAGATGCAAGACTATCATTGATCTCCTTGTAGGCATCTTCCAACTGATCATCCGGTGTCAGGTCTTTAGAAACTTCTGCTGTCGGATTCCCTCCACCATCCTCTGTTGATACAGGAATTGATTTGAACTCAACGAATGAAGGAAAGCGCTCCAGATACTTAGCGTCTATTGTCTTCGGGTTTTCAGCAACTACCTTCTTCCCCGCTTCAGTGATTACAATCGTTGCACGGGCAGGGCTGTCCAGTAGGCCTGCCTTTTTCAGATAGGTCTTTGCCCAACCCACACGATTTTTGAATACCGTCTGTCTCCCGCTGGGAAGCATCTCTGCCATATCTTCTGATGACAAATTTAGCTGATGAGCTAGCGTGGCAGTGACATCCTTGATCTTATAAATGCCGCCGTCCTGTACTGCCAGAAGCAATGGTTTCATTAGTTCATCATATTTTGGAACTGACATATGTACTCCTTCCCATATTCATTCACCCTTCCACTGTTTTACGTTTAACGACCCTCCAATTTTGGAGGGTCGTATTTGCAAAAAAGAACCTGATTACAAAAAACTTATCAGTTATATCATGATAATAGATGTGGTAGTCAATTTGATTGATAACTTGATAGACATTGTAACTAGGTTCTTCAAATAATTAAATACCAAGAGTAGGGGAAGAGATTCCCCGAAATTGGTGTACACAAATTATAACACACCTTTCAAGTTTCAAGATGGATAAATTAATAAAGGTTTTAAGTTTAACGACCCTCCAATTTTAGAGGGTCGTATTTGTAACTGTTCTTCTTTGATTGTTCCAATCCAATGCGCTTTTGAAGCTTTTTAACAATCTCATCGGCGTCAACTTTCTTTTGTTCCGGAGCAGTTGCCGTTGCCTTTACGTCAGCTACTGTTTCATCTGTTACTGTTGCATCGTCCATGATGTACCTCACGTTTTAAGGCCTGGGAGCCTGTAATCTCGGCTGTTTTTTTAGCCCTGCAACTCGGAAAAAGGGCATAAAAAAGACGACTAGCAATAGTCGTCTTAAAATTATTAATCCGCCTTATCTATCCCCAGCCATTTGCATATGACTTGGGATATTTTCCATCCTCCAAACATTTCAAAATCACCCTGTAAGTGGCGCTAATAAATTGATTATCAATCTTTTTTCCTGATTCAAGTACATAGCTTTTATCGTGTTTATTAACTGTGATATTATCTATTTTTATATTTTTATCATGATTCCTAACTTCATATGTTACAGATTTATCGTTATTATCAAGCAAAATCATTTCAAACATCATTAGCTATCACCACCTTTATAG
>FOCC01000027.1 GCA_900110005.1 Ligilactobacillus sp. WC1T17 | reverse complement strand
AAACAATCTCGGCTTCCACGCAGGAAAATGCCGCTGGGACCCAGGAAGTATCGGCCAACTCCGAAGAAGTTTTGGCAACGATGGATGAATTTACCGGGCATGTTGCTGAATTGCGCGACATTTCCGATAAGCTCAAAGGTGAAACGGGTAAGTTAGACATTAACTTAAGAGACTAAAAATTAAAATCTATTTCTGGTTACATGAACTAGATTTTTTTATGCTATTTTTACAATAAAATTTACAAAAAAGCATAAAATATCCAAAAAACTTTGATTGCTAGCGAAAAAAGGCGCTGATTAAGTTAGGCTTAACCTAAAAAAGAAGAAAAAGGGATAATTTAGCGTTAAATAAATTATTTATAAGTAATTTATTCAATAATAAGATATAATTAAAGAAATAGTAAGTAATTATCAAGAGAGTGATTGCTTTTTATAATATCGGAAAGGAAGTACGCTTATGAAAAAAGTAAAGACGAAATCATTAGGTCGTATTATCATGATTGCTTTTTTAGTTATTGGACTAGTACCATTGGTTATCTCCAGTTATGGTAACTACCAATCAACCAAGAGCAACCTTATTTCAAGAAACAATCTTTCAAAACAAGGGGCCGTAGACCTCTTGCAAGAAGAAAGAGAACATTTGCAATCATCAACGGCTAAAGTGTTAAAGCAAACCGCCAAATATACCGTCTTCCAATCAGGCAAGATGGAAAGTAAGGTTTTGTTAGAAAATGAAAAAGAAATTGTCAACAGTAATGATTCCTTTATGGCGATGACAGTTGGTAATAGTGAAGGCAAGTACGAAGGAACCTCTAATCTTCCTTCTGACTACAAGGTAAAAAGCCGCCTTTGGTATAAGCAGGCAGTTAAACATATGAATACAGTGCAATGGACTTTGCCATATAAAGATGCAGCAACCGGTGATTATTTGTTGACGGCATCGTATGCTTTCAAAGATCAAAGCGGCAAAACGACGGTTATTAGTCTTGATGTATCTTTTGATACTATTGAACGTCCTTTGAAGAACCTTAAAATTGGTAAAACCGGCCGGGCTGTTTTATGCTCTAATCAAGGGGTTGCCATTGCTTCAGCCAGTCCTATTAAAGATAAACGTTATGCTAGAGGGGCTAGTTTAAAATCATTAGCCACTTATCAAGCAGTA
>FOCC01000013.1 GCA_900110005.1 Ligilactobacillus sp. WC1T17 | reverse complement strand
GGTTTCCAAAACCTGTCAAGCTATGGCCAAAATAAGACGGTTTACTATGACAGTCAAGGACATATGCTTTATGGCAGTCAAACAATCAATGGTAAAGTTTATTACTTCAATAAAGTTACGGGCGCTTTGGAGTCGGTGACTGACGCAACAACAGATACAGCGGATGATTAATAAAAGGGCTGGGGGGACCAGCCTTTTTATTTACTAATTTTTTTGTGGTAAAATATGACTAAGTAGAAAAGTTAAAGGTTGTGACAACATGGAAAATCTCATTGCATTGCCAGGCGATACAATCGGAATTATCGGTGATAGTCAAAATGGCATTATGCTGGCCCGTGCTATTAAGCAGATGGGGTTTAAGGTAGCTGCTTATTGCAGCAGTCAAAGTGTACCGACGTTAGCAGAGGCTGATGTAAAAATCGTGGGTAAGTTGACTGAAAAAGATAAATTGCAAGATTTTGCCCAACGTTGTAATTTAGTAACATATGAATCTGAATATCTTAATTCAGAAGTAATTGCCTTTTTAGAACGGTTTACAAAGGTTCCGCAAGGCCGCAATACTTTAGAAATTACGCAAGACCGTCTTTTAGAAAGAGCTTTTTTTGAAAGCTTAAATTTGAATATTGCGCCTTATGCAACAATCATCAGTATGGATGATATTTACCAAGAAATTAGTTCGATTGGCTATCCTTGTGTTTTAAAGCCGATTCAAAAAGGCTTCGGTAAAAGTCGGCAAAGGATTATCAAAAAGCAGGCTGATATTGTGAAATGTGCTGATATTATTGATTATGGCACTTATATTTTAGAATCTTGGGTGGAAAGTCAAAAAGAATTGTCACTCTTTATGGCGCGCGACAGTTCAGGTCAGGTGAAATTTTTCCCAATGGTTGAAAATATTTACCGCGACCGCGTTTTGCATGAAAGTTTAGCGCCAGCTGACATTGAACCGGACGTTGAAGCTGAAGCTAAAAGAATTGCACAAACAATTGCTGATAACTTAAAATATGTCGGTGTGATGCAGGTGGCTTTCTTTATGACTGATGAAAAAAATTTATATGTTAAGCGGCTCGTACCGACTTTAAGTGTAGCCGGCTATGTTTTTGATCAAGCTTCCAGTGTATCGATGTTTGAAGAACATGTGCGTGCTTTGATTAATATGCCTTTAAAAGAAGCACAGCTAACCACGCCTAGTGCGATGGTCTTAGTTTCCACCAAAGATCGTGATAAGGTCCGTTTGCAATGGGCCTTAAAGGACAATTGGTCATATCGTGTTTTCCGAATTCCTGAAACATTGCGTCCAGTTGAAAGGGAAGGCTATGTTTTAGTAGCGGCTTCCAGTGCTCAAAAAGCTGCTTTGCAGGTTGAAAGTACTGGTATTTGGGATGCATTGCCAGAAGAATAAAAATAAGCTTGGACCTACTTGGTCCAGGCTTTTTGTTTTTAGTTAATTTTAAAAGAAGTTAGAGGGCTTTTTTGCTATAATAAGAAATGATTGATTATTTTTAGAGAGGATTGAACAAGGTGACGCAAAATAATTTATTGAGCGGGATGAATGACAAGCAGTCAGAAGCGGTGATGTGTACTGAAGGTCCGCTGCTTATTATGGCAGGTGCCGGCAGTGGCAAAACGCGTGTTTTAACGCATCGTGTAGCTTATTTAATTGAACATGAAAATGTCAACCCTTGGAATATTTTAGCGATTACCTTTACCAATAAAGCTGCTAAAGAAATGCGGGAAAGAATTGATAAACTCGTTGGTGAAGGTTCGCAGGATGTATGGGTTTCAACGTTCCACGCTCTGTGTGTGCGCATTTTGCGTCGAGATGCTGAAAAAATCGGTTTTAGCCGCTCATTTACGATTGGCAGCCCTAGTGAACAGAAGACTTTGATGAAGCACATTGTAGCTGATACCTTAAATCTTGACACCAAGCAGTTTGATCCGCGCACTTTCTTAGCTGCGATTTCGAATTGGAAAAATGACCTCATCGAACCTGAGACAGCTTTGAAAAAAGCTCAGATGGAAAAAGATTTTATGGCGGAAAACATTGCCAATGCCTATAAGATTTATCAAGAAGAATTGCACAAAAATCAAACCATGGATTTTGATGATCTGATTATGAAGACGATTCAATTGTTTGAACAAGATGATGATACTTTAGGATATTATCAACGTAAGTTCCACTATATTCATGTCGATGAATATCAAGATACCAACGAAGCACAATACCGCTTGGTCAATATGTTAGCGCAAGGTTATCGCAACCTGTGTGTTGTAGGGGACGCCGACCAAAGTATTTACGGTTGGCGGGGTGCTAATATGAAAAATATTATGAATTTTGAACAGGATTATCCTGATGCGACTGTCATCAAATTGGAACAAAATTACCGTTCTACCAAGGTTATCCTGCAAGCTGCCAACGAAGTGATTGAGCATAATTTGGAAAGACAGGCCAAAACTTTGTGGACGCAAAATAATGAAGGCGATAAAATTACCTATTATCGGGCGCAAAATGCTAACGATGAAGGAGCTTTTGTGGTTAAACAAATTCAAGCGGGACTTAAACAAGGCCGTAATTACCGCGACTTTGCCATTTTGTACCGAACAAACGCCCAGTCAAGAACGTTGGAAGAAACATTTGTGAAGACCAATATTCCTTATAAATTAGTGGGAGCCCACCGTTTTTATGACCGCAAGGAAATTATGGACATTTTAGCTTACCTGCGCTTAGCTTCAAATCCGCATGATTCGATGTCTTTTATGCGGGTGGTTAACGAACCCAAACGCGGGATTGGAGCTACATCAATGGCCAAATTGCAAACTTTCGCTGATATGCATGGGATGTCTCTATTTGATGCCGGTAAAAATATTGTGCTGACGGATATTCCGGCGCGGACCGGCAACAAAATTGCAGCTTTTTGCGATATGCTGGAAAAATTCAAGCAACAGGAAGAAAAATTGTCGGTCACAGAAATGACGGAAGAAATCTTAAAGCAGACCGGCTATCAAAAGGCTTTAGAAGATGCTGATAATTTGGAAGCACAAGGACGCTTAGAAAACTTGCGTGAATTTTTGACGGTTACTAAACAATTTGATGAAACATGGGAACCGGAAAATGAAGATAGCGATCCTTTTATTGACTTTTTAGCTGATTTAGCCTTGGTATCTGATCAAGATGGGGTTGATGAAACCGATGATGTCGTGACCTTGATGACACTGCATGCGGCTAAAGGCTTGGAATTTCCAGTCGTCTTTTTAGTAGGGATGGAAGAAGGCATTTTCCCACTAGGCCGCGCTGTTGCTGATGAAACGCAGCTCGAAGAAGAGCGTCGCTTGGCTTATGTGGGAATTACTCGAGCTGAGGAAAAATTATACCTCACCAATGCTTTTTCACGGATGCTTTATGGTCGTACTCAGCAAAATAGCGCTTCGCGTTTTATCGGTGAAATTTCCGATAGCTTGCTTGACGAAGCTAATGAAGTTGTCAGCCCAGCTAAAACACAAACCTTTGAAGCACATCCATTTGACAAGCCTTTTATTAAGAAGACTACAGTTTCGCAGCAAACAACAGGTGCTGACAAAAAGACGTGGAATGTGGGCGATAAGGTGCAGCATAAAGCTTGGGGCCAGGGAACGGTCGTTAAAGTTAACGGTCAGGGTGAAAGCATGGAATTAGACGTTGCTTTTGCCGGCAAGGGCATTAAACGTCTTTTAGCTGCTTTTGCACCAATCACCAAAATTTAGAAAGGATGCAAGATGGATAAAACAGTAGCTGAAGCTGAAATTATACAATTAAAGGAACAATTGAATAAATGGAGTCAAGAATATTACGTTGATGATAATCCTTCAGTTGAAGATCATGTCTATGATGCTGCTTACCAGCGCTTACTTAGTTTAGAAGCGAAATTTCCTGAGCTTAAGACGGCGGATTCACCGACGCAAAGGGTTGGTGGCAAGGTTTTAACCGGCTTTGAAAAAGTGAACCACGAAATTCCGATGTTATCGTTAGGTGATGTTTTTTCCAAAGCTGAGCTGGCCGATTTTAGCGAGCGCCTGTATCAAGCCAGCGGCAGTGAATTTCCTTACAGCTGTGAATTAAAAATTGACGGCTTGGCCATTTCATTGACGTATGAAAATGGGCTTTTTGTCAAAGGCTCGACGCGGGGGAATGGCTTGATTGGCGAAGATATTACCGAAAATTTAAAAACCATCAAGGCTATCCCGATGAAGTTAAACAAGCCGGTGACAGTTGAAGTCAGAGGTGAGTGCTATATGCCTAAAAAAGCCTTTGTTGCTTTAAATGAAGCCCGCGAAAAAAAGGGACAGCCGATTTTCGCCAATCCGCGCAATGCGGCTGCTGGTTCTTTACGGCAACTTGATACCAGCGTAACTGCCAAAAGAAATTTGAGCACTTTCATTTATTATTTAATGGAACCGGAAAAATTCGGCGTTACAACGCAAAGTGAGGCTTTAAATCTCATGGCTTCATGGGGCCTAAAAGTCAACCAAGAATCCCGCGTTTGTCAAGGCAGAGCACAAATTGAAGCTTACATTGATGAATATCAAAAAAAGCGGCCTGATTTGACCTATGATATTGACGGGATTGTCCTGAAAGCCGAACCATTTAGTGTGCATGAAAAAGTTGGCAATACGATCAAAGTGCCGAAGTGGGCAATCGCGTACAAATTTCCGCCAGATGAACAAGAAACAATCGTCAGAGACATTGAGTGGACAGTAGGCCGTACGGGGGTGGTGACGCCCACAGCTGTTATGGATCCGGTTATTTTAGCCGGAACAACAGTTGAAAGAGCCAGTTTGCACAATCCTGATTATTTGAAAGATAAAGACATTCGTCTTTTAGATACGGTTAAATTGCACAAGGCAGGCGATATCATTCCCGAAATTTCTGAAGTTGTCTTGGCTAAAAGACCTGAAGATGCTAAGCCTTATGCCATTCCAACCCAATGTCCCGCCTGTCAAGCTGAGCTGGTGCATTTGGATGATGAGGTTGCTTTAAGATGTATTAATCCGCAATGTCCCGCCCAAATCAAGGAAAGCTTAGCGCATTTTGCTTCCCGGAATGCGATGAATATTGGCGGCTTGGGGCCGCGCATTATTGACCAGCTGTTTAGCAAAGGCTTTATTCATGATGCGGCTGACTTATATAAATTAACCTTTGAGCAGCTGTTAACCCTGGATAAATTTAAAGAAAAATCAGCCCAAAAACTGTTAGATGCCATTGACCGCAGTCGTGAAAATTCCTTGGAACGCCTGCTGTTTGGATTAGGTATCCGCCATGTCGGCACTAAAGCGGCGCAAATTTTGGCTGCTCATTTTAAAGATAGCAATCATTTAATGCAGGCCCGCGTTGATGAAATAACAGCGATTGATAATTTAGGGCAAATTATTGCTGACAGTGTAGCGACTTATTTTGCCCAGCCGGCTGTTCAAAACTTAATGGCTGAATTTAAGGCTGTAGGTGTCAACTTAACTTATCTGGGAACAGGTAATGATAGTCAAGTTCAAAATAGCAGTTTTAGCAATTTGACGGTTGTTTTGACAGGTACCTTGGACCACATTAAGCGTAGCGATGCCAAAGCTTATTTAGAAGCGCATGGCGCTAAAGTTACCGGCAGCGTGTCGAAAAAAACAGACTTGCTGATTTGCGGACATGATGCCGGTTCAAAATTGGCTAAGGCGCAAACTTTGGGAACTAGAATTATGAATGAAGAAGAATTCCTGCAAAAGATGGAGGAAGAAAAATAATGATGAAGAAAAAACTGGTTGCAGCGGTTATGTGTGCAACAGCCCTGCTTTTAACTGCTTGCGGCAATTTAGGCCAAGCAACGTCAGGAGGAACGACCAGCCAAACGACGACAACTAGCAAAAAAGGCTATCAAACCACCGGTCAAACCGATAGTACTTATTATCAAGGGGTTATTAAAAACGGCCGCTATTTGACCAACAAAGCTCGTGGGATTGGGGTCTATCAAAATTCTGAAAATATTCTCAATTTAAAGAGTTTTGAAGCGGGATTGACTAATTTATCCAAAGAACAATTTTCTACGAAGAATTATATTTTTAGAGAAGGACAGATTTTAAATAAGGCCACGCTTATCAACTGGCTGGACCGCAAATCAAACAGTAACCCCGATGGCTTAAACCCCGTTGATAACGGAAAAACCGATGCTGATAAGCGTAATCCGATTTATGTTCAGCAGATTGAAGAACAAGATTACATGCAGGAAAAAAATGGCAGTTTGACTTTGGCTGGCATTACCATTGGGATTGGGATGAACCAAAAGGATTACTATCAAAAAGTTGAATATGGTGCTACTTATACCACCACCATTTCCAATGCAACCATGGTGGCTGAAGGGAAAAAGGTAGCAGCTACCGTCTTAGCTCGTTTAAGACAAAAATCAGCGGTAGGCAATAATATTCCGATTTTAATCTGTATGTATAAACAAGCACCAAATGACAGTTTAGTTGGCGGGTCGTTTTATGCTTATACTTTGAGCAGTTCTGGTACCTCTATTGGTTCTTGGACGGATACGGATGTCAAAAGCGTGGTTTTCCCCGCAACCGATACCTCCAGTCTGCCTAATTCAAATGATGAAACGTCATTTGAAAGTTTCAAGAATAAAACCCAAAGTTTCTTCCCTAACTTAGCAGGTGTGACGGCTCAAGCACAATATAAGGGTAAGACCATGCAGGGGATGCATGTTAATATTTCAACCCAGTTCTATAGCACTACTGAAATCACCAGTTTTACCCAATTTGTTGCGCAAATGGCTAAAACCTACCTGCCGTCAGGGATTCCGGTTGACATTACGGTCAAGGGTTCTGATGGAACAGTACAGTCGTTCTTGTCACGAGACGCGGATGATTCGACTTACTACACCCATGTCTTTAACAGTTACTAATTAGATACTTTATAAATTTAAGATAATCGATTAAAATAATAATAACTAGATGAAAAAGAGGGATAAAGATGGCAATTACTGCAAATGAAGTTGAGCACGTAGCTTCCTTAGCAAAGCTCAAATTTACCGACGAAGAATTGCAAAAATTCACCGGCCAAATGGATGCAATCATCGATATGGTTGAACAGTTACAAGAAGTTGATACGACAGGTGTTCCTGTGACTTCAACTGTGACTGATGCAACCAATGTGATGCGTGAAGATGTGGCGGTTAAAGGAACAGACCGCGACTTATTAATGGAAAATGTGCCTGAACATCAAGATGGTCTCATCAAGGTTCCAGCCATTATCGATGAAAGTGAGGAAGCTTAATGGATTACTTTAAAACTGATTTAAAAGGCGTGCACGAAGCTTTAGTTAAGAAAGATTTGAGTGTTGAAGAACTCACCCAAGAAACTTTTGCCACCATCAAAGACCGTGATCAAAAAATTGATGCCTTTTTGGCTTTAAATGAAGAAAAAGCTGTCAAAAAAGCTCAGGCAATTGATGCCCGCGGCGTCAACCAAGACAATGTTTTAGACGGGATTCCTGTTGGTATTAAAGATAATATTGTTACTAAAGGCTTGACGACAACAGCTGCCAGCAAGATGCTTTATAACTTCAATCCTATCTACAATGCGACTGTGATGGATAAGTTGGATGAAGCAGGGATGATTACAGTCGGCAAACTTAACATGGATGAATTTGCCATGGGCAGTTCCACTGAAACCAG
This sequence comes from Ligilactobacillus sp. WC1T17, assembly GCA_900110005.1. GTDB lineage: Bacteria > Bacillota > Bacilli > Lactobacillales > Lactobacillaceae > Ligilactobacillus > Ligilactobacillus ruminis_A. The sequence continues at coordinate 39,148 of FOCC01000013.1, read as the reverse complement.
TACTTTTAAAAAGACAAAGAATGCTTGGGACCAAACCAAGGTGCCTGGTGGATCGTCTGGCGGATCAGCTGCTGCAGTTGCTTCCGGGCAAGTTTTAGCAGCTTTGGGTTCTGATACCGGTGGTTCCATCCGTCAACCGGCTGCCTTTAACGGAATTGTCGGGGTTAAGCCAACGTATGGCCGCGTTTCCCGCTTTGGGTTAATTGCTTTTGCTTCCAGCATGGATCAAATTGGACCTTTGACCCGCAACGTTTATGATAATGCTCTGATGTTAAATGCTATCAGTGGACATGACAGTCGTGATTTTACGTCATCTGCTAAAGAAGTTCCTGATTTCACACAAGGTATTGATCAAGGCGTTAAGGGTATGCGGATTGCTGTGCCTAAGGAATACTTCAGCGAAGGTGTTGACGCGGATATTCAAGCTGCTGTTAAAGACGCGATTAAGACTTTTGAAAAATTAGGCGCTACGGTGGATGAAGTTTCCTTGCCTTATAGCAAGTATGGGGTACCAGTTTACTATATCATTGCCTCTTCTGAAGCTTCTTCTAACTTACAACGTTTTGACGGTATTCGTTATGGCTTTAGAGCAGACGATGTCAAGAATTTGGAAGATGTTTATGTTAAATCACGTTCCGAAGGCTTTGGCGATGAAGTAAAACGCCGGATTATGCTGGGGACTTTCTCCCTTTCAGCCGGGACTTATGATGCCTTCTTCAAGAAAGCAGCTCAAGTAAGAACCTTGATTTGCCGTGATTTTGAAAATGTTTTTGCAAATTACGATTTGATTATCGGACCAACTACCCCAACGACTGCTTATGGCTTGGGTGAAAGAATCGACGACCCTGTGACAATGTATATGAATGATATTTTGACAATTCCGGTTAACTTAGCTGGTTTACCTGGGATGTCGCTTCCAGCAGGCTTCAGTCATAAGATGCCAATTGGTTTACAACTCATTGCACCACGATTTAGAGAAGATACAATGTACAAGGCAGGATTTGCCTTTGAACAAGCTACTGATTTCCACAAGGCATTTCCTGTGATTGGAGGTCAAAATTAATGAATTTTGAAACAACTATCGGACTTGAAGTCCACATCGAATTAAAAACCAACTCAAAGGCCTACTCACCAGCGCCGGTTGTCTATGGGGCTGAACCAAATACCAACACGAATGTTATCGACTGGGGCTATCCGGGTGTTTTGCCACAAGTTAACAAGGGCGCTTTGGAATTTGGGATGCGGGCTGCTTTGGCTTTAAATTGTGAAATCAGAAAAGATATTCACTTTGACCGCAAAAATTATTTCTACCCTGACAATCCTAAAGCTTACCAAATTACCCAATCTGATACACCAATTGCCCATGATGGCTGGCTTGAAATCGAATTGGAAGATGGTACTAAAAAGAAAATCGGGATTGAAGAAATGCACGTTGAAGAAGATGCAGGTAAAAATACCCACAATCCAGACGGCTATTCTTATGTCGATTTAAACCGTCAAGGTACACCATTAATTGAAATTGTCTCTAAACCAGACATTGCTTCTCCTGATGAAGCTTATGCTTACTTGACCAGATTACGCCAAATTATCCAATTTACCGGCGTTTCTGACGTTAAGATGGAAGAAGGTTCCATGCGGGCGGACGTTAACATTTCTGTACGTCCGGTCGGTTCTGATAAATTCGGCACTAAGACAGAAATGAAGAACTTAAACTCCTTTGAACACGTCAAAAAAGGTTTGGAATACGAAGCTAAGCGCCAAGCTAAAGTATTGATGGCCGGTGGTAAAGTTCAACAAGAAACCCGTCGTTTCGATGTACCAACGGGGACGACTATCTTGATGCGTGTCAAGGAAGGTGCCAGCGATTACCGTTACTTCCCAGAACCAGATTTGCCGCCAATCCATATTTCGGACGATTGGATCCAAGAAGTCAAAGCTTCCATTCCAGAAATGCCTGATGTAAGACGTAAGCGTTATGTCAATGAATGGGGTATCCCAGAATATGACGCCGGCGTTTTGACACAAACCAAGGAAATGTCTGATTTCTATGAAGCAACCGTAGCTGCCGGAGCTGATGCCAAGTTAGCTGCCAACTGGCTGATGGGTGAAGTTTCAGCTTATTTGAATGCTAATAAAGTTGAATTGGCTAAAACAGCTTTGACACCCGCACATCTGGCAACAATGATTCAATTGATTGAAGATGAAACGATTTCTTCTAAGATCGCCAAAAAGGTCTTCAAAGAAATTATCACCAATGATACTGAACCTAAAGCTTGGGTTGAAGCTAAAGGCATGGTTCAATTGTCTGATCCAGTTAAATTGCAGCCGATTATTGATGAAGTCTTGGATAACAATGAACAATCAATCATTGATTTTAAGAATGGTAAAGATCGTGCTGTTGGTTTCTTAGTTGGTGCTATTATGAAGCAAACACGCGGTAAGGCTAACCCTAAGGTGGTTAATAAGCTGCTCATGGCCAGCTTGAACGCCCGCTAATTTTTGAGGTGAAAAGATGCAAAAAAGATGCCGCATTATTTACAACCCAACTTCTGGGCGGGAAATGATGAAGAATAATTTGGTTGATATTTTGAACATTTTAGAAGGGGCAGGTTATGAAACAAGTGCCTATGCCACGACCCCCGAAAAAGATTCAGCTAAAAATGAAGCTGCAAGAGCTGCTAAGGCAGGTTTTAATTTAATTGTGGCTGCCGGTGGGGACGGTACGATTAACGAGGTTGTTAATGGTTTAGCTCCTTTGAAGCATCGGCCTAGATTAGGGATTATCCCCGCGGGGACAACCAATGATTATGCGCGTGCTTTGAAAATTCCGCGTGAAAGTCCGATTGATGCTGCGAAGGTTATTGCTAAAGGCCAAACCGTCAAAATGGATATTGGCCAGGCCAATGATAAATATTTTGTCAATATTGCAGCCGGCGGTTTATTGACGGAACTGACTTATGGGGTTCCTTCTGAAATTAAGTCATTATTCGGCTACTTAGCTTACCTGGTTAAGGGAGCTGAACTCTTGCCGCGAATTAAGCCGGTTAAAATGCGCCTTGAATACGATGATGGTGTTTTTGACGGCATGGCCTCCATGTTTTTCTTGGCCTTGACTAATTCTGTGGGTGGTTTTGAACAGATCGTACCTGATGCATCATTTGATGATGGTAAATTTACTTTGATTATTGTTAAGACCAGCAATTTGCTCGAAATCTTACAATTAATCCAAATGGTCTTTAATGGCGGTAAACATGTTAATGATCCAAGAATTTTATATGTGAAAACTTCTAAAGTAGTCGCTAAAGCACCAAAAGACCGGATGATGATTAATATCGATGGTGAATATGGCGGCGATGCTCCAATGATCTTTAAAAACCATAAGCAGCACTTAGAAATTTTTGCTAACACAGATGAAATTCCTGATGATGCTATTACAAGTAAGGACGAGGCTGCCGAAGAAAATGCTAGGGAACAATTTGTCGAAGGTGTGGACAAGTTGCGTAATCTTTCTGAAGAACAGCTTGAACTAAGCGATAAAGATAAGTAAAAAGCACATTTTAAAGCTTTCAAGAAAAAATCTTGAAAGCTTTTTTGTTATATAAAACGATGTGGTTTACACAATAAAGTCCAACAGGATGTAGTGATTTAAGCGGTTAACTATTTGTGCAACCGTTTAAAAAACATGTGCTATATTATCCTTGGAGAAAATATGGCGTAATTTAAGGGAGATTATGTTCAGGGATGGACAAAGGGGCGCCATAAAAATATCTGGGGAGATGAAAAAATGAAGGTTTTGTGGGAAAAACAATTTGAATTAAGAGCCATTATTGAAAATTATTTACGGCAAAAGGGGTATAGTAAAAAAAGCCTTGCAAAAACCCTGCCGTCAGCGAATATGTTAAAAGATACGGTAAGTATTAGCGATGAGGGGTTAAAACTTTTTGAAAATTCAATTAATAATACCAGCATAACGCCGCAGAGTTAGCCAAAGCTCCTGCACGGATTGATGCGGATGATTCTTGGCAGGGTGATTATAGTGGCGGTATTTCCAGTCATTATAACTAGGTTCGGAGCGTGTATCGTTTTTTAATGTACACGTAATGTAATCGCGTGACGCGATTCCTACGATTTTAATCGTAGGTAGTTCAATTAGTAAAATTATAACGGTTGTTTTTAGCACGCTGCTTTTACGTTTTGGGGTTAAATGTACCTTCTTTTTGAGCTATAATAGTAGTTATGAATTAACAAGGAGAAAAAAATGGCTAGAATTAATGCACCAGTTAAAAATAAAGAAGAGTTGGAAGTTGAAATCCAAGATCTCAGTTATCAAGCGATGGGGGTCGCTAAAGTTGAAGGTTACCCTCTTTTTATCGAGAATACCTTGCCAGGTGAAGTTGCACTAGTTAAAGTGACTAAGACCACTAAAAATTTCGGCTATGCTAAATTACTGGAATTGATTAAAAAATCGCCTGATAGAATTGAAAGCCAAAATCGCAAGTATATGCAGACAGGGATTGCGCCTTTAGGCCATTTAAAATATGAAGCACAACTAAAATTTAAGCAAAAGTTGATTCAAGATTTGCTCAAAAAAGCACATTTAGACGATATTGAAGTTCAAGCTACCCTAGGGCAAAACCCTCCTTATGGCTATCGGAATAAAGCTCAGGTTCCTGTGAGAAAGGTCAATGGTAAGCTTGAAATCGGCTTTTTTAAGCAAAATAGCCATGATTTTATGCCGCTTGAGCATTTCATGATTCAAGATCCAAGAATCGATGAAGTATTGCTGGCTGTCAGAGATATTTTGCGCGATTATCATGTTCCTGCTTACAATGAAGAATTGAATACGGGTGTTATCCGGCATATTTTAGTTCGCAGAGGCCATTATTCCAAAGAGGTCATGGTTGTTTTAGTAACCAGACTCAAAGATTTGAGGCAGGGACAAAAGATTGCCCAATTAATCCAAGCCACCTGTCCTGATGTCGTTAGTGTTTTACAAAATGTCAATCCTAAAAGAACAAATGTTATTTTAGGACAAGAAACCAAACTCTTAGCGGGTAAAGAGACAATCACGGATACCTTAAACGATTTGACCTTTGAAATCGGGGCTAAGTCCTTTTACCAAGTCAATCCAACACAAACTGAAAAGCTTTACAATGAAGCAATTAAGCGTGCTCATTTGACGGGTGAAGAAGTGGTCATTGATGCTTATTGTGGTATTGGTACGATTTCTTTAAATATGGCCAAGCATGCTAAAAAAGTGTATGGGGTGGAAATTGTTCCGCAAGCGATTAAAGATGCCAAAGAAAATGCCAAAAGAAACTTTTTAGCCCACAATACTGAATTTGAATTAGGAGACGCTGAATCGTGGATGGCCCGTTGGCAGGAAAAAGGTATTAAACCGGATGTTATCATGGTAGATCCACCCAGAAAAGGTCTAACGGAAAGTTTAATTGAAAGTGCTGTTTTAATGCAGCCGCAAAAAATTGTTTACATTTCCTGCAATCCGGCCACACTGGTGCGCGATTTAGGCCAATTTAAATCCCGCGGATATGAAGTAACCCAGCCGATTTTACCAGTTGATCAGTTCCCACAGACAACGCATGTGGAGACAGTAGTCTTGATGTCAAGAAAAGATAAATAAGTGCCAGAAAGTGGCGTATTTCCGGGCTTTTTCGGAAATTTAGATTTGAAGCCTGACTTCTGAAAAAGCCCGGTTTTCTTATATGTAAACATATCTACTGCAAAATGTGTGTCAGGTTGTGACCTCGGATTAGATGTCACGATTTGAGATAGTGGATTAGATGTTAAGAGAGGTTATACAAATCGAGATTTGTCTGTGAAAAGCCCGTGAATAAGAGGATGTTAATATGTATTGCTTGTGGCAACGGCTCTATTGAATATAGAATTGAGCTATCAAAAACAAGGAGGCAGAGATTATGCTAAATGAAAATATCAAAAGAATTAGAAAGTCAAAAGGGCTGTCGCAAGAAGAACTGGCAATTAAACTGAACGTAGTAAGACAGACAGTATCAAAATGGGAGAATGGTTTGTCAGTTCCAGATTCCAGTATGCTGATTATTTTGGCGAATGAACTGGATACTACTGTAAGTGAATTACTTGGAGAACCTGTAGCAGAACCGACTACCGATGATTTAAAGATTCTTTCTGAAAAATTAGAAGCTATTAATTTGCAGCTTGCAAAAAGAAGTATAACAAAGGTAAAAACGATTCGATGGATTCTTATTTCATTGTGTGCGGTTATAGTGGTAATATTTATCGCACTTGCATCTACGAATAGTTTTTATTTGAATTGGAATTACAATGATCCTGAGTTGGCAGTGGCAGGAACAATACTGCATGGGTTTGAATTCTTGTTTGTAAGACTAGCACCGATTGTTTTTTTGACTTCGGTGGTTGGAGTTGTGGTGACATATAAGAAAAGATAAATTCCAGTTTGTCTATTCAATCCTCTATAAACCCTGTATTTTCAAGGCATATCGCCTATTAAATGTTCAAACCTTATGTATTTTCCCTTGTTTTTGCCCTTATGAGCCGAAACAAGGGAAATTTTTTATTCTCCGCCGATTACCTTATCCAGCAGTCTTGCGGAAGTACGCTTCGCTTCCCTTGTAGCGTGAGCGTAAATGTTCATTGTGGTACTAACATCAGCGTGTCCGAGAAGTTCCTGCACATCTTTAGGTGCTGCACCGTTTGAAAGCAGATTGCTTGTATAGGTGTGTCTGAGCATATGGAAGTGGAAATCCTCCAATTCCTCCACCTTTTTTCTTGCTGTTCTGCACATAATCCCCACCGTACTCGGTGCTTCAAATGCCCCGTCAGGTCTAAGGCAGACAAAGGATAATTCCTTGTATCCCTCTGGGACTTCTTCCGACCTCGGCAGACTGTAAACCTCATAATAGGTGCGGTCTTTTTCTTTGACCTCCAAATAGTAATTAAGGCTGTACAGTTCCCCGTATCGGAAACGGTTTTTGTGTTGTTCTGTTTTCGCAGTTTTCAGGATTGCGGCAAGCGTATCGCAAAAGTCCACGGTGCGGATTTTTTTACGCTTTGTTGCCCCTATTTCTGTTTTGTGCCTTGCCCCGTTGTAACGCATACTGCGGCGTACTGTCAGATATTGTTCTTCAAGGTTGATGTCCTGCCAAGTCAGACCACAAACCTCTCCAATACGCAAGCCTGTATAATAGGCTATCTGTATAGGAAGAAGTGCAGGATTGTTTTTCTTTTTCAGGAAGTCCTCTAATCTCTGATACTGTTCGTAGCTGAGCGTTGGTGTGGAAGCAGTTTCTCCGTCCTCGTCCGAGAACAGTTCGTATTCTTCTTTCTTTCCTCGCCATACCACATACTGCATCGGGTTAAAGGTTATCAGCCTTTTCGGGAATACTGCAAAACGGAACGCCCCTTGCAAAACAGCCGAAAACAATCGGAGATACCATTTGCTGAGTGCCTTTGCGGTTGTACCGTCAGGATTTGTACCGCCAAAGCTGAGAAAATCTATATACGCCTGTAAATGGTCGGCAGTTACGGTTTTCAGCTTTCGTTTTCCTATCGGGTGCTGTTTGATACGGTTGACCGTTCCCTGATAGGACATTACCGTACCATTGCTGAGATTGCCGGGTTTCAGTTCTTCCTCCACCCACAGATCGAGCAGCATACCAACTGTGATGTTTTCAGACTTCGCAACGAATTTCTTTTCCTCATAGTCAGCGATTGCTTTTCTGAGCAGGGCTTCTGTTTCAGACTTGCTTTCTGTTCCCACAAACTCTTTCTGTACTTTTCTGCCGCTTTCATCTTCGATGTAGAAGCGTGCGTACCACTTTTTACCTTTTTTTCTTACAGAACCTTTTGCCATAGATAAATTTCCCCTTTCTATCCGTGGCAATCGGGACTGTGACATATGGTGTGCGTAAAGTAATAAGGTTACTTATGCCGATGAATGTCAATCGGCATTTTCACTTGTCAAAGTGCCACGGAAATTTTCTTTTTCAGCAACCCTTTCCTCGGCTGCTGTCACTATCCCGAACAGGTCGCCCATCTTTACAGCGGTGCGTCCCTCATCGTAGATATGTAAAATTCCATCTAAAAACTGTTTCATATCCTCGATAGGAAGTTCCATTTCTTTACGGTAAACTCTTTCCATAATCGCCCCTGACTCAATCGCATAGCGGCGTAAGGACTGCTTTAAGCCCTCGTCCTCCGCTACACGGTCAACCTCAGCCATAGCGTCTGCAAAGTGATAAGTTATAACCGTATAGAGGTCAATCATCTTTCCGAGGAATGTCGTGAGCAGCTGTTGGTGCGGTTCTCCCTTTACCACAGAAGAAACAGTATCAAGATAATTTTTGATATGTTCCTCCATATCCTTTGCACATAAAGTGCGGCTGTCATATTCCTTATCTTCGGAAAGTCCTGTCAGCCCTCCACCACAATAAACGCAAAACCAATTATCATATCCATCTTATCTTCAGCGAAAGAAAACTGCTTCCTGAGCCTGACATCAAGAGAGCCACACGCAGCGTGTTCTATGATGAAACAGGCAAAAGGGTACGCACCAAGAAAGAAATCACAGGGGCGGACGGGCAGATACGAAAAGGCTGCACCGTCATAAAAAAGGGAGAAATTTATGAAAGCCACCTTTTTACCGTGAAAGATGATAAATTCAAAAGTGAGCCTTTTCTTCGGGAGGTAAAGGAGATTTACACCGACCTTATCAATCGGCATATCTCCGATCCCGAACAGCAGTTAAAGGTCTTTGATAAGAACAGCGTTTATCTTCCCACGAAGAAAATCGGTAAGAACAATCCCAAAGCCGCAGAGATTGAAGCGGATAACGCCGCAAGGCAGGAATGGAACAGGACAGCGGATATGGCACTCATATCGGGTATTTCCGAAGCAAAAATTTTAGAAGTCAAGCAGACCGAGATACACGAAAAAGCAAGCCAATCTATCAAAAGCAAAGGCTGGCTGCCTAATCTGTTCCGTGGGATTGTGGCAAAAGCAAAAGATTTTCTGCAAAACCTTATCCGTGAAAAGGATATGCCACCCAAGCCTACACTTGATATTGATATGGCAGAGTTCCGTCATATGCGAAATCTGATGATAAAGGTACAGGATAAGGCAAGGGAAATTAAAAACTTGCAGGATAAAGTTTTGCCGCAGTTGAAACAGCAGCTTGCCGAAACAAAGGGGCTTTTCAAAGGCAAAGAACGAAAAGCGTTGGAGGTAAAAATCAAAGAAACTGAAGCGGAGATTGCCGGCAGGTTGGATAAAATCCCCGATACACTCAAAGCGGACGGTTATCCCGATGTACAAGTTTTTATGAGGACTTTCCGAGAAATGGAAAGCGTTGTAGAACAGTACAACCGTGACCTTGCCGAGTGGGAATATCAAGTCAGCAGGAAACCGACAGCCGCCGCTAAAGAACAGCACAGACCTCCCGAAAAGCAGAGCGTGTTAAAACATCTGCGTGAGATACAGGAACGCAACAAGCAGAAACCGCCGCAAAGACAGCATAAAAAATCCATTGACAGAGATAGCCGATAGACATTGAAAAACCGCCGTTATGGAGTTACCCATAGCGGCGGCATACATAATCATTTGCAGCTACAAAATTAACAGTTATATTTTTTTGATTTGTTTAACAAAATATAAATTCCAATCAATACCAAAATAGTGATTCCAAGTATCATATACATCGTTCCGATATTTACTTGACTTCCGAAAAAATAAAGATTGCAATCAAGGGAATCTTTTAGTTTTTCAATAACCTCTGTTGGAATACCTTGATTTTGCATTTCGGCAAGCGCCCCTTGCATTGTATGATTTCGGATAAGTGATGTACCATAAGTACCCGGCAAAAATGAGATTATTTTTTGCAGCCCTTCTCCAAATGAAGAAATAGGCATATATGCACCACAAATGAAACCATATCCCGCACTGATGATTGTGCCTACCGCTGAAATTTGTCCTTGTGTTGATAAGAAAAAATTAATAATCGAAGATAATGCTGTTCCAAACAAAACAAGGAGTAAAATATCAAGAAACAAAAAGAATATATCTGCGAGCGACATATACCAACCGACAATAGCCACATAAGTAAGACAGATACCCGTTGCAGCAAAGCAAATAATAAGTGTTGAAAGCAAGGTTGCAACATAATAACTCAGCGAAAGTGTAGCTGACTTCACAGGAGATATTCTTAAATCTCTTATCGTACCATTTGCTTTATCTTGCACCATTAAAAAATTAGAACAAAAAGCAACCGTTACACACGAAACAGCAAGAATAGATGAGATAAGTTGACCGCCTACCAGTCCCTCTATTATGCTTTCTGATAGTTTTAATGAATTAGGTAAATTAGATGTAAAACTATCCCGATACACATTCCCAAGAAAAGTCACATAAAGTACAAGCAATATAGCAGGCGTTATCAAAGAGGTAAAGAACATTCCCTTATCTTTGAAAAACAATTTGATATTTCTTTTGATAAGAATGAAAGCCATACTCATTTTTCTGCACCTCCCACCAATGTTTTGCCCGTAACAGCAAGAAAAACATCGTCCATTTTTCCTTTTGTTATTTCGTAATCATTAAACAACTGCGGATTACGAATAATCAATTCAGTTGCAGCCTTTGTATTCGGTACAGAAAGGCGATAACCGTTTCGGATTTGCTCATATTCTACATCAAGTTCTTTAATATCCTTTTCATCTACATCATAAATTGTGATGTAATCCCCAGTATAAATATTTTTTAATTCAAGCGGAGTACCCTCTGCGGATATTTTCCCATCATCAATGATTACAACATAATCAGCTTCCGCAGCTTCTTCCATATAGTGCGTAGTTAAAAATACAGTCATATTTTCATCTTTGCGAAAACTTGATATAACATTCCAAATAAGTCGGCGTGTCTGCGGATCAAGCCCTGTTGTCGGCTCATCAAGAATAAGGATTTTAGGCTTATGAAACAAAGCCCTTGCAATATCAATTCTTCGGCGTTGTCCTCCTGATAATTTACCAACGGTGCGTTTCAATAAGTTTTCAAAATCTAATATTTTCGCCAGTTCCTCAAGTCGTTTCTTAAACTCCATTCCAGTAATGCCATATAAAGCGGCACGACTTTCCAAATTATCATAAACAGAAAGGGCAGAATCCAAGACAGATGATTGAAAAACTACACCCAGTTCACGCTTAATATAGTCCATATCCTTATCTAAATCGTGTTTATCAATAAAAACGCTTCCACTGTCTTTCGACAGTTGTCCACACATAATATTGATTGTAGTTGATTTTCCTGCCCCATTGATACCAAGAAAGGCAAACAGCTCTCCTTTTTTCACACGAAAACTCAAATTCTGAACAGCGTTTAAACTTCCAAAACTTTTATTAAGATTATTGATTTGAATAATATTGCTCATTCAATTTCCTCCTGTATAATCGGTTTTAATCTCGCATAGAGAGCAATCAATATAATCTTTTCCTGTTCTAATCGAACTCCAAATTAGTAGATGCAGTGCGATACCGTAAATTAAATTCATTATAGCATAATGAATTGCCAAAGTCATTATGAAAGAGAACACATCGAATCATAATTGTGGCAGACAAAGTTTTAATTTTTGACTGCCACAATTTTAATATTCTATATGTTACATTTTTTACTTATAGATAATATCGGCATATACAATTTCTCGTGCTCTTGCCTGTATCTCATTCATTCGACCAACCCACAACATCGGGTTTTCTACTTTAAGTTGTTCGGTCACGCCCTCCTTGTCAGCCATTTGCTCAACCAATCGAAACATCATTTCCGTTGCTTGTTCGTCAATATCGGCAAGGTAATTATTCAATTCGCCGCTTGTGAGCAGCGAAATATAAACCGTCCGTTTATGTTCCTGTAAGTAGTGTTTGTGTCGCTGCCCCCACAAACTGATAGGTTTGTTTTCTTTTTCAGCTGGTAAAGTAAGGCAAGGAATATAATAATCCCCCTGCAACTCATACCATAAACCATTGCTTTCATCATAAATATACTTGTCCATTAAAAAATCCTCCGTTATAATATATTCGCACATATGTCACAGTTCTCCGATTGCCACACTCTGTTATATCTTGTTATGAGACTTTCTTGCCCTTGATTTTGCCCTTATAAGCAGGCAGGGAAAGAGTAAACTTGTGTGAAATCATATAAAGGGATAAGGCGAACACATTGCGATAAATCCTTTATTTTCAAGGCTTTTGGAGGATTTTATTGATAACCTATGGAGAGCAATAATCACTCATAATTTTATGGTTTTCAAATTCAAATTTGCAGGGATGACATGAAAAATGAAGTTTAAGGAACAGAGCTTTATCCTGTTTGCCTATACAAATTATAGGACAATTCATGGTTCTCACGGGCTCGAACCACTGGATTTTAAGGGAAAAGGTGCGTTCCACCATTTCCTTGTACAATAGAGGTTGAGTATGTTTTTCGTTGAACAACCGAGCCATGTTGAAAGCGTAACGGTATTGTAAAAAATAAACTAAGCTACTTGGAGTTCCATTTGCGAACTTGCCAAAAGTATATGGAGGCAGTATGCGGTATTTGTATGGCACTCAGTGTGTGGTTGAAAAATTTATTAAAATTGTGCAAGAAAACATGTTCTTTTAAGGACGTGATGAATTGCATCTTGACTGTTTGGCATACGAATTCGAAGACCGTCTAGTAAGATGGTCTTTTTTGTGATACGATAATTAATATGAAAGACATATTCAACGTCGAAAAGAGGTGAACATAGATGACCAAAGTCGTTAAGGGAATAAAACTGCGATTATATCCCAATCAATCTCAACGGGAACAGATATGGCAAATGTTCGGCAATGACCGTTTCGTTTGGAATCAGATGTTGGAGATGGCTAAGGAACGCTATCAAAACAATCCGAACAGTCTTTTCATCAACGAGTACGGCATGAACTATCTTTTGAAACCGCTCAAGCGTGAGTATACGTTTCTTAAGGATAGTGATTCCACCAGCTTTCAGGTTGTAAACCACAATCTCGCTCAGGCGTTCAACACGCTGTTCAGACATCGGGGTGGTTATCCGCATTTTAAGAACCGGCACTCATTACGTCAATCATATACCGGACGTTCGACTTGTAAAGTGCTTGCCCGACGGAGAATGCAATTGCCCAAACTGGGCGCAATCCGCACAAGCAAAACAGGTCGTGTCGGCGATGCTAAGATCAAGCGTTATACCGTCAGTTACGAACCGACAGGCCGTTACTATCTGTCGTTGATGGTTGAAGCAGAGGTTAATCAGCTGCCTAAGACTCATCAAGCCGTTGGTCTGGATATGGGTCTCGCCGATCTGGCAATAAGTTCTGACGGCGTCAAGTACGGCACGTTTAATGCAAAACGGTTGGAAAAACAGGCCGTCCAATGGAAACGCAAATATTCTAGACGCCGTTATCTCGCTCAATGTCAGGTGTGGAACTGGAATCACAACCGCTCTGACCATTTGGAAGATCTTGATGATTATTCCAACTGGCAGCGTGCAAGGGTCAATAAAGCCCGCTGTCAGAAACGGATTGCCAATAAACGCAGAGATTACCTCCACAAGCTGACAACTGATTTAGTCAGGAACTATGACGTGATTGTAATTGAAGATTTGAGAACCAAGAATCTGCAAAAGAATCACCACCTAGCCAAATCAATTGCCAATGCCAGCTGGTACCAATTTCGCACAATGTTGGAATACAAGTGTGCTTGGTACGGCAAACAATTAGTCGTCGTGAAGCCTGATTACACCAGTCAGATCTGTTCGAACTGCGGCTTTAACAGCGGAAAAAAACCGCTGGAAGTCCGCGAATGGACATGTCCGAAGTGCGGTATTCACCACGACCGGGATGTCAATGCGGCAGTTAACATCCTGTATAAAGGTTTAAATGCCATCGGTCAGGAACTGGCCTTGGTAAAACAGCGGAGTTCTGTAAGTCAGGTGGCTGGAATACCAGTGTAACATCCTGAATACTACTTCGTGTTCCCAGAAGCTCGGTCATTTATGGCCGAGTAGTTCACTTAAAGAGAGTAGTGCCGGTAAGTGCCAAATTCCACATCGCTACGTGAAATACTGATGAAACTATCCGGGTCAACCGTGTGGATTAATTTACGCAATTCATTCAGCTGAGCTTTAGGGGTGCAGACTAAGATAACATCGGTAGGCTGATTGGTATAAACACCTGTCCCATGTAAAAGGGTAGCCCCGTGACCAAAGGTTCGCAGCTGAGCAGCAATGAGCTCGGTTTTTTTCGTATAAATTGTAACGGACACATCTTCTTGCAAAACGAAGGTATGATCCATCATCAAACTTGTTACCAACATCCCAATCATGCTGTAAACCAGGCGACTGGGTCCAAAACAGATAACACTGACAACTAAAATGGAACCATTAACCAAGCTGTTGAGAATGCCGACTTTTTTATGCAGCTTTTTTTGACAATAAGTTACGATGATATCCGATCCACCTGTGGTAAAACCTTGGTTAAAACAAAGCCCAATGCCAATTCCTAAAAGACCGGCTCCCACAACGGTATTGGTCAATTGATCATGCACTAAAGCAATCTCAGGAATGAATTTAAGGAAGATAATATTAAAACCAACGGCCAAAACGGAGAATAAAATATAGCTAAAGCCGAATTCATACCAGGCAAAAACAAAGAGCGGTATGTTCAAAAGAGCCACTAAAAGACTCATGCTAACGTGAATTCCTGCTTGCAAGAACAAGGCTTGTATGAGTTGGGATACCCCTAAGAGACCGGAAGAATAAGAATTAGCATGTGATAAAAAAATATTAATAGCCATGGCCGAAAGGATGCCGTAGCAAAGAGCCATAAGTAGTTTAAGCCAGATTTTTTGTTTGCTGTCTTTGAGGTTAAGGTTATTCATAATAAAAAAACTCCCACTTTGTTTTTGTAAGCGATTCCATTGCTTTACTTTAATCTTAGCAGGTTTTTTCGCTGATTTTCAAATTTCATCAAAAAAACTCACCCAAAAATTATTTTAGCCTTTTAGAAGCAATTAAGCCAGCTTTCTCAGGACAAAAAAGTAATTTTTTATTCAGCCAACTTCAAAAATACTCAAAAGAGCCCTAAACACAGTTGGCTTAGGGCTCTTTTAGCATTTATTTTTAAAGATTCTTATCTTGCACAATCTTAGTTTGCTTAGAGGCATCAATCATCAATTGCTGGTTAAGTTTGGTAAATTGACTCTGAGCATAATCAGCATTAGTTTGGTTAGCCTGCAATAAGAAATTGTTCAATTGAGAACCTGATAATGATTGGGCTTTTTGCGTAGTATCTTTTAAGTTAGCATTGAGTTGCTTTTTGACTTTCTTTTGAACCTTGGTGACATCTTTATTAACCAATTTGTCTTTGTAAGAATCAGTTAAAATCTTCGTTTCCTTGTATGTCCAGTAAGCTGAAGTATTATCCGGTGTCGAAGTTCCTTTTTGATATTGGCTTGGAGTATTGTTTACGTTTGTGTAAAATGGCACATAAACGCTGGTAGCTGGTGAAGCCATGGCTAACCATTGGACAGCAGCGATGGAACTTGGAACATTGTTGCGGATTTGCAAGATGTGGGATTCAACATCAGTTGGCACGTTGATAGGACGGTAGACGCCGACCCATTTGCCGTTGGTATCATATTTAGTGCCGGTAAAGTGAGAGCTTAAGACTTTTTGTACATTAGCGACCGTAATCTTTTTATCAGCCTTCATAAACATTGTAAAATGTTTTTGAGTGATGGATTGTATTTTGCTCGGGGTCAAAATACGTTGACCATCCCAGACACGTGGACGGTTGTAGACGGAATCTTCTTTGTTATTAGTCCCGAAAGCTTTGGCAAAGTTGACTTTGCCGTTTTTAAGGCCATTTAATTTGTGCTTTTTAACAAATTTAACCAAATCAGGGGAAGCCAGGTAATTTTTTGAATCCTTCAAGTTAAGGCTGCCAATCATCATTTGGTTAGGGATAACGGCGTATTTGTTGTCAGGAACGCGCACAGCTGCCCATTTATGACCTGCACCGATTTCCATGTACCAAATTGAATCTTTGTCGCTGAAGATAACCCCATTATTTTCAGCAGATCCCTTGGTTTCGATGATATGCCCCAGGTATTGAACCCCTTCTTTAGCGGAATGAATATAAGGCAAGACTACATCGAGCATGGAAGTTTCAGCTAAGCCATTTTTGACAAAAGGATCAGCCTTTTGAGATTTTTTATTAGTGGTTCCTGATTCAGTAGCACTCATCGTGACGTTGGCACTGTTAATGCCGGCTTCACCGAACTGATATTGACCGGATTCTTTTTCCCAGTCTGGCGTAGCGGTGTAGCGCAAAGCTTGTTTAGGCAGGGTAACGGTAAAACTGTTAGACTTGGAAACGTATGTCGTAGGTCCATTATTGGTAGCTGGATGGACAATAAAATGTTTAGCCCAAGCGGTGTCAACATCTTCGTTGCGGGCAATGATGGTTGAGCCGTCTTGGCTGGCTTTTTTGCCGACTAAAATAGTTGTACAGGCCTTGGCCGAACCCCCCAGGCCAAGTGTAATAGTAAAAGCTGCTAAACCTGCAGCATTTTTAAGTGGATACATAAAAATTCCTCCTTAGCGTAAGTCTCCTCAAAAGCATGTTAACGCTTACATTTAAAAAATGTCAAATTTATATTTAAATAATATTAGTTTTATATTTTGAAAAATAACTAATTCAGTTGAAATTAGCCAGTATTTATGTTTTTTATAAGAGTAGTTTTTTAAATAAAAATGAATAGTTGCTTTCGTTAATGAAAGCGCTTATAATCGAATTTATCTTAAATAAAAGGGGCATTCACCATGAAAATTGAAATTATACCGGCCCTGGCTGATAAGAAAAACGATGTTTTAACCCTGCAAGAGGTTGCAACGGCTTCTTTTACGGCGATGTTTGGACCTTATCATGACGCTAGCGAAGTTAAAAAATATACAGATGAAGCTTATCAGGTATTTGTCTTGATTAGGGAATTGCAGAATCAAAACAGCAAGACTTATTTTTTAAAGCTGGATGATAAGGTTATCGGATATTTAAAGCTTAATTGGAAGGATGCACAAACGGACGCGGTGTTTGAAAACGCGATGCAGTTACAGCGGATTTATTTGCTGCCTGAATATTGGAACCAGCATTTAGGCGGCTACTTGATGGATAAGGCCCTAGATAAAGCTAAAAAGTCACAGGTGAAAACGGTGTGGCTGGGTGTATGGGAACATAATGATCGAGCTCGCCATTTTTATGAGCGGTATGGTTTTAAAAAAGCAGGCGAACATGTTCTTACCATTGGCAAAGATCATCAAAAAGATTATTGGTATGCTTTAGATATTTGAGACTTTTGCTAAATATTTTTGAAGGTTGGCCAAGCATTTATTAAGATTAATGCTAGTAGTGACAAGAAACATTAAAGTAAGAAAAACAGGATAATTTAATTTTGGATTATCCTGTTTTTTTGAATTTCATAAGAGGCTGAATCATTTCTTTTAGTACTGACTTGGTGTATGATGGATAAAAAGTTGAGAAATGGGGTATGGCCATGAATTTAGAAGATTTTACCAAAGAAGAACAAGCCCAAATTAAAGCCGGCCTTTCAACCGCTGAGATTACGGATAAGGAAGCCGCTGAAAAAATTTTAGCGCTGGTTCCGGCTGAATGGATTAAAAAGATTCCCTTCCTTGTCAGAAAGCATGCTACGACTAAGACCGTTGAACGGCTTGCTAAGCAAAATCCAGAGCTTTATGCGGTAGCTAAAAAGAAAGGCGCTTTGCCTGAAAAAGAACGTGAAGAATTACGGCAAATTGTGACCGACATCTTTGAAGAAAAGATGAATAAGCACAAAATCAAATAAAAAAGATGGCTAGTTTTGATTAGCCATCTTTTTTTATTTAGTTGCTGATTTTAATTAACTGTAGTATGCAATGCTGTGGAAAAAAAGAATAAAAAAACGAGATGCTTAATTTTGGCTAAGCTTGTCATTATAAAAAGATGACAAAAACATTTTGCAAAAAGCTAGTTTTAAAAAATAAAATATAATTACTTTTTATCTATGTAAACGGTTACCGGAGCTGTATAATATAAATATATAAGTGAATTAATTCACTAAAGTTCTTTTAAAGAGGTGAGCATTTTGGAAAATGCAACAGAAAATAAACATCGTTTTAAAATGCCTTCAGCATTTACGATTTTATTTTTCATTATTATTATTTTAGCCGTTTTATCCTGGATTATCCCAGCCGGCAAGTATGCTACCGATGCTTCAGGTAATATTATTGCGCACACTTATCATCAAGTAGCATCGCATCCGCAAGGAATTTGGGACGTTTTTATGGCCATGGTCGTTGGGATGATTGGCGACAGTAAAACTGAAGGTGCGATTCAGATTTCATTATTTATTTTAGTTATTGGCGGCTTTTTAGGGGTTGTCAACAAAACCGGTGCGCTCAACAATGGGATTGCCGCGGTCGTCCACCGCTATAAAGGACGGGAACGCAGCTTGATTCCAATCTTAATGATTGTCTTTGCCTTAGGTGGGACAACATATGGTATGGGAGAAGAAACTTTGGCTTTTTATCCGCTTTTGATTCCTGTGATGATGGGGTGCGGGTTTGATTCAATTGTGGCTGTAGCAGTAGCTTTAGTTGGGACACAAGTCGGTGTTTTAGCAGCTACAGTGGATCCATTTGCGACCGGAGTAGCTTCAGCCACTTTGAAGATTTCGCCAGGTGATGGCTTGGTAACGCGGTTAATTTTACTGGTAATTGTGACAACAATCAGTATTTTGTATGTGATGCATTATGCCAGCGAGATTAAAAAGGATCCGACAAAGTCCTTGGTCTATGCCCAACGCAAGGAAGATGAAAAACGTTTTATGGCTGATAATGCCGAAGTTAAGCCTTTGACCAAGGTGCAAAAGCGGGTTTTATGGCTCTTTGCTTTAGCCTTTATCATTATGATTATGGGGTTGGTGCCCTGGACTGATTTAAATTCACATTGGACCTTCTTTAATACCTTGACTGATTGGCTGCACAACCTGCCGGTATTAGGCATTTTAATCGGCAAAGACCTGCCGGCTTTAGGAACTTGGTGTTTCAATGAAATTACCTTATTATTTATTGTGATGTCAATCATAGTGATGCTGGTAGCTCATATGTCGGAAAGTGAATTTATCGATGCTTTTATGGGAGGCATGGGTGAATTACTCAGTGTTGCAATTATTGTAGCGGTCGCTCGTGGGATTCAGGTTGTGATGAACAACGGGATGATTACCGCGACAGTTTTGCATTGGGGTGAAGTAGGTCTTAGCGGTTTATCACGAAGTGCCTTTATTATTTTGACTTATATCTTCTATATTCCAATGTCATTTTTGATTCCATCAACTTCTGGTTTGGCAGCTGCTACCATGGGTATTATGGGACCTTTAGGCCATTTTTGCCACGTTTCAGGCAGTTTGGTCATTACAGCTTATCAAGCAGCTTCAGGCTGGATTAACTTGATTACCCCGACATCTGGTATTTTGATGGGGGCGATGGCGATTGCTCACGTTAATGTCAGTGTTTGGTGGAAATGGATTGCTAAATTGATGGTTATTTTGTTTGTTATCAGTTGTGTCTTTTTGGGCATTGCAGCAGTACTTTAGAAAAGAGGCAGAAAAAATGTCAGAATTAGTTCAAGCAGCTGATAGAGAGGCTGCCTTAAAAGCTTTAAAAAAAATGATTGCTGTTCCTTCATATAATGAACCAGCAGAGCCTGGTGCTCCTTTTGGCCCTAAGATTAAATTGGCGCTGGCAGAAATACTCAAAATTTGTGCAGAGTTAGGTTATCAGACTTACCAAGATCCAAACGGTTATTATGGTTATGCTGAAACCGGCAGCGGTAAAGAAACCTTTGGCATTATTGGACATGTGGATACGGTACCTGCAGGTGATTTAAGCACTTGGATTCATGATCCATTTTCAGGTGAAATTATTGATAATGCGGTTTATGGCCGGGGTGCTCAAGATGACAAGGGCCCGGTAGTGGCAGCTTTATTTGCCGTGAAAGCCTTGGAGAATCGCGGCTTTAAATTTAAGCAAAAGATTCGCTTTATTTTTGGTACCGATGAAGAAATTTTATGGCGGGGTATTGCACAATATAATAAAAAAGAAGAATCGATTACGCAGGGCTTTTCGCCGGATGCCAGTTTCCCTGTAACCTATGCTGAAAAAGGTTTGCAACAAGCCTATCTGGTAGGACCGGGGTCTGATGAAATTACGGTTGATACCGGCAGTGCCTTCAATGCGGTTCCTGACCGGGCTGAATATTTTGGCTCTAAACAAGCTGAAGTCAAAGCGGCTTTAGCAAAAAGGGGATTTGCCTACCATGAAGAAGATAGCAAAATTGTGGTGGAAGGCAAAGCTATTCATGCGATGCTAGCACCTAAAGGTGTTAATGCGGTCTTAAGGTTAGCCTGCGCTTTGGATGATGTTTTTGAGGGCTTTTTACCGTTAGATTTTATTGGCAAGTGCTTCAAAGAAGATGCGACAGGCAAAAATCTCTTAGGTGATGTGCAGGATGAATCAGGTCATTTAACTTTTAATATTTCAAGTTTAAAAATCACTCCAAAGGAAACCCGTATGCAGATTGATTTAAGAGTGCCGGTTACCATTAACCATGAAGCTTTACTGGACCGGTTGCGTCAAAAAGTGAAAGATTATGACTTGATTTATGAACCCTTTGATTATTTAGCTCCTTTGTATGTGCCAAAAGATACGGCTTTAGTACAAACATTGATGCAGGTCTATCAGAAAAATACCGGTGATATGACGGCGCAACCGCAGGTTAGTGGCGGTGCAACCTTTGCTCGGACTATGCCTAATTGTGTAGCTTTTGGCGGGATGCTGCCTAAGACACCTGATTATATGCACCAAGCCAATGAACAGTGGCCTGTTGATGACATGTTTAAAGCGATGGACATTTTTGCTGAAGCAGTCAAAAAATTGTGTGTTGATTAAAATAAAAAGCTGCCATAACCGGCAGCTTTTTTTTAGGTTAGAGTTTTATTTCCCAATCAAACAGGGCTTTAATTAAGCTTGCATTTCAGGGACATTTTTATAATTATATTACTAGTAATATAAGAGGAGGATTTAAATGTCCAATTTTGAAGAATTAAATGGAGCGATTAAAGTCTTTTGCCAAGCAGGTGAAATGAGACGCCATAAGCTTGTGCAGGCGATAATTGCTGAAAAAAAGAGCCGACAGCTTATCAAGCGTTGACACAAGACTTGGAAATTTCGCAGGAAATGATTTCACGCTATGTTAAAAGATTGACAGCAGAGGGGCTGTTATTAAAAAAATATCAGCAAAATAACAAAAAATCAGTTTATTTGGAAATTACGCCTTCAGGTCAGTTAGTCGCTGATATTCACCGAGAAATGCACCAAAGAGAGGCAACGTATTATGCTGATTTATTGAAAGATGTTTCTGATGCAGACCTTGAAGCGGCTATTAAGTTGTTAAAAATGTTGTCATAAAAGCCGGCAAGTCTCGTAATCATGCTTTTTTGGTATGGATATATATTTAAGATAAGTATTTGTAATAGTTGATTTAAGGCCATTATAATGAAATTGAAAGGGGGAGGAATGCAGGTTAAAATTAGCGTTGCCGGACATGAAGTTGTAGCCAAGTTAAAAGATAATGCGGCGGCGAAAAAATTGTGGGACAGTCTGCCCCAAACTTTCAATATGCAAAATCTCTATGGCCTGGAAATGTGTGCCCGTTTAGGCAGAGGTGCCTTGCCCACAAGAGAAGCTCAAAATATGAATTATGCAATTGGTGATATGTCCTATTGGCCGCCTTTAGGCAGTTTAGTTATTTTGTATCAACAAAATGGCGAAATTTTTGAACAGGAGCCTTTAGGGCATATTGACAATGATATTTCATTTTTTGAAGGTATGCTGACAAGTGCGATTACCTTCAGCAAGATTTAATTAAGTATATGGTATATATTAAAATGAGGAGTAAGCAGTTATGAGTAAAAAAATTGTTCAAACAGCAGGGCGTGACAGGTTAGGAGACTTTGCACCTGAATTTGCTCACTTTAATGATGATGTTTTATTTGGAGAAAATTGGAATAATCAAGATATTGATCAAAAGACCCGCAGTATCATTGTGATTTCAGTCTTCATGGGCCGAGGCTTGGCAGACAGCTCGCTTCAGTTCCACTTGCAGACAGCTAAAAAAAATGGGGTAACGAAAAAAGAAATTGCAGCGATTATTACCCATGCTGCCTTTTATGCCGGCTGGCCCGTTGCTTGGGCAGTCTTTAACCTGGCTAAAGATATTTGGACTGAAGATAATGACGAAGTACACGGCGGCTTCTTTGGTTTAGGCAAGCCAAATGATGCTTATGCTCAGTATTTTGTAGGCCAATCATATTTGAATAGTGAATTAACAGATCCAAATAATCCAATTGCTATTCATAATGTGACTTTCGAACCTGGTTGCCGCAATAACTGGCATATTCATCACGCTTCCAAGGGCGGCGGTCAAATTTTGATTTGCGTTGATGGCGAAGGCTGGTACCAAGAAGAAGGCAAGTCGGCGCAAAGTTTGAGGCCAGGTGATATTGTGGAAATTCCAGCAGGCGTTAAGCACTGGCATGGAGCTAAGAAGGATTCTTGGTTTAGCCATTTAGCTTTTGCCGTTCCAGGTGAAGATACTTCTAACGAATGGTTAGAACCTGTTTCAGATGAAGAATATAATCAATTAGAAGACTAGTAAAAAAGGATTCGCCAGCGGCGAATCCTTTTTTATCAATTTGGCCACAGCGCAGACAATTATTTGATGAGAGGAGTCAGGCGCTTTTTTTCGCTTAACAGATAATTAGCGTAAAAAGGCAATGAAGCTTCTTCGTCGCTGATAGGAATACGGACGCGGTCATTATTGGGATTACGCAAAATTTCATTTTGCGGTGTTAAATTGGTCGTGAAATAATAAAAGGCTGAGTTATTGACAATTTCAACGAGTGCTTCAAAACTGTCTTGATAAAAGAATTTGACTTCAGAAATGTAGCGCTTACTTTTATTTTTCCAAATACCGATATTATCAATGACAACAAAACTCATCCCTTTCAGATCTTGGAAAGAAACGTTTTTTTAGCTGCTAAAGGATGGAATTGATTGGTAAACACCCTTTCATATTTTTTACAAGTCAATCTTAGCATGGCTTAAAAAAAGCACCCCCAATTCTTAAAGCTATTGGGGATTGTTTTTAAAGTTTAACTTGTTTGAAGACATCAATCAAGCCTTGGAAGCTGTCGCAAAGAGAGGGGTTTTATGGAAAGTGATTTTAAATTTTAAATAAAATAACCGAGACGCGCTGAAAGTCTCGGTTATTTTTATTCTTCTATAGGTAGTTTTTCTTTGCGGCGCTTAACGTCGTCTTTAATTAATTGATAAAGAGCGGCAAATAACGGCACTGTCACCATCATCCCAATGATTCCGGAAAGACCGCCGCCAATCATCACAGCAGTAAAGACCCAAATACTTGGCAGTCCCAAGGATTTACCGACCACCAGCGGGTAGGTAATTCTGTTGTCGATTTGCTGCAAGACCACGATAAAGACCAAAAACATCAAGGCTTTAAATGGTGATGTCGCAAAAATTACGATAAAGCCAACTGTAGCCCCTAAGATAGCACCGATAATAGGAATCAAAGCCGTAAATGAAATGACGGCTGAAACCATGGCTGCATAAGGGAAGCGGAAAATGGACATGCCGATAAAGCACATGATACCAAGTAAGATAGCATCTTTAAATTGGCCGGTAATGTAGCTGCTATAGCTGTTATCAAAGACGCCGATAACATATTTAAGATGATTTTCGACTTTTTTAGGCAGGTAAGCATCCATAACTTTGTTGAATTCACTGCCGACTTTTTCTTTAAATAACAAGACGTATACAGAAAAGAAGATGGCAACTACGGTGGTAGTTAAGATTGAACCCACCGTTGAAGCGGCACTTTTAAGGGTTGACAGATATTTAGTCCAGTTTTTGTTATCTTTAATCAAATCATTTTGGGTGAAATTTTTTGCGAGCTTTTCAAGATCAATTTTTTGCCAAGCCTCTTTAAAAAGACTGTTATTTTCTAAATAGCGGATAAGCTTATAGATAGCACTATCTTTATTATTAGAAAAAAGCAATTGAATACATTGAATCAGCTCAGGCACGACCACTTGCAAAAGCAAGGCCACAATCACGATGATTGAGGCATATGCTAACAAAAGGCACAAAGGACGCTTTAATTTAGTCAACGGCTGCGGCTTGAATAAGTTAGTATATAAATGCTCATATTGCTTTAAGATAAGGTTGACGATATAAGCAATGACACACCCGATTAGCAAAGCTTTACCTTCTGAAATCAGGGTACCTAAAAATTTGACGATACTTGACCAGTAGGTAACAGCTAAAAAAAGTAGGAAGAGTACACTGGCGAATTGAATATCGCGTTTACGCAAGATTTTTTTCAAAAACTCACCTCCATGATATTTCATTATAGCATATGCACTTTTTTTAATGATAAAAAAGCTATATTATTTCAGAAAATTTTCACTGAAGATTGCTGGATGAAATGGCAAAACATATTTCTTGACAAAAAGTAAGCAAGCCGGATATAATACGCATATCAACTAGAGAAAGGGAGTAAAGTCATGTTTACGATGTTAAACCAAAAAGTTAATACTTGTTGTCCATGTTGCTTTGGTAACATGTTTTTTGGTATATCCTGCATGACTAAAACTCCAGCATAACTAGGTATATATATCTAGGTAAAAAGCTTGCAGTCATGGGGACTGCAAGCTTTTTTCTTTAATTTGAGATAGAAAGGATGATTTGATGAATGAAGAAGTCCAACGATGTAAGTGATGGTGTAATGACGAAGCTAAAGATAGGTATTTTAAATATTATGCATGATAAAAAAGATACCAAAAATCGGTTCACAAATGTTTTAACGAACACTCAAACACCCGTTGAATTACGCTTTTTTTATCCCGTAAGCCATTATCGTAATCGTCCAGTTCCCAAAGATGTGAGCACTATGCTAGAACCGCTTGATTTAAATAAAGTCAAAGATTTGGATGGCTTTATTATCACAGGCGCTCCGGTTGAGCAGCTGGCATTTGAAGAAGTTGATTATTGGGATGAATTGACAGTTTTAATGGACTTTTTAGACCAGCAGCACATTTGGCAGTTATACGTCTGCTGGGGAGCAATGGCAGCGGGGTATCATTTTTATGGTGTCCATAAACATGCTTTGCCCAAAAAAGTTTTTGGCATTCAGGCCCACAAGGTGGTAAATAATAGTCCTTTGTTAAATGGGATGGGGAAAACTTTTTTTGCTCCCCATGCACGTTACGCCGAAATGGACCGTCAGGCTTTTTTGCAAGCCGGGGTGGTTGAAATTGCCCGCAGTGAAAAAGGATGCTTGTTCTTATTAGAAGATCGCCCGCAAAGACGAACCTTTTTATTTGCCCATTTAGAATATGGACGCAATGCTTTAAAAAGTGAATATGAACGCGAATGGCAGGCTAAGGTCGCACAAAGAGAGCACTTGGCCCAGCCTAAAAATTATTACAACTTAAACGGACAGCCGACTTTTAGCTGGAAAAATACCCAGCGTAACTTTTTTAACAACTGGCTATATCAAATTAAAGAAACGAGGAAATTAAAATGACAGTATATGAATCCGTAACAGACTTAATTGGCAAGACACCTTTATTTAAATTACACACACCAAGTGATAGTGCTGATGTTTTTGTGAAATTGGAATTTTTCAATCCAGCCGGATCTATCAAAGACCGGATTGCTTTAGCAATGATTGAAGAAGCTGAAAAACAAGGCAAGCTTCAAGCGGGCGCTACCATTGTTGAACCAACTTCAGGTAACACAGGCATTGGATTAGCGGCGGTGGGAGCTGCTAAAGGCTACAAAGTCGTCATTGTGATGCCTGAAACGATGAGTATTGAACGCCGCAAATTGATGGCCGGCTATGGGGCTAAGCTGGTATTAACACCTGGTGCCCAAGGAATGAAGGGCTCAATTGCCAAGGCTGAAAGCTTGGTTAAAGAAAACGGCTGGTTTATGCCGATGCAGTTTGAAAATCAAGCTAACCCGCAAATTCATGAACAAACCACAGGGCAAGAAATTTTGGCTGATTTAAAAGGAACTAAAATTGATGCTTTTATCGCAGGTGTCGGGACTGGCGGGACCTTGACTGGGGTTGGTCATGCGCTTAAAAAAGCCGATAGCAGCACCAAAGTTTACGCTTTGGAACCGGCCGAATCACCGGTGTTAAAAGAAGGACATGGTGGTAAGCATAAGATTCAAGGCATTTCCGCAGGCTTTGTACCCGATGTTTTGGATCAGACTTTATATGACGGCATTGTTGAAGTAGAAAGCGAAAAAGCCTTACAGACAGCCCGGCAAGTGGCAGCTAGAGAAGGCTTTTTACCAGGAATTTCGGCGGGCGCCAATATCTATGGTGCCTTAAACTTAGCCAAGGAATTGGGAGCAGGACATACAGTGGTGACGGTTGCGCCTGATGGCGGTGATCGTTATCTTTCAACAGATCTTATCCAGTTAGCTGATTAAGTAAAAAGGTTTTGGCTTTTGCCAAAGCCTTTTTTGCTAGCAAGTACCATTTGAGGGCCAAACGGTGTATAATGAAACCGCATACAAAAAGCGTAAGGAGGATTTTTTATGTTTACAAAAGCAATTACAAGACAGCCAGCTAAGACAATGATTGATGGTATTACCACTTATACGGCTGAGGGCAAGCCGATTTATGAAAAAGCTATTGCTGAACATAACACTTATGTCTCCATTCTCAAAGAACTTGGTTTAGCAGTTACGGAACTTCCGGCCCTTGACCAGTATCCTGATTCCTGCTTTGTTGAAGATCCTGCTGTGGTGATGGAAAAATGCGCCATTATCACCAACCCAGCCCGTCCTTCGCGCAATGGTGAAAAAAATGAAATCCTGCCAACGATTAAGCAATTTTATGCTGATGATCAAATATTTAAGATTAAGGCGCCTGGAACCCTTGAAGGCGGCGACGTGATGCGGGTAGGCAACCATTTTTACGTGGGCTTGTCTGATCGAACTAACGCTCAAGGTGCAGCGCAATTCAATGAAATTGTCACCAAATTTAGCTATACGTCATCAACGGTACCTGTCACTGAAGGATTGCATTTGAAAGATTTTGCCATTTACTTAGAAGATGGCAATATGCTGGTGACCGCTAAAATGAATCAAATTGAGGCTTTCCAGCAATATAACCGCTTTGTTATTCCACCAGAAGAGGTTTATGCGATTAATAGTTTAAATATTAATGGGGTTGTCATTGTGCCCAAAGGATATCCAACCACGTTAAAAATTATTACTGATCTGGGTTATCCGGTTAAATTAATGGATTGTAGTGAATTTCGCAAGATTGACGGCAGTTTAACCTGTCTTTCTTTGCGTTTTTAAATAAAAAAGACCGGCTAAGAGCTGGTCTTTTTTACTACTGTTTATCCAAATTGAAGGTTACTTGATAATTAATATTTGAAATCGGCTGCAGCTGGTATTTGGCAGTCAAAAAGCATGGCAAAAGGGCACATCTTTGGTTATTTTCTACCAAACGGATAATGTTGGCCGGCAGTCGGATTTAATTTTTGACTACCAGACAAATGTTAAATTATATAAAATTTCCAGCCTAAACTATTAGTAGTCTGGGGCAAAAATAATCCAAGCTTTGTTTTTGAGGGAGCTAAAGCTTTTGAAAAAGATGACTCACAAACTAAAGTAGTGGCATTAGATGGGGACATTTTGTTTTAGAAAGCCACTATCAAGAAATAGCTAAGCTGATTTTAGAATATTTTGCCTAATTAAAAAAGACGCTTTTTAGCGTCTTTTTTAATTATTTGAGTTTTTCTTTTTGGATATTTTCTTTGATAATTTGATTGGTTATTTGGAAGAGTTTTTCAGATCCTGGGCGAGAGCGGTTTTGTCGGCCGTAAACTTGGTTGGCGCTGATATCATGACCAGTCCAATCCATGCCGTCATTGCTGTTATTTAACAATAATGGCTGAAAATTATCCATCACCCGAGCGAATTTAGCTTCCGGAGTTTGTTCCGCGTTGAATTCTTCAAATAAAGCTTTTAACACTTGGCCTTGATCAGCTGGCAGCATAGAAAAAAGCCGGTCTTCAGCCTTTTTTTCGCGGCTAGCCTGGGTTTTAAGGCCATCATTATCATAGGCATAGGTATCACCAGCATCAATTTCAACTAAATCATGGATTAACAGCATCAGCATCACTTTGGCCACATCGATTTTTTCGTTGGAATATTCTTGCAATAAGTAGGCCATAATAGCCATGTGCCAAGCATGTTCAGCGTCGTTTTCGCGGCGCCCGTGATGGGTTAAATGCGTTTGGCGTAAGATATTTTTAGATTTGTCGATTTCTAAGATAAAGTCAATTTGTTTTTGTAAACGTTCATCCATCGTTACAACCTCGTTTTATTTGCATTATAGCACGAAAAAAGACTTTCTTTTAAGAAAGTCTTTTTTTGTTATTTACTAAAATTTTTATCCTGTAAAAGATATTGTTTTCCGGCCGTTAAATCGTATTGCATGAGTTGATAATTGCTGTGGACATCATGAGAAATATAAGGCATCCAATAATTGAGGATAAAATAACTGCCGCTGCCGCATATGGTAAGAGCCAAAGCCCATTTTTTATTAAGCGGTTTTTTAGTGCTGATTAGACTGCCGGCTAAAAACAAAAAGGTGCCAAAAAGCAAGCCATTGCCATTTAACAATTTAAGCGGGTCAACTTAAAAGACATTTGGCAGGCCGATGATGATGGTTAAAAGAAAAATCAGCTTGGCCCAAGACAAATTAAGCAGCCATTCTTGGCTAAAGCTCCACAGCAAAAGCCCTAATAATGTACCTGTTCCCAGGTAATAAGTTCCTTTGAGGATGGGAAAAACAGTGGCATAGACGCTGTTAAAGGTAAAGGTTTTATTTAAGCAGACAAGAATAATTTGAAGGCTAAAACTTACAGCTACTGCTAAGAGCCATAATTTAACCACTCTGACATAGCGGAAATTTTTTTCTTTAGCAAATAAAAAGCCCAAAAAGATTAAAAGCACATTTTTGGCTAATAAAAATAGTTCTTTAAGGAAGACTAACTGCATAAATTTAGGCGTTACCTTATCAGTTAAGGTAAAATTAGCAAGAGAAAGTTGCCAAAATTGCTGACCAAAAAGGAAAAGTATGACTAAAAGTACAGCAATAGGGACTAAAAAAAGATTATAATGTTTTTTATCATGTTACATCCTCAATTTAGTAATATCGTTACATTCCATTGTAACAGATATTTTTTTAATTTTTTTCGAAAAATTCTTGCAAGTGAATGAGCTGAGTGTTAAATTATATTCATAATATATTAATGTGCAATGAAAAGATGAGTACCTATGGCTCAAAGCCCAGAGAGTCGCGCTAAGCTGAGAAGCGATGTTTGGAAGTAGGGAAGATGGTCTTGGAGCAATGCGGGGTAAAAAGCTGAACCCCGCACGCAGACATGCGTTACATGGAATGCTTAGGCATAAGGCTTTTTAGCGAATTTGGGTGGTACCACGTTGGAATTAACGTCCCTAAAGACAATGACGATTGTCTTTAGGGACTTTTTTATGGGAGGAATTATAGATGAAGTTAAAAAAAACCAGTGCTGTTTTAGCAGGTTTAGCCAGCGTTACCCTGTTGGCAGCTTGCTCTAAACAAAATGATAGTCAAAATAAAACCAAGCAAGTGCTTAATTGGACGGAATCAACAGCGATTGCAACACAAGATCCTTCTTTGGCGACCGATACGACATCTTTTAATACGCTTTTGAATACGCAAGAAGGTTTATACCGGTTGGATAAAAAGCAAAATCCCAAACCGGCTTTAGCCGTTAAGACGAAAATTTCGCAAGGAGGCAAAGTCTATGATTTTACCTTGCGCAAAAATGCCAAATGGTCAAATGGCCAGCCGGTGACGGCTAAAGACTTTGTCTATGCTCACCGGCGAACGGTTAACCCTAAGACGAAAGCTTCGATGGCTTTTTATCTTTATCAGATTAAAAACGCTAAAGAAATCAATCTTGGTCAAAAAGCCGTTAATACTTTAGGTGTCAAAGCCATTTCTAAATACCATCTTCAGATAACGTTGACCAGACCGGTATCTTATTTTAAGCGGCTGCTAGCTTTTCCACTGTTCTTTCCGCAAAATAAACAGGCTGTAGCTAAGTATGGCGACAAATACGGGACCCAGGCTAAGTATCTTGTTTTTAACGGACCATATCGTTTGACGAAGTGGACGGGGTCTAATAAGAAATGGACCTTGGTTAAAAATAAAACCTATTGGGATCAAAAAAAGGTACATTTAACCAAGATTAATGAATTAGTAACTGAAAGCACAACGACTTCTTATAACCTATATCAGGCTAAAGAAACCGATGAAACCCTGCTGACAGGCTCGCAAGTCAAGGCCAACCAGCAGAATGCCGCTTACCATCAAAGAAAAGCGTCAGCCTTATCAAGACTGGAATTAAATCAAAATAAAGTCAAAGCTTTCACCAACCTTAAAATCAGACGCGCTATTTCTTTAGCTATCAATCGCAACTCTTTGACGAATAATATCTTACAAGACGGCTCTACACCGGCTAAGGGCTTTGTTCCTTCAGGGATGGGTTATAATCCTAAGACAAAGCAGGCTTTTCAAGATGAAGCTTACGACAAATCAGCTGTCAGCTACAACCTTAAAAAAGCAAAACAGTTGTGGCAAGAAGGTTTGAAAGAAGAAGGAATTAGTTCCCTGACAGTGACCTTGTCAGC
The DNA here is from genome assembly GCA_900110005.1 of Ligilactobacillus sp. WC1T17. Classification (GTDB taxonomy): domain Bacteria; phylum Bacillota; class Bacilli; order Lactobacillales; family Lactobacillaceae; genus Ligilactobacillus; species Ligilactobacillus ruminis_A. The sequence continues at coordinate 8,178 of FOCC01000013.1, read as the reverse complement.
TTCGGATACAGATAGTGCTAAAAAAGTTGCGGCCTTTTTGCAGAGCAGCTTAGCAAAATTACCGGGCTTAAATGTTGAAGTTCAAACCATTCCCTATACCCAATTAATTACTAAGCAGGGCAAAAAAGATTATGAGATGACCCTCAAGAACTGGCAGGCTATCTTGGCTGATCCGATTAACTTCTTAGATATTTTTGAAAAAGATTCCAGTTACAATAATAGTGGCTATAATGACAACGAATTTGACCGTTTGTTGGATGAAGCTGAAAATAAATACGGTAACCAGCCTCAAAAGCGTTGGGAAAGATTAGTCGCTGCTGAAAAAGTGTTGATGGCTACGCAGGGGACTATTCCTTTGTATCAAGTAGCTAAGCCACAACTTTTGCGGACCAGCGTCAAAAATGTTTTGTACAATCCAACCGGCTGTCCTTACGATTTTAAGACAGCGTCAATTTCAAAGTAGCGTTATCCATAATAATAAATGAAAAAATAATTTGAATAATTTAATTGATTTCACAAAAATAATTGACAGGCCTAAAGCTTAATGCTAGTATATGAACATATTAATTGAGTCGTCGAAAAGTAGCGCCAACCTTGGGAGTCAGAAAGCCGGTGGATGATGCGAACCGGTCAGGGGGAGGAAAGCCAAATACAGACGTTAGGTACTCAGCGGGCTTGGGCTAATGCCGTTATCAATTAGCAAGAGAAGTTTTTAGCTTAAAGCTGGGTGGTACCGCGGTCACACGTCCTGGTTGACATTTTGTCAGCCAGGACTTTTTTGTTTTGGAGGTGGAGCGGATGAAAAAAGCCTGTCAAACCAAGTGGCAGTTACTTGGAACAAAGAAAGGAAAAAAGATATGAATAAGAGAGTTAATTTTATTGAAGCAGTTGCGATTTTAGGTTTGATGATGTTAATTTTGGGGCTGAGTGTGATTGCTTTTGGTTTATCACCCCAAGTTCCAGTGTTAAGTGTGACAGGTTTGCTTTTTTTATTTGCCGCTATCAAAAAGATTCCCGCTAAAGAATTAATGGCAGGAATTGAAGATGGAGTTAAAACGGCCATTGTACCGCTGTTTTTATTTTTATTAATCGGGACGCTCATTGCGGTGTGGATTCAAGCCGGCATTATTCCAAGTTTGATGGTTTTAGGCTTTAAATTAGTGAATGCCCATTTTTTTGTTCCCTCGGTCTTCATTGTATGTGCTTTGGTCGGGGTGGCGATTGGCAGTGGCTTTACCACGATTTCTACCATTGGCTTAGCCTTGTTTGGCATGGGTGAAACCTTGCAGATGAATTCAGCTTTGGTAGCAGGCGCCATTATTTCCGGGGCAATTTTTGGGGACAAGATGTCGCCTTTATCTGATTCGACTAATTTAGCTTCAGCGGTGGCGGGGTCTGATTTATTTGCTCATATTAAAAATATGTTGTGGACGACAATCCCAGCTTTTATCGTTTCTCTCGTCGCTTTTTTAGCACTAGGCATGAGCGGGCAAGATTTAAATTTTAAAAATATTAATGTTACGGTGGATGTGTTAAGACAAAACTTTACGATTTCCTGGTGGGCCGCCTTGCCGGTATGCTTGATGTTTATTTGTGCTTGGAAGAAAATACCGGCAATTCCGACTTTATTTTTAAATATTGCCATTGCCGGAGGAATGATTTGGCTAAAAAACCCTCATTTTAGCTTAAAGAAGATGACGACCCTGATTCAAAGCGGATTTGTAGCGCAAACAGGAAACCGTACGGTTGATGCTTTGCTTTCTCGCGGCGGAATCGATAGTATGATGTCAACGGTGGCATTAATCATTATGACTTTGGCTTTAGGCGGCATTTTGATGCGGTTGGGCGTGATTGAAGAGGCAATGTCGCCGGTAGTTAAAAAGTTAACCCGTCCCGGCCAGTTGATTATCGTGGCTATTTTGGCAGGAATCGGGGTTAATTTATTTGTCGGTGAACAATATTTATCAGTGATTTTACCGGGAAATGCCTTTAAACCGGCTTTCAAAAAGCTTGGACTTGATCCCTTGGCACAAAGTCGGGTGTTAGAGGACGGCGGATCGGTTATCAACTACCTGGTTCCCTGGGGCGTTGCTGCATCTTTTGCCGCTTCGACTTTGGGTGTGTCAGTACTAGCCTTTTTGCCTTTTACGGTCTTTGCCTGGTCATCACCCCTTTTTTCTATTTTATCAGGAATTTTAGGTATTGGCTTAAAGCGGCAAACGTCAGCGCCCAAGTAGCTATGCGTTTACGGTATGCTAGCTTGCATGACTGCTAATTTACCCTAAAGGGGCGAGAATGCCCCCACTTCTATAAGTTGGGGATGAATCGCCTCTTTTGAAGCACTCGGCGCTTCTTTTTTCTTGATTCGTTTTAAATCAGATATTATAAAATCAGATATTATAATTAGTGCATAAATTGTAAAAGGTGATAAACACAATGGAATTGGACAAAAATCAACATTCGGTATATTCAATTAATTATCATCTTGTAATGGTGATAAAGTACCGCAGAAAAGTGATATCTGATGAAATATCGGGATACTTAAGAGCTACGTTTGAACGGATAGGCATCACTTATGGTGTTGAATTAGTAGAGTGGAATCATGATAAAGACCATGTTAATGTACTTTTTAAATGTACTCCCCAAATCGCCCCTGCTAAATTCATTAATGCATATAAATCAGTTAGTTCAAGACTGGTTAAAAAGAACTATCCTGAAATACGTCAATATTTGTGGAAGGAAGCTTTTTGGACTAAAAGCTACTGTTTAATTTCCACTGGCGGAGTTTCAATTGACGTAATCAAACAATATATTGAAAGGCAGGGTCAAAAATAATGGTTTTAAAAGGAGAAATTCACCCTGGAAAAGTCTTTACGCAAAAATTTGATCTAGACCATGTTCAAGCAGCTTATGATGCGATGAGCAACCGTTAGGCTATCAAATCATTATTGGTAGTAGCTGCTAAATAAAGTTTGAATGAAGACTGCTTTTTTGTGTGGAACGAAGAAGCGGTCTTTTTTTTGAAAAAATAACTTCCAGCCAACTGTTCAGAGACCAAATAGCGGACGTTTTCATAAAACTACGTAAATATTGGCTTAAAAAGGCGGCTTTTTCATGAAAAGATTGTATTTTTTTGAAAAAAAGCCTGTTTCTATAGTAAAATTAATTGTAACTTTTAAATTTTTTTAAGGAGAAAGCTTGTGCAATCATTAAATAAATCTCCTGCTTTTCAGGCTGGTAGTCACTAAAAAGCAAAAGGAGATAGAAAATGGATGAATTAAATTTTAAGGGCAAGTATATTACTTGGCCGACGCTTGCAATGATGGCGTTTGTTACAGTTATCGGTTTGGAAGATATCATGTATAATTTCCAAAACCAAGGGATGTCAGTTTTAACTTCTTGGGTTATCATGGTGTTCTTTTATGTGATTCCATACGCGCTGATGGTTGGTCAACTGGGCTCAGTCTTCAATCATGAAGGGGGAGGCCTTTCTTCATGGGTGCGCGGAACTGACGGCGAATTTTTAGGCTATTTTACGGCTTGGACTTATTGGGCTGCTTCGATTCCTTATGTTATCGATACGGCTAACTGCTTCTTAGTTGACATTGGCTGGGGCTTAACAGGTACTGATAAATTTGAAGATACCAGCGTAATCTCGACACCAATGTTTACCTTGATTTCCTTTATTTTATTCTTGCTCGTAGTGCTTGTTTCACACCGTTTCAAAAATTCTTTGGAAGTCTTGTCTGATATTGGCGGGATTGCGATGTTTGGGATGACTATTTTATTTGTCTTGATGGCTTTTGTCGGCCTTTTTATGTCAGGTGGACATACTGCAAGTACTTTTTCAGTTGATACCATCATCCCTAAATTTGACCTTAAATATTTTTCAACGGTCGGGATGTTAATTTATGCAGTTAACGGGTGTGAATTGATTGCACCTTACGTTACTAGAATGCGCCATCCGCAAACTGAATTTCCTAAAGCGATGATTATGCTGGCCTTCATGACGGTCTTTTTGACCTTCTTTGGGTCTATTGCCTTAGGTATTTACATTGATGCTAACCATATGCCTAACGACTTGAAGATGAATGGTGAATATTATGTCTTTGGAGCTATGGGTGAACAATTTGGAATTGGCAAGAGTTTGGTTTATATCTATGCTTGGTGCTCACTGGCCTTTAATGTGGCTTTGATGGCGGTCTTATTGGATGCGATGACGCGGATGCTGATCAGCGATACCGGTGACAAGTATATGCCGAAGTTCTTAAAGAAGACTAATGCTCAGGGCCTTCCTGTTAATGGCTATGCCTTAACGGTCTTTTTAAGCGGCTTTATTATGGTTTTAGGTGTTTTCTTACCGGAAATGAACGATGTCTTTAACTGGCTGTTAAATCTTAACGGGATTATTTCCCCTGCGGTAACATGTTGGATTTTCTATTCCTTCATGCGCATTCGCGGTAAGGATGCTGCCAAGTATAAGTCAGAATATGTCTTCATTAAAAATGACAAACTTGCTTGGCTGGCCGGCTTGATTTTACTGGTGGTAACAGCTGTGGCTACGGTTTTAGGGATTGCTCCGCAAGATGTTAAGCAATTCTCCAGCACATGGTGGTATGAATTAGTTATTAATATTGTTTCAATTGTTGTTTTAGTTGGACTTGGCGTTATCTTGCCAAATATCAGACGACGTGAAGATGAATACGGTTATGCTTTTGACAAATATCAATGGCGGTGGATTATCGGCTTAGTCTTAGGGTCAATTATGGTTGATGTTTGGCTGGGCGGTACCAAAATTCCAGGACGTATTTGGATGATTGTTGTTGAAGCAGTAGCCGCTTTATTAGCTGTTTGGCTGATTGGCCGCAGGAAGCCAGGCGATAAGCCTTATAAAATTGAGATGGATATCTAATAAAAAAGCTCAATCCCTATTAGGGATTGAGCTTTTATTTTTTAACTTTAAAATATGCCGGCGTGCGACCAACATGTTTTTTTAACCGCGGGGGTGCAGCTAATTCAAGCTGGTCTTGAAAGGTCCGCTTGAGGTTGCTATAATGAATCTTTTTATTGAGCAGCTGCTCTAAGATGACTTGCAAATCTTTCATGGTAAAGACGCCTAAAAGTTGTTCCATGGCACTTAAACCTTGGGTCTGCAAGCGGGTTGTTAAGGTTTCCAGGGCATAGCTGAGAATTTGGCCATGATCAGAAGCAAAGTCAACTTCAGAAAGCTCAGCTAAAGCATACCAGTGGTAGTGATATTTGTGAGCTTCGGCGGATAAATCAACCGTTTCATCTTTGGGAGAAAGTTCGACGAGCAAAGGACAGGAAATCACCCAGCCTCGGGGATCACGTTTTGGTGAAGACCAAGGGGAGAGAAGTTTGAATTGCTCCTTTTTTAAGGCCAGGTTGGTTTCTTCCTTAATCTTGCGGATGCCGGCTTCTTTTAAGTCTTCATAAGGCTGCAAAAAGCCGCCGACTAAAGCCCATTTATTACGCCAAGGATTTTTATTGCGCTGAACTAATAAGACTTCGACTTTTTTTAGTTCGCGGTTATAGCGAAGGGTAATAATATCCACAGCCACACTGGGCTTGGGATAATTAGGTAAATCCTGCCTTTTATACCAGGTTAAGAATTCTTTTTGCGATGCAACTTGTTCATAATAGTAGCGTTCTTCTTCTTTACTAGCAAATTGCATAAAAAAACTCCTTTAAAACGATGTTATAAAATATTTTTGATTTTAGCGGTCGTATCACAGTAGCGGTCATAAAAGCTATAATCAGGTCCAATCGTGTCTAAAGCGACAAATCGGTCGGAAAGATGGTACATTTGCGCTTGACGTTTTAATTCTTCAAAAAAGCGCAGACCATCATCAGCCCATTCTTCAGACCGGCCGCCATCAAGGGCAAAAATTCCGGTCGGTTTAGTGGCAATAATCAAATCAAGCGGTTCTAAGTTAATATAGTAGTCAAAGAGCGGTTTTAAACTTTGGTATTGATTTTCAGTCAAGTAAAGCTTGGCATATACGGCCGTTGCTAACGGTGTTGTGTCTAAAAAGGCTAAGCCGTTGGTTGAATGCAAAACAGCTTTTTGGTTTACCTCATGTTGGGAGGTGACAAAAAAGCGGTAATCATCAACGGTTAAGTCATCATCATTAATGGCCAAGCTGACTTCCAAATCACGCGCGGTCTCTTCGGAAAAACTGGCGTTGAAGCTTTGGGCCAACCGGCGGATTAAGGTCGTCTTCCCGGTGGAAGGAGCACCGATAAAGGCGATTTTTTTGACATAGTCCGCTCTAAAAGGTTTGGTAATTTGGTCAAAATATTTAAAGGGATTGGCTTGAATCTTTTTAGGGTCAAGGCCTGTCCAGGCTGATTTGACCAGGTTAATTTTGTTTGCCAAAGTTTTTGGTGCTTGCTTCAAATTAGCTAAAATAAGGTCTTCTTCGCTTGTTTTTGCGGTGTACCAAGTTAATTGCCGCAGTTGGTTTAAATTAACTTGAGCTTTGGCCAGCAATTGCGGGATGGCAGCTAAATTTTTAGTTATCGGAAATGGTTGACCGGCGACAAAAACGCTCGGCTCATTTTGAAAGAAAGTCTTTAAATGACGTATCTGGCGAGCCAAAGCGCTTGGAATATCATCATAGCCGATAACAAGGGTCAAATCATTTTCGCACAAAGACTTAATGACCATTTGGTAATGACTTTGGCAAAATGGGGCGAAATATCCGTTAATCAGGCCGATTTTTTGGGCATGACGAGCTATTTCATTATATTGAGGCTGTTTATTTTCAAGCATTTTAAGCCACCTTATTTTCTTGCGGTTTAAACCATAAGTAAGCGCCGTAAACGGCATTGATAAACATCACAATTTGTAAAATAAACATGGAGAAGGCTGCAGCACCGCCGTTGCTCAATTGAACGGCCCAGACTTCAATATTGATTGCGTCCAAGATAAGCCAAACAATCCATTGTGAGCGGTAGCCGTAAGTCATCAAAATTTGACCGGCAATGCCTAAAGGAAGCAAAGCGGCGTCAATGTAAGGATTAGAACCGTTAGCCTTCAGACTGACAAATAACACGATAAAGTAGACGATAATGGTACCCAAAACGGTCAATAAAGCAGTAAGTTTGGACATTTTTTTAGCTTTTAATTCAGCTGTGTCGCCTTCAATGACGGCATCTTTAGCAATGTCGCGATGCCAAATGGAAACCCCGACAAATTGCATTAAGAAATAAAAGCCTTGACTGAACATATCGCCGACTAAACGGTTATTAATAGCAACAACAAACCACACGGCACATTGTAAAATACCCCAAGAGTAGTTGGTTAAGCGGCCTTGATCAACTAAAATCAGGTTCATGATGGCTGAAATACCGGTAATCAGACCAATCCAGCCCATCAGGTCAAAAGATTTGCCCAAGATAAAGGCCACAAGCTGACTTAAGAGCATCACGGTCATCATACCTTTAGAAGTCGTAGTCAAAGTCACCACATCATGAATGTTATTCTTTAAGGATAAGACCTCTTTCATTCCTGAAGCTAAGTGACCGAGATAGTTTTGTTGTTTGACGTTTTCCATAATAGAAAAATCTCCTTTGTTTTTAGGGAGGCGAATGGACAACCCTCCTAGTTATTTATCTCAAAACGAGATTAATGAAATTATATCACTTTGAGATAAAAAGGCAAAGCTTTTTTTACTTGGAAAAAGTAACCGAAACATCACCTTTACCTAAAAAAAACTGCATGCTTTGCTTTGTGGCACCATCAATATGGCCGAGTAAGGTGAAATTCCATGAGTTTTGATTATAAAACGGGCTTGACCTCTGATTTTAATCAGGGGTCAGGCCCGCCAAACTGTCTTATCTATTTTTACCATAATAGCCTTTAAGTTGCCTTCTCATAGCTTCTGTATACTGCGATTCAATATATTTTTCTACAACGTCTTTACTCATATCACCTAAAGTCCCCATATAATAACTAGGCGACCATAAATGTCCACCCCACAATAATTTTTTAGTTTCAGGATATTGTTTAAACCATATTCTAGCTGACGCTCCTTATTAAAGTGGATCCATATAAAACTAGCCAAGTAGAATATGGAACTGAATATGAAGAAAAGCACGAGTTAAGAGAGACTAATAAAGATGGTAAACGCAGATATGTTTCAGCATATACTG
>FOCC01000008.1:16502-110039 GCA_900110005.1 Ligilactobacillus sp. WC1T17 | reverse complement strand
TCTTTTGGGCAGGTTGCCTACGTGTTACTCACCCGTTCGCCACTCAGTCTTTTAATCGCTAAATGCAAGCATTTATTAATCAAAAGCTTCGTTCGACTTGCATGTATTAGGCACGCCGCCAGCGTTCGTCCTGAGCCAGGATCAAACTCTCAATTTATAAGTTTGTGACTCAAAATTTAAATTTACTAGCGAATTGACTTCGCAAATATTGTTGCTCTTGTTTAAAACAAGAAGCCCTGCACATTTGCTTATCGAAACTTTGTTCAGTTTTCAAAGATCTGTTTCAAAGCCGCTCATTGCGACTTCTTCATTTTATCACTAACAATTATCTTTGTCAAGAAATAAATTTTTTGAATTCATTTCAGCAAGCTAACTGCCAGCTTTTATATTATCTCAATTTCGAAGTGAAATGTCAATAACTTTTTTTAAATCATTGTTGCTTTAACGCGACAACTTAATTAGTTTAACATATAGACAAATATGTGTCAACATCTTTTCTATAATCTTTTTAAGCTATCTTTTGCGCATCAGCAACTTTATTAGTATACCATACTGAGCCAAAATAGCAAGCCTTTTTCGTAAAAAATGCAAAAAAAAGAGAAGCCATAACTGACTTCTCTTTTGATTTAATTATTTTCGATTGGACGCATGGTTGGGAAAAGCAAAACATCACGGATAGAAGCTGCATCGGTCAACAGCATTACCAACCGGTCAATCCCAATTCCTAAGCCACCTGTTGGAGGCATACCATATTCCATGGCTTCAATATAATCTTCATCAATACCTTCGGCTTCATCATTACCCGCCTTACGTTCTTCCACTTGTGCTTCAAAACGTTGGCGCTGGTCGATTGGATCATTTAATTCAGTAAAGGCATTAGCATATTCTCCGCCCAGAATATATAACTCAAACCGGTCTGTAAAACGAGGATCATCAGCATTCTTCTTAGCTAATGGTGAAATTTCGACTGGATGACCATAAACGAAAGTTGGGTCAACAATCTTGTCTTCGCAGAATTGTTCGAAGAATTCATTGATAATGTGGCCGACTTTCCAATATGATTCATAATGAACTCCATGGTCATCAGCTAACTTGCGTGCTTCTTCAATAGTCATTTCTTTCCAGAAATCAACACCAGTATATTCCTTGATCAAATCAACCATATGAGCACGCTTAAAAGGCTTACCAAAGTCAACGTCTGTCCCTTGGTAAGAAATAATGCCGTTGTCAGAAACAACTTCAGCAGCAGCTTTAAAGATACCTTCTGTTTCATCCATGACATCTTTAAAATCAAAGTAGGCTGCATAAGTTTCCAACATGGTAAATTCTGGGTTATGGTGTGTATCAATCCCTTCATTACGGAAGACACGGCCAATTTCATAAACGCGTTCCATACCGCCGACAATCAGCCGCTTCAAATGAAGTTCCAAAGCAATCCGCAGATAAAGCTGAATGTCCAAAGCATTATGGTGTGTAATAAATGGACGTGCAGCTGCACCACCTGCTTGTGTGTGCAAAACAGGTGTCTCAACTTCCAAAAAGCCATTTTGATCAAGATAACGGCGAATAGCTGTCACAATTCTGCTACGGTTAACAAAACGTTCATAACTTTCGTGGTTAGTAATCAAATCAAGGTAACGCTGGCGATAAATTTGTTCGACGTCTTGCAAGCCATGATACTTGTCTGGCAAAGGACGCAAAGCCTTGGACAAGAAAGTAAGTTTAGTTACCTTCAAAGTCAATTCACCCATATCAGTCTTGATAACATGGCCGGTAATCCCCAAGAAATCACCTAAATCAGCCCGCTTAAAGATATGATACATATCTTCTCCGACTTCATCTTTGCGGATGTAAAGCTGCATTCTGCCTGTCTTATCTTGCAAATCAGCAAAACCAACTTTGCCTTTACCGCGTTTAGCAACCATTCGACCTGCAATAGTTGCTTCAACATTCATATTATTTAATTCTTCCTTATCCATGTTACCATATTTTTCATGTAAATCTTGGTTCATGGAATCACGTTCAAAACGATGGCCGAAAGGATCAATACCATTGTCGCGCAATTCTTGCATCTTTTCACGACGTACACGTAATTGATCATTCATGGTCTTTTCATTAGCCATTAGAAATCCTCACTTTCTTTTTACATACATATTTTAATTATATCATACAACAATCTTTAGCTAATTACTTTTTTTAGCCTGATAATCTTTTAAATCAGCAATGAAGTTATCAAAAATTTCATGCATTTGTTCTTCCGTATCCGCACTGTTTAAAGCAGCTTTAGCCCTAGCTGAGCGTGGAATACCCTTTAAATAGTAAGCAGCTTGCGATCTGAATTCCTTTGGCCCCATCTTTTCACCCTTGGCTAAAACCAAGCGATGCAGGTGTTCTTTAGCAACTTTAATTTTTTCTTCCGGTGCCGGTTCAGCTAAAAGCTTACCTGTTTCCAAATATTCCACTGTCTGCTTCACAATCCACGGATTGCCTAAAGCAGCCCGACCAATCATTACGGCATCACAACCTACTTCATCAAGCATCTTTTTAGCATCTTCAGGTGTTCTAACATCACCATTTCCCATAAAGGGAATCGTGAGTTTTTGAGAAACATCATGCAAAATACCCCAATCGGCTTGCCCTGAATAAAGCTGCTTGCGTGTCCGTCCGTGCATTGCCAAGGCGTAAGCGCCGCCCTCTTGAGCAGCTAAAGCATTTTCAACCGCCAAAATATGGTCTTCATCCCAGCCAGTCCGCATTTTTACCGTCACCGGCTTATCAACAGAACTTGTCACCGCTTTAACCATCTCATATACCTTATCAGGGTCAAGTAGCCACCTTGCGCCAGCATCAGTCTTGGTAACTTTTGGTACAGGACAGCCCATATTGATATCAATAATATCAGCGCTGGTATTTTGAGCTACAAATTGCGCAGCTTCAACTAAAGATTCCTTACTGCCACCGAAAATTTGTACACTGACAGGATGTTCACTAGGGTCAACAAAGAGCATGCCCAAGGTTTTTTTGTTGCGAAAATGAATGCCTTTATCTGAAATCATTTCGCAAACGACTAATCCTGCGCCAAATTCTTTACAAATCATCCGAAAAGCAACATTTGTCACTCCCGCCATCGGTGCGACAACAACTTGGTTAGGGATGACAATATCTCCGATTTTCCACTCCATGCCTTTACCTCTATTTCATGCGTGCTTGAGCTGCAATTTCGGCTAACTCAGCTTCATCAAAGTGATATTCATTACCGCAAAAATGGCAAACCGCCGTAGCGCCATGATCTTCGGCAATCATTTCATTAACATCTTTTTGCGGCAAACTGGCCAATGCTTTGGCAAAACGCTCTTTAGAACAGTCGCATTCAAATTTGACCGGCATTTTTTCCAAGATTTCAACATTTTCAACGCCAAAAAGCTTATTTAACATATCCTCTGGTGTTAATCCATTTTGCATCATTGTTGAAATCGGAGTCAAATTTTTCAAGGTTGCTTCTAATTTATCCAAAATTTCACTTGGACAATTAGGCAAAACTTGAATCATAAAACCGCCGGCTGTCCCAATCGTATTATCATTGTTAACGAACACAGATAAACCAAAAGCAGACGGAATCTGTTCTGATTTAGCCACATAATAAGTAAAGTCTTCGGCAATTTCACCGGAAACTAGCGGAACTTGCCCCGTAAAAGGTTCCTTTAAGCCATAATCTTTGGTAACAGCAAAAAAGCCCTCCGTCCCCACGGCACCTTTAACATCAATCTTGCCTTTGTCATTTAAAGGCAGGTGTACATGAGGATTTTGAATATAACCTTTAACTGTCCCTTTGGAATTACCATCAACGACAATGCCGCCGGCTGGGCCATTACCATTAATCTTAACAGTCAATTTTTCATCACCCTTAAGAGAGGCAGTGGCCAAAAGAAGGGTGCCGACCAAACTACGGCCTAAAGCCGCTGATGAAGCACTCCATGTGTCTTGTCTTGTTTGTGCTTCCCTTACGGTTTGGGTTGCATCAATCGCATAAGCGCGCAGATGGCCATCGCAGACCAAACTTTTTACCAAATAATCAGACATTTTATTTCTTCCTTTCAAATGTATCCAATCAGCTATTTTAACATAGGATGTGACAACTGTCGAACAAATCAGACTAAACAAAAAAAGCCGGATGATTCCGGCTTTTCTTTATTTACTTTCATCGTCAGATTTAGTTTGTGCATCGCCAGAAGCTTCAGGCTTATCTTCAGAAGAAGTATCCGTATCATCATCTGACTTTTCGGCCGTTTTATCATTCTTGACTTCAACGTCCTTTTCAGATGGAAATTCGGCTTTAGCCTCTTCTTTCTTCTCAAACTCAGTCTCATCAGCTTCTTTTGCTGTTTCGTAAGCTGTATTGCTTGCTAAATCTTTAGATGCTGTTTCAGCTTGTTTAACAGCTTCTTTACGGTTCAAAGCTTCCTTAGCTTCTTCAAAAGTAGCTGCCTTTTCAGATGGAAATTCGTCTTCATTTTGAGCTGGCATCTTGCCAGTATTATACAAACTCAAGATTTGCTTTTCATCAAGAGTCTCGTATTCAAGCAAGGCCTTAGCAATTGTTTCATGCTGTTCTTTATGTTCTTCCAAAATACGCTTGGCTGTTTCCATACCTTCTTCACAAAGGTCCTTAACTTCGGCATCAATGGCATTTGAAGTATCAACAGAGAAGGCATGTTGGCCTGGCACATAATCACCGGCATACATACCGCTTTGCCCTTCATATTGAACAGGTCCGAGTTTTTCACTCATCCCATATTCAGTTACCATTGCCCGTGCCAATTGTGTTGCTTGTTGGAAGTCATTGGAAGCCCCCGATGACTGCTGGTTGAAGATTAATTCTTCAGCCGCACGGCCACCCATCAAGCCAGCAATTTGTTCCTTCAAGTCCTTCTTAGACAAAAGCATTTGATCTTCTTTTGGCAGCATGATTGCATAACCGCCAGCACGACCACGCGGCACAATAGTTACCTTGTGCACAACGCGGGCATCGTTTAATACCAAACCAACAATGGTATGCCCTGCTTCGTGGAAGGCCACCGTTTCCCGTTCCTTCTTGCTGATGACCCGGTCGCGCTTAGCTGGACCAGCAATCACACGATCTTCAGCTTCGTCAACATCAGAAGCATCAATTTGTTTTTTATTGCGACGGGCAGCCAACAAGGCAGCTTCGTTTAACAAGTTAGCCAAGTCAGCCCCGACAAATCCTGGGGTTTGCTTAGCAATCATCTTCAAATCAACATCGTTAGCCAATGGCTTATTCTTAGCGTGAACCTTCAAAATAGCTTCACGACCTTTGACATCAGGGCGACCAACCAAAATTTTACGGTCAAAACGGCCTGGACGCAGCAAAGCCGGATCCAAAACATCAGACCGGTTGGTAGCGGCCATAACAATAACGCCTTCGTCACCTTCGAACCCGTCCATTTCAACGAGCAATTGGTTCAACGTTTGTTCGCGTTCATCATGACCGCCGCCCATGCCATTACCACGGCGACGACCCACGGCATCAATTTCATCGATAAAGATGATTGATGGCGCGTTCTTTTTGGCATTTTCAAATAAGTCACGAACACGGCTAGCACCGACACCGACGAACATTTCCACAAAGTCAGAACCTGAAATTGAGAAGAATGGTACGCCGGCTTCACCGGCAACGGCCTTGGCTAACAAAGTTTTACCAGTACCTGGAGGTCCTTCAAGCAAAACCCCGGATGGAATCTTAGCACCTAAAGCCAAGAATTTATGCGGATCACGCAAAAATTCAACAACTTCGACTAATTCTTGCTTTTCTTCTTCCGCACCCGCTACATCAGAGAAGCGGACACGGTTGTTCTTTTTGTCAATCGGCTTAGCCTTGGACTTGCCAAAGTTCATCACCCGGCCATTGCCGCCTTGCCCTGCTTGACCCATCATCATGTAAAAGAAGATGATGAAGAACAGCAATGGCACTACATAAATCAGCAATTGAATCCAAACACTGCTGGATTCTTCTTCCTTAGCACCGTACTTAACATTGTATTTTTCAGCATATTTTCTAATCTGCGCTACAGATGTATCGTTGGTTAAAACGTTGGTTGAAAAATTGGTTGCCTTGGAAGAAATATTAGCAAAACCTGTTATGCCACTTGCCTGGCTTACCTTACGTGCTTTGCGATAAGTCCCAGTAACTTTATAAGTGCTGCCTGAAGGCTGCAAAGTAAAGCTTTTAACATTATTTTTCTTCAATTCAGTAATAAATTGGCTTGACTGAATCTGTTGGGATTGTGTATTGGAGTGGCTGCCAAACATGTAATATAAAGCCCCCATAATCCCTAAGAAAACAACGATATAGAAGAGACTGTTCCGCAAGAGTCCGTTTTTATTATTGTTATTATTCAAACGAATTCCTCCTCACCTCTATGCGCTATTTAGCCTAGCGCTTCGACATTTTCATGATAGCATATTTGACCTTTGCTAACCAAATAAAAAAGCTTCTTTTGGCTTAATTATTTTCGTAAACTTCAGGCTTCAATACACCAACGTATGGCAAGTTGCGGTAACGGCCCATGTAATCAAGCCCGTAGCCGACAACAAATTCGTTTGGAACTTCAAAACCGACGTAATCAGGCTTAACTGATTCAACCCGGCGTTCAGGTTTATCAAGCAAAGTACAAATCTTAACAGAGTTGGCATTGCGGCCCTTGAGCAAAGCAACCAAACTTTCCAAGGTCTTACCGGTGTCAATGATATCTTCGACAATCAAAACATCGCGGCCTTTAACAGATGTATCCAAATCTTTGATGATTTTAACTTCGCCGGATGAAACAGTCGCATCGCCGTAGCTGGAAACATCCATAAAGTCAAGTTCGCAATAAGTGTCAATATGACGCACGATATCTGCCATAAACAAGATAGCGCCCTTTAAAACACAGATTACTAATGGGTTTTTACCCTCGAAGTCTTTGGTAATTTCTTTACCCATTTTGCTAGCAGCCATTTCAATTTGCTCCTTGCTGTATAAAACAGCCTTAATATCGTCATTCATTCCCATGAAAATTAAACCTCTTTCCTGCCATTATTGCGAAAAACTACTATGTATTGCATTTTATCATTTAGACTAGCCTGTGACAAATCAGATTTTTTGACTCCGATAATCCACACAACTTCGCCTTGATCATTTACCAGCAGCCATAATTGCTTACGCCTTTCAGTGGCAATTTTTTGATCAATTAAAATTTTTTTGACTTTTTGATGGTAGGCAGCAAATCGCATCATATCACCATTTTGCCGGTGGCGCAGCCAAAAATGAGGATTTGCACTTTCCAAAACATCATCTGAACTTAAAAGTTCGACTTTGTCTTTTAAAAAGACGCCTAACCGTGCGCCGTTATCTAAACTATACCATTTACCCACCGCTAATTTAAGGGGTTTATCCGAAATATTTTCTGCTTGCGGCTTTTTTTGTTCAATTTTAAAAGAACGGTAGCTTTTTACAAAAAAATAATCTGAACCCAAAGCTATCTGTGCTTGCGGCTTTTTGGGGTTAAGCAAAAGTTTCAGACATTGATCAGCCTGTTTTTTTGAAAATGTTCCGTTTTTAGCTAACAAATCTTTTAACAGTATTCTCTGCATATAAGGCTCAATGTTTAGCCAGCCTGCTAAATCATACCCCGTACCGTTTTTTAAGTCATTTTTCACTTTAGCAACACTTACAGCTGCCACGGCAAATAAATCTTGCAGCTGCTCGCTAAAATCCTGCATATGCTGCAAAAAAAGCGGGTTTTCCTGCTCAAATTGCGGGATAATATGGTGTCTGATACGGTTGCGCAAAATATCATCTTGTTGGTTAGTCTCATCTTCAAAATACTGAATTTGATGCTGTTTAGCATAAGCCAAAATTTCCGCCTTGGAAAAATTAAGCAAAGGCCGCAGTAAAAATCCTTGCGCAAACGGTCTTTTTGGCAAAATGCCCTGCAGCTGTTTTAAATCGCCACCCCTGATTTCCTTCATTAAGATTGTTTCGGCCTGATCGTTGGCATGATGCGCTGTCAATAAATAAGGCAGCTTATTTTGCAGCATCACTTTTTCAAAAAAGGCATACCGCATTCGGCGGGCTTGTTCTTCCATGCCTGTTTGCGGATGATCTTTTTTAGGCCACGTATAGTGATATAAGGGTAAATGCTTTTTTTGGCAATAATCTTTAATAAAAGCTGTCTCTTCAACTGATTGCTTCCGTAATTGATGGTCTACGTAAGCGACACTGACTTCAGGCCGTATTTTTAAGGGCAAGTGCAGCAATAGATCGCACAAAACCATCGAATCTACCCCCGTTGAAACGGCAACTAAAACATTGGCCGGGCTTTTAATTAAACCTTCCCAGTCATGACTAAATTTTAATAATAAGTTATCTTTCATCCATTTTACCTAAAAAAAGAGGCCGGTTACCCAGCCTCTAATAATTATGAACGACGACCGCCACGGCCCCCGCGTTTACCTTCCGTATTACGTTTCAAAGAGGTTAACCGTTCGTCACTTTCTTTCAAGAAACCGGCCAACAAAGAATCAAAATCTTTACGCTTGCCTTCTTGGTGATGTGGTTGTGATGCAAATTTTTTATTTACAGGGCCTCTGGTATGTCCTTCATGGGCATGGTTATTATTGGCACGGCCTTCAAATTTCTTTGAACCATCAAATTTTTTATGGTAGCCTTCACGCTTTTGGGCTGGCTTATCCTGCGCCTTTCTGATGGAAAGACTCACCTTACCATCATCCCCCACGGAAAGCACTTTAACTTCTACTTCATCACCGATAGATAAAACATCATGAATATCCTTAACAAAGTTATCGGATACTTCGCTGATGTGAACTAAACCGGTCTTATTATCCCCTAAATCAACAAAAGCCCCAAAATTTGTGATACCTGAAACTTTGCCCTTGATTTTTGCACCAACTTCAATTGACATAAAAAAAATTTTCCTCCTAGAAATTCTTGTGACTTCAGTATAACATAATTACCTTATATTTATACAAATTCTAAAAAGAAAATTTATGCTGATTTATTCAGATGTTTTTTTCGTAATATCCTTAAGACTAAAAATAATTTCATTATTTTTTGAATAAAGATACTTTTTACGAATTAATTTTTGCACATAATCGTTGTCATTTAATTGGGCTACCTGTAAATTAAGCTGCTTATTTTCTGCAGTAACTTTTTTAAGCTTAGCTGAGGCTTGCGTTTGGCGTTCCCGATAACTGTTGGTTTTTAAAGAGTTAGTTGCCGTAGCAAAAACTGCCCCCAACACAACAAACAGTACAATTAATCCTAAAACGTTGCGGAACAAAAGATAGCTCCGATATTCTTTAAGATAATTATCATGAGCTTTACGTTGTGCCATCTGTTTTTGATAATAAGGATTATCAATGACCGAAATTTTGCTGTCTTTCACCTTGCTCGCCTCACTTTTTCATTTTATACCAACATTATAGCAAATAAACATCTAGACTATTATTTCAAAAAGTTTACAAACGAAAATCTTCCTTATATTCTTCGCTGACAACTTCATACATACCTTGCGCTTCATCTTTTTTGGTCGTCTCTTTAAGCTCATTGACTTTAATTTTCAACGTTTTATTACCAAAATTAATCACCAAAATATCACCAACATTCACTTCAGAAGATGATTTGGCCTTTTTATCATTAATCGTAATCCGTCCTTGATCAGCGATATCTTTAGCTACACTACGTCTTTTAATCACGCGTGAGACCTTTAAATATTTGTCTAATCTCATTTCTATTCCTCATTTCTAATCTTAACAACCAGCTGCCATAGATACTCGCCCTTAGGCAATACCAGCCACTCCGCTTTTGTAAAAAGCTTTAGATATGCTACTGCAACAAAAAAGACTACCGCACCAATAAGTGCCAAAAGCAGACCTTCACCACCAAACATCAGCCGTCCAGCGCCAAGGTTAAGCACTAAATCAGCTAAAAAGACTGCTAGCCACATCATTGCACAAGCTAAACTTAATTTTAAACTGAAAGTTAAATCCAGTAAACCGCGAATTTCTTTAGGGCAAGCTTTGATAATCAACCCCAGCGCTGCCAGTAAAGCAAGCACTGTCGCTAAGCTGGCGCCACTAATACCTAACATTTTGATTAAAGGACCATTTAACAATATTTTGACCCCAATCCCCGCTAATAAAGCTGTCACGGTTTCCTTGATGTAATTTAAGCTTTGCAAAATCGCATTAAAGGTACCGATGAGGGTCATCAGCACAATACTAACCACATACACATCCAGGCTTTGGCTCAAAAAGCAATCACCGAAAAGCAAAGTGTTTAACTGGGGCATAATACTAATCATCCCCACTGTGGCTGCCATAGCCAAAGTCAGGCTGATTTTAAGCAGCGTTTTAGCCGTGGCTAAAAAAAGATCAGCCTGTTTTTTTACTTTAGCCCTTTCTAAAGCCGGCAGCAGCGAAGATGAAAAACCTAACGCTAAAGCCATCCCCAGCTGAACGAGCGGCTGAGCCCTGTCATAAGCACCTTTGATATTTTGGGCTTCAAAAATTTTCAATCCACTGTAAGACAGATTTTTCATGACCGTAAAAGAATCCACCAGCTGCAACAAAACCATCAAGGAAGCAAAAAGACAGATGACAATCCCATCTGTAGCTAAATGCCAGGCCAAAAAGCGGTAAGATTCCACCTTAACTTTTGCCTTTGGGGTAAAAAGCCGGTAAAAGCCAAGCATCACGCTTAAAGCACCCATTGCACCAAAGGTTGACCCTAACATTGCATAGGCGCCCATTTGATACAGCGACCAATGGTATTTGGCAAAACACAAAGCACAAACTAAAATCACCGCCACTCTGATGACTTGTTCTGCCACCTGCGACAAGGCCACCGGAATCATCCTTAATGTTCCTTGATAATATCCTCTTGGCACCGCTAAAAACGGCATAAATAAAAACATCCACGCCACGCTTTTAATCAGTAAAGCTAATCCCGGATCGCCCATCAGTAACGCTAAAGTATGTGCTTTTAGCTGCAAAAAAGCAAAGATTAATAACCCCAAGACTAATAAAATGTTAAAAATCTTTTTTAACATTGCTATTTGAGCCAAGGGATTATCTTTTTTCGCGACCAATTTAGACAGATAAACGGGAAAACCGCTTAAAGCAAACGTCATGCCAATGCCATAAATGGGATATACCTGTTGATAAACATAAAAGCCGGCATTACCGACAATATTTTGAAACGGAATCCGGTAAAAGGCGCTTAAAATCTTCGCGATTATCCCGGCTAAGGCTAAGATTACCGCTGCTTTCATCGCTTTTTCAACCTGTTCACTTTTCATGTTTTTTCCTCAACTTTTTTAGGTTCATTGTCCAAATTACGGGCTAATTGGTGCACCGTTTGTTCTACGGTGTAAAGCAAGGCCGCATAATTAACCTGAGACGGTAATTTAATTGTTACCAGTGTCTTTTGATTTTGGCTGCCAAAAGTAACCTTCAAATCACCAAAGGCCTCGATTACCTGGGAAATATCCTGTTTTGTTGTGGCTTCTTTTGAAAACAACACTTCAATTTTGTTATTTACCTGGCTGATTTTTTCAAGTAAAGCGTAATCGGCATACAATTTTAAAAGACCGATTTCAAGCAGGTTGGCTACTTCATCGGGATAAGCACCAAAGCGGTCTTCCAAGTCGCTTTTAATTTCTTCATATTCAGCTTCATTATGCAGCTGATGAATCCGCTTATAGATTTCAATTTTTTGGCGTGAATCTTCAATATAAGTTTCCGGCAGGTAGGCTTCAACTTGCAAATTAACTTCACAATTAGTCTTAGCCTGCTTTTTGACCCCGCGCTTTTTCGCCACTGCATCAGAAAGCATCTGCGTATATAAGTCATAGCCGACTGAATCAATGAAACCATGCTGCTGTTTACCTAACAAGTTGCCTGCCCCGCGAATGGATAAGTCGCGCATAGCAATTTTAAAACCTGACCCCAGTTCGGTGAAATCTTTGATAGCTTCTAACCGTTTTTCGCTGACTTCAGTTAACACTTTATCCGGCTGATACATGAAATAAGCATATGCCACCCGGTTTGACCGTCCTACACGCCCCCGCAATTGATACAGCTGAGCTAGTCCCATCTGGTCGGCATTTTCGACAAATAAGGTATTAACATTTGGCATATCAACACCTGTTTCAATAATCGTCGTTGTCACCAGCACATCATATTCGCCGGCAATAAAATCAAACAAAATGCCCTCCAATTGATTTTCTGTCATTTGTCCATGCACAAAACCGATTTTTGCTTCCGGCACCAACGTACTCAAGGTTTCAGCCACTTGTTCAATATCATGCACGCGGTTATGCAAATAAAAGACCTGCCCCTTGCGCGCCAATTCGCGTTTAATACCATCTGCAATTACGGTATAATTTTGTTCCATCACATAGGTTTGGATGGGATAGCGGTTCATCGGCGCTGTTTCAATCACTGACAAATCGCGCACGCCCAGCATCGACATATTAAGGGTTCGAGGAATCGGGGTCGCTGTCAAAGTTAAGACATCAACAGACGCTTTTAATTCTTTTAAACGTTCCTTATGCTTAACCCCGAAACGCTGTTCTTCATCAATAATCAACAAGCCCAAATCGGCAAATTTAACGTCTTTTGATAAAAGCCGGTGTGTGCCGACAATAATATCTAACCGGCCATCTTTCAACTTAGCTAAGGTCTCTTTAGTCTGCTTTGGGCTATTAAACCGCGAAAGCATCCCAATCTCAACCGGAAAATTTTCAAACCGCTTAAGCATCGTATCGTAATGCTGCTGCACTAAAACAGTCGTCGGTGCTAAAAAGGCAACCTGTTTGCCATCATCCACAGCTTTGAAAGCCGCCCGCAAAGCTACTTCCGTCTTGCCATAACCAACATCGCCAATCAAAAGCCGGTCCATCGGCCGCTTTTTTTCCATATCAAGCTTTATTTCCTTTGCACTGCGCAGTTGATCTTGCGTTTCAGTGTAAGGAAAGGCCGCTTCAAATTCTCTTTGGAGGCTGTCGTCTTTAGGAAAGGCATGCCCTTTAGCTAGCGACCTTTGTGCATACAGTTCAACCAATTCATCAGCAATGTCTTCAATTTTGGCAGCTACTCGGTTTTTCGTTTTCTGCCATTCACTGCCGCCTAATTTATTAACCCGCGGTGTCTTGCCTTCAGCTGAAACATATTTTTGCACCCGGTCAAGCTGGCTGACGGGAATGAATAATTTGGCATCATCCCGGTACAAAATAGTCATGTAATCCTGGTGTTTCCCCCCGACTTCTAAAGTTTCCATCCCCATAAAACGACCAATCCCGTGGTTAACATGCACCACATAGTCGCCTTTTTTCAGGTCGGTATAGCTTTTCAGTCGTTCGGTGTTAGCCATCGTTTGACGTTTAGGCTGGCGCTTTTTACGATTTTCAAATAATTCCGCTTCCGTTAACACCAGCAAATGCGCATTAGGCAATTCAAATCCCTGCTGCAAATTGCCCAAAACAAGCTGTAATTTAGCTTTAAAGACTTCTTTTGTTTGGGCCAAAACATAGCTTACTTTAAAATCGTTAAATGTCTGCTGAACTTTTGCCATGTGCTCCTTCGAATTGAGCAAAACGACAACCGTATCCTGGGCTTTTTGCCACCTTAGCGCTTCTGTTTTTAAGAGTGGCATTTGCCCGAAAAATTGCTGCGCATTTCGGCCTCTTAAATCATCAATTGAAGCTAATTTCAAGCGTCCCATGCCCTTTTTTAACAGTGAAAAGAAGATTTTATTTTGCTTAACCTGCTTTTCTAGGGTTCGCAAATCAAAATTGAGGCTATCTTTGGCAAAAATTTTGTGTTCAGCGATTTTTTCCGTCAGCCATGTTAAATCAGCCAAATCAAGCTTTTTTTCCTGTTCTTTTAATCTGACATAGTCATCGAAAATGACCATCCCGTCTTTAGCCAAATAATCACTGAGACTTTGCGCCTGGTCAGCATATAATTCTTGCGCAAATAGCAGACTTTTTTCACCTTTTAAGCCCGCTTTCCAGTCGGAAATAACCAATCCCACACTATTTTTAAGCTGACTTTGCGCCTCCTTAGTGAGGTTTTTATCTTCAAGGCTTTGCGCTAATTTTTCTTGCAGTCTTTTGGCTCCCTGCTCTAAAAGTTCACTAGACGCAACTAATTCCGTTGCTGGTAAGACAACCTGCTGCTGCTTGTTTTCCAAACTGCGCTGGTCAGCTGCGTCAAATAGCCGCAGCGAATCTAATTCATCATCAAAAAAATCCAGCCGCACAGGATTTTCGGTATTTAACGCATAAATATCAACAATCGAGCCGCGGATTGCAAAGTCACCGGGGCGTTCGACCAGCTTAGTCTGGGTATATCCCATCTGCATGAGCTTTAATTTGATTTCAGCTAAAACATATGTCTTTCCCACTTCAAAAGCTAATAAGTTATGCTCAAAAAAAGTTTTGGGTGGCAAAATCTTTTTAAAGCCCGACACAGAGCTGACGACAATGCAGGGCTTTTTCGAGGATAAATCAGCTAAACTTTTAACCCGTTGCGCTTTAAATTCCGGCGAACTGGTTGCTAATTCGACTGCCATTTCTTCTTCAACCGGAAATAAATCAACTTGCTCTTCAGCGATAAGGTTTGTCAAATCATCCGCCAAACTTTGTGCATGATACAAGTCATCACAGCATACCAACAGAGGTTTTTGCGTTTTTTTAAACAGTTCGGCTATTAAAACAGTCTTTAAAGAGCCGAAAACCCCCGTCACCAAATGGCGTCCGGGTTCTTTAAGATTTTGATAGAAAGTTTTGACGTTTGACGCACCATTAAATAATTCGCTTAACTCCATTTAATCACCTGTATTAGTTAAACTTGTTCATTGTCTGCATAAAATTATCATTTTCCAACCAATCATCAAGCGCTGAAACCACGTGCCCTAATCCAGCTTCAAACGCCACCTTTTCACTTTGAGAAAAGCGTCCTAAAACCCAATCAACCACAGTCATCTTTTCCGGATGACCTATGCCTAATCGAGCTCGTTTGAATTTTTCGGTGCCAAGATGCTTGATGATACTTTTAATACCATTATGTCCGCCGGCAGATCCTTTTTGCCGCAACCGTAATTTGCCCACTTCCAAGTCCATGTCGTCATGAACGATGATTAAATCTTCAACATCAAGTTTATAAAAAGCGACAATTTGCTTCACTGCTTGACCGGATTCATTCATATAAGTCGTCGGCTTGGCCAATAGCACTTTTTGGCCAGCCACCATTCCTTCAGCTAGCATCGCATCAAACTTTTGCTTATTGAACATTAAGCCGTGTTCCTTGGCAAAAGCATCTACTGTCATAAAACCGGCATTGTGTCTTGTGCCTTCATATTCTTTACCGATATTTCCTAAACCAACAATTAATTTCATCACTATATCCTTTCATTATTTACAAAAAAATATGGAATTTTTTGTAAGCGTTATCTTTTTTAAATTTGTTTGCATCAACGAAAATATGCCGCGCTATTAAGGCTCAATTATTATCAATTAAGATAAATCAGCTTTCTAACGCGGTTTTCCCATTAATATTTTTACCCGTAAAATTCAAAAACAGGTTTTATTTTTCCCCAAGTATAACATAAATTAGTAAATAAAATTGAAAAAACATCTTTATCATTGAAAACATTTCCCCAATTTCTGTAATCCATGTTATAATATAACCGTATCAATTAGTTACTTTTTTTAAGAAAGGATGTATTACTGTGTCAAAAACACAAAATCATCAAAAAGTTATGTTAGTCGGCGATGGCGCCGTTGGTTCTAGTTATGCATATGCTATGGCATTGCAAGGTATCGCTGAAGAATTCGGTATCATTGACGTTGTCAAGGAACGTACTGAAGGCGATGCTTTAGATTTGCTTGATGCTACAGGTTACACATATCCAAAGAAGATCTACTCAGCAGAATACTCTGACTGCAAGGATGCTGACTTGGTTGTTATCACAGCCGGCGCACCACAAAAGCCAGGTGAAACTCGTCTTGACCTTGTAAACAAGAACCTTCGTATCTTGTCCACAATCGTTAAGCCAGTTGTTGATTCTGGTTTCCAAGGTATCTTCTTAGTTGCTGCTAACCCTGTTGATATCTTGACATACGCAACATGGAAGTTCTCTGGCTTCCCTAAGGAACGCGTTTTAGGTTCAGGTACATCTTTGGATACAGCACGTCTTCGTGTTGCTTTGGCTGACCTTACAGGCATCAAGGATCCTCGTTCAATGCACGCATACATCATGGGTGAACACGGCGACTCCGAATTTGCTGCATACTCATCAGCTTCCATCGGTTCAATGCCATTCTTAGACTGGGCTGAAAAGAACAACGTATCTAAGGATCAACTTGACAAGATTGAAGACGATGTTCGTAACAAAGCTTACGAAATCATCAACAAGAAGGGTGCAACATTCTACGGTGTTGCTGCTGCCTTGACTCGTATTTCTAAGGCTATCTTACGTGATGAAGATACGGTTCTTCCTGTTTCTGCATACATGGAAGGCCAATACGGCATCAACGATGTTTACATTGGTACACCAGCTGTTGTTAACGCAGACGGTATCAATCAAGTTATCGAAGTTCCTTTGAACGAAGAAGAATCTGCTAAGATGACTGCATCTGCTAAGACTTTGAAGCAAGTTCTCAACGATGGTTTGAAGAACCTTGAAGAAAGCCAAAAATAAACGTCCGCTTTAACTAGCTGGATTTTTGGGGCCCTGAATTTCAGGGCCTTTTTTATTTTTCAAAACTTGGATATACACTTACAGCTGCTTTTATGCTAAACTAGAGTATATTAGGATACTATGAAAGAAAAATTAAAATATTAGCAAAGGGGTTATTACTATGTTACTTAAAACATTGATCAAACCTAAAAAAGATTTGACAACTGTGCGTGAAGATGCCACTTTGGAAGAAGCCTTGAAAATCCTCGAAGATTCTGGTTACCGCTGTGTCCCAATCTTAGATGAAACAGGTAAATTATATCGTGGTAATATCTATAAAATGCATATTTACCGTCACAAGTCTCGTGGTGGCGATATGAGCTTGCCTGTAACACATCTGTTGAAGAATGCCACTAAATTCGTCTCCATCAATTCTGCCTTCTTCAACGTTTTCTTCACTATCAAAGACTTGCCTTACATCACCGTGCTTGATGAAAACAACAACTTTTATGGCATTTTAACCCATAATCGCTTGTTGAACATGCTTTCACAATCATGGAATGTCAATGTCGGCAGCTATGTTTTAACCGTTGTTTCGGCTGGTGACCGTGGTGACCTCGTTGATATGGCAAAAATCATTACTAAGTATACTTCAATTGCCAGCTGCATGACTTTGGATGTTCAACAAGGCGAATTAGTAAGACGGACCATGTTTACTTTGCCTGCCGATGTTTCTCACGAAAAATTAGAAACAATTGTCAAAGCTTTGGAAAAGAAAAATTTCAAAGTTCCTGAAATTGAAGATTTGCAAGCATAAAAAAAGAGGCTGTTTGCAGCCTCTTTTTTTATGCTTTTTCAATATCCAAAACTAAATCAACATATTCTTTTTTAGGATGAAATTCATCATGAATGATATAAGTGCTGTTTTTAACCAGCCATCTAGTCTTCGTATCACCCACCATTAAATAATCACCGGCATGCAAAACGGTAGGCAATTCAACAATCACTTGACCTGAACCGTTTTGAATAGGTACATTTGCATTAAGCTGTGTCTTGTAAGCCATTTTTTACCTCTTTTCTGCTAAACCAACACTAATTGCCAAAGCCTGATTCAAGGCACTAATTTCTTTTGGCGTTAAATAACCGATTTTCTTTTGTAATCTTTGTTTATCAATCGTCCGCAATTGTTCTAACAAAGCAACCGAATCTTTAACCAGCCCTGTTGACACTTTAGCTGATTTTTTTTCGATTGCTACATGCGTTGGCAATTGCGGCTTTGAAATTTTAGAGGTAATTGCCGCAACAACTAAGGTGGGACTGTATTGGTTACCCACATCATTTTGCACGACAACAACCGGTCTTAATCCTCCTTGTTCAGATCCGACCACCGGCGACAATTTCGCGTAAAAAATATCTCCCCGTCTAATCTTATCTTTTTGCATTCCTTCACACTCTCTTATAGTTGAGCTACTTATGATAAATACGTGGCACCCGCTGTGAAATGTTGCATAAAATTTCGTAATGGATGGTCCGGGCGTAATCAGCAGCATCTTGGGCCGTGATCGTTTTATCACCATTTTGGCCGATTAACGTTACTTTAGTACCCTTCTTAAATGCTTTTGGTAATTTAACCATAAATTGATCCATGCAGATGCGGCCCACAATTGGACAATATTGGCCTTCAATTAAAACTTTAAAGCCCTGCATCCGTCTCAGCCAGCCATCCGCATACCCCAACGGAACCGTTCCAATATAAGCATCTTCATCTAAAGTATAGGTTTTACCATAGCCAATTCCTGACCCCTTGGCTAATTTGCGTACCAAAACCAGTTCGCTTTCCAAGCTGAAGGCTGGTTTGATAGCCACCGGCAAGGTCAACTCACGGCCTGATGGATTAAGTCCATACATAGTAATCCCATATCTAATAGCGTTGCCTCCACAATCCTGATGCCACATGGCTGCTGCTGAATTAGCCACATGAACATACTTAGGCAATCTGGTTAACGCCTTTTTCAACTGGTTAAATTTGGTAATTTGAACTTGATAATAACTCATATCTTGCGTATCGGCACAGGCAAAGTGAGTAAAAATTCCTTCAAATACAAACTGCTCTTGATGCTCAGCTATAAATTGTTCAGCGGCTTTGACATCTGCTTCATTGGTAAAACCAATTCGACCCATGCCCGTATCAAAGGCTAAGTGAACCTTAAGCTTTAAACTTTTTTGAGCCAATAAAGGCGCCGCTGTTTGCAAAAATTCCAAGTCACCTACAGCCACAGACAAATCATTTTGGGCCATGAGACATGCCTGATCAGCTGGATTGACGCCTAAAATAAGCACCAAATCATCAAATCCCGCTTCTCTTAAAGCCAACCCTTCATCAATAATTGCTACGCAAAAGCCCGTAGCCCCAGCTTCTTTGGCTGTCTTGGCTACTTCGAGCATTCCATGTCCATAGGCATCAGCCTTTACTACTGCAAAAAGTTCCTGTCCTTTTGCCAAACGGTTCATTTCCAATTCAACATTTTGTTTGATTGCCCCAAGATCAACTATTGCTTGGGCATTACGGTGTATACCTGCCACCATGTTTTCATCTTCTCTCAAGAATTAATTTCTTCCAAAATAACGGACGTCATCACTAAACTATCGGTATGTGAAATCGATAAATGCGTCTTTAAAAGCCCTAAGCGCGGATGTTTATTGATATACGGCTTACCGCTAGCGTCATTTAAAATCTCAACGGCTTGTAAAGACACAAACTTGCCAATTCCCGTCCCTAAAGCTTTGCTATATGCTTCTTTAGCTGAAAAACGTCCCGCTAAATATTCAAAACGTCTTTTTCCCTTAAGTTCATTAAAATAGGTCCATTCATTTTCTGTTAAGACCTTGCGTGCAAAATGAGGATTTTTCATATCAGCTTTTTTGATACGCTCAATCTCAGTTAAGTCAATGCCATGTCCAAAAATCATTTCATTACCTCTTCTAAACTACACTATCATATTTTACAAAAGAAAAAGCCCTAAAAGCAATAATTCTTAACGATTATTCACAAATAATTTCAAAAAAGAGGCTGAGTCAAGCTCAACCTCTTTTTAGGCTTTAATCTTTTTTACTACGCATCGTGTATGAACGCTTCTTAGCTTGATGCTTCCGGTCACGGTCATATTTATCACGTCCATGACGGTCATTGTGTCTGAATTTACCTGAACCTTTGGACTTGCCGTAGAATTTCTTTTTTGAACCTTTGCGGCGTGGCAAAGGACGTTCCGGCGTAATTTTAACTGGGACTTGACTAGCATCATCTTTGGTCATTTCATTGAGCAAAGCAGCCGCAATTTCAACAGCATCATATTGTTCCAATAATTCGTTGGCTTGATCAGCGTATTTTTCAACATCCGTCTTTTCAACCAGCGTTTTAATATCAGTTAAAGCACTGGATAATTGCCCGATGAAGGCTTCCTTAGCTGTAGGTGGACGTAAAGGTTCCATCCGTTTCTTCGTCAAAGCCTCAATGACCCGCAAGTATTCCATTTCATTTGGTGTCACAAAAGTAACTGAAACCCCATGGTGTCCGGCACGCCCTGTCCGGCCAATCCGGTGCACATAACTTTCAGGATCTTGCGGAATATCATAGTTATAAACATGCGTTACCCCAGAAATATCAAGCCCTCTGGCAGCCACATCCGTTGCCACCAAAATGTCCAGCTTACCTTCCTTGAACCGCTTCAAAATACTCATCCGCCGTTGCTGGGTCAAATCCCCGTGAATACCGGCCGCATTGTAACCTCTAGCTTCCAAGCCTTTGGATAATTCATCCACCCGCCGCTTTGTTCGACCAAAAACAATTGTCAGTTCAGGCGCTTGAACATCTAAAATCCGCGTCATAATATCGAATTTTTCGTAATCTTTAGCCCTGACAAAATATTGATCAACCAAGTCTGTCGTCAATTGCTTAGCTTTAATCTTAACAACCTGTGGTTCATGCATAAACTTTTCGCCAATGTTTAAGATGGCTTTAGGCATGGTTGCTGAAAACAAAAGCGTTTGCCGTTTGTCCGGTGTTTGTTTAATAATGGCTTCAATATCTTCTAAGAAGCCCATATCAAGCATTTCATCAGCTTCATCCAACACCAGCATTTTAACATGTGACAAATCAACGGTTTTACGCTTAATATGATCGAGCAACCGTCCTGGTGTCCCCACTAAAATTTGCGGCACATGCTTCAACAAGTTGATTTGGCGTCTAATATCAGCCCCGCCATAAACTACCTGCACCTTGGCGCGCTTATCCTTGCCCAAACGGAACAATTCTTCTTGTGTTTGAATTGCCAGTTCACGGGTTGGTGAAATAACAATTGCTTGGATATGGGGATCTTTAACATCGACATGCTGCAAAATCGGCAAGCCAAAAGCAGCGGTCTTCCCTGTCCCTGTCTGTGCCTGGCCAATAACATCAATACCTGCTAAAACCAAGGGAATGGTTTGGGCTTGAATCGGGGTTGCTTCTTCAAAACCGCTGCGTTTAATCGCTTTTAACAGGTTTTCTTCTAAGCCAAGTTCATCAAATTTCAATAAATTTTTCCTCCTAAAATTCTACTGCCTCTCTTAATAACTAAAAGAAGGGACCAGAAAAGTCAGCCCCTTCTTATCGTTACTTTATGACATTAAACCTTGCAAAACTTGTTCTAAATGAATACCGTGGCTGCCCTTGAGCATAACCATATCATCGGCAGTCAATTTAGCCTTTAAATCTTGCAATAATAACTCTTTTTGGTTGGGTTGATAATGATGGATTGAAGCCTTTTCATATTTCATCAAAAGTGCTTGCGCTAAATTCTCCATCAAAGGTCCGCACAAGAAAACTTCGCTAATCTTTT
This sequence comes from Ligilactobacillus sp. WC1T17, assembly GCA_900110005.1. Taxonomy (GTDB): domain Bacteria; phylum Bacillota; class Bacilli; order Lactobacillales; family Lactobacillaceae; genus Ligilactobacillus; species Ligilactobacillus ruminis_A. The sequence goes on along the minus strand of FOCC01000008.1, from coordinate 88,397 downwards.
GGGGATCAAGCTTAGTAGCTAAGCCCGCATGCATCTGCGGACCTTGTTCACCCAGTTCAAGCATATCGCCTAAAACTGCATAACGCTTGCCCTTCACCGGTGCTTGGGAAAAAGCCGTTAAAACTTCACCACAAGCTGTTGGATTAGAATTATAAACATCACTTAAAACCGCTGCTCCATTAGCTGCTGTCAGCCATTCCGTCCGGTTCTTCGTTAAATCAAAATGTTCTAAGGCTTGCGCCATCTGCTTGGGATTAATATGAAATAAATCACCCACACTTAAAGCTGCCAAAGCATTTTTAACATTGTAGGCTCCAATCATTGGAATTGTAAAATTCATCTCAGGCCATTGTTTAACTCTAAAGCTGGTTTTTTCAGCGTTGCTAACAATATTTTGCGCTTGCAGGGAAACATTGCTGCCAGTCCCAAAAGTTCTCGTTTCAAAATCAACTTGGCTGGCTCTTTCAACCAATAAAGGTTCATCACCATTATAAATTAAAACGCCGTCTTCTTTTAAGCCATGGGTAATTTCCATCTTGGCATCAGCAATCTTATCTCTAGTCTTGAAAAACTCAATGTGAGCCTCACCAATCATGGTAATAACGGCCACATCAGGCTCGGCAATTTTGCTTAAAGCATCTAATTCGCCGAAATGATCCATCCCCATTTCCACCACAAGAACTTCAGTATTGGGTTCCATGGAAAGAGCTGTCAAAGGTACACCGATTTCATTGTTGAAATTATCTTGTGTTTTAGCCACGTTAAATTCAGTGGCTAAAACGGCTGCAATCATATCCTTGGTTGTCGTTTTGCCGTTACTTCCTGTGACAGCTACTACTTTAGGGTTGATTTTTTGCAGATAATACTTGCCCAGCTGTTGCATCGCCTTTAAGGTATCTTCTACTTCCAAGACGGGCAAATCTTGCGGCATATTGGCATGCCCTTTTTGCCATAAGGTAGCACAAGCACCATTGTTTTTAGCAGCTTCAACATAATTATGACCATCATGTTCTGCTATTAAAGGGATAAAAAGAGCTCCCTTGGTTAAAGTGCGGCTATCAAAGCTGACACCCGTCACCATCACTTGCTCAAAACTAGCTTCAGGTTCCACCCCTAAAGCACGTGCAACCTCAGATAATTGCATCTTCATGCGTAATTTCTTCCTTTCTAGCCAAGCTGGCTATGCGCAACGCTTAGCGCCGTTTACAAATACAGTCCGTTTATATTGTACCATAATTACTTTTACATTTGAAAGCAAAACGACTAAAAACCCCATTTAAAATAAATGGGGTTTTGCTCTTACATCTGTCTTAAGCGCGCAATTCGTTTTGCTGTAGGCGGATGCGTATCAAAAAGATGAGTCCACGAACTTTCCTTAAAAGGATTTTCAATATATAAAGAAGCACTGCTAGGGTCTGCTTGACTCATCGGCTCACTATTAGAAATTTTCTCCAAAGCTGAAATTAATCCCTGCGGATTACGGGTCAATTCGACTGCTGAAGCATCGGCCAAATATTCACGATTGCGTGATAAAGCCATCTGTGCCATTGTAGCTGCCAAAGGGGCAAAAATAAGTGCTAAAAGCGACAACACCAGCATGATAACATCTAGGCCTTGACCTTCCTCATCATCATCTCTTTGGCGTGGGCCAAACCACATTGCATTTGAGCCGATATTAGCCAAAAAAACAACGGCTGAAGCCAAAGCCAAGGCTGTGGTTTGCAGCCGAATATCATAATTTCTGATATGCGAAACTTCATGCGCCATTACGCCTTCTAGTTCAGCCCGGTCAAGTCTTTCCATTAAACCACGGGTAGCCGCGACTGCCGAATGCTCAGGGTCAGGCCCTGTAGCAAAAGCATTGGGACTTTCATCATCAATAATAAAGACCCTTGGCATGGGGATTTTGCCGACCAACGCCATATCTTCTACAATATGCCACAATTCAGGGGCTTGATTAGGGCTGGTAATCTCAACAGCATTGTTCATATTCATCACTAATTCAGTTGATTGCGACAAAGTCAAAAACATGTAAACTGCACCAACGACTACTGCCAAAATAACGCCCATACTAAGACTTCTGGCCAAATAATAGCCCAAAGCCGCCCCTATTACTGCTAAAAGCAGCATGAAACCCAGCATAACAAAGATTGTTTTTCTTTTATTTGCATTAATTTGCTCATATAACAATCAAATCACCTATCTTTAAAAAGAAACCTTGGGTGCTTTTGTTTCCTCAACTGGTGTTTCCAAGTAATCCACCTTTTCCAAGCGATGAACTTTAGCTACCATATTTGAAGGGAAAGTCACCAGTTTTTGATTATAAGCAGCTGCCGAACTGTTAAATAATTGCCGTGAGTAGGCAATTTTATTTTCCGTATTCGTCAATTCTTCCATCAATTTGGTAAATTCTTGATTAGCTTTCAAATCAGGATAAGCTTCACTCAAGGCAAAAATCGACTTCAATGATGACGATAATTCATTGGAAAGTTCCATCTTGTCAGCATGTGCATCACTTGGCACAGCTGCCAGCTGGTTACGTAGGTTAATAACTTGGGCCAGCGTCTCTTTTTCATGCTTAGCATACCCCTTGGTTACTTCCACTAAGTTAGGGATTAAATCATTGCGCCGTTTTAATTGAACATCAATTTGACTCCAAGATTCATCTGTATAAACTTTGGCTTTTTGCAATCCGTTGTAAATCGAAACATAACCCAAAACCAAAATAGCAATAATTACTAAAATAATAATTAATAACATCTAGATTCCTCCTTTATCTTAAGAATACTATAGCAAATTATCCTGTGAAATGATACTAAGAGGTCTGTATCTTAAACAAAAATCAAGCAATAAAAAAAGAGGCCTAAAGCCTCTTTTTTCGATATGCTCTGCTGAGCAGTGGATTTACATTACTAGTAGCCGCGTAAGGTCTTAGCGTCAGAATCAAGTTTAGCAAAACCTGAGCCTGCAGACTTCTTTGGTTGTTTAGCACGGTCTTCCATAGCTTTACGAGCTAATGCCTTGCGTTCTTCTTTACTCAACTTCTTAGCCAATATCCTTCGCCTCTTTTCATATACTTCCACAAATGTGAATTACATCACACTTCTATTATAGTCTTCTTCAAAAATATTTCAAATAAAATGCAAGCGCTGTTACAAATTATTTTAATTGTCAATTAAAGTCGTTTGTTTTACGCTAAATACAACAAATAAAGGAGGCTTTTGATGCAAATTAAACAAACCACAACTTTAACGTCCCCAATTTATCAAGATGCTTTAGCCATTCGCAAAGCTGTCTTTATTGATGAACAAAAAGTTCCGCAAAGCCGGGAAATCGAACATGAAGCTGGCCCGATTTATTTTGTCGGCTATCTTGACGCTAAACCAGCCGTCTGTGCGCGCGCTTTGCTTGAAAATGAAAACACGTGGCACATCCAACGGGTCGCCTGCTTAAAAGAATTTCGCAGACAGGGTTTAGCCAAAAAATTATTGCAATATATCGAACAAAAGGCTAAAGAAAATAAGCTTGCATACTTGACTTTGGGTGCCCAAGACCAGGCCCAAGGCTTTTATTTAAGCCTTGGCTACCACGTCGTTGGCGCAGGCTTTTTAGATGCCGGTATTAACCATCACCGCATGGATAAAAAAATCTAGCTTGCAAATTCGGCTGCTATCTGCTATCTTAGACCTATGCGATGAGTCGAGGAAAACCAGGCAGCTTTAGCTGTTTTGCTGTTGCAACTAGTGGTTTATTTCGAATAGCGGGACACCATTACTGCCGGATTGCAGGGTGTCTGATTGATACGCATTGTGGAGTGCGCCAATCTATCTTTGAGGGTGCTTTGGCGAGCGGTCATACGCCGGTAGACTAAGCTCGTGGTAGCGCGGGAATCGGTACGATTCCAAGCGGACACAGCTTAGACGTAGGCGTATGCGAGTCAAAGCCCAACTAAACCAGGGTGCTTTGGCGAGCGGTCATACGCCGGTAGACTAAGCTCGTGGTAGCGCGGGAATCGGTACGATTCCAAGCGGACACAGCTTAGACGTAGGCGTATGCGAGCCAAAGCCCGACTAAAACCAGAGTGCAAAACTGAGCGCTTATCAAAGATACCGCAAAAAAAGAGGCTTGAATTTTCAAGCCTCTTTTTTTATGCTTCAATTTGATCAGCAAACTGACTGTTATAAAGGTCAGCATAAAAACCACTTTTAGCCATTAAGCTGTCATGGTTGCCGGTTTCAACAATCGACCCATGGTTCATTACAATAATCTTGTCAGCATCACGAATGGTTGATAAGCGGTGGGCCACCACAAAACTCGTCCGATTAGCCAGCAATTTATTCATTGCCTTTTGAATTAAAATTTCGGTTCTCGTATCAACTGAACTGGTAGCTTCATCCAAAATCAAAATTTCAGGATCAGCCAAGAAGGCTCTGGCAATGGTTAAAAGCTGCCGCTGCCCCTGGGAAATATTGGAAGCTTCTTCGTTCAAAACGGTTTGATAACCGTCAGGTAACTGTCGGATAAAACTATCAGCATGTGCTGCTTTAGCAGCCCTGATAATTTCTTCTTCAGTCGCATCCTCACGCCCATACTTAATATTTTCATAAATCGTACCGGTAAATATCCAAGTGTCTTGCAAGACCATCGCAAAGTGCGACCGCAAGTCTTCACGTGACATCTTACGCGTATCCACACCGTCTAGGCGAATCGCACCGCCTTTAATATCATAAAAACGCTCCAGCAGATTAATCAAAGTTGTCTTACCGGCACCTGTAGGGCCGACAATGGCAACCATTTTACCGGAAGCAGCTTCAAAAGTAAAATCTTTCATCAAAATTTCGTCATCAGAATAACCGAATTTGACATGTTCGAACAAAATCTTGGCATCCGTCTTTTCATCTGGCAAAACTTCAGTAGTTTCGCTCATGTCGGGTTCATCAAACACTTCGAAAATACGTTCCGCCGAAACAATCGTTGATTGAATGGTATTAGCCAAGTTAGCTAATTGTGTAATCGGTTGGGTAAATTGGTTCACGTATTGCAAGAAAGCCTGCACATCGCCTAAGGCCATCGTCCGTTTAGCAACCGCTACTCCACCGGCAATCGCAACAAAGACATAGCCGATATTTTTGATTAAGTTCATTGCCGGCATAATCAAGCCAGAAATAAATTGGGCCTTCCAAGAAGCTTCATAATAGCGTTCATTTTCAGCTTCAAACTCAGCAATCATATCTTCTTCTTTGTTGAAAGTCTTTAAGACTGTATGCCCAGCATAATCTTCTTCAACATAGTTATTGATTAAACCCAAACTCTTTTGCTGGCTGGCAAAGTACTTTTGCGACTTCGGAGCAATAACGGCGACCACAAAAAGCCCCAAAGGAATCGTAATGCAGGCAATTAAAGTCATCTTCCAGCTGATAGTCAACATCATGATGAAGACGCCGACAAAAGTAACCGAACTGGTCACTAATTGGGATAACGACTGTTGCAAAGTCCCGCCGATATTATCCATATCATTGACAGCTCTTGACATAATATCCCCATTAGAATGGGTATCATAATAGTTGATTGGCAGACGTTGCATTTTAGCTTTCATATCACGCCGCAAATTATAGACAACTTTTTGCGAAATATTAGCCATAATCAATTGTTGGGCCACTGACAACAGTAACGAAATCCCATAGCAAATCGCTACGGTGATTAAAATTTGGGTAATTTTATCAAAATCAATTGGAAACTTGGTGATATGCTGTCCCAATTTCATTTGGGCATAACCACTCATCACGCCTTTATAAATTTCAGTAGTAGCTTTCCCTAAAATCTTAGGCGTAACAATTTGAAAGATAACCGAACCAATAGCAAAAATAACCACGGCCAACAAGCCGTATTTCCAAGGGTCCATGTATGACAATAAGCGCTTGGTAGTCCCCCAAAAATTTTTGGCTTTTTGCGGTTTAACATTTACTCTTCTTGGCATCTACATGTCCCCCTTTCGGATTTGTGAATTGACAATTTCTTGATAGGTCTCATTATTTTGTACTAATTCTTGGTGAGTACCTTGACCAACCACTTGGCCCTCATCCAGCACCAAAATAAGGTCAGCTGCCAGCACTGTCGAGACACGCTGAGCCACAATGACCACAATACTCTTTTGAATTTCAGGATCTTGCTTCAAAGCTTGGCGCAATTTAGCATCCGTCTTGAAATCCAGTGCTGAGAATGAATCATCAAAAACATAAATGGCAGCTTTTTTCATCAAAGCTCTGGCAATTGCTAAACGCTGCTTTTGACCACCAGAGAAATTATTACCGCCTTGTTCCACTACCGCGTCCAATTGTTTAGGAAGTTCGGCCACAAAGTCCTTGGCTTGAGCAATTTCCAAAGCATGCCAAATTTCTTCGTCACTAGCATTAGGATTGCCAAACAGCATATTGCTCCGAATGGTTCCTTTAAATAAGACAGCCTTTTGCTGAACAAAAGAAACATGGTCATGCACATCTTTTTGGCTGGCCTTTCTAACGTCCAAACCATTAATTTTTACTTGACCATGACTGGTATCATACAAACGCGGAATCAAGTTAATCAAGGTTGACTTGCCACTACCGGTCCCGCCGATCACGGCAACTGTTTGACCGGCATGCGCTTTAAAGTCAACCCCCGTCAAGGCCGGTTTTTCAGCCTTGCCATAATAAAATTCAACTCCATCATATTCCAATTCAACTGGAGCTTGCGCAAATTTTTGCGGTTCACTTGGATCTAAAACCGTATCTTTAGTATCCAAAACTTCATTTAAACGTCCAGCAGCTGCTTGCGCTCTAGGAATGAAAACAAAGACCATGGACAACATCATAAAGCTAAATAAAATCATGCTGGCATAAGTCATAAAGGACACTAAATTCCCGACTTCCATGGTTTGATTGGCAATGAGTTTGGCCCCAAACCAAATAATCATCATATTTGTTCCATTTAAAATCACCGTTAAAATTGGAAACATCATGGACGCAATACTGAAGACGCGAATCCCGGTGTCAGTATAATCACGGTTAGCTTGATCAAAACGAGTTTGTTCAAAGGCATCTTGCCTAAAAGCACGGATAACCCTGACCCCTGTTAAACCTTCACGGAAAGTCAAATTAATTTGATCAATCTTACCTTGTAGGCTCTTAAAAAGCGGTACAGCAAAATACATCACAATTCCCATAGCTACTACAAGCAAAGGCACTGAAACCAAGAAAACCATTGTCAACCGCTTTTCACTTTGATAAGCCATAATGCTGGCTCCTATCACCATCAAAGGCGACATCAGCATCATTCTTAGCATCATCAAAACCACATTTTGAATCTGCAAAACGTCATTAGTCGTCCGCGTAATCAATGATGAAGTACTAAACCCGTCAATTTCTTGGTTGCCAAATCCTAAGACCTTGCGGAAAATATCTTTACGCAAAGTTGAACCGGCCTTTTGCGAAACATGGGCTGCTAAATAAACATTGCCGATGGAACCAATCATACCAATCGCCGCCACACCCAACATCTTCCAGCCGACTAGCCAAATATAACCGGTATCACCCTTGGCAACCCCATTATTAATCATATCTGAAGTCAAAGAAGGAAGGTACATATCACATATTACCTGTACCATCAAAAAGGCTACGGAACCTATCACAGTTGGCCACGAAAGCCGTTTTTTTAATAATTTATACATCCCTGATTTCCTTTCTTCAGTCCACAAGAGACCTTATTTATCTTTAACATATACTACTCTTCACTTTTTTTGTTGTCAATTTTTTTGACACAAATGAGCAAAAAACTACCAATAAATTCTCAAAGTTATCCAAAAAGGCAATAATCACCTTTTTCAAGATAATTATTGCCTTATACTTATAAAAGAATCTTGGCAAACGTCTGTAAAACACTTGGGTTATGCCAAATATCAAAATAAATATGGTCAAAACAGCCTAAAAATTCCGTACGGTCCAGGCATTCTTTGAAGATTGTTGCCACCATCTGCGGATCATTTTGCAAATAACCACAGCCAAAAGCGCCTAAAATAAGCTCTCGATCGCCATTTAACTTAAAGACTCTTAGTGTCCGCAAAATCTTTTCGCTCAAATTAGCATAGATTTTAGCCTGGTCAGGTACAATGCCCTTAGCTTTCATTTCCCTGATATCCGGTGCTGCCGTTGAAACCACATCAATATAGCGGAATTTGCTTAAAATACGATCTTCTTTTTCATCCCTTAACACCTTAATATGATGTGAATTAATAACCGCTGGCTGAATCAAATACCCTTGCGGATCCTGCGCATTCTCAAAATAATATGTTTGAATAAATTTGCGTAATTCGGGATAAAGATAACTATCACGGCACAGCATCTGTTCTTGACCTGCAACACCATCCATAAAATGTCCCCCTGGTGTATAAGGATCAGCAAAATTCATCACCCCAATTTTAGCCTGCTCATTGAACTGCTGAATGCGATACAATAAATTTTCATCCTTTATAAAAATATCAGGTGTACCTTCCCCAAGATTTGGTGTTTCATTAGGAATATCGATAAAAAGCTCTGAATCTTGTTTAACCAAAAACATCTCTACTTGAAAAAGATTCAGTGTTTTATGTCCCAATGCTTTATTAATCGTCGTATCCATTCCATTCACCTTTTAATTAATCCGTATTATTTATAATCTTCTAAAAAAATCCAAGTTCCATATTATCATAAAAAAACATCTTTTGGCGTAATTATTTTAATGATACTATACCAACAACCGCTTTTTTTGCTAGAATCAACCTAAAGGACTGATTACATGCAAACCAAATCAATCGGCATTCGCCAACTTGTTGAATTCACACTCAAAACCGGTGATCTAACAACTAGCAGGTCTAAAAGCCAAAATACGGCTTTAAACGGTACCCGCATCCACCAATTCCTGCAAGCTTCTTTTGACGAAAATACTAAAAAAGAAGTCGACCTCAAATACAGCTTTGATTTTAATGAACGTTTTCAAATTTTGCTGCATGGAAGGGCTGACGGTATCAAATATCACCATAATATTCCGCAAGAGGTTATTGAAATTAAAACATCTTCTCCAAATTTTAATGAATTATCTAAGAATATTTTAACACTTTACTGGGCACAATGCGAAATTTATGCTTATCTTTTAATGAAAAAATATCAGCTGCCTGCATTAAAGGTCACCTTGCTGTATTTTCAAACAACAACTGAAGAATTAACTAAAAAAAGCAAACACCTGACCAAAGATGCAGCTAAAAAACGTTTTATGCAAGCCATCACGGAATATGAAGAGTGGCTGCTGCTTTTAGATAAACTTAAGCAAGACCGCCAGCAAAGTCTTAAAACATTAACTTTTCCCTTCCCAAACTATCGTAAAAACCAATATGAATTGGCAGCCAGCGTTTATAAAACGATTGCTTTAAAAAAGCAGCTGCTCGTTGAAGCCCCCACAGGAACCGGAAAGACGATTTCCACTGTCTTTCCCGCTTTAAAAGCCATGGGAGAGGACCAAACGGAAAAAATTTTTTACCTGACAGCCAAAGAAAGTACGCGCAAGACATGTGAAGATACCTTAGCTTTACTGAAAACCAGGGTTCATTCCATTACCCTAACAGCTCGCGATAAAATCACCTTCGCCGAAGAATTAGACCTAGATGATAACCAAAATCCTTACTATTTAGGCTACTATGACCGGTTACGCCCTGCTTTAAAGGATATTTTGCAGCATGAAACACAGATTACTCGTCCTGTCATTGAAGCTTATGCCAAAAAACATTGCGTCGACCCCTTTGAGTTTTCCTTGGACCTTAGTTTATTTTGTGATTTTATCATTTGCGACTATAACTACCTCTTTGATCCTATGGTTTATTTGCAACGTTTTTTTGCCGAAAACACCAACAACAACTACTGCTTTTTAATTGATGAAGCCCATAATCTAGTCAGTCGCAGCCGTGAAATGTATACGGCTTCTTTAACGACAGCTTTGTTTGAAAATGCCATGGCTGAAGTTGCTCCTTTAAAAAATCAAACTCTAAACCGCCGTTTAAAAGAAGTTGCGTCAGCCTTTACAAACCTCAGTGCACCTATGGTTGAATTTAGCCAAGAAGAATTACTTTTAAGCGATCATTTGACCAGCATTACAAACCCTTTGGAGCGGCTGGTAAATTTCATCTTAGATCTGCTGCCAAGCCTGCCTGATTTAAAAAAATATCCATCCTTAAAAGAATGTTTCCTGCAAAGCTATACCTTTTTAAAAATCGACAGCTTCTTTGACGATAGCTTCCGTACAAAATTAACCTATCAAGATGCTAATCTAACGCTCAAGCTTTTTTCGCTGAATCCAGCCAAAATGCTGGCCGAAAGCCTTGAATTGGGCTCGGCATGTGTCTTTTTTTCGGCTACCTTAAGTCCCATGGATTATTTCAAAGAAATGTTTGGCTGTCAAAAAGCTTTATGCTACCAGCTGCCATCTCCTTTTGATCCGCATAATCTAAAAATTTTGCTGGCTGATTATATTGATGTAACTTATAAAAAGCGCAGCCAAAGCCTAAATGACATATCAGAACTCCTAAATAGCATGCTGGCACATAAAAAAGGTAATTACCTGCTGTTTGCCCCTTCTTACAGCTATCTTAAACAGCTATATCATAATTTTTGCGCTAAGTATCCGCAAAGCGCCGCTAAATTACAGGATGAACAAATGGACACCAAAGCTAAAGAGGCTTTTTTAGCTAATTTTGACCACCAGCATGAGCAGAGCTTTGTCGGTTTTGCTGTATTGGGCGGAAGTTTTGCCGAAGGAATTGATTTGGTTGGCGATAAACTGAGCGGCTGTTTGATTGTCACCGTCGGCTTGCCAGCTTTAAGCTTAGAAAATGATGCCTTAAAAAACTATTTTGAAGCTCAAAATGAAGATGGATTTCAAATTGCCTACCAACTTCCCGGTTTAAATAATGTCTTTCAAGCCGCTGGTCGCGTTATTCGTACTGAAACAGACCGTGGCGTTGTCTGCTTAGTCGACAAACGCTTTGCTAATCCCACTTACCAGCAATTTTTCCCACGCCATTGGCAGGTTAAACGCACGCAAAACCTTGCACAAATCAATCATGAATTACACCAATTTTGGCAGAAAAATTAATACAGCAAAAAAGAGGCTTGAAAATTCAAGCCTCTTTTTGTATAGCTGAGTACTCTGTTTTGCACCCTATGTAGTTGGGCAATCACTCGCATGAGCCTATAAATAAGCACAACCACCTTGGGTTCTTAACAGCCCCGCTGCGGTGGTCGCAGCTTATTTTACGGCTCATAACCGTTCGTGATTGCACCCTATGTAGTCGGGCTTTTCTTGGCAAGCTCCTAAAGCTAAGACCCTTACCCCTTGGGGCTTGACAGCCCGCGGCGGGTTCAGGGCACTTAGCTTACGAAGCTTAACCGCCAAGAAAAGCACCCTGGTGTAGTACGGCAAAACTTCGCATGAGCCTAGCGCTAAGGACCTGAAGGCTAGGAGTGGACAAGCCCCTCGCGTCGCCATCAGGCCAAGCTTAGCGTACGGCTCATAAGCGCTCAGTTTTGCACCCTATCATACTTGTTTGAAATAATAACAGGCACCAGCTAAGGCAGCCATTGTTAAAAAGGCCAGTTTCCCTGTTCTTACAGGTCCTAAACCTAAATGACCCCGATGAGTTAAGCGAAAAATAATAATTCCGCCAAATAAAAGTGCCATTAAAAAAAGACCTATACCTACCATTAAAGCTTTAAAATTAAGTTTTCGCATCTTCATCCTTCCTATGCCATGCACCTTTTGCGCCATTTTAAGCTTAGCTTACGCCTTATGACCGCTCACGATTGCACACTGCTTGTAGTCCGGCTTGGCGGCCAAAAATGACTGTTTCGGCGATGGAATTGCCGCCAATGCGGTTATTGCCGTGTAATCCACCGCAAACTTCACCGCAGGCATATAAGCCACCTATAATTTCCCCGTTTTGATCGAAAACTTCGGCTTTATCATTGATATGCAATCCACCCATCGTATAGTGGATTGCTGGTGCGACATGAATCGCATAGTACGGTTTCTTACTCAACACCTTTAAGCCCGTCGTCCGCTGAAAAGCCCTGTCTTTTTTAGCGGTCGCCATTTGATTCCATCTTTTCACCGTACTTGCTAATTCAGCAGTATCCATTTTAAGCATTTCGGCTAAAGAATCTATGCTTTCAGCTTGCTTTACTAAGCCTTTTTGCTGATAAAAATCAATGGCTTTTACCCTATTTTTAACCTGATCATCAAAAAGCAAGTAGGCACTTTTTTCAGGTAAAGCTGTAATCGCCGCTGATACGACTTTTCTAGTTGCCAGTTCATTCACAAACCGCATTCCCTGCTGGTTCACTAAAATAGCCCCTTCACCGCGAACAGCTTCACCAATCAAGTAGGCATGGTCTGTATCCTGGTTAACGGTAGGGTGGACCTGGATTAATTCCATCTGTGTCAATTGCGCTCCGATTTCAAGGCCTAATTTAAGGCCATCACCTGTAGCACCTTGATGGTTGGTTGTTTTAAATGAAGCAAGGTCAGGCCGATACTTCTGAATTAACGCTGGTGAAGCACCAAAACCACCTGTTGCTAAAATTACAGCCTTTGCTTTGAATTCACCTTGGTTGGTTGCAACCCCAACGATTCGATCATCTTTTTGCAGCAATTTTTGCACTTTGGTTTGGCAAATAACCGGAATGTCCAACTCTTGCGCCCGCTTAAGCAAGTGCTTAATCAAAAAAGCCCCTACTGGCGCCATACTATGCGGCCGGTGCGTTCTTTTCACGCTCATTCCACCAGTAATGGTTAAATCATCCAAAATAATCCCATGAGCTGCCAGCCAGTCAATGGCTAAAGCACTATGGGAAGCAAAATATTCCAACAAACTTGGATCATTTAAATAGCCGCCGCCCTTGAGCGTTTCAGCGTAAAAAGCATGCCAATCATCAATAACGCCCGCTTTCAATTGCGGGATAGTTTCAGCGGCATTCATTCCTGAAGAAGCCCGCATGGAATTACCGCCCGCTTGAGCCATCTTTTCTAAAACGATAACTTTTTGATGTAATTCACGTGCTTGGATAGCGGCTACTAAACCCGCACACCCAGCACCAACAACAATAATATCTGCTTTTTTATCCTTCATGCTTATCCCTCCTGACTAATTCTCCTTTTTATTTATGCAAATTTTTAATGAAAAGACTGAGTTCTTGCGGATCCATCTGATAATTACTATTAATCCATTCAAAAATAATCGTCAAAAAGGCGCCTGCGTACATTTTAGCCGCCAAAAGTGGAGCAATCGATAATTTAATATCGTTGCCAATCCACTCTAATTCATGCAAGCGTCCTTCTTTTTGAGCATCTAATAGTTGCTGACTTAACATATCGACCATAATCCAGTAAAGGGTGTTATTGTTATTGTTGATTGAAATATTGCGGAAGACTTCTTTATTCTTTAAAATCATTTCAATCATAGCATCCACAAAATGCTCGCCTTCAATTCGGGCCAGCATTAATTTTTCAAAAGCAAAATGCATCAAATCATACTTATCACGGAAATATCGATAAAAAGTACTGCGGTGCACCTCAGCCACATGGCAGATTTGATCAACCGTAATCTTTTCAATGGCTTCATGCTTTAATAATTCAAACAGACTTTGCGCTAACAATTCTTTTCTTTTTTTCTGTTGCTGTGTCATCCACTACACCCCTTATTACTTTGAATTAATTTTACCATACCCAAGCACAGAATATCGCTTGTCATCGTTAATAACTTTGCATATAATAAAAAAGTTAGTTAATAACAAGAAAGGAATTTTTATATGCTTATCGAATTAATCAAATCCTTCTTATTTGGGATTGTCGAAGGTATTACCGAGTGGCTGCCAATTAGTTCCACTGGTCATATGATTTTACTGGATCAATTTGTTAAATTAGATGTTTCCAAGTCTTTTTACAGTATGTTTGAAGTTGTCATTCAATTAGGAGCCATCATGGCTGTTGTGGTTATCTATTGGTCTAAAATTTGGCCATTCCATAAGAGTAAACAACAAGGCTTCCTTGCGCCACAGGGCATTTGGAAATATTTAGACCGCGATATTTTTATCATGTGGATTAAAATTTTTATTGCCTGTCTTCCTGCCGGCATTATCGGGGTATTATTCAATGATACTTTTGAAAAGCTCTTCTATAATCCTGTCAGTGTTGCTATTGCCTTAATCGTCTTTGGGGTTGCCTTTATCTGGATTGAAACCGTCAACCAGCACCGTCGGCCTAAAATTAATTCAATTGCCGATTTATCCTATTATACAGTGGTTATGATTGGCTTCTTCCAATTAATTGCAGCTATTTTCCCGGGAACATCCCGTTCAGGCGCTACCATTGTCGGTGCTTTAATTTTAGGCGTTTCTAGAACAGTAGCCGCTGAATTTACCTTCTTCTTGGCTATTCCAGTCATGTTTGGGGCAGCTTTATTTAAGTTATTGAAATTTGGTTTAGTCTTTTCTACAACTGAAATTTGGATTATGTTGGTCGGCTTAATTACTGCCTTTGTTTCTTCAATTGTTGTCATCAAATTCTTGATGCAATATATTAAAAAGCATGATTTCAAAATCTTCGGCTGGTATCGGATTGCCCTCGGCATTTTAGTTTTGCTGTATTTCTTAGTAATCAAATAAATCTAAAAAAATGGTGTTATATCAAGCTTTTGTTAAGCTTAGATATAACACCATTTTTTACACTGCAAGCCAGGGCAAGCTTATTTTACGGCTCATAATCGTTCGTGATTGCACCCTAGTTTAGTTGGGCTTTTGATCGCATAAGGCTAGCTGCAACCACAGCTGCCTTGGGGTATTGTCAGACCCACGGCGGCATCTGCCACTTGCAGTACGACTTATAACCGCTCCCAAAAGCACCCTAGTTTAGTTGCAATGACGCCACTTGTCGTCCGTTAGAATGCGGGCCACAATTAAGCCTAGTGGCAAGAAAATAACAATTAGAGCTGCTTTGGTCACCCACAAAGCGCCAACGGAAATCGAGGCTAAACCTAAGTTGTAAACGGCTCGATACATGTACAAACCCGGCACCATAATCACAATGGACGGAACTGTTAAAGAAATGCGTGGATAATGCATCTTTTTATACACATATGACGCTAACAAACCTGCCGTTAAAGCGCCGAAAAAGGCTGCTAATCCTGGTTCCATATGAACTATATCAACCAATTCCAACCGCAAAGGATTAGCAACTGCACCGATCAAGCCGGCGATTGCTGCCATCTTTTTGGGCGAGTTAAACATAATTGAGAAACCAAAGACCCCGCAAAAACTGGCTGGAATCCGCAGCAAAAAATACTGTAAAGCCGTTAATTTTAAAGGCACAAAATCTTCCGGCTGCAAGTGAACCATTAAAGCCATAGCCCAGCCTACTAAGGTTGCCACACCAATAATCACCAAAGCATGAGCTAATCTTTCAAGACCTGAGCGCATATCCATCTTTGCAATGTCCAACCCACTGGTGATAAAGGGAAAACCAGGAATCACAAAGAGCATAGCCCCGATATAACCTGCCTCGTGACGTGAAGAAATATTGAACAATAACTCCATCAAGTTAAATGAAGCACTGTAAGCTAAACAGGCCACCATCACACTGACCGCTACACAAGCTAGCAGTGTAATATGCCGATCAAGCATTTTACGGCGCGTATAATTACCTAAACCAGCTCCGATAAAGGACCCCAGCATTTCAATTGGGCCTCCTCCCAGCAAAAAAACGAAGGCACAGCACGCTAAAGCGGCAGCTAAACCGACTTGATAAGGCTGGTAATTACCCTTAGTATTTTGAATCTTATCCAGTTCATTATGAATTTCTTCTAACGTCAAGTTAGTTTCTGATTTATTGACCTTTTTGATAAAACGTTCCATTAAAGTCAATTTATCGGTATTAACACCGGTTGTCGGCAAGGACAATGCCTGTGTGTGGCTGTGGCCATTTTGATCAACACAGGTAAATTCAAGCGAAATCAGTCCAATATCAGCTGAACAGACTAAATTAAGCTTCCGTGCCATAATATTCATCGAATCGCGTACCCGCCATGCTCCGGTACCGCAAGCTAACATCATCAAACCTACCCGCCCTACAACCGCTGATTTAGCTTCTAAATCAGCTTTTTGGGCCAAAATTTGATCATCTTCCGGTACAAATTCATGCCAAGGAATTGACATATGATGTTGATGATGCTTGCGTCTTCTATTACTCATCTCAAGGCCTCCAAATTATAAATAACAGGATTATTCTAGCACATAATATCTGCCGTCAAAACCCTTCAATTCAATGTAAGCGACGTCATATTAATTTTTTATTATTATCATAATTAAGATTATTTATTTGTAACTCAGCACATTATATTTAAATTTAGTCGGCGTCAAAATAGCCTTTATCAACTCATTTCGCGTCATCGAAACAAAATATACCTTTTCTTTGGACCGCGACAACGCCGTATAAGCTTGGCAATAATCATTAGCTTCGACCACATATACTCTTTTAGATCCACTGCCTTGTGACTTGTGGATGGTCAAAGCATAGGCTAAAAACAAATCTTCTTTGGCCCGCCACACAGGAAGCGCATATTCTTTGACGTCGGTTTTGACAAAAATTTTACCATCAGGCTTTTTTTCACTAGGCATTTCAATAGCTGTAATGACTCCAAATTCACTATTGGTATAGCCGTAATTTTGATATTGATCATCATTGCGGTAAAAAACAACTTGCGCTCCAATAAAAAAACCGCCCCGGCCATAAATGTTGGTTAATTCAAATGGGATAACCTTTCGTTTGTTTTTCGACAATTTTTTAAAGAACAACTCATTAATTTTTCCCACCGTTAAATTCCGGTAGGCCAAAATCATACAATCTTCTAAATCAGGGTGGTTTAACTTATCTTCAAGCATCTGTTGCCCACTTTGTGTTACAAAAGTAGGCGTTGTTTTAACATAAGCAGCATTTTGCTTACGACATTGGGCAATCAAAGCGCTAGTAGCTGCATCCTTACACCGCAAATTATCAGTAAAACAGTAGCAGGAACCATATAGATGCAGCAATTCCATTACATTTCCGCATACTTCTAGGGCGTCTTCATCTTGACTGACAGGCGGCAATTGCCTATCATCGCCCAAGAATAAAAAGCGGTAATCAAAGCCAATATACTTAAATAATTCAACAATCATTGCCTGTGTGGCCATAGAAATTTCATCAATGATAATCAAGTCATATTTATCGCCATCTAAGAGCTCAGATTGGCTATTGGCTAATTCATATAAAACTTTTTGCAGGGTTTCATTGTGGCTAAAGCCGTTAGCCGCTAAATTCAGCCGGGCTTTGTGGGTTGGCGCTAAAGCTAATACCCGCTTTTGATTTAAAATTTGTCCCAAAGTATAGGTTTTACCACTGCCACCGACACCTAAAAGGTTAATAACACGCCGATTGTTTTGTTTAAGCCATTTGATAAAGGCTTGTTGTTCTGGTGTTGGCTGATAGCTTCTTTGGGTGTGCTTAAAGGGAAGTTCTTGTTTGCTAGATGTTTGCAAAATCTTTTTGATTAACCTTTCACCTTGGCACTTATCCTTTAAATGTAAGGTTTGATGGCAATTTTTAGCGCATAAAAAGCCGAATTTTCGTAACTGTTGTGGATTTTCAAATATTTTTTCAGCCCTTAAAGGCAAAACTTCCCCCTGCTGCTTGAGGTAAACCAAGTCATCGCAACTTTTCAGCTGCTTTTGAGCATCTGCATCGAGCAAGTCATTGAGCTTTAATAGTTCAAAAATCTGCTCCCGCTTAAAAATGCGCGTTGCCAGTAGTGAAAAGACGCGTGATTTTTCCCATTTATCCTTAAAGAAACGGTCATTTTCCAAATAATCATTAAAGGCCGACTGATAATAAAGGCTGGGAAGCTTTTTTAAGTATTTTTGATAATAATTCCGTTCATCTAAAACAGCTACTGACATAAAACCCTTAAATTTAGCAGGTTTAGGCCGCGTAACCGCCAGCTTATGCCACTTACCATCCATAAAGGCGCGTTTTTTATCATCATCCATCTTATTAATAAAAAATTTTATTCCTTGATATTCAGAAGCATTGCATTTAGCAATCGGAGTATTATTTTTAGCTAACTGGATAAATTTGAATTGCAAAGTCGGCGTTAAAGCCTGCTTTAGCTTCGTTAAATTTTTAGCTCCCAGTTGCCTTGCCTGCTCAAACATGGTTTTGGCTGCTGGATAATTATTGCCTTTGAGGTAGACTTGACACAGCAATTTAGCTGCCTGAGCTTGATTTTTAGGATAAGAACTGGCTAAATGCTTTTTTAAATACGTCTCCGCCGGTTGCATCTGATCTAAATAATAGTAGCATTTTCCTAAAAAATAGCACACTGACAAAAAGGCCGGCTGATTTTTGTATACATCTTTAAAAGACGCTAAAGCCGGCTGATATTTTTTATTTTTTAGTAACAATTGTCCTTCTTGATATTTAGCAACAACTTCTTTTTCCATCTTCATCCTCATTCAAAAGTTTTGATATATCAGCATTGTTTTCGTTTACACAAACTTAACAAATTTTTACTATTCTTGTAACCTTTGTCCTAGATTACTATGATACACTGTTCTAAATAAAAGATTCAAGGAGGGATTTTTTGATTACACGCTTCTTATGGCTCATGCTAGCCATCGTTATGTTTGTTTTGTCTATTATCGGTTTGATGTTGCCCGTTATCCCCCAAGTTCCCTTCATCCTCGCTTTCTTGTATAGTATGTCGAAATTTTCACCCCGCTTCCATCAATGGCTCCTTAAAACGCGCTTTCACCAATGGATAAACCATTTTTTGCGTACTGAAAAACAAAAGGTTGCTGCTAAACAAAAAGAAGTTTGGTACAAAACTTTGTGGCTGAAAATGCCCTTCATGAGCAAAAGCAAATCATAAAAAAAGACAGTTTGCTAAGCAAACTGTCCTTTTTTATTTATCCATTGCAGCTTTTAAAGCTAAAGCCAAAGCACTTTCCTGTGGTTCATCATCCCGGTTGATTTTTTGCATCAATTTGCGTTCTTCGTGCTTAGTCATCTTCTTTTTGCCTTTTTTAGCACCTGGTTTTTCCGTGGTACCATCAAATTTGCATCTGAAATAATCTCCATTTGGTCCAGAAATAAGCAGCATCTTCTTATGACACTGCGGACAGCGGTGGTTAGTTACCTTAGCTTCAGCACGGCGCCGGTAGCTGCAGGTATCACTGCTGCAGACTAAAAGCTTGCCATCACGTACTTTCTTTTCGCGCAATAAAGAGCCGCATTCAGGGCACTTCTTTTGTGTCAAAGCATAATCTTTATAACTTTCCTTGGAATCTTTAATCTCTTTGACTAATTTTTTCGTGTCATTTTTAATTTCAAAGATAAACTTCTGCTCATCGACTTTACCTTGAGCAATGCCTTCTAATTCTTTTTCCCACTTAGCAGTTAATTCAGGTGTTACCAAAGCCGGGTTGACCAAATGCAATAATTGCTGGCCTTTTTTGGTAACATGTAAATTCTTGCCTTGGCGTTCCATTAACTCGCTGGAAACCAATTTTTCGATGGTTTCTGCCCGTGTCGCTGGCGTACCTAAACCGTATTTTTCCATCAAGGCTAAAAGTGACCCTTCAGTTAAAGGTGTAGGTGGTGTGGTTAATTTTTCAGCAATTACAAAAGTCCCCTTAACCTTTTGTCCTTCCTTTAATTCCAAAAGTTCCGTATCATTTTTGGCTTGGCTGTTCCAACCAGCTTCTAAAACTTTAGCTTGGTTCAACGTAAAATGCTGCCCTGCAAAATCCAAATCATATTTGACCTTTTCTTCGGTAAAAGGCTGTGCAAATAAACCGGCAAATCTCTTGGCAATCATTGCATAGATGCGGTGTTCATCAGCTGACATTTTGCTGTACTGCGGTCTTTGTTCTGTTGGAATTAAAGCATGGTGATCGGTGACTTTAGCGTTATTAATAGCTTGTTTTTGGACTATTTTACCACCAGCTTTAGCATAAATTTTAGCTTCTTCTACTAAAGAACTGATGGCTTGTAATCTTTCTTTCATCGAAGGCAGCAAATCATCAGATAAATACTTGCTATCAGTCCGTGGATAGGAGACAACCTTATGGATTTCATACAGACTTTGCACCAAGGACAAGGTTTTTTTAGCCGAATAGCCGTATTTTTCATTTGCCTGCCGTTGTAATTCAGTCAAATCATAAGGCAAGGGAGCAGGCTTTTTTGTCTGCTTGCGACTGATTTTATCCACAATGCCGGCACTCTTGGAAATTTTATCGACAAGTGCTTGAGCCTGGTTTTTTTCTTTAAATTGATAAGGATTTTTTTGCACCAATTTGGCTGTCTTAGAGCCCATTTTTAAACTGACTGAATAATACTTTTGCGGAATAAATTTGGCAATTTCTTGTTCGCGTTGATTAACCAAAGCCAACGTTGGTGTTTGAACCCGTCCGGCTGCCAGATTATCTTGATATTTAACCGTCAAAGCTCGGGTGACATTTAATCCCACGAGCCAATCGGCCGTTGCTCTAGCCAAGGCTGACTTGTATAAATTATCATAAGCTTGGGCTGGCTTGAGTTTTTTAAAGCCCTCCTTAACAGCCTTGACGGTCTGCGAAGATATCCACAAACGCTTAACCGGCTTGTTAAAGTGGATATATTGCAAAATAAAACGTGCTACCAATTCGCCTTCACGTCCAGCATCAGTTGCAATCACGGCTTCTTTGATGTCTTTTCTTTTGGCCAAATTACTGATAACTTTTAACTGGCGGCCGGTCTTAGGCAACGGTTTAATGCCAATTTTATTGGGCAGCATCGGTAAGGTCTCCATTTGCCACTTTTGCCACTCCGGCTTTAGGTCTTCCGGCATTTTTAATCCTAGTAAATGGCCCAAGGCCCAGGTTACCACGACATTTGAGCCTTCATAATAGCCCTGGTGCTTTTCTTTAGCTCCTAAAATTTGGCTTAAATCACGGGCAACACTAGGCTTTTCTGCTAAAATAAGCTGTTTCATCTAATCCCTCATTTTCTTAACTTCTGAACAATTGTAACACAAAAAGCCCCCGCGGTTAAAACCAGCGAGGGGGAAAATTTATTAGTCTGCACCCAAAATAAGCACACGGTCAAACAATTTCTTTTCTTCTTCTGAAATTTTGTGAGCTACTTCAATCACCGCTATTTCTGGGTTTTTAAGCAAAGTTTGGTGAATCTTTAACGATAAAGGGCCATCTAAGGCACTGGTTGCTTCATCAGCCAGCAAGATTGGACGCTTAGCTAACAACGACCGTGCAATCTCAACTCTTTGAATTTGTCCTCCTGATAGGTTGCTGCCTGCTTGCCCTACTTGGTAGGATAACCCTTTTTGCGCAACTAACTCATCTAAGCCGGATTTTTCAATCGCATCTTGCAATTCGCTTGGTGAAAATTTTTGTCCCAAAGTAAGGTTAAATTCTAAATCACGATTAAAAATAAAAGGCTTTTGGTTAACATAGCCAAAGTACTGGTGCGCTTTAGACCAATAACCATTCACGCTTTGATTATCAATTTGTACCGTGCCTTGATTAGGCGCCAGCTGCCCAATTAAATTGCGCAGCAAAGTTGTTTTGCCCCAACCGCTTGGAGCCATAAGTAATACTTTTTCACCCGGATTAAGTTCAAAATTAACACCTTTAAAAATAACCTGATCTGATGTTTGGTAAGCTAAATTAGTGACCGTTAACTTCTCAAAAGTCTTATTCTCTGCTTTAGCTGTATCCTGCTCTTGGTAAGCTAAAGCTTTTTCAACTTTATCCCACATAGGCTTAGTCGAACGGATTTCATTTAATTGGCTAAAAAATCAAAAATAAGGTCTTGTCTCAAATAACGATATAAAAAATCCAGCAGCATCAAAAATATTAAAGCTGCCGCCCCGATAATGGCAATAAGGTATAAATCTTCAATTTTTCCCTGTCTTGCTTGGGCCCGATTTAAAACTTCTTTGGTTACATATGCAATGACAATGTTACCCCACAAGCACAAAATAACGACAAGAATACATAAAGAGCCAATTTAGTCTTATTAGCAAATTTTAAAGCCATTTTGTCTTCCTCCCTCAATCCTTTTTAATCAAAAGAGCAATATAAACATATCATAATATAATTTATGGAGCCATATTTTTAATGTTTCTTTGCTTTTTTTATCTTGATTTGCAGAAGCAAAAAAACACCCCCTGGTAAAGCCAGAGAGTGCTCCAAAATGTTGCTATAATTGTAGCTAACGCTTTAAGAATTGTGAAGCTTTACAGGCTTGGCCCAAAAATCAGCCAATCGGGACTGCAAAAAGCTATCGCTTGTTTAAGCAAAAAAACTTCCCGTAAATTTCTGCATAATTTCTGACATGCTGTCATTGTCAAATCCTCCAGCTGCTAAAATCATAAAGGCTGGCATGATAAAGTAACGGTAACGAGTTTGAATTTCAATTCCCTCATGAATGAGAATATATCCCAAAGCTATAATAACCATCAAATAACCTGCTTCAGGAATCTTACCTGACAGTAGTAGCCACAGTATCATTCCACAAAAACACATATATACAGACTTTTGCAGGATACAGAGCACTATCAGCAGCAATTTTGACGAGCCAAATCCTTTTGTTTCCTTTGTTGCCCATGATAGATTGCTATCAAGGTCAGACCACATAGCGGCAAACTTGCTGACAAACAAGCGGGTCACCGTTTGAGGATGACTAAGTCGTTGATTCAGCAATTTTTTGGACCTCCGATCACGTTCAGCCGCAGTCTTTCCACTAGAAACATAAGCGTAATCGTCGGAACTCCAATAACCATTTGTCTTAGCATTTAGTCCTTCCGCAAATTTCCAATATTGGTTGACCGTTCGAAAGCTTTGACTGCTGATATTGCTTCGTAATAAAGTCTGATCGGTACCAACGCTAACCAAACTATAAGAAACCGGAATAAGAAATAACGCTATCAAATAGACTGGCTTTAAAGGCTGTTGCCAAAGTTTAATGAATAATCCATAAAGAAGAATGGCTAGAATAAGGATCGATGCCAACGGTCGCAAAAAGCTTCCGCAAAACAGCAAAACGCCGACTGCTATTCCCCGCTTATAATTAAACCTTTCATCTATAAAAATATCCAACGCCCACAAGAAAAGCAGGGTGGAGAGGATATCATTGGTTAAAATAGAATTGATGACAATATTGGGTACATAAATAGTCATCATTAAAGCTGCGGCAAGCCCCGCTCGCGGTGAAAAAATCCGCTTAGCAATTCTGGCTGTCAGCCACACCGTCAAGGTACTAAAGACAACGTTAAGAAATTTCAAGAACATTATCTTAGCTCCAACCACTTTGATAATCATCCCCTGATAAAGAACAAAACCTATCATGTAAGGATAAAGATAGAGATAATGGCTAGTCACAGAAAAATCTTTCTGACCTGACGCGAAAGCCAAAGAAGCCTGATAAATATCCTGGTAGTCTTGAACCGGCGGAGTTCTAACTGCTAAAATCCAAAGCAGCCTTACAAGGAAGGCTGCCGCCAAAATCCAGGGCAGGCTCCGACGCTCATCCAATTTATGGATTAATACCCACAGGATAATTCCAACTATAATAGCTGCCACAACAAAACATACTGTCAACATCACCTTAATTCCAAGGTTCATGTTTATAGGAAAACGTGCGTCGTTATAATAAATTAAATTATTTACGTTAATGGCAAGAAAAAAGAATACGCCTATCACCCAAACTGTTTTCTTTGATACCTTGCTAATCAAATTGGCTGACAAAAAGTTCCCCTCCCAGATTAAAATTTTCTCTTTAATTACGCTTTTGCTTGTAAATTAAAACAAAAACACCCTATGACTAAGCCATAGGGTGCTCTCAAATTCGATAATCTGTATATTAACGTTTTGAGAATTGTGAAGCTTTACGAGCCTTCTTAAGACCTGGCTTCTTACGTTCTTTCATACGTGCATCACGAGTCAAGAGACCTGCACGCTTCAAAACGCCACGGAAATCTGGATCAACTTCGAGCAAAGCACGAGCGATACCATGACGAGTAGCGCCTGCTTGGCCAGAGAAGCCACCACCGTTAACATTAACTAAAACGTCATATTGACCTTTAGTTTCTGTAACAGCAAATGGTTGTACCATAACTTCGCGTAAGTTTGCGAATGGAACGTATTCTTCTGCAGATTTGCCATTCATAGTAATCTTGCCTGTACCAGGAACCAAGATTACACGAGCGACAGAGTTTTTACGACGGCCTGTGCCGCGATATTGTACTTGTGCCAAATTCGTTATCCTCCTAGATTAAGTTTGTGATATCCAAAACTGCTGGTTGTTGTGCAGCATGCTTGTGGTCAGCACCACGGTAAACATGAAGCTTCTTAGCTTGTTCACGGCCAAGAGAACCCTTTGGAAGCATACCCTTAACGGACATTGCGATCAATTTTTCAGGATCCTTTTCACGGTAGTCACCAGCTGTACGAGCCTTCAAGCCACCTGGATGGTTTGAGTGATGGTAGTATACCTTCTTAGTAGCTTTACGACCTGTCAAAGCTACCTTGTCAGCATTAACAACGATGACATAGTCACCTGTATCGACGTTTGGTGTGAAAGTTGGCTTATTCTTACCACGCAATACGGATGCCACAACAGCGGACAAACGACCCAAAGGCACATTTGTTGCGTCTACGACATACCACTTACGTTCTACTTCGCCTGGTTTTGCAATATATGTTGTACGCACGGTTAATTTCCTCCATTTGATGTATACATGTTTGACATACAATAAGATTAACGGGGCTTACTGTGGGGCAAACAATACCAAATACTATATTACGATTTTTCTTGAACTTAGTCAATTAGTAACGTTTAATTTTTCAAAATTTTCGCATTTTTTTAATCATAATAAACTTCTTTGAGGTAAAGGCCACTAGCAGGTGCGGTTCCACGACATTCATTGCGATCCTTAACTTCATAAAGCCGCAAAAAATCATGCACCGGCCGCTTATTGCTGCCGATTTCCAGTAACGCCGCCACCATAATGCGGACCTGGTTATACAAAAAGCCGTTACCTAAAAATTCAAAGACGATTTCCTGATTAGCCTTATCTTCTTTAACACTTGCCTCATAGATGGTGCGGACATGGTTTTTAACTTGGCTACCAGAAGCCACAAAACTGGAAAAATCATGCGTCCCGATTAAATCTTGGATGGCCAGCTGCATCTTTTCAACATCTAAGGGATATTTGTAATGCGCGGTATAAAATCGTTTAAAAGGATTGGTGAATTTGCCTAAACTTACCCGGTACATGTAGCGCTTGGCATGGGTTGTATAACGGGCATGGAAGGTATTGGGGACGATTTTACAGTCTACTACTTCACAATCTAAGGGCAAAATGGAGTTAAGTCCTTTTAACATCCCCGAAGCTGGAATCGGATGCGGAAAATCAAAATGCACTACTTGGCCTAAGGCATGGACGCCGGCATCCGTTCGGCCCGAGCCGTAAATTTTTATATATTTGTCTTCCTTGCTCATCTTATTAACTGCTTTTTCCAGGACCGACTGCACCGTCCGCTGGTTAGGCTGTTCTTGGAAACCGGCAAAGTTAGTTCCATCATAAGCCAAGGTAATTTTATATCTTTGTGTCATAAGAATCCTTTCTAATTACGCAAAAAAAGCAACGCCACCGTTAAAAGAGCAAATACAACCACCGATAACGTATCCTTTTTAGCCCACATGTGGACGCGGTATTTGCTGCGACCTTCACCGCCGCGATATCCCCGTGCTTCCATGGCCGTAGCCAAATCTTCTGCCCGGTTAAATGAGCTGACAAATAAAGGAATTAGCAGCGGTATAACCGCCTTAATTCTCTGCATGAGCGAACCTTGTGAAAAATCAACCCCACGTGACCGTTGGGCATTCATAATTTTTTCCGTTTCATCCATCAAAGTCGGAACAAATCGCAAAGCAATTGACAGCATCAAGGAGATTTCATAAACAGGCACATGAAACCTTTTCAAAGGCTTAAGCAAAGATTCAATGGCATCGGCAATCTCAAGTGGGGCTGTTGTTAACGTCAAAAGAGTTGAAAAGACAATAATCAAAACAAAACGCACAAAAACATAGCAGCCATTGACCAGACCAAAATGCGTCAGCATCAATGGGCCGTATTTGAAGTAGACATGCCCGCCAGAAGTAAAGAAGACTTGCAATAAAACAGTAAATAAAATCAGACCCAAAATGGGCCGAATTCCCCGCCAGAAAAAATCTAATTTAATTTTTGACAAAGCCAGACAAACCAGGGTAAAACCAAAAAGTAGGGTATAGGTTTGCCAATTGTTGCATAAAAAAATAATGATGACGTAATAAAAACACAACAAAAGCTTCCCGCGAGGATCTAAGTTATGAATGAACGAGTCGCCGTTTAAATACCGGCCTAAAAGTAATTTATTCATGTTTCTCCCCCAATTGTTGCTGCAGCATCTGGGCCAATTCAGCCTGCGTCAACGGTAAATATGGCAGTTCAAAGCCTTTTTGCTGCAGTTTTTCGGCAAATTTTGTGGTCTTGGGCAAATCTAAATGATGCTCTCTTAGCCAAGCAGGTTTGGAAAAAAGTTCCCTGGGTGTCGTATCGGCAATTTTTTGCCCATTTTCTAAAGCAATTACATGTGAAGCATAATTAGCCACATCATCCATTTGGTGTGTCACCAAGATAATCGTCAACCCCTGCTGGTTTAATTTGGCAAAAAGATCCATCATCTGCTTTCGCCCCGTAGGATCCAAGCCAGCGGTCGGCTCATCTAACACTAAAATTTCCGGTTCCATCGCTAAAATACCGGCAATGGCGACCCGACGCATCTGGCCGCCGGAGAGTTCAAAAGGAGATTTGTCCAAAACCTCAGGCGCTAGTCCAACCACTTGCGCCATTTTTTCAGCAATCTCCAACGCTTCACTTTCACTTTTACCAAAATTTTGCGGTGCAAAGGCAATATCTTTGCGCACGGTTTCTTCAAACAGCTGGGCTTCAGGAAATTGAAAAACAAAGCCGACCTTACCACGAAGTTGGCTTAAATCTTTATTTTGAGTGCTGGGGTTAATGGTCAGCCCATTAACCGTTAATTGACCTTCTGTTGGCTTCAACAGCCCATTTAAATGCTGCATCAAAGTTGATTTGCCGCTCCCTGTATGGCCAATAAAAGCAGTATAGCTGCCATCTTTTATTTCCAGGGAAATATCTTGCAAAGCTTGGTGAGCTAATGGCGTGTCCGGCTGATAGATATAGCTTAAATGTTTGATTTCAATTGACATAACAAGTCAACCATCCCTTCTTCATCAAGATATTCTTGGGGAACTTCTAGGCCCAATTGCTGTAATTTTTGCTTCAAAGCTTCCGGATAAGGCAATTCAAGGCCTAATTTGCTTAACAATTCTGTTTGCGTAAAAATATCCTCGGGTGTCCCATCGCCGACAATTTCGCCATCATTTAACACAACAATCCGGTCCGCTAAACTAGCTTCATCGATATCATGGGTGATGGAAATAATGGTAAAATGCCCTTTACGGTTCAATTCTTGCATCAGGTTAACAATATCTTGGCGTCCTTCAGGATCAAGCATACTCGTTGATTCGTCAAAAATAATCACTTTTGGCTGGACAGCTAAAACGCCCGCAATTGCCACCCTTTGCTTTTGACCGCCTGAGAGTTTGACTGGTTCATGCTTGGCAAATTTTTCCATATTCACTGCTTTTAAAACTTTCTTAATTCTGCGACCCATTTCGGTGCGGTCAATACCGCGGTTTTCCATTCCAAAGGCAATATCGCTTTCCACGTCGGCCCCGACAAATTGGTTGTCAGGATTTTGAAAGACCATCCCAATTTGTTCTCTGACATCCCAAACCGTTTCATCATTTAAAATGAAAGATCCGACTTGAATTTGACCGGACTTCGCAGCTAAAAGGCCGTCAATTAACCGCGCCAATGTGGACTTGCCACTCCCATTGTGGCCAATTAGAGCGACCCATTGTCCTGGTTTGATTTCTAAATTAATATCTTTTAAAGTTAAAGCTTGATCTTCATTGGTATAAGCAAAATTCAAATCTTTAATTTTAATGATTGAATCCATCATATCCCCCACCTACGTTTAAACGTATTAACTTTTATATTGAACATTGTACAGAAAAAAAAACGATACCGCAAATTGCTGATTTAATTTGCGGTATCGTTTTAAATAACTTTCTCAGTGATAAAAGCCTGGTATAAAGTATCTTCTTCTTCACTCAAAAATTTATGGATATTATCCAATTCAAATTGGGCTTGATCATAGCGTTTCCACAAAATAGCTGAAAAAAAGTTTAAAATTAATTTTTCCTGTTCACTCTTTTTGCCTTTTAAGCGTTGGGATAATTTGTCTAAATCATCATAAGCTTTCAAAGCATCTTCTCTGCGACCTAAGGCCGTCAACGCTGCCAAGGTATAATAAGTCGCCTTCAAGCGGTAACGTTTTAATTTGGTATGCTTTAAAAATAATAAGCATTCATTGAAAGCTTCGACTCTTAAAAAGCCATATGCCATATTTAATTGATCTTCTTTAGAAATTTTAAGCAAATGATTCCATTCCAACAAATATATCTGCTGGTAAAAGCCCAAAATTTGCGGCGCTGATAATAGGTAAAGGTTGCGCCGACGCACCTTATTGATATTATCCCAAAAACTCATAATTCCCAAAAAAGTATAGCCTAGAAAGAAGACAGCGGCAAAAACAAAGGCAAAAACGCCAAAAATAGGTTTAATAGCCAAGACCGCTAAAGCTGCGGCCAAAAGACTCAAACCCACAAAAAAACGGCGCAAATAGGAATTAAACCGCATTTTAATTTCACGGCTGCAAGCTTTCTTAACCGCGTCATCATACACAATCTGCGTGCCTTCATTTAAATGGCCAGCCAAATGCAAAAAGCTTTTTTTAACATTGAAGTCACTTTCAAATGGCTTTAACAAAATCAAATTAAATAAAGCAAAAACACCCCAAAAAGTTAGCAGCGCAATCATTGCAGCTATCAGCATAAAAATATCCTTCTTTAAAAATGACACGCAAACGGCACTCGCTGCTAAAAAGGTCCAGGATAAACTCTCACCTAAATTTCTTTGCAGCAGCCGTTTGCTCAAAGCTGTCAGGGTGCTTAAATCTTTTTTAGGCAATGCCAATTCAATTAATTGCCAAATATAAAAAAGAAGCGATAACCCACCCGCCAGCATAAAGGTATGAGCGTAATCGAGCTCAAATACCTTTGTCTGATAAATATAAGCTGCAATAAATAAAAAGACACTCCAAAGACTCGCTAAAACAATTGCCAGTCCGCGACTAATCTTAACTTTCATAATTATCTGGGCCAAAGCCCGCCCTTTCACAAAATTAACTATCCTTATTATACCTAATTTCAGGCGAAAATGCTTGCATCCCTTTTAAAGCATAATTTTATGTAAAAAAAAATCACTTTTTACGGTGAAGGTTTCGCCAGCAAAAGCTGGTTACTTAGGACTAGACTCGGATTTTACCCCAACATCGTAACGCCCAGTTATCATCGTAAAAGTGACAATTTTTATTTAATTGCGTTTGAATTAGTCAACTAATTCAAGTACAGCCATCTTAGCTGCATCGCCGCGACGTGCGTCCATCTTGATGATACGTGTGTAACCACCATTGCGACTTTCAAAACGAGGTGCAACATCATCAAAAAGTTTTTGTACAGCAGTTTGAGCAACAACCTTGTCGCCATCTTCTTTGACGTCAGCAACAACATTCATCAAGAATGCAGCAGCACGACGACGAGATGCAAGATCACCCTTCTTGCCTAAAGTAATCATCTTGTCAGCAAATTTGCGTACTTCTTTAGCACGTGTTTCAGTAGTAACAATGCGACCGTTAACAATCAAATCAGTTGTCAAGTTGCGCAACATTGATTTACGGTGTGCGCTTGTGCGTCCTAATTTGCGGTAAGCCATGAACGGATTCCCTCCCTTAAATAAAAAATATTAATCATCGTGACGTAATGATAAACCAAGATCTGCCAATTTAGCCTTAACTTCTTCAAGTGACTTCTTGCCCAAGTTACGGACCTTCATCATATCGGATTCAGACTTGTTTGTCAAAGCTTGAACAGTGTTAATGCTTGCACGCTTCAAGCAGTTGTATGAACGAACGGACAAATCGAGTTCTTCAATCGTCATTTCAAGCATCTTTTCCTTATGTGTTTCTTCTTTTTCGACCATGATTTCAGCATTCTTAGCTTCATCTGTCAAATCAACAAATAAGGATAAGTGTTCTGTTAAGATCTTAGCGGATAAACTAATTGCTTCACTTGGTGTGATTGAGCCGTTAGTCCATACATCTAAGGTCAACTTGTCATAATCATTTTTTTGACCAACACGTGTTTTTTCTACTTGGTAGTTGACACGTTCGATTGGGGTATAAATCGAGTCGATTGCTAATACACCTGGCATATCTTCTACCATTGATTTATTATCATTTGCAGAAACATAACCACGGCCCTTATTAGCATTCATTGTTGCATGGAATGAAGCACCTTCAGCGACTGTGCAAATGTAAAGGTCTGGATTAATGACTTCAACATCGCTATTAGTTGCAAGATCGCCAGCTTTAACTTCCTTAGGACCAACAATATCAAATTCGAGTCTTTGTGGTTCTTCGGAATCAATCTTCAATGCTACTTTCTTGAGGTTTAAAATGATTTCAGTTACATCTTCAAGTACACCTTTTACAGTGGAGAATTCATGCAATACGCCATCAATTTGAACATCAGTAATCGCAGCACCTGGTAATGAAGACAGAAGAATGCGACGCAAAGAATTGCCTAAAGTTGTACCGTAACCACGTTCTAATGGTTCGACAACAAACTTGCCGTAATCTGCTGTTTCTTCAATTTTGTGAATTTTTGGTTTTTCAAATTCAATCATTCTTATCTTTACCCCTTTCAAAACGTAACGTGTAATCTGGTGAAAACATTATGAAGTGTTCCCTCAAAATGAATACTAATCCACATTAAACACGACGGCGTTTTGGAGGACGGCATCCATTGTGAGGCACTGGTGTAACATCCTTGATAGATGTAACTTCAAGACCTGTTGCTTGAAGAGCACGGATTGCGGCTTCACGACCAGAACCTGGGCCTTTAACTGCAACTTCAACGTTCTTCATACCATGATCCATTGCTGCCTTAGCTGCTGCTTCAGCTGCCATTTGAGCTGCGAATGGAGTAGACTTACGAGAACCTTTGAAGCCTAAAGCACCTGCTGATGACCATGCAACAGCGTTACCATGAACGTCTGTAATCATAACAAGTGTGTTATTAAATGTAGAATGAATATGTGCAACACCGCTTTCGATATTCTTCTTTACGCGGCGCTTACGAGCTTTCTTTACTGCCATGAAATAGCTAACCTCCTTACTTTAATTATTTCTTTTTACCGGCAATAGTTACCTTAGGGCCTTTGCATGTACGTGCATTGTTCTTCGTGTTTTGACCACGAGAAGGCAAATGACGACGATGGCGGAGACCACGGTAAGAACCGATTTCTGAAAGACGCTTAATGTTCAAGGAAACTTCACGACGAAGGTCACCTTCAACCTTAACGTTGTCAACAGCTGCACGAATCTTGTCTTCTTCGTCTGCTGACAAATCACGAACACGAACATCTTCGGAAACACCTGCTTCTGCTAAAATCTTCTTAGCAGTAGTGTTACCGATACCGTAGATATATGTTAAGCCGATTACGATACGCTTGTCACGTGGTAAATCGACACCTGCAATACGAGCCATTTATTTTTCACCTCCTAAAATATTATCCTTGACGTTGTTTGTGCTTAGGGTTTTCACAAATAACCATAACGCGACCTTTGCGCTTGATTACTTTGCAATGTTCGCACATCGGTTTAACTGATGGTCTTACTTTCATTAATCATACCTCCTAAATAGTTTCGAAGTACAATCTATTTAAAGCGATAGGTAATGCGACCCTTAGTCAAATCGTAAGGGGACATTTCAACAGTAACCTTGTCGCCTGGTAAAATACGAATGTAATGCATACGAATCTTTCCAGAAACATGCGCTAAAATTTCATGTCCATTTTCGAGTTCAACCTTGAACATCGCATTGGGCAGCGTTTCTTTAATCGTACCCTCAATTTCAATCACATCATCTTTCGCCACGTAAAAGTACCTCCTTAAAATTTGGTTTTAAAACTTTACACGTCAAAATGTGAGAAGCTTTGCGGAGTCCCACCTTTTTCCGCAGGAGACCCGCCAAAAAGGCAAAGTACTCCTATTGAAAAGATAAACCTGAATTATCATATCATAGCCGTGGAATCTTTGCAAGAATTTATTTTGAATTTAATAAAAAAAGCACATAACTTAAAAGTCATGTGCTTTAACTGCTTAAATCTTGTCCAAGATTTCTTTGATATCACTAAAGACCTTGTCGATGTCTTGGTTGCCATTAACTTCGTGCAAGAGGCCTTTTTCTTTGTAAAAGGCAAGTAATGGCGTATTCATCTTGATGTTGACATCAAGACGGTTCTTAACTGTTTCAGGTTTGTCGTCTTCACGTTGGAAGAATTCATGTTCACCACAGCGGTCGCAAGTACCTTCAACCTTGGTTGGGTTGAAGACTTTGTGGTAAGTAGCACCGCAGTTGCGGCAGATGTAACGGCCAGTTAAACGTTCCATCAATGATTCCGGATCAACATGAATGTTGATAACACAGTTTAAAGGCTTATTTAATTCCTTGCCAAAAGCGTCCAAAGCTTGAGCTTGTGCCATGTTGCGTGGGAAGCCGTCAAGCATGTAGCCATCATTCATATCATCTTTAGCTAAACGTTCCTTAACGATACCGTTAGTAACTTCATCAGGAACAAGTTCTCCTTTATCAATGTACTTCTTAGCTTCAAGGCCCATTGGAGTACCGTTCTTCATTGCTGCACGGAAAATATCACCGGTTGAAACGTGAGGAATCTTATATTCATCTACGATTCTTTCAGCTTGGGTGCCTTTACCTGCACCGGGAAGGCCCATCAACATAAGGTTCAATGCCATTTTAGATAATCTCCTTTAAAAAACGAAATATTTTACCTGTTTATTATACCTTAAATTGCCTTCTAATAGTAGAAGCAAATAAAAAAGAAGCTGGAAATCCAGCTTCTTTTTCGCAGGTTAGTCTTCATCACGAATGAAACCAACGTATTCCTGTTTCATCATCATGCCTTCAAGTTGACGCATTGTCTCGAGGGTTACCCCGACAACAATCAGTAAACTTGTCCCGCCTAAACCAATTGATTCATCTAAGCCCCAAATACTTGAAGCAACCAATGGGATTAAGGAGACAACACCTAAGAACAGTGAACCCACTGAACTTAAGCGCATCAAAAGACCTGATACATACTTCTCTGTTTCCTTACCTGGCCAAACAGATGGAATATAACTACCTTGCTTTTGCAAGTTTTCAGCCAGTTTTTCAGGGTTAACCTGAACAAAAGCATAGAAGAATGTAAAGACAATAATCAAAACAGTGTACAAGACCATCCCAGATGTTGTCTGCATGTTGAACAAATTGCTCAAAACTTGATACCAAGTATCCTCAGAGTGATTTTGTGTGAAAAGCATCAAAATAGTCTGAGGTGTCGCAATGAACGAACTTGCGAAGATAACAGGGATTACACCAGCCACATTAATCTTCAAAGGAAGATATGAACTTTCTGAAGCACCTGCCAACCGTCTTGTATATTGGATTGGAATCTTGTAATTAGCTTGTTGAACATAAGTTACAAAAGTAACGATCAACAGAACAACTACTAACAAAACAACCGCATATAAGATTGGTTGCCATAAATTAGAGGCGCTCTTAAATTGTTCAGTGTAGATTTTTTGAATTCCGACAGGAACACGGGCAATAATACCAGCCATGATAATCATCGAAATACCATTGCCTAAACCGCGTTCCGTAATCATATCACCTAACCAAGTAGTAAACATAGTACCACCAGTTAAGATAACCCCAATACTGATGTAAGTCTGTACGCCTGGGTTCTGCACTAAGTTCAAGCTACTCATATAGTTAAACCCAGCAGTAATACCGATTGATTGTATAAACGCCAGCACAATCGTTAAATATCTCGTATATTGGTTGAGTTTACGACGACCAACTTCCCCTTGCTTACCCAATTCCACAAAGCGCGGAACAATATCCATTTGTAACAATTGAATAACAATTTGAGCAGTGATATATGGGGATACACCCATCGCCAAGATGGAGTAATTAGTCAAACCGCCACCGCTAAAAGTATTCAAGATACTAATTAACCCTGAAGATGCAACGCTTTGCAAAGCTTTAGCGTTGATCCCAGGGACAGTGATATAAGTGCCTAAGCGAAATACAATCAAGACACCCAGTGTAAATAAGATTTTTTGACGAATCTCTTTCACAGCTAAGGCGTTCTTCATTGTCTTAAGCATTGATTACATCACCTCAGCTGTACCGCCTGCTGCTTCGATGGCTGCCTTAGCAGATGCTGAGAATTTGTTGGCCTTAACAGTCAACTTCTTAGTCAATTCACCATTGCCCAAGACCTTGATACCATCTTTTTCATCTTTAACGACACGTGTTTCCACCAACAATGCTGGTGTAACTTCTGTGCCATCTTCAAATTTGTTTAATGTTTCCAAGTTAACAATTGCATAGTCCTTGCGATTGATGTTCTTGAAACCGCGTTTAGGCATACGACGGAACAATGGCATTTGTCCACCTTCAAAGCCCACACGTACCTTGCTACGAGCCTTTTGACCTTTTTGGCCACGACCTGCAGTTTTACCATTGCCGGATGAAGTACCACGACCGACGCGGTTGCGAACTTGACGTGAGCCTTCTGCTGGCTTTAATTCATGTAATTTCATTAGGGTTGGCACCTCCATTCTTCTAAATAATAATTATTTAGCCAATTCAACGTCCACTAAATGATTGATTTTGCGAATCACACCGCGCATTGCAGCATTGTCAGGAACAACAACAGAGCTGTTCACACGACCAAGGCCTAAACCTTTAACAATATCGCGTTGATTTTGAGGACGTCCAATGACAGAACGTACTAAAGTAACTTTCAAGTTAGCCATGAATTTGTCCTCCTTATTATTCTGCTAAATGTTGAACAGAAACGCCGCGCATTGCAGCGACTTCTTCAGCATCTTTCATCTTTGTCAAACCATCGACTGTTGCGCGAACAACGTTGATTGGTGTGTTGGAGCCCAATGATTTACTTGTAACATCAGCAACTCCGGCAAGTTCCATAACGGCACGAACAGCACCACCGGCTGCAACCCCAGAACCTGCTTCAGCTGGCTTAAGCAAGATGCGGCTACCGCTGTATTGACCGATAACTTCGTGAGGAAGTGTTGTTCCGACCATTGGAACTTTGATTAAGTTCTTACGAGCAGCATCAACAGCCTTACGGATAGCTTCAGGAACTTCTTGAGCTTTACCTGTACCGAAGCCAACGTGGCCATTATGGTCACCGACAATAACTAAAGCAGCGAAACGAAGACGACGTCCACCTTTAACAACTTTAGTGATGCGGTTAAT
Source organism: Ligilactobacillus sp. WC1T17 (assembly GCA_900110005.1). Lineage (GTDB taxonomy): Bacteria > Bacillota > Bacilli > Lactobacillales > Lactobacillaceae > Ligilactobacillus > Ligilactobacillus ruminis_A. The sequence continues at coordinate 52,643 of FOCC01000008.1, read as the reverse complement.
CGCTACAACGCGATCTTCTAAATCTAATTGAGCTGGATCAATAAAAGTCATAAACGTTATTTCCTCCTTTTCCTAAAAGTCTAAGCCGTTTTCGCGTGCAGCTTCAGCTAAAGCTTGCACACGACCATGATAAAGGTATCCGCCACGGTCAAATACAACTTCTTTGATACCCTTGTCTGCAGCACGTTTAGCAACTACAGCACCAACTGAAGCAGCTTGTTCAGTCTTGCTTGAGCCGCTAACTTCACTGTCTAAAGTAGAGGCACTAACTAGCGTCACACCCGCTACGTCATCAATAACTTGAGCGTAGATGTTTTTGTTTGAACGATAAACATTTAAGCGTGGGCACTCAGCAGTACCAGAGATTTTACCACGGACACGTGTATGACGTTTTTGACGTGTCTTATTCTTATCTGGTTTTGAAATCACAATTTTCACCTCTTAGATTAATTTAAAACAGCATCATGCTGCAAGATTATTTACCAGTCTTACCTTCCTTACGACGTACATATTCGCCAACGTAACGAATACCTTTGCCCTTGTAAGGTTCTGGTGCACGAGTTGCACGAATGCGAGCTGCACAATCGCCAACTTCTTCCTTGTTGATACCTGAAACGATGATTGAAGTTGCAGATGGTGTTTCGAACTTGATACCATCTTCTTCTTCAAATTCTACAGGGTGAGAATAGCCAACGTTCAAAACGAGCTTCTTACCTTGCATTTGAGCACGGTAACCAACACCGCGAAGTTCAAGTTCCTTCTTGAAGCCTTCAGAAACACCGACAACCATGTTATGGAAGTTGGCACGGGTTGTACCATGCAATGATTTAGTTTTGTTATCATCAGATTCACGGCTGAAAGTTACGACGTTACCTTCAACGTTAATCTTGATTAAATCTGAAAATTCACGCGTTAATTCACCCTTAGGACCTTTGACAGTCACAACGTTACCGTCTTGCTTGACTTCAACGCCTTCAGGCAATTCAACTGCTTTAAAACCAATACGACTCACGAGATAGACACCTCCTTGCTATTTATATTTATTACCAAATGTAAGCAATTACTTCGCCGCCAATTTTCTTAGCGCGAGCATCTTTATCAGTCATAACACCTTCAGATGTTGACAAGATAGCGATACCTAAGCCGTTAAGAACCTTAGGAACAGCGTCTGCTTTAACGTATGAACGCAAGCCTGGCTTGGAAATACGACGAAGACCAGAGATTACACGTTCGTTGTTTTTACCATATTTCAAGAATACGCGGATGATACCTTGCTTGTCATCATCAATGTATTCAACGTCGCGGATAAATCCTTCGTTCTTAAGGATTTCAGCGATGTCATGCTTCATCTTTGAAGCTGGGACTTCAACTGATTCGTGCTTTGCCATGTTAGCATTACGAATACGTGTCAAGAAGTCTGCAATTGGATCAGTCATTGCCATGTTGTTTGCCTCCTTTATAAAATATTTGGATTACCAGCTAGCCTTTTTCATGCCAGGGATTTGACCCTTGTGGGCAAGGTCGCGCAGGCAAACACGGCATAACTTGAATTTGCGATATACAGAGTGTGGACGACCGCAACGTTCGCAACGTGTGTATGCTTGTGTCGAGAACTTGGCTGGTCGATGGTTTCTTACGATTTGTGACTTTTTAGCCAATGTTATACCCCCTTATTTTGCGAATGGCATTCCGAGTTGTGTCAAAAGTTCGCGTGATTCTTCATCTGTTTTAGCAGTTGTAACGATAACGATGTCCAAACCACGAACTTTGTTAACATTATCAAAATCAATTTCAGGGAAGATCAATTGTTCACGTACACCCAAAGTGTAGTTACCACGGCCGTCAAAGGCACGCTTGCTTACACCGTGGAAATCACGCACACGAGGCAATGAAACTGAAACTAATTTGTCCAAGAATTCATACATACGTTGACCGCGAAGAGTTACCTTGGCACCGATTGCCATACCTTCACGTAAACGGAAACCAGCGATAGACTTTTTGGCACGTGTAATAACAGGCTTTTGACCTGAGATAAGTGTCAATTCTTCGACAGCTTCATCCAAATTCTTAGCATTTGTTACAGCATCACCAACACCCATGTTGATAACGATCTTATCAATCTTTGGAGCTTGCATGATTGACTTATAACTAAATTTTTCCATCATTGATGGAACGATTTCTTTATCATATTTTTCTTTTAAACGGTTGACCATGAAGAATATTTCCTCCTTTCCTAACTAATTAGTCTTTAAATTCGATTGTGTTGCCGGATTTCTTTGAAACACGGACTTTTTTGCCGTCAACAACCTTGAAGCTTACACGAGTTGCTTCGTTTGTAGATGGGTCGATAAGCATAACGTTAGAAACATGAATTGGTGCTTCTTCTTCAACGATACCACCATTTGGGTTAGCGTTGCTTGGCTTTTGATGCTTCTTAACAAGGTTTACGCCTTTAACAACTACACGGTCTTTACCAGGGAATACGCGAACAACTACGCCTTCTTTACCCTTGTCTTTACCGGCAATAACTTTTACTTTGTCATTAGTTTTGATGAACATTCTGCTTGTGCACCTCCTTGCCCGATAATGGTTTTACAATACTTCAGGTGCTAAGGAAACAATCTTCATGAAGTTTCCGTCACGCAATTCACGAGCAACTGGCCCGAAAATACGTGTACCCTTAGGTGACTTGTCATCACCGATAATTACAGCGGCGTTTTCATCAAACTTGATGTAAGAACCATCTGCACGGTGTGCACCAGACTTAGTACGAACAACAACAGCCTTGACAACATCGCCTTTTTTGACAACGCCACCTGGTGTTGCTTGTTTAACAGTAGCAACAATAATGTCACCGATATTTGCAGTCTTCACACGAGAACCGCCCAAGATCTTGATAACCAAGATTTCACGAGCACCTGAATTATCAGCGACTTTCAAACGACTTTCTTGTTGGATCACAGTATGTGACCTCCTTTCGCTATTAGATAGATCAGAATACGAATGTTAGTTGATTATCAAAATTAGATAATAACTGCTTTTTCAACGATTTCTAATAAACGGAAACGTTTTGTAGCTGACAATGGGCGTGTTTCCATAATTTTGACGATATCGCCAACTTTTGCTTCGTTGTTTTCGTCATGTGCTTTGTACTTCTTGGAATACTTAACACGTTTGCCATAAACTTTGTGGTTAACATAAGTTTCAACAGAAACTGTGATAGTTTTATCCATCTTGTCAGAAACGACACGTCCTTGGTAGACTTTGCGTTGGTTACGACCTTCACTCATTCGTGGTTAGCCTCCTTTTCGTATTCTTATTTGTTTAATTCTTTTTGACGCAATACTGTCTTAATGCGTGCAATTGACTTGCGAACTTCCTTTAAGCGAGCAGTATTTTCTAATTGACCGGTAGCTAATTGGAAACGCAAGTTGAATAATTCTTCTTTGAATTGCTTTTCTTTTTCAAGCATTTCATCAGTGGTTAATTCATTAAGTTCATTAATCTTCATTTGATTCGCCACCTACCTCACGTTTTACAAACTTTGTCTTAACTGGGAGTTTGTGTGATGCCAAACGGAATGCTTCACGAGCAACTTCTTCAGAAACACCGGCAATTTCAAACATAACCTTGCCGCGCTTAACTGGTGATACCCAGCCTTCTGGAGCACCTTTCCCAGAACCCATACGAACACCGATAGCCTTAGCTGTGTAAGACTTGTGAGGGAAAATCTTAATCCAAACTTTCCCACCACGCTTCATGTAACGAGTCATCGCAATACGAGCTGCTTCGATTTGACGGTTGGTAATCCAGTGGGATTCAACTGCTTGCAAACCGTATTCGCCGAATGCTACTTCTTTACCGCCTTTTGCTTCACCACGCATCTTACCGCGAAATTCACGACGGTGCTTTACACGTTTTGGTACTAACATAGATTATTTCCCTCCTTTGCTGTTATCTTTCTTTTCTGGCAAAACTTCGCCACGGTAGATCCATACCTTAACACCAAGTTGGCCGTATGTTGTACGAGCTTCAACCCAAGCGTAATCGATATCTGCACGCAATGTGTGCAAAGGAACAGTACCTTCTGAGAAACGTTCAACACGGGACATATCTGCACCGTTCAAACGACCAGCAACTTGAACCTTGATACCTTGTGCGCCAGCACGCATTGTACGTTGGATAGCTTGCTTCATAGCACGACGGAAAGCAACACGGTTTTCCAATTGTTGTGCAATGCTTTCGCCAACAAGCTTAGCATCCAAATCAGGCTTCTTGATTTCCACAATGTTAATGTGTACTCGCTTGCCTGTCAAGTTATTTAATTCTTTACGAAGCTTTTCAACTTCAGAACCGCCTTTACCGATAACCATACCAGGCTTTGCAGTATGGATTGAAACGTTAACACGCTTTGCTGCACGTTCAATTTCAACGGTAGAGACAGAAGCGTCGGCTAACTTCTTTTCGATGTATTTACGAATGTGTAAATCTTCGTGAAGGTTTGATGCAAAGTCTTTTTCAGCGTACCATTTTGCATCCCAGTCACGAATGATACCAACACGTAACCCTGTAGGATTGATTTTTTGACCCACGCGTTATCCCTCCTTATTTAACAGATACAACAACTGTGATGTGACTTGTGCGCTTGTTGATTGGAGAAGCGGAACCCTTTGCACGAGGACGGAACCGTTTCAAAGTTGGTCCTTCGTTAGCATATGCTTCGCTTACATACAAATCTTCGACATCCAAGTCAAAGTTGTTTTCTGCATTTGCAATTGCAGATTTCAATACTTTTTCAACTAAGTAAGCACCGGATCTTGGTGTGAACTTCAAGATACCCAATGCTTCAGCAACACTTTTACCGCGGATAAGATCGATCACAAGACGTGCTTTACGTGCAGGGATTCGAACTGTCTTGGCAGTTGCTTTTGCTGATGTTACTTGTTCAGCCATGTTTTATCCTCCCTTGTATTACTTCTTGCCTGTCTTCTTATCGTCTGCTGCATGGCCATGGAATGTACGAGTTGGCACGAATTCACCCAACTTGTGACCTACCATATCTTCTTGGATGTAAACTGGAACATGCTTACGTCCATCGTACACAGCGATTGTGTAGCCAATGAAGCTAGGGAAGATCGTGGAACGACGTGACCATGTCTTGATAACTGACTTCTTTTCTTGATCAGCTTGTGCTTCAACCTTTTTCATCAAATGTTCATCGACGAAAGGTCCTTTTTTCAAACTACGACTCAAAGTATGTCCTCCTTTCGGAACATTAACCGCCTTTTGCGGCTACGAATTATTTCTTATTACGACCGCGAACGATCAACTTGTTAGAACGAGCTTTCTTAGAACGAGTCTTATTGCCGGCTGTCTTCTTGCCCCATGGTGACATAGGTGATGGACGACCAACAGGTGCTTTACCTTCACCACCACCGTGTGGGTGATCGTTAGGGTTCATTACGGAACCACGAGATTGTGGACGCTTGCCCATCCAGCGTGAACGACCAGCTTTACCGATGTTAATCAATTCGTGTTGTTCATTACCAACAGCACCGATTGTAGCACGGCAAGTAACAAGGATCATGCGAACTTCGCCAGAAGTCAAACGAACGATTGCGTATTTGCCTTCCTTACCAAGCAATTGAGCTGATGTACCAGCTGAACGAACCAATTGGCCGCCCTTGCCAGGCTTAAGTTCGATGTTGTGAATAACAGTACCAACTGGGATGTTTGCCAATGGCAAAGCATTACCTACCTTGATATCTGCATCCTTACCTGATTGAATTTGTTGGCCAACTTTGAGGCCCTTTGGTGCAAGGATATATGATTTAACACCATCAGCGTAAACAACTAATGCGATGTTTGCGGAACGGTTTGGATCATATTCGATTGCCTTAACTGTTGCAGGAACGTCATCTTTAATACGCTTGAAATCGATCAAACGGTATTGACGCTTGTGACCACCGCCACGGTGACGTACTGTGATATGACCGTAAGAGTTACGACCTGCAGTCTTGTTGCTCTTAGCAAGCAATGACTTTTCTGGTGTAGTCTTTGTGATTTCAGCGAAATCTGAACCAGTCATGTTACGACGACCGTTAGAGGTTGGTTTGAATTTCTTAATCCCCACTGTGTTTCCCTCCTGGTTAATTTATTTTATTCTTCGTCGAATAATTTAATTTCTTTTGAATCAGCAGTCAAAGTAACAATAGCCTTACGACGCTTCTTTGTGTAGCCTTCGTAACGACCCATGCGCTTCTTCTTGCCTTTAACATTCATAACGTTGAGCTTAGCAACTTTAACTTCGAAGATATCTTCAACAGCAGCCTTGATTTGAGACTTAGTTGCGCGTGTATCAACGTCAAATGTGTAACGTTTGTTGTCCAATTCAGCCATAGAAGCTTCTGTGATAACTGGACGTAAAATTACATCGCGTGATTCCATTATGCAAGAACCTCCTCTACTTGAGAAAGAGCTCCCTTTGTGATGACCATCTTGTTGTTGTTAACAACATCCAAAACGTTCAAGCCCTTAGCTGGGATTACTGTAACGTTTGCCAAGTTGCGAGCAGCAAGTGCTGCTGTCTTGTTGTCATCTTCAAGAACTACTAAAACTTTTGTCTTAACGTCTAAGTTATTCAAAACTTCAGCAAAAGCCTTTGTCTTTGGTGCGTCAAAGCTAAGTTCTTCAACAACAACTAAGCTTTCGTCCAAGACCTTTTGAGAAAGGACGGACTTGATAGCAAGACGACGAACTTTGCGTGGAAGCTTGTATGCATATGAGCGTGGTGTAGGGCCAAAGACTGTGCCACCGCCTACCCATTGTGGTGAACGGATAGAACCTTGACGAGCACGACCAGTACCCTTTTGCCGCCATGGCTTCTTACCACCGCCGCGAACTGCGGAACGGTTCTTAACAGCGTGTGTACCTTGACGTAATGATGCACGTTGCATAAGCACTGCATCAAAAACAACATTGTTATTTGGTTCGATACCGAAAACTGCGTCGTTCAATGTAACGTCGCCGTTTTGAGTACCATCTTGTTTAAATAATGCTACTGTAGGCATGTTTATTTTTCCTCCCTTCCTCTAATTATTTAACTGTACTCTTGATTGTAACGTATGACTTGTTAGCGCCTGGAACGTTACCCTTGATCAAAAGTACACCATTTTCTGTATCAGCTTTAACAATATCCAAGTTTTGGATTGTTACTCGGTTGCCACCCATACGACCTGGCAATAACTTGCCTTTCATAACACGGTTAATGATAACACCCATTGAACCAGGACGACGGTGGTAACGAGAACCGTGAGCCATAGGGCCACGATGTTGACCGTTCTTCTTGATTGAGCCTTGGAAACCATGTCCTTTGGACGTACCTGTTACATCTACGACATCGCCTGCTTCAAACAAGTCTGCCTTGATTTCGTCACCGACTTTGTAATCGCCAAGCACATCGCGGATTTCACGAACGAAGCGCTTAGGATTAGTATTTGCTTTATCTGCATGACCTTGGGCAGGTTTTGTAACGTTAACTTTACGTTGGTCATCAAAACCAAGTTGGATTGCGTTGTAACCGTCTGATTCAACAGTCTTAACTTGCAAGACAACGTTTGTACCAACTTCAACGACAGTTACAGGAACTAATTCGCCGTTTTCAGTAAAGACTTGCGTCATACCTACCTTTTTTCCTAAGATTCCTTTAGTGGTCATGAGTACACCTCCAATTATTTTATGATTTTAAATTATAATTTGATTTCGATATCAACGCCTGATGGCAAGTCGAGCTTCATAAGTGAGTCAACTGTCTTTGGTGTTGGATTTACGATATCGATCAAACGCTTATGTGTGCGCATTTCGAATTGTTCACGAGAATCTTTGTGCTTGTGTGGTGAACGGAGCACTGTGTAAAGTGTGCGTTCTGTTGGTAATGGAATAGGACCAGAAATTTGAGCACCTGTTCTCTTTGCTGTTTCAACAATCTTGTCAGCAGATTGATCTAAAATGCGGTGTTCGTATGCCTTCAAACGAATACGAATCTTTTGTTTTGCCATTATGTTACCTCCCTCGTCTATTTTAAAAACAAGACTAGCTCCGTGAAAATTACCGCCACACCTGTGGCAAAGCGGCCGGGTGTGTCGCAACCTTTCACATCATAGCTCATTTAAAAAAGTTTAACAACTAAATCTATACCCGTCCCTTGCACAGGTACCTTTCTATGATATTACAAACATTCCAGCAAAGCAAGCAAAAACTTTTTTTGAAAGCGAATTTATTTCACCTTTTATTTTTGATTCGTCATGTTTTATAATTTATTCAGTATATAAGGAGGAATTTTATGAAAGCACTGCTCATTATTGATTACACTAATGATTTTGTCGACGATAAAGGCGCCCTGACTTGTGGAAAAGCCGGTCAAGCTATTGAATCAACATTGGTTGACTTAGCCAATGAATTTCATACCAATGGCGACTGTGTCATTTTCCCCACTGACACTCACCATCTCAATGATCCTTATCACCCTGAAACTAAGTTGTTCCCACCCCACAATATTGCAGACACCTGGGGGCACGAATTATACGGTAACTTAAATACGTGGTTTAAAGCCTACCAAGACTCACCTTCAGTTTACCAATTCGCTAAAAACCGCTACTCCAGTTTTCAAAATACGAATCTCGATAACTACTTGCGTTCTCGCGGAATTACCGATTTATGGCTCAGCGGTGTTTGCACCGACATCTGCGTACTCCACACGGCAATTGCTGCTTACAACCTAAATTATTCTTTGACGATTCCAAAAGATGCCGTTGCAAGCTTTGATCAGGCCGGTCATGAATGGGCCCTGAATCATTTTAAGAACTGCCTCGGCGCAACGATTGTCTGACCTGTCAAATACAGTGCTCAGCCCTCTTTCTACATATGTAGAAAAGATCATGCGAAACAAAACTATATCTCAAATTGAAAAACCGGATGACTTGCAATCAATCGCAAGTCTGATCCGGTTTTTTGTGTATACATGACGATCGCCTTTCATGATGGAAATGACTAAAAATAGTTTGGCGGTAAATTTAAATAAGATTGGTTGAGCAGCACTGTATTTAAGAAATCCGAACGAAGTTAGCCGAAAATCGACCGCTTTCATTCGGTATTTCATTTAATTCAAGTAAGAAACGGGACTTTTTTCCCAACCTCTTTTTAGCAATACTGATTTTTAGGGTCGGTCATCGTATTTTTTGATTTTTCATAGTAAAAGGCAAAACGTTGTTGAATCGTTTCCTTTTTTATTTCGTTTTTAATGCCCAACGTTTCACAAGTTGAAATTACGTCTTCTTTGGTACATCCAAGTTCACCGTGAAGGCTGTTGAATAAAGTCTCATCAACGATTTTGACCGATCTCAATCTCTTCTTAAGCGTTCGCAGGCACTGTCTTTTGTTTTTAACGAATTTTTTCTCACGTTCGCTGAGATAATCCCGGCAGTTTCCGTCAACGACTCCGTTTTGACAAAAAACGGTCATCATCTGTTCAAAGTCGATTTCCTTTGTCAGACATTCTTGGAAGAGTTCTTTTTCAAGTCGTTTGAGCGTGTACCCCTGCTTATTGTTGCTCTCAAAAACAAGCCTTCGTAAATGATCAATCGCATTCAGATTGCCTAAGACAAAGTTAAACGTCCTTTTGTCATCAATAATCTTTATGAGAAATTCATCTCTGCAGTTTTCATAAATCTTCAAATCATAAAGAAAATCACCATCATCCATGATCATTTTGATTCTTTCAGGATAAATCACGCTGTCAAGCTGAAAGTTTTTCTTTTGATAATTGACCAAAACGAAGTTCGCAACGGTAACCACGCCGCCCTTATAAGCATAAATCACCTTGATATAGTAATGAATCCCGTCAAAAGGAAGCTTGCAGACAAGTCTGTTTTTATCAATGACGATCGTTTTTTCTTCAGGAATCTGATTGTCGCCAAATAATGCGACCACGCTTGCGTCATCCGGAATAATATAGTAGACGTCAGTTTCATTAAGTCCTAATTCGTCAATCAAAAAACCATTTACGCAATTTTTCAATTCACCCAAGCTGGCGGAGAACGAAAAATCATGGATGCTGACCAGCTTCTGCAAAGGCGTCGACAAGGGATTGACCAAATTTTGCGGAAAAACGTTGCGAAAACAATCCTGAACCTTAAAGCCTTTAAAGCGCTTTTCTTCAAGATAGTTATCTTCCAAATCTTCAAATGGAGAAAATGTAAACAAGTGATTATCATTTCTTATCAAAGGACTGGGGGCCAATTCAACGTACCCTTGATTGATGCACCACTTTTCAAACAATTCGTTAAACAAATCTATGCCTCCTCAATCATTTTGCCAATTTTTTCTGATGTTCGATAGATGCTTTCAATGTCGGCTTCTGCAAACATGATCAAACACAACAGGTCAGAATTTCCCGTTGCGCCTTTCTTTGATGAACTTCCGTACTGGATGCACTTGAATCTTGCTCCAAGCAGTTTTCCCATGTTTTCGGGAATTGCCGTATGGTTGGCATATATTCCGACAACTGCTGCGGCTTGCTTTGGCTGCGGGATTTGCTTCATTTTCAAAGATTGTTTTCCGTTTTTCAACTCCCAGTAGTTTTTGCGATAGTCCTGGCCAAAAGCTAGTTCCACTATTTCCGGAATATGCCATCCCCCAAAGCGCGCTCCGACTTCACAAAACGTCAGCACATCCGTGACGGAATTATAGAACCATTCCATATGAAACGCAATCGTTCCCTTACCGTTGGTCAATATTTTTAAAACTTCTGCGGTATCTTCTTTCAACCTTGATATTAATGAAGGATTTTTCCAATAATTCTCATTCGTGTGGATTATCGTGTATTTTTCAATATCGCAATTTGAAACCTTGTTCGAATATTGATTGGAGAAGAATTGAATCAATTCGTTCTGATAAAAAACGCCGTCACAAGTAAACATTACATCATAATCAACCGCTTCTTCCAAAATAAGCTCGTCATCCGCCGCAAGATTTGCCCTTGTCCGTTCAAACTCAAACTGATTCGTATAAAAATCGACCCCAAGCGACGCCTCTGCTCTTCTCGGCTTGATTACGCCCTTTTCCGGAACTTTTTCAGCTGAAATTTCCGGTGTCATCGCAACAAAATCAGGTTGCTCGATTTTTCCTTGAAGCACGGAACGCATATAGTATTTGTCCTTAAACAATGCCAAAGTCGGCTTGTTTTTTTCGCCAAAAAAATAATCATTGATTACATCGATCCATTCAATATCATTTTCCTTGAGCGTAAAAACTTCATCAAAATCCGAAAACTTTTCAACCAGATCTTGGACAATCCTGAAAACGTGTTTGAAATCTATGCTTTCTGCAATTTCGATCTTTTCTTTCAAAAAGCCTAGTTTCAAGTACCTCTCAAAAGCATTGGCCGTCGTGATGACATATCCGTCAAAATCAGGATTAAACCCGATTGTAGTCGGTGAATATGTATAAACAAATATTTTCACTTTTTCTCTTCCTCTTCATAAGCACTGCTAAAATCAACCCATTCGTTGATTTTCCTTAATTCGCGCAAAATTCCATCAGTCGTTTTACCAAATACGGAGACGGCAGCAATCGCGTCAACGCTTGAATGTCCGTAATCGTATTTTCTGCCCGTACGTCCATAAATATAGTAATCATATGCATTTTTTGAAGGCACGTCAAACAACGATTGCGGCGGAAGCTTTGTCAGCACCCCTTTTCCCGGTGCCGTTAAAACAAAACCGCAGCGTCTTTTCGAAAGTTTTCCATCAATTTCTTTCAAGAATTCATTTGAAGAATCATGACCCGTCATGTGTTCCAACAAAATTTTGTCAGGATCGATTCCTAAATTGTACACGAACTCTTGATTGATCCTTCCACCGCCGATTCTTGATCCGACTTCAAGAAAAGTTGCTTTTTTCCCATCATGAAATGCTTCCAAATGGACGATTGTGCTTTGGGGCGTTGGCATCGCACGCAAAACGTCTTCAGTCAGTTTTTTCAAATCCAAGGCGATTTTTGATGTCTGCTCAATCTGAATGCTTGCAATCGATTTTTGATCCTGATAACAGAGCGGAGTATTGAAGTACTTTGAAACGACCGAATATTTGATTTCGTTATCCAAAACCAACGCGTCAATGTGGTAGACATCGCCTTCGACAAAGGTTTGCGCGATATAATTCGAAAGGTCGGCCTTACTGGTCAAATCACCCAATTCATCAGTTTTTTTGATTACGAACGTATCTACCGATCCGGCTCCAAAACGCGGTTTTAAAACCACTGGAAATTTATCTTCCAGTTTCAAAACGTCCTCGATTCCTTCAACTTTAAACGTCTGCGGAACGTTTAGCGACAATTCGCTCGAACAAAGCGTTTCATACATTGTCCATTTATCTCGAAAAGCTTTTGCGCTTTTAACGCTCTGACCATTGATTCCCAATTCTTCACGCAACCGAGCTGCAGGCAGAATCATCTCTTCCGTGTATGCGAAAACAATGTCAATCTTATTTTCGCGATTGATTTTAAGCCCGTTCCAAATAACGTTGTCATCAGTAAATGCTTCAATTGACTTCACTTGGCAAAATTCATCCTGATTATTCAATTTCAGCATCTTATTCATGTTGTTTTCATATTTTGTTTGAGTCAGGATCGTAACCCGCTCGCTTTTGAGTCCGTCCAACCAGCCACAAAGATTCATATATCCTTCTCTTAGCGGTGAAATTATTAAAACATGCATTGTATATCCCCCTACTCTATATTTCTTATGATGATTCTTTTTTTCATTATGATCCAAAGAAGATTCATACTTGATAGTCCAAGCGCGACAACTACCAATAACCACTTCCATGAAAAATCAAGCAGATGCCCAAACAAAAATGATGCGATTGGCAAAGCCAGATTGGCAATCAAATACGTCGTCGAAAACGTTTTACCGATATATTTTTGTTCAACGTGCGTTTGGATCAAACTTTGAAGTGCAATATTATACCTTGTTATGATTGCGGCCAAAAAGAACATTGCCAAAATGAGCGCTGGAGCTGAAATGGCAAACAACATCGCCATAAGCAACCCGCACGAAATGACCAAGCCGAGTCGTTCAACCCTTAGCGAAGTATCCAGCTTGATTTTCTTGATCGACAAAGCACCGATTATGCCTCCAACAGCCTGACATGAAATTGCAACACCGTAAGCGGAAGCATTATGCAAGATTTTGGTCGTAAAATAAGGCAGCCAAACATTGATTCCCGACAGGAAAAAATTAAGAATGAAGCCTGACAAGGCCATAAACAGCATCGGTCCGCTGTTTTTAATCAATTTTATGGTTCCGAGATACCCGTTCGAATTTCCGGCCGTTTTTACACCATCAGCTTTCCGCAAACCAACCATCAACAAGGCACATAAAACAAACGATAATCCGTTTAAAAGCAACGCACCTTCCAAGCCGATAAGCTTTTTTGCAAAAAGCCACGTTGCTGCTGGCGGAATCAAAACCGTACAAAGCTGAGATGCAAAAGTTATGCTTCGATTGAATGCAACTATTCGTGTCTTCTCAACGCTGATTGACGTGATGGTCTTAAAAAGCGGCGAACTGAGATAGCTGCCGATGTTCAAAAGAAATACCAGCAAATAGACCGTCAGTGGGTTGCCAATCAGCTGTTTATGCTCTAAAAATGCAATGCCGCATACCAAAGAAGATACTGCATTTATCATGATCAAAACCCGCAGCCTAAATGAGCTGTCCGCTAAGTATCCGCCAATAAATGAACAAATCGCTGCTGCAAGCGTCGTGAATGCCATTGTATTCCCCAATATTTTGGCTGAACCAAATATCTGGACGACCCACAAATCAATCACTGCATTAAAAAATAATGTCCCGGCCGTCGAAATTGTTTTCGACGACAGTAATGCTTTTTCCACCATATCACCTTCAATAAATAGAAATTATTCTCGGAAAGTCACGATTATTTCGTTAATGTGAAATAATTGTGTTGACTTTATCTTTGGCAGTGTTAAAATATCATTTGTATTAATCAAGCGCTCATAATTATATCATTTTCATCTTATTATTCAAGTTAAAAAGAGGCTTATTATGAAAATAAAATTAATTAAAAATAATTCTATAGCAGATGGACGTGAGAAAAAGATACGAATAGAGGGAGATAAAATATCTTCCGTACATATTCTATTGCAATCTCTTTTCGTAACAAATAGAAGAATTCGTATAAAGAACATCCCTTTTTGCCTAGACTTTTTTCGTATTGTAAACTTTATAGAAAAAAATAACATAGGTAAAATTCATATTGACAAAGAAGATAGGTCTCTAGAAATTATATCTCTAAAATCAATAAAAGATCTTTCGCCATTAAATAAAGTAAGTAGAGCAAGTATTGGTATGATCTCTAGTTTAGTACTCAGAAATGGTTTCCTTGAATTTTGCAAGCCAGGAGGATGCACCTTTTCCGAAAGACCGATTGACGCACACCTTAATTTGTTGAAAGAAATAGCCACTTTGGAATATTCTGCAAGCAATAACTACTATATAGCCAATAGACTGTCAACGTTGCCACCAAAAATTAATTGTAATTGTTATACAGGTTGCACATCAAGTATAGGTGTATTCTTTAATTCCTTACTAATGGCATACTCATATCCTGGTGAAATTAGTATCTATGGATTTCCAAAAGAAAGTTCTGTTAAAGAAATGCTATCTTTTCTTTCCTTATCAACAAATAGGACATACTATGTTAAGCATAATCACCTTATTATTAGGAAGGTTGATAAGATAATTTTCAAGAACTGCGAATATTCCTTGTGTCCCGATACAACAATGGCGATGTCCTATATTTTGTTAAACTACAATATATTAGACACTCTATCTCTCAAAGGGATAACTACAAATTGCTTTATTAATTCTCAAATTGAATTTCTGAAAAAAATTGGTATCAAATTGATTGATGACCAAAGAAGCGTTAAATTAATCAAAAAAGATATTGATATAATTGAACATCCACTAGTTGTCCGCTTTGATCAATATCCAGATATGATAACCGATTTAAACCCTATAATCACTAGTTTCTTAGCTACGAAAAATATTGAAAGCTTGATAGTTGATTATACCTATAACGAAAGGTATTCTCATATTCCACCTTTAAATAGTATGGGTATAAGTCTTGATATACTAAATAAAGGTATAGTGGGCCATACTAATAATAAGAATTGTATTGAAATAAAATACAAGCTCCTGACATACGTGCAGGTATGGCTATAATTTTATCATTTATGTTAAATAGCAGTTATAAAGAAATTATCATTGAAAATTTTGAACAAATCCTTAGAGGATACGGTAATGTTTTAACAATGTTAAACAAGGTAGGTGTTAAATTTGAAAAATGCATATAGAGATAATGGGATATTTTTCTATACAGACAATGATTTACAATCTTTTTGGTCAAACAATAAATTGTCTAAATTAGGAAAAATTAATATCACTTTCATAGGCGCATGTACAACCCGCAACACGCACAGATATATATCCATGTATGCAGATAAGTCCAAAATATTATCTAGAGACCCATGGGAAATCTCTTCAATCCTCCTGTAATATTAAACGAGTTGAAGAGGATTTGTTTAAACTCTTCTGATAAGGAGTACTTATACTTCGATGGTGAAAGTTATACCGATGAATTGCGACCATGGATAAAATCTAACGACATTGAAACATGCATTTCACTTAATAACAAATACAATACAGCGCTCAGAAAAATAATATCAGAAACAAATATTTTGTATTGTAATTTAGGATCTGCAGAAATATGTAAGATAGATGATCATGTTTTCAATAAGATACCTCTTCATAATATTAAAAATATGAATATTACCAGTCAATTTCTTAGCACACAAGAAATTGAAGATATATTGCATAGTATTGTAAGATATTTAACATTGATTAATCCAGAAATTAATATATTGTTTTCAATACCTTTTTTAGAGCATAAAGCGAGTGCTATACGAGAAAATTTAAATATAACTACGTTCAAAAGTACTGTTGCTATATATAAAGCCATCAGTAACTCATTTCCCGATAGTTACTATCCAGAGTATGAATTATCACAGTACGTAGTCGGAAAGATCAAAGATGGATTACAGCTTGACGGAAGACATTTCACAGCAACAGCTGTTTCTATATTAGCTAAAAATTTACTTACTTCATTGCAAATTTCCATTTGTGACACTAAAAATAGTTTCTGGGTTCCTAAGGTAGATAAATTTGGAAAAATAATAGGTAAGTGCTATTTATAATTTTCCGCACAAAAAAACACGTCCCGCATTTCTGCGAAACGTGCTTTTTTAATTCACTAAGAATTAGGCTTTAGCACCATTTTTCTTGATGATTTCTTCTTGGATTGACTTTGGAACTGGTTCATAGTGATCCATTGTCATAGTAAATGTACCACGACCTTGTGTTGCAGAACGCAATGTTGTTGCGTAACCGAACATTTCTGCCAATGGAACAAAGGCATTAACAACTTGTGCGTTACCACGAGCTTCCATACCTTCAACACGGCCACGACGAGCTGTAACGTGACCCATAACATCACCCAAGTTATCTTCTGGAGCAACGATTTCAACCTTCATGATTGGTTCAAGGATTACGGCGCCAGCCTTTGGAGCAGCGTTACGCAATGCCAAGGATGCAGCAACCTTGAAAGCAGCTTCGGAAGAATCGACTTCGTGGTAAGAACCATCATAAAGTTTTGCCTTAACATCGATAAGTGGGTAGCCTGCCAAGACACCATTTGCCATAGCTTCACGCAAGCCTTGTTCAACAGAAGGAATGTATTCACGAGGAACAACACCACCGACAATGGCGTTTTCGAATTCGAAACCTTTACCTTCTTCATTTGGTGTAAATTCAACCCAAACATCACCGTATTGACCTTTACCACCAGATTGGCGAACAAATTTACCTTGTGCGGAAACTTGCTTAGTAAATGTTTCACGGTAAGCAACTTGTGGTTCGCCGACCTTAGCTTCAACGTGGAATTCACGCTTCATACGGTCAACGATGATATCCAAGTGAAGTTCACCCATGCCGGCGATAAGTGTTTCACCTGTTTCAGGGTTTGTTTCAGCCTTGAAAGTAGGATCTTCTTCAGCAAGTTTTTGCAAAGCAATATCCATCTTGTCTTGGTCAGCCTTGGATTTTGGTTCAACAGAAACTTGGATAACTGGATCAGGGAATTCCATTGATTCCAAAATAAGTGGATGCTTTGGATCTGTCAAGGAGTCACCAGTTGTAGTGTCCTTAAGGCCGATAGCAGCAGCGATATCACCAGAGAATACTTCTGGGATTTCTTTACGGTGGTTAGAGTGCATTTGGAGCAAACGACCAACACGTTCACGCTTGCCTTTAGTAGCGTTCAAAACATATGAACCAGCTTCCAAAGTACCTGTGTAAACACGGAAGAATGTCAAACGACCAACGAATGGGTCAGTAGCAATCTTGAATGCCAAACCTGCAAATGGCTTGTCATCGTCAGCAATCAAATCTTCTTCTTCATCAGTATCAGGATTTGTTGCCTTGTATGCTTTAACATCAAGTGGTGATGGCAAGTAGTCGTTAACACCATCAAGCATCATTTGAACACCCTTGTTCTTGAAGGCAGAACCTGCAAAGACAGGATATACTTCCAAGTTCAAAGTTGCTTTACGGATAGCAGCCTTGATTTCTTCTTTAGAAATTTCTTCACCGCCAAGGTATTTTTCCATGATTTCGTCATCAACATCAGCCAAAGCTTCAATCATAGCATCACGACGGTTTTCAGCTTCTTCACGATATTCTTCAGGAACATCAACTGTATCCCATTTTGAACCAAGTTCATCTTCATCATAAAGGTCAGCCTTCATTTCGATCAAGTCGATAACACCTTCGAATTGATCTTCAGCACCGATAGGCATTTGAACAGGCAATGGGTTTGCTTGCAAACGATCCTTGATTGTGCTTACAGAGTAATCGAAGTCGGCACCAATCTTATCCATCTTGTTAACAAAGACGATACGTGGAACGCCGTATGTTGTAGCTTGACGCCAAACATTTTCAGTTTGTGGTTCAACACCAGATTGAGCATCCAAAACAACAACCGCACCATCAAGAACACGGAGAGAACGTTCAACTTCGACAGTGAAGTCAACGTGCCCTGGGGTGTCGATGATGTTGATACGGTGGTCTTTCCATTGAGCTGTTGTAGCAGCTGATGTGATTGTGATACCACGTTCTTGTTCTTGTTCCATCCAGTCCATTTGTGAAGCACCATCGTGTGTTTCACCAATTTTGTGAATCTTACCTGTGTAGTACAAGATACGTTCAGTAGTTGTTGTCTTACCAGCATCGATGTGGGCAACAATACCGATGTTACGTGTTTTTTCCAATGGGAATTCACGCTTGTTTGCCATTTGAGATTTCTCTCCTTCCAATAGTTAATAATGTGACATTACTCTTAAAAAAATGACTATCATAGGATTATGAAAATCATATAATAGCCATTTCAAATTACCAACGATAATGTGCGAATGCGCGGTTGGCTTCTGCCATCTTGTGTGTATCTTCGCGTTTCTTAACTGATGCACCTGTGTTGTTTGCAGCATCCATGATTTCGTTTGCCAAACGTTCTGACATTGTGTGTTCGCCACGTAAACGTGAGTAGTTTACCAACCAGCGAAGACCTAATGTTGTACGACGATCTGGACGAACTTCAATAGGAACTTGGTAGTTAGAACCGCCGACACGACGAGCTTTAACTTCCATCACAGGCATAATATTCTTCATTGCTTCTTCAAAGACATCAAGTGGTTCGTTACCTGTCTTATCCTTAACAATATCAAATGCTTCGTATAAAATCTTTGATGCTGTCCCGCGCTTACCGTCTAACATCAAACGGTTGATCAAGCGTGTAACCAATTTTGAGTTATAAATTGGATCTGGGAGCACTTCGCGTTTTGAAACGCCACCTTTTCTTGGCATTACAATGACCTCCTCAAATTCTCGTAAGTGTTTTCGTTAATTAAATTTAATTTTGAAGTATCAGATTACTTCTTTTGCTTTGGTCTCTTAGCACCATACTTGGAGCGTGATTGCATACGACCATCAACACCGGCAGTATCAAGCGCACCACGGATGATGTGGTAACGAACCCCAGGTAAATCCTTTACACGGCCGCCACGAATCAAAACAACAGAGTGTTCTTGCAAGTTGTGGCCGATACCTGGAATGTAGGCTGTAACTTCAATCAAGTTTGACAAACGAACACGAGCGTACTTACGCAAAGCTGAGTTAGGCTTCTTTGGTGTCATTGTGCCGACACGAGTAGCAACCCCACGTTTTTGTGGAGCAGGATTGTTTGTTTGTACTTTCTTGTAACTATTGTACCCAAAGTTTAAAGCTGGGGAATTAGATTTTGAACCTTTAGATTGACGACCTTTACGAACTAATTGGTTAATTGTAGGCATCTAAAGCTTCCTCCTTCCTGATTTCAGATTAATTTTCTAAGTACACACATCCAGGAGTTTCTTTTTTGTTTTTAAAAAAAGAACGTCCCGATGTACGCCTCTGTGCTAACTTGCTCACAGCCAGCACGATCTTGGTTTTCCAAGAGAACTGTTCGCATAAAGCACCTTTTATAGGTTACCACGCTTCACCGGGCAGTGTCAAACAATTTTCTTTTTTTTAACAAAAAAATTGTCCTCTTTTTTCGTCTTTATTAACTGAGGTGATTTGAGATGCTTTTAGCCGGCAAATTTATTTTGGGAACAATTATAGCTTCCTTCATTCAATGTTTGGTTTGGCGCCAAGTTAATCATGTATCACAATTTATTGCCCGCTCTTTTTGTGATACCTGCCACCATTCACTAGCTTTTTGGCAGCTGATTCCTATTATCGGCGTTGCCCTTCAAAAAGGCCGCTGTCATTTCTGTCAGCATAAATTATCCTTAGCTCCGCCGTTATTTGAACTGTTTGGCGGCTTTTTTGCCAGCCGTTATTTAACACTTAATCTTTATGCCGGCCTCCTTTTTAGTTTGGGATTATGGCTGGCTGCCTTAGCTTGGTTTGATCTACTAACCTTAAGTGTCCCTAATATTTTGCTATTGTTGGGCCTTATTTTCTGTCTTAGTCTTCGTTTTTTAAAGCCAACCCTAACGCCTTTTGATTTGGTCATCATGCTTTGTCTGTGCCTTATCTTAGTCATTTTTAATTGGCGCCATTGGCTGGGAGCTGGTGATACTTTAGTGCTTTTGGGATTAATGCTGGCCTTTGGCTGGTATTGTACCTGCCTGATTTTATTTTTGGCTACCTTAGGCTGTCTAGTTTTCAATATATTCGCTAAAGTTGCAAAATTACCATTTATTCCTTTTCTCACCCTTACTTACCTTGGACTTGCCTATGTTTTTCCGCCTTTATTTGGTGTATAATACTTCTATCACTCACTGTTAAAGGAGAAAAATTATGCACAAAATTATGATGGATTGTGATCCTGGTATTGATGATACCTGTGCTTTAGCCTGCGCATTAACTGATCCTGACATTGACTTGCAGCTGATTACCACAGTCGCCGGCAATGTTGACGTTGAGAAAACGAGCCACAATGCTTTAAATATTGTTGAATTTTTCGGCCGTCATGTACCTGTTGCAAAAGGGGCTAAAAAACCTTTAATGCAGCCTTTAGAAGATGCTAGCCGTGTCCACGGTGAAAAAGGTATTAAAGGGTACGATTTTGGAGCTCCCCAAACAAAAGTTTTAGCCATTGATGCTGTGACTGCCTTAAAAGAGCAACTACTTCATAGTGAAGCTAAATTAACGATTATCGCTACCGGTGCTTTTACCAACCTTGGTGTCCTTTTGACGCTTTATCCTGAAGTTAAAGAAAAAATCCAGGAAATTATTATTATGGGAGGAAGCCTTGGTCGCGGCAATATGACTAGCACAGCTGAATTCAATGTTTTCACTGATCCACATGCCGCTAAAATTCTCTTTGAATCAGGCCTCAAGTTAACCATGATTGGACTTGATTCAACCCTTACCGGCCGTATTACTCAAAAAACACAATCGTTGCTACAACAAACTAATGCTGCCGGTAAAATGTTATCCGCTTTGATTAATAATGATTTTGACCGTAATGAACAAGGTACAGCTATCCATGATCTGCAGACTATTTTTTACCTTTTGCATCCAGAAGCTTTCAAGACGGAAGCTTTTTGGGTAGATGTTGTCTGCGAAGGTCCAGCTAAGGGAGCCACGGTTGCTGATATTAGGCATGCTTACCATAATAAGACCAACGCTACCGTTTGTTTAGGTGTAGATCAAGAAGCTTTTAATGATTGGCTTCTTAATGAGGTCAAAAATAATATGTAAAAAAAAACTGAGATTAATGACATTGCTTGGCAGATGCTGTTTTTCTTACCTTCTTTATTATCGCCTTTGGGATGCATCTCGCCTAATTAACAGTCGCCATTGCCTGTGTCATTTTTGTTTTGGCTTACTATTTTCTAAAAATGACCAATCGCCCCCTGCCTTTTTTACCTCCGCTGTTTCTGGGAGCCTGTCTCAGCATGATTTTATTTTGACTTTTAGCAAATATATTTTAGTAGTTAGAGCCGCTTGACAGTCTGTTTTTTTGGGGGGTAAAATTTATTCGTATTTTTAAGTCACAATTAAACACACAAAGGAGCTTATTATGTTTGGGAAGAACTTTAGGCTTAACAAAAAAATCTCCATCAACCTTGCTGTTTTTGGAATCTTTTTATTGCTGAGCTATATCTCGATTGCACTTTTTATGCACGAAGGAAAAATTATTTTAAGATCTGACGGGAGCTTTCACCTTTCACGAGTTGAAGAAATCTATCAAAACCTAAGAGACGGACATTTCTTTACCTTCATTGCCAGCCGCACTTTCAGCCACAGCGGTGTAGGTAATTTTCTCTTTTATCCGACCGTTTTCTTATACCCGATGGCATTTTTACGCTTCATCTTTAACCCGGTTACTGCATTTTATCTTTGGGTCGGTTTCTTCAACTTTTTAACTATGGCTACTGCCTATTACTGTATGTACCGATTTACAAAAGGTAATACAACCCGCAGCTTTCTTTTTGCTTTAATTTATACTTTTGCCAGCTACCATCTTTATCTCGGGTTGTACAATACTGTCTGGGGCGAATTTATTGCCTATACATTTTTACCTTTGATTTTCTTAGGAATTTACAATATTTTATGGGACGATACCAAATACTGGTACATCCTTGCTATCGGTATGGCACTGCTTTTATACAGCCACCTGCTCAGTGTTTATATGTCTGCCATGATTTGTGTGGGCCTCTTTTTAGCCAAATTCATTTTTTATAAAAAAGTTGAATTCTTAAGAATCAAAGCCCTCATCAAAGCAGGTATCCTCACTTTTTTCTTAAGCTCCTTTATTTTTGTACCTATTGTTACAGATTTGATTGGCGGCGGACTTGCTACCCCCAGACGCTGCTTTTTATGGGTCAGCACAATATTTACAACTTTCCAGCTTTCTTTGGAAAATACGGCCGCAACAAATCATGCAATTGGACTGATTCTAATCTTAACAGCATTTTTAGGTTGGATAATTGCCAACAAGTCCTCCCGCGAACTTGCTATTTATGCGTTGGGAGTTTTTATGCTTTGTCTAACCACCAGCCTTATTCCTTGGGACTTAATTCAAAAGACACCGCTTTATCCGCTTTTAGGAACTATTCAATTCCCGTACCGCTTTAATTCATATGCCTGCCTCTTCTTAGCGGTTACTGCTTCGTTAATTTTTGAAAGTATTGTACGGTTGGGAAAATCGCAATATACCGCTAATATTCTGACAGTTATTGCATCGCTTGCCTTATTATGCTGTTATGCAAGCATTGTAGCTCCGCAGCATGCAAGCATCATTGCTGCTAAAGACAGCAGTTTGTCAAAAAATACCGCATCTCCTGTTACAATCCCGTCTGACGTACTCTTAGATAAAGGAAATTATAAAAATATTTTTACCTATTTGATCATGTATGGAGAAACAGACTACTATCCAAAACAATCTTTTGACCATAATGATATTTCTTCAAACAAGAACACTCAAAGCATTGTTAAGCAGACTGTTTACAGCAAAAACAAACCTTTTACCGGTGTTACGACAATTTCTTATGCTGCTAATTCCATTACGTATAAGCTGGTAAGCAAAAAGAAGCAAACATTAGACCTGCCGACTATCCGCTATAGACGAACTGTGGCAACCATCAATGGAAAGTCCGCTGTTGTCTCATCCAGCGCTCGAGGAACAGTCAGTTTGCCTGTTCCAAAAGGACATAGCACAATTACTGTCAGTTACAGGCCCAATCTGCTCTATTACACGGGACTTATCGCTGCTCTCATCTCTTGGCTGAGTATTCCGGCATACCTGTTTTACCAAAAGAAAAAAAGTGCATAAGAAAAGGCCCGCTTCAAATGAAACGGGCCTTTTCATTTTATTCTTCTACCGGCTGTAAGTCAGCAACGGAAGCTTTTTGGGTAGATGTTGTCTGCGAAGGTCCAGCTAAGGGAGCCACAGTTGCTGATATTAGGCATGCTTACCATAATAAGACCAACGCTACCGTTTGTTTAGGTGTAGATCAAGAAGCTTTTAATGATTGGCTTCTTAATGAGGTCAAAAATAATATGTAAAAAAAACTGAGATTAAAGTCTCAGTTTTTTTAGTTATTAGAAATTTCAAAGACTTCCCAAAGCTACTCGTTGGACTTTATCTGTGAGTCCTTTCAAGGTGCTTTTTTATTTTTTAATTATTAGCAGTTTCAGTCGTATTAGCAAGGTCTGAAACAGAAGCAATTGATTCATAAACGCCTTCTTCAGGTGCTTCTTCTTCAGGAACGATATCACGATACTTTCTCATACCAGTACCAGCAGGGATAATCTTACCAATGATAACATTTTCCTTCAAACCAACTAATGGATCGTTCTTACCGCGAATAGCAGCATCCGTCAAGACACGCGTTGTTTCCTGGAAGGAAGCAGCAGATAAGAAACTGTTTGTTTCCAAGGAAGCCTTAGTGATACCAAGCAAGACTGGACGGGCAGTTGCAGGAACACCCCCGCTAATCAATGTCTTAACGTTGTTATCCTTGAAGTCATTAACATCAAGCAAAGTACCTGGAAGCATATCAGTATCGCCTGGATCCATGATACGAACCTTGCGTAACATTTGGCGAGACATAACTTCGATGTGCTTATCGGAAATACCTACACCTTGCATACGGTAAACTTTTTGAATTTCACGTAAAATGTAGTTTTCAGTAGATAAGACATCACGAACCTTGATTAATTCCTTAGGATCAATTGAACCGACCGTCAATGGATCACCACGATGAATGCTGTCACCTTCAGCAACCTTCAAAGCCGCACTGAGTGGCAAATCATAGGAACGTGTATCAGTTTCACCTTTAACAGTGACAACCTTCTTGTGTTCCCCGGCATTTTCTTCGATAGATTCAACAATACCTGTAACTTCACTGATGGTAGCACGACCTTTAGGGTTCCGTGCTTCAAAGATTTCTTGAACACGAGGAAGCCCTTGAGTGATATCGTCTCCGGCAACACCACCGGTGTGGAAAGTACGCATCGTAAGCTGAGTACCTGGTTCACCGATAGATTGAGCAGCCACAGTACCAACAGCTTCACCAACTTCAACTTCATCACCAGTAGCCATGTTTCGGCCGTAGCAGTGTTCACAAACACCATGACGGGTGTTGCATGTGAAGGCTGAACGAATGGTTACTGTTTCAACTCCGGCATCGACAACCTTTTGAGCTAAATCTTCATCCATCATGACGTTAGCAGGCACGATTACTTCACCGGTCTTAGGATCTAAGACTGACTTCATTGTGTAACGGCCCAAAATACGGTCATACAATGGTTCAATCATTTCATTGCCTTCAGTGATAGCTGAAACATCAAGCCCACGGTCAGTGCCACAGTCAGTTTCACGAATGATAACATCTTGCGCCACATCAACCAAACGACGAGTCAAGTAACCTGAATCGGCTGTCTTCAAGGCTGTATCAGTCATACCTTTACGAGCACCGTGCGTTGACATGAACATTTCTTGCACAGACAAACCTTCACGGAAGTTCGCAATAACAGGAATTTCCATAGTCTTACCGTTAGGAGCGGCCATCAAACCACGCATACCGGCAAGCTGAGTAAAGTTAGAAATGTTACCACGCGCACCAGAATCAGACATCATTTGGATAGGGTTGGAAGGATCCATGTTTTCAACCAATTTAGCTTGGATATCGTCTTTAGCCTTGTTCCAAATAGCAATAACGCGATCATAGCGTTCCTTTTCCGTAATCAAACCACGACGGAATTGCTTTGCAACTACAGCAACATCCTTGTGAGCTTTTTCAATGATAGCTGGCTTTTCTTTAAGTTCAGTAACATCAATCATACCCACGGTCAAACCAGATTTAGTTGATTCATAGTAACCAAGGTCTTTCATCCGGTCCAAAAGTTCAGCTGTAGCTGTAACCTTGTAATCCTTGTAGACTTGGGCAATGATATCAGACAAGAATCCTGACTTGAATGGTCCAACTAATTCATGTTCCTTAAGGTAAGCATGAATATCTTCACCTGGTTCCAAGAAGTACTTATCAGGAGTACCTTCAGTCAAGTTTTCTTCAGTTGGTTCATTTAAATATGGGAAATCTTTTGGCAAGATTTCGTTAAAAATGGCCTTACCAGCAGTTGTTACCAAAATACGGCTCTTTTGGAAGTCAGTAAATGGCTTGCCAGCTTTAGCCAAAGATGAAGTTTGCAAACCAATCCGTGTATGCAAGTGAACATAGTTGTTTTGGTATGCAGTCCGTACTTCATTGACATCTTTAAAGATCATGCCTTCGCCTTCACGATCTTTTTCTTCGATGGTGATGTAGTAGTTACCAATCGTCATATCCTGAGATGGTGAGATGATTGGCTTACCATCTTTAGGAGCCAAAATGTGGTGAGCAGCGAGCATCAGCAAACGTGCTTCGGCTTGTGCTTCATCAGATAATGGTACGTGGATGGCCATTTGGTCACCGTCAAAATCGGCATTGTAGGCTTCACAGGCAAGTGGGTGCAAGCGCATCGCTTTACCATCAACCAAAGTTGGTTCAAAGGCCTGAATACCTAAACGGTGCAAGGTAGGGGCGCGGTTAAGCAAAACAGGGTGTTCTTTGATAACGTCTTCCAAAACGTCCCAAATATCATCATCACGGTTATCAATCTTACGCTTAGCATTCTTAATGTTAGAAGCTATATCGCGCTTAACCAATTCGTGCATCATGAATGGTTTGAACAATTCCAAAGCCATTTCATGCGGAATACCCATTTGGTTAAGTTTTAACTTAGGACCAACATCGATAACAGAACGGCCAGAATAGTCAACACGCTTACCAAGCAAGTTTTGGCGGAAACGTCCTTGCTTACCTTTAAGCATGTGTGAAAGTGACTTCAATGGACGGTTACCAGGACCGGCAACAGGACGTCCACGACGACCGTTGTCAATCAAGGCATCAACAGCTTCTTGCAACATCCGCTTTTCGTTTTGCACGATGATGCCAGGAGCATGAAGTTCAAGCAATTTCTTTAAACGGTTGTTACGGTTGATAACACGACGGTATAAATCGTTCAAATCAGAAGTTGCAAACCGGCCACCTTCAAGTTGAACCATTGGACGCAAATCAGGTGGAATAACTGGAATAGCATCCATAACCATCCATTCAGGACGGTTGCCTGACTTAAGGAAAGCTTCCAAAATGTCCAAGCGACGTACGGCACGGGTCCGCTTTTGGCCTGTAGCTTCTTTTAATTCTTCTTTAAGTTCAGCACATTCAGCTTCTAAATCAACGTCACGCAATAAAGTCCGCACAGCTTCAGCACCCATAGCTGCCTTAAAGCTTTGCCCATATTCTTGGCGTTTTTCACGATATTCGCCTTCAGTCAAAAGTTGCTTCTTTTCAAGTGGGGAATCACCTGGATCAGTAACTACATAAGAAGCAAAATAAATAACTTCTTCAAGGGCACGTGGGCTCATATCAAGCACAAGTCCCATACGACTTGGAATACCTTTGAAATACCAAATATGTGTTACAGGTGCGGCAAGTTCAATGTGACCCATACGTTCACGACGAACTTTTGAACGAGTAACTTCAACACCACAACGGTCACAAACAGTACCTTTGTAGCTGACCTTCTTGTACTTACCACAAGCACATTCCCAGTCTTTTGTTGGCCCGAAGATGCGTTCATCGAACAGACCGTCTTTTTCTGGCTTCAACGTACGATAGTTGATTGTTTCAGGCTTCTTAACTTCACCATAAGACCAGCTGCGGATCTTATCAGATGAAGCTAAACCGATTTGCATACTATCGAATTTATTGACATCGATCAAAGGACCGACCTCCCTTTTCTTAATTATTCAGCTTTTGTTTCTTCTGCTTCTTGTGTTTTTTGTTCTTCTAAAGCGCGCTTTTCATCTTCTTGTTGCTTGAACTTAGCTAAGGCATCGATGTTCTTAACACCGTCTTCATCATCGTCCATATCGCGCAATTCAATTTCATTTTTGTCGCTATCAAGCACTTTCATATCAAGGCCCAATGCTTGGAGTTCTTTAACCAACACACGGAATGATTCAGGAACACCAGGTTGTGGAATTTGTTCGCCCTTAACGATAGCTTCGTAAGTCTTCACACGACCCACAACGTCATCAGACTTATAAGTCAAGATTTCTTGCAAGGTGTAAGCTGCACCATAAGCTTCGAGGGCCCAAACTTCCATTTCACCGAAACGCTGACCACCAAATTGTGCTTTACCACCAAGTGGTTGTTGCGTAACAAGTGAGTATGGTCCGATGGAACGAGCATGCATCTTATCGTCAACCATGTGAGCTAACTTCATGTAGTACATGACACCAACAGAAATCCGGTTATCAAAGGCTTCACCAGTCCGGCCATCATAAAGAACTGTCTTACCGTCAGCTGGAAGACCTGCTTCTTTCAAAGCATCCCAGATATCTTCATCACGCGCACCATCAAAAACAGGTGAAGTTACGTGAATACCAAGTTCACGAGCAGCCATACCTAAGTGAAGATCAAGTACCTGTCCAATGTTCATACGGGAAGGCACACCCATTGGTGAAAGCATGATATCGATTGGTGTACCATCTGGCATAAATGGCATATCTTCTTCAGGGATAACAACGGAAACCGTACCTTTGTTACCGTGACGGCCGGCCATCTTATCACCAACTTGAAGCTTACGTTTTTGCACAATGTAAACACGAACCATTGTGTTAACACCTGGTGCAAGTTCATCGCCATTTTCACGGGTAAAGGTCCTGACGTCTTGCACAATACCGCCACCACCGTGAGGTACACGCAAGGAAGTATCACGAACTTCACGAGCTTTTTCACCGAAGATAGCATGCAAGAGACGTTCTTCAGCGGAAAGTTCCGTTACACCCTTTGGCGTAACTTTACCAACCAAGATATCACCGTCTTTAACTTCAGCACCAACACGAACAACCCCAAATTCATCAAGGTTCTTCAAGGCATCGTCGCCGACGTTAGGAATTTCACGGGTGATTTCTTCAGGTCCAAGCTTCGTATCACGTGCTTCTGATTCGTGTTCTTCGATGTGGATTGAAGTATAAACATCTTCTTTAACTAAACGTTCGTTGATAGCAATGGCATCTTCGAAGTTGTAACCATCCCAAGTCATGAAGGCGATAAGTGGGTTTTGACCCAAAGCAAGTTCACCTTGTTCCATTGATGGACCATCAGCCAAAACATCATCAGCATCAACATGGTCTCCCACGCGGACAATTGGTGTTTGGTTGTAGTTTTTACCACCGTTGGAACGACGGAACTTCATTAACTTGTAAGTATCAAGTGAGCTGTCTTCGCGACGAACGCGAACTTCACGGGCATCAACGTATTCAACTGTACCGGCATGGTCAGCAATTAAAGCATCCCCAGAGTCATGAGCAGCTTTATATTCAATACCAGTCCCAACAAGTGGAGCATGTGGCTTAATCAAAGGCACAGCCTGACGTTGCATGTTGGCACCCATCAAAGCACGGTTGGAGTCATCGTTTTCCAAGAAAGGAATACATGCCGTCGCAACCGCAACAACTTGCTTAGGTGAAACGTCCATGTAGTCAATTTTGTCTGGTGTAGTTTCAATATTTTCATCCTTGCTGCGTGCCATGATAGTATCATCAACAAATGATCCATCTTCATTAAGTGGTGTGTTGGCTTGGGCAACAACGTAATTATCTTCTTCATCAGCTGTCAAATAGTCAATCTTGTCGGTAACTTTGTGCGTATCCCAAGATACACGACGATATGGTGTTTCAATAAAACCATAGCGGTTAACATGGGCATATGTTGACAAGGAGTTGATCAAACCGATGTTAGGACCTTCAGGTGTTTCAATAGGACACATCCGGCCATAGTGCGTATAGTGAACGTCACGAACTTCATAGCCGGCACGGTCACGCGTCAAACCACCAGGCCCTAAAGCTGAAAGACGACGTTTGTGAGTAAGTTCGCCCAATGGGTTCGTTTGATCCATGAATTGGGACAATTGGGATGAACCAAAGAATTCTTTAATGGACGCAACAACTGGACGAATATTAATCAATTGTTGTGGTGTAACCGTGGCAGTGTCTTGAATTGACATCCGTTCACGAACAACACGTTCCATCCGTGTCAAACCGATACGGAATTGGTTTTGCAAAAGTTCACCAACTGAACGAATCCGACGGTTACCCAAGTGGTCAATATCATCAACTGAACCTAAACCTTCTTGCAAGTTGAAGAAGTAGTTCATTGAAGCCAAGATATCGGCTGGGGTAATGTGCTTATATTCCAAAGGAACATTACCATTACCAATCATATTGATAACTTCTTCCGGATTTGTTTCAGAGTAAACCTTGATGATTTGTAAAGTCATTGGTTCTTGCACAACGCCTTCATCAGATGGTGTGAAAGTATACATCTTGAAATCATCGCGCTTCAAGTATGCAGACAAGTTCTTCATTACATCTTTAGTAATGGTTGTACCTGCTTCAGCAATGATTTCCCCTGTTTCAGGGTCAGCCAGCGTTTCTGCTAAGCGGGTCCCTAAAAGGCGGGTCTTGAGGTCAAGTTTCTTATTAATCTTATAACGACCAACCGGTGCTAAATCATAACGCTTTGGATCAAAGAAACGTGCTGTCAAAAGACTTCTAGATGAATCTGCTGTCTTTGGTTCACCTGGGCGTAAACGTTCATAGATGTCTTTTAAGGCTTCTTCAACGCGGGAATCTTCTTCATTCTTATGAACATCTTTTTGGATGGTCTTAAGTAAAGATTCGTTTTTACCCAAAATGTTGATAATTTCATCATCGCTAGCATAACCCAAAGCCCGAACTAATTCAGTCAAAGGAATTTTACGGGTCCGATCAATGCGGACATAAGCGATGTTTTTAGCATCAGTTTCATATTCAAGCCAAGCACCACGGTTAGGGATAACAGTTGTACCATATGTGCGGCGGTCATTCTTGTCAGTTTCGGAGTTGAAATAAACACCTGGTGAACGAACAAGTTGGGAAACGATAACACGTTCGGCCCCGTTAATAATGAAAGTCCCTTGCTTAGTCATCAATGGGAAATCGCCAAAGAAGACATCTTGTGACTTGATTTCGCCTGTTTCCTTGTTAAGCAAGCGCAATGTGACGTGCAAAGGAGCTGAATAGTTAGCATCGTGATTACGTGCTTCATCAACTGTATACTTAGGTTCTAATAATTGATAGTTTACAAATTCAAGCGACAATTTGCCGGCAAAATCGTCAATTGGCATAATGTCTTCAAATATTTCTCGCAAACCTTCATCTAAGAACCATTTGTAAGAATCTGTTTGAATCTCGATTAAATTTGGCAAATCAAGAACTTCTTTAATTCGAGAATAACTTCTGCGCACACGGTGTTTGCCGTATTTTACTAAATGTCCTGCCAAGTTGTTCACCTCTCCAAAAATTTCTGTGAAAGCATCATACTTAAAAACCCCATGAAATATTACATTTTTGTTACAAATGCATTTTCAACGACATTTTCAGCGAATTTTGGCAAAAAAAAACCAAAAACAGTTCTGTTTAACCATCTAAACCTCACTATTTTTGCTTCTTCTTTTGCTTGATATGGACAATAGATCACATCAAGCATCTAAATTCACAGTTTTATGTATTCATTAATTTTAGCAATAAATGTTAACTATGTCAAGTCAAATAAACATCCTTATGAAAGCCATTGAAACAATGCCGACCACAACGACCCACACCAAACTTTTGGTAATGATAGCCGTCAAAAGTGTTGGCAATGTTACGAGGCAATTTTCTACATTTAAGGTCGGCAAGTGGCCTAAATGCTGGTCAAATAAATTTTCAAACCATAAGGCCGACATAATAACTACCGGCACAAAGTTTAAATATTCAATGACACCTTACTTAACTTCAAATATTTCAATAAAATAAAAGGAATAATTTTGGTCAGCCACATCACCAGACCACAACCAAAAATCGTCAAAACTACAAAATTAACTGAAAGCATGTTTCAAAGCCACCCAGATTCCGCATCCAATTAAAGTTACAACGAGAACTAAAATATTCACAGGAATAAAAATCATTCCCACAAAAACCATCACAAAGGTCAAAAGACACATTATTACCTGCAATTTTTTATCTAAATGATTTGCAGATATAAAAGTCCGATAAACATGGCAACTAATGCAAAATCAGGGCCCAACTTATTCGGATTGAAGATAAAACTGCCCAAGAGTGCACCAACATAAGTTGACAAACTCCAAGCAAGATACGCAACAATATTGCTGGCGTTAAACCATTCAAAAGTTAAGCGGTTATTGGTGAAATTCTTCTTAATTCATACTCAACGCAAAAATTTCATCCGTCAGCAGAGTCCCGATAGCGATGTTTTTGAAGATATTTTCTTTGACAAAATAAGGTGCCACATTCATCCCCAGTAAAAACATGCGGGCATTAACCAAGAAAGCCGAAAAGACAATGGATAGAATCAGACTGCCTGCCTTAGCATACTAACGGCAATAAACTGTACTGATCAGCCATAAGCAATCAAAGACATTAGTAAAACTTCCCAGGCTTTTAACCCAGCAGTCTTACTGACAATCCCAAAAGCTAGTCCAATTCCAATATAGCCGAATACCGTCGGCAAAGTATCTGTTATGCCTGTTTTAGCATCTAATTTATCATTCATTGACGTCATCCTTTTAAATTCCATAACTCAATTATACAAAAAACCGAAGAGAAAAACTCTTCGGTTTTTTGTGTTTTATTTAACAGCCTGTTTCTTGCGCGTAGCTGCCTTTTTTACCTTCTTTTTAACGTTTAAAGTAATTTTGCCGCCTTTAGCACCAATGGTAACCGTATCTCCCTGCTTCATCTGGCCTTCCAGCAAAGCTTCACTTAAGCGGTCTTCCACTTCATTTTGCAATGCTCTGCGAATTGGACGGGCCCCATATTCGGGATCAAAGCCGGCTTTAGAGACAACATCAATCGCAGCTGGCGTGATTTTGAGGTTAATCCCTTGCTCAGTAATTCGAGCAATTACGCCTTGAGCCATCAACTTCACAATTTGATGCAATTCTTCTTTTTCAAGGGAGTGGAAGATAACAATTTCATCAATCCGGTTCAAAAATTCGGGACGGAAATGTTTCTTTAAAATCTCACGAATTTTAGCTGACATAGCTGCATAATCATTGGTAATCTTTGTAGCACCAAAGCCCACTGATTTTTCATCCTGCAAAGCAGTAGCGCCCAAGTTGGAAGTCATAATGATAATGGTATTTCTGAAGTTGACCTTGCGCCCTTTAGAGTCGGATAAATAACCGTCATCAAGCACTTGCAGCAATAAGTTAAAGACATCAGGGTGGGCTTTTTCAACTTCGTCCAGCAATACCACTGAATAAGGCTTATTGCGCACTTTTTCAGTCAACTGACCACCTTCATCATAACCGACATATCCAGGAGGAGCTCCGATTAACCGACTGGTTGAATATTTCTCCATGTACTCACTCATATCAATACGAATCATCGCATCTTCAGATCCAAACATTGCCTCAGCTAAAGCTTTGGCCAATTCGGTCTTACCAACACCAGTTGGACCTAAGAACATAAATGAGCCGATTGGACGCGTAGGATCAGATAATCCGCTGCGGGCACGGCGAATGGCCTTAGCAACAGCACTAATGGCTTCTTCTTGGCCTACAACCCGTCTGTGCAAAATCTTCTCCAAGTTAACCAAGCGTTCGCTTTCCGTCTTAGTTAATTGCGTTACTGGTACACCTGTCCATTCAGCGACAACTTCAGCCACATCTTCAGCGCTCACCGTGGCATCATAATCGCGGTTAACAGCTTTTTGGTGCTTAACTTCTTGTAATTTAGCTAATTCATCGCGCAAAGAAATCGCTTGATTGCGCAATTTAGCAGCTTCTTCGAATTTTTCATCCAACAAAGCTTCTTCTTGCCGCTTAGACAAGTCGTTTAATTGGTTATTAAGTTCAACTTCACGACTATTGCCATTTTCTACTTTCACAATCCGCAAACGAGCAGCAGCTTCATCCATCAAATCAATCGCCTTATCAGGCAAGAAGCGCTTAGTAATGTAACGGCTACTCAACTTGACGGCTGCTTCCAAAGCTTCATCTGAAATATTGACCTTGTGATGCTGTTCATACCGTGGCCGGATGCCCTTTAAGATTTCAACGGTAGCTTCGGGGGTTGGTTCATCAACCACAACCGTCGCAAAACGGCGTTCCAAAGCCGGATCAGACTCAACATACTTTTGATATTCGTCCAGTGTTGTCGCCCCGATAATTTGAACTTCACCACGTGCTAAAGCTGGTTTCAAAATGTTGGAAGCATCAATTGCGCCTTCAGCTCCACCAGCACCAATCAAAGTATGCATTTCATCAATAAATAAAATAACATGGCCATCACGATAAACTTCTTCCAAAATCTTCTTTAAGCGATCTTCAAATTCACCACGATACTTCGTTCCGGCAACTAAAGAGCCCATATCAAGCATCATTAAGCGGTTATTGATGAGATTTTCCGGTACTTTGCCAGCTACAATAGCTTGGGCTAAGCCTTCCGCCACGGCGGTTTTACCAACCCCGGGTTCGCCTAACAAAACCGGATTATTTTTCGTACGACGGCTTAATACTTGGATGACACGCTTAACTTCTTTTTCACGGCCGATGACAGGATCAATCATCTTTTCAGCAGCCATTTCAGTCATATCGCGTCCTAATTCATCCAGCGTTGGTGTCTTTGACTTACCCTTTTGCTCTTCGGATTTCTTGATAGCACGACGCAATTGTGCTTGGTTTATACCAAGCTTGCGCAATAAGACTTGGCGTAAATTCTTGATATCAACATGCAGACTCAGCAAAATACGCGATGAAATAATTTCATCATTGCCAAGTAAAGCTAATAAAAGATGCTCTGTCCCGATTTTACTTGAGCCAGTATAATAAGCCTGCCGTGCTGCCTCATCTAAAATTTCCTTGGCTTTAGGCGAATATGGTAAATAATTGTTGGGCGACTGCCGCATTAAACTGCCATAACCTGCTAAGCGTTCAATTTCTTCTCGAACGTCAGTGGGTCTAACTAATGATTGACGCAAAACCTGGCCCGCTATCCCATTTTCTTCCATAGTCAAGGCCAAAAGTAAATGCTCAGTGCCAATAGCTTGGTGTTTAAAGTAATTCGCCTGTTCTTGAGCAAGTACTAAAACACGATTAGCACTAGGTGTATAAGATTCGTCCATATAAATACCTTCTTTCTTTGGCTTTAGTCAGCATACCTAAGCCGATTAATGACACTAATCATAATGCGCGCTCTGACCATATTTTCTAACTGGCTATCAGTAAAAGCCAAGGTATCTTTGCTGATAGCACTAAGAATTAAATTGGCTTCTTTGCGGGTTAAAAGTTCATTATCATATAGTGTTTGGATAATTTTAAAAGCATCAGCATACGTAATAGCATCACCGACATATTCAATCAAATCGGTCAAAAAATCAGCATTATCGACTAAGTTGACCTTTTCAATCCGAATATATCCGCCACCGCCACGCTTACTTTCCACAACATATCCATTTTGAAGTGTAAAACGCGTTTTAATCACATAATTAATCTGTGAAGGAACACAATCAAAATGCTGCGCAACCTCAGATCGCTTAATCTCCACATAAGGAGCTTCAGCTAAAATACTCTTGAGGTATTGCTCAATAATATCGGAAATATTTCGACCTTGCATCGAGCCACCACCTTCTTGCGTTTTGACTTTCTTTGACTAATATTATAAACGCGTCCCTGCATTATCGCAATTAAAAAGCCTAAACAGCACTTATTAAAGCCTTTACATAAATATTATAAGCTTCTTTTGCCAATATATTTCTACAATAGCTTGAATAAAATATGATTATCGCAACAAAAAAAGGGCTACTTTAAAGCAGCCCTTTTTTTACTGAATCGGGAAAACAAGATTTGAACTTGCGACCCCTACGTCCCGAACGTAGTGCTCTACCAAACTGAGCTATTTCCCGAAATGTTAAGTTTTAACTCAACAAAAAATGCACCCAGTAGGAGTCGAACCTACAACCTTCTGATTCGTAGTCAGACACTCTATCCAGTTGCGCTATGGGTGCATAATATATATAATTTTTAGTTATAATGCCGAGGACCGGAATCGAACCGGTACGGTAATCACTTACCGCAGGATTTTAAGTCCTGTGCGTCTGCCAGTTCCGCCACCCCGGCAGGTTACAAACTGACTTTACATAATCACTTTTGCTAACAAGTCTATTATAAAACAAAAAAAGAAGTTTGACCAGCAAACTTCCAAAATTTATAACTAAAAATTATTTTTAATCGGGAAAACAGGATTCGAACCTGCGACCCCCTGGTCCCAAACCAGGTGCTCTACCAAACTGAGCTAT
>FOCC01000008.1:0-16492 GCA_900110005.1 Ligilactobacillus sp. WC1T17 | reverse complement strand
TTACTTGCTTTTAATTTAGGATAATCCCTTAATTTTACATGTTTTTCTGGGTGTAAGCCCCATTCCCTAATGTTTAAGGCTACGTTATAATCCCTATCCACTTCTTTGCCAGTATATGTGGACATTTGTGGTCGCCTAGTTATTATATGGGTACTTTAGGTGATATGAGTAAAGAAGTTGTAGAAAAATATATTGAATCGCAGTATACAGAAGCTATGAGAAGGCAACTTAAAGGCTATTATGGTAAAAATAGATAAGACAGTTTGGCGGGCTTGACCCCTGATTAAAATCAGAGGTCAAGCCCGTTTTATAATCAAAGCTCTTGAAAATGAACTGGGGTTCACTATTTTTGACCGCACCAATAAAAAAGTTTTCCTCACGCAGGCTGGTGAACAATTCTGCCACGGTCTGAAACAGGTTAACGAAGCTTTGCTTTTTTTAATCGAGCAGTGCCAAAATTTTGCCAATAACTATCAAAAGCAAATTAAAATTAGCACCATAACGGACAGCTTTACTCAAACTGCCTTTAGCAATTGAAAATTTCAGTCACAAATCCCCTGATGTTTTTATCGGTCCGCTTTTTGCTAATGGCCCAATCGTTTAGATGACTTCTTAACCGGAAAATCTGATATAATCTTTGTTAGAGGCCAAGAACTTGGAGGCGTTAGTAATCTAAATACCTATCCGCTCTATGATAGCCGTTTAAAATTAGTTACCCGCGCTGATGACCCGCTAGCCAGGAAATCAACCGCCTATTTGGAGGATTTAAAGGGACGCACCCTCTTGGTCGGTGGCAAAAGTCCTAAAGTTGCGCAAGGTGCATAGCGATATCGCTGCTAAACTTCAGCTTAAAACGCTCAACAGCCGCAATCACGAAACAACCTTGACTGATATTGCTGCTAAAAGAGGGCTTTGTTTAATGCCTGATATCTACGAAGATGATGATCCTCACTTTGCTTGGCTTGAATTCGATTATCCCATCTCTTTTCCCTGCTTTTTATGCACCCATGCTGATTGCAATTCTTTGGTGACGGAATTTGTCCAAGAAATTAGACAGCTTTATTTAAAAAATAATGCTTAACTAGAAAGGAAGTCTTTTCATGATTAAATTAGGAATTATCGGAGCTTCTGGGAAAGCCGGCAGTGCGCTTTTTAAAAAAGCTGCCGCCGACAGTGAATTTGAAGTAACAGCTTTTGTCAGAGATGAAAAAAAGGCCCGCACCATTTTAGGCCCTAAAGCTCATTTAGTGGTCAAAGACGCCTTTGATCTAACCAAAGATGATTTAAAAGGACAAGACGTCATTGTCGATGCATTTGCGACCGCACCGCAAATGGCTTATTTACATGTTGACTTAGCCACTAAACTCATTGCACTTTTCCGTAATGAAAAACAGCGCCTGGTATTTATTTTAGGTGCTGGCAGCCTTAAGACCGGCGAAGATCAGCATCTTTTTGTCGAAGATATCAAGAAAATGCCTGGTGCTGACAGCTGGGTCGAAATCCCTAAAAATCAGCTATTAGAACTGAATTTCTTAAAAGATGTCGTCAATGTTGATTGGGTCGGCGTTTCGCCTGGGGCTGAATTTAAACTTGGTCCAGCAGCTCAAAATACTTTGTATGGCCAAGACGACCTATTATTTAACGACCACGGTGCATCATTTACAACCTATGACACCATGGCCAATGTTTTAATTGAAGAAATTAAACACCCTAAACACCACCAAATACGTTTTACTGTTATCAACAATGATTAGAAAAGAGTTTAAACCGTGAACCGTTATGTTAAACCCCAATCCGTCCATGAAGCGATGGAGCTTATTCAAAAATTATTCAACCAATACCGTCATGCTCCTTTGACTAAAGAACTTATGGCCTACCACCAAAATCTGGCAACTCGTTTGCAAACTGATATTTGGCGCGAAGCTTTAAGAGAAAATAATCAAAAGCAATTAGCTGATTTAGCGGAAATGATTGTGGCCATGCAAACTTGGACACAAACACGAATGTCAGGTCGTCCTTTTGAAGGCAAAATGAAGCATTTTAGAATTACGACGCCTGGTGTTTCCATCAAACAGCACGTCCATAAAATTAAAGGCAGCCACAATTACCGCACACCTAAACATTAAAAAAGGGCAGGTTTTACCTGCCTTTTAATTTAGCTATTTCACTTTCAGTCAATGGGCGATATTCGCCTGGCTTAAGGGTTGGATCAAGGGTTAAAGCTCCCATCTTAATCCGCTTCAATGCAACAACTTTTTTACCCCGGCTGGCAACCATCCGCTTTACTTGATGGTATTTGCCTTCCGTAATCGTAATTAAAACCTCTGAATATGCCTCTTTTTCATCTGCCGCCAAAATTTCTAAATGAGCTGGCTTCGTAACTTCGCCGTTTTTGAGGGTCAACGGATGCAAAAAAGCGTCCGCATCAGCCTTCGTCATCACACCGCTGATTTTAGCCCAGTAAGTTTTAGCGACATGCTTTTTAGGCGCTAATAAGTCATGCGCCAATTGGCCATCATTAGTTAATAATAGTAAACCAGTTGTGTCTTTATCAAGGCGTCCGACAGGGGCTAAGTCTTTTACATAGTCACTTGGTTTGATTAAATCCAAAACTGTGCGCTGACTTTGATCTTTAGTCGCCGTAATCACATTTTGCGGCTTATATAACAAGTAATACACTAAGCCTTTGAGTTTCAGCGGCTTTTGTGCCGCAAAAATCTGGTCTGTGCTGATAACTTGTCTTTTAGGAGAAGTCTCGACCTCCCCGTTGACGGTTATTTGCTTATCTTTCAACCATTTTTTAACTTCACTGCGGCTGCCTAAACCAGCTTCAGCTAAAAATTTATCTAATCTCATGTTTTCTTCCTACTATTAATTTTTGAAGCACTGCCAAAGCTATAAACCATAGCACTGCAAAAGCCAGTGACATTAACGTGCTTTGGGCAAAAGCTAACAATACTAATACTAACAAAAAAAAGCTGATGGTAACAATATCTGAGGCTGGAAAGAACGGCATCAAAAATATTCCGTCCTGGTTTTGATGCTGACATTTATAGCGGTAATGGCAGACCAGTAAAATAATCCACACAAATACAAAACTAACCGTGGCCACCCCTGAAATTACTTCAAAAATGACCGCCGGCAAAAAGTAGTTCAAAACCACCGCTAAAAACAATGTTCCCGCTGAAAAAATCAGTGCATTCACAGGTACACTGCGGTTGTTGATTTTAGCCAATTTTACTGATGCCTGCTGATTATTAGCTAAGACAAATACCGTCCGGCTGGTACTGAAAATGGCACTATTGCAAGCTGACAAAGCAGCTGTCAAAACAACAAAATTGATGATTCCAGCAGCCATTTTAATGCCAATCCCGCTAAAAACCTGCACAAAAGGACTGGAAGACGTTGTAATTTGATTCCACGGATAAATGCACATCAAGACAAACATCGATCCCACATAAAAAAGGCCAATGCGCAGCGGTAAAGTATTGATGGCTCGTGGCAAATCAGCTTTAGGATTGGCCGTTTCGCCCGAGGTCAGCCCCACCATTTCAATCCCAGTAAAAGCAAAAATAACCATAGGAAAAGCCGCCATTAATCCGCCGATACCTTGTGGAAAAAAGCCCCCATAATTAACCAGGTTAGCTAAAACAACCTGGTGTCCGCCCACATTTGCTTTTACTACCAATAAAAATAAACCGGTCACAATCAAGGCTAAAATCGCCAAAACTTTAATACTGGAAAACCAGCTTTCAAGTTCGCCAAAAGCTCCTACACTCAGCAAGTTAAAGGCTAACAGCAATAAGACAATTACTAAAGCCGTCACCCATTGGGGTAGATTGGGAAACCAGTAACGCAAATAAATCCCGCTGGCGGTTAAATCGGCCATCGCTAATGATTCCCAGCAAAGCCAATAGGTCCAGCCCACAATAAATTCCCAGCGTACTCCTAAATATTCCCGCACAAATTCAATAAATGATGTCTTGTTTAAATCCGATAAAATCAGTTCACCAATAGCCCGCATCATAAAAAAGCAGAACAGACCGGCAATTAAATAGGCCAAAATAATGGCTGGTCCTGCCTTTTGAATAGCTGATCCAGAACCTAAAAAAAGCCCCGTTCCAATAGCGCCGCCAATGGCAATCATTTGCACATGACGGTGGGTCAAAGCCCTTGATAATTCACTCTTCACAAAAAAATCCTCCTCTTTACACTTGCAAAGATAAATTTTAAGGGAATTTTTGCATAAAAGCAAGCTAACAAAAAGCAGCAAACATTGTTTGCTGCTTTTTTTCATGCTTCAATTAATTTAGCTTCTTTGATCAAAAGAGCCATTTTCTTTAGTCGTATTTAAATTAAAAAAATTCCAGTCATAAGCCTCCGTCCCAGATTTGTATGCCGCAAATAGCATCTAAAGGCAATCATCTCATTAGCACTGGCATTGTGTGGATTAATTTGATTAATGTGCACCTTGTTATCATATACTTTACCGTCTTGACCAACCCCGGTAATCTCAATAATCAGATCTTATCTGTTGACTCCGCACCATTTTGAAAATCATAATGTTCTCCCGTTGCAACCCTATTTCTAAAGACGTAAAAGAATTTGAATATTTTGCCTTCCGAAACAGCCTTAATATCTTCACTGGCATCCATGTAGCCGGCATATGTTTCTTTATATGCTTTTGTACTAGGGCTATATATTGCTAAAGCCTGCTTTTGACTACCTGCACTTATTTTATTAACCATTTTTATCCCTCCCTAAGATAAAACGCTATCATCTCAATAGTAAAAGCTATTTTTTAGAATAAACTCTAAATTGTTTAATTAAAGAATAGGTTATTATAATATTTAAATCTATATTTTTTATTTAGAAAAGCCATTTCATTTAACAAAAAAGCAGAATCCTAAAGATTCTGCTTCTGCGGTTATTTAACAACAATGTTTACTAATTTGCCTGGAATAGCAATCACTTTAATCACATTCTTGCCTGCTAACAATTCGGCAATATGACTATCAGCTAAAGCTTGTTTTTCTAAATCTTCTTTATTGATATCCTTAGCCACTGTTAAATGTTGGCGTACCTTGCCGTTAATTTGAACGACAATTTCAACTTCGCTTTCAACGAGCTTGCTTTCATCATATTCAGGCCACTTGACATAAGCAATGCTGCCAACATGTCCCAGCTTGGTCCACAATTCTTCGGCAATATGCGGTACCAGTGGTGCTAACAATTTAACAAAGCCTTCCATGTATTCGAGTGGCAAGGAATCAGCCTTATAGCAATCATTAACAAAGACCATTAATTGTGAAATAGCTGTGTTAAAGTGCATCTTGCTAAAGTCTTCACTGACCTTCTTGACCGTTTGGTTATAGACCTTATCCAACTTACCTTCATTGATAGTTGTAATTCGATCTCTGAGATTTCCTTCTTCGTCAATAAGCAAATTCCAAATCCGGTTAATAAAGCGGTATGACCCGTTTAAGCCATCTTCACTCCATGGTTTAGAAGCTTCCAAAGGTCCCATGAACATTTCATATAAGCGCAAGGTATCTGCACCATATTGTTCCACAATGTCATCAGGATTAATAACATTGCCCTTTGATTTAGACATCTTTTCATGGTTGTTACCTAAAATCATCCCTTGGTTAACCAACTTTTGGAATGGTTCTTTGGTTGGCACAACGCCTAAATCATACAAGAATTTGTGCCAGAAACGTGCATAAAGCAAGTGCAAAACAGCATGTTCAGCCCCGCCGATATAAAGGTCAACCGGCAACCAAGCCTTTAACTTGTGGTAATCAGCCAAAGCTTGGGTATTATGCGGATCAACATAGCGCAAGAAAT
Source organism: Ligilactobacillus sp. WC1T17 (assembly GCA_900110005.1). Classification (GTDB taxonomy): domain Bacteria; phylum Bacillota; class Bacilli; order Lactobacillales; family Lactobacillaceae; genus Ligilactobacillus; species Ligilactobacillus ruminis_A. The sequence continues at coordinate 10,645 of FOCC01000008.1, read as the reverse complement.
ACCAAGAAGAGCCTGCCCATTGAGGCATGGTATTGGTTTCACGCTTGCCTTTGCGACCATTTTTATCAACCACATTTACCCAATCAGTTAAGTTGGCTAAAGGACTTTCACCTGTTCCTGATGGCTTAATGTCATCTGCCTTTGGCAAACGTAATGGCAGTTCTTCTTCTGGAACCAATGTGGTTTCACCATCTTCCCAATGAATAACAGGAATTGGTTCGCCCCAGTAGCGTTGCCGTGAGAAAGTCCAGTCTCTTAAGCGATAGTTGACTTTCTTTTGACCTACGCCTTTTTCTTCCAGCCAAGAAAGCATCTTTTCAATGGCTTCTTCTTTATTTAAGCCATCCAAGAAACCGGAATTGATATGCTTGCCGTCGCCAGTGTAAGCTTCTTGTGTCACATCGCCGCCTTCGATAACAGGTGTAATGTTCAAACCAAAAGTCTTAGCAAATTCATAATCGCGTTCATCATGAGCTGGAACCACCATAATAGCACCTGTACCATATGATGCTAAAACATAATCCCCAATCCAAATTGGTAATTTTTCACCATTAACAGGATTAATTGCATATGCACCCGTAAAGACCCCGGTTTTTTCTTTAGCCAAGTCAGTTCTTTCAAGGTCAGATTTATGGGAAACTTCATCGATATAAGCTTCAACCGCATCTTTTTGGGCTGGCGTTGTTAATTGAGCTACCAATTCATGTTCCGGTGCTAAAACCAAGACAGAAGCACCAAATAAGGTATCAGGACGGGTCGTGAAGACTTCAATATCTAATGGTGTCTTAGAATCAGTCTTAAAGTGAACCGAGGCACCCACAGAACGTCCAATCCAGTTTCTTTGCTGTTCCTTGATTGCTTCAGGCCAATCAAGATCATCAAGGTCATCAATTAACCGGTCGGCATAAGCTGTAATCCGCAAAACCCATTGCCGCATTGGCTTTCTGATAACAGGAAAACCGCCACGTTCGGTTTTGCCATCAATAACTTCTTCATTAGCCACAACCGTGCCAAGATCGGGACTCCAGTTAACCGGAATTTCAGCTTCATAAGCCAAACCGCGTTTATAGAGTTGTTCAAAAATCCATTGGGTCCACTTGTAATAAGCTGGATCAGTGGTATTTACTTCGCGGTCCCAGTCGTAAGACAAGCCTAAAGACTTGATTTGACGCCGGAAATTGTTGATATTTTTCTTGGTGAATTCACGAGGAGAATTACCTGTCTTCAAAGCATATTGTTCAGCTGGCAAACCAAAGGCATCCCAACCCATTGGGTGTAAAACATTGTAGCCTTGCATCCGCTTCATCCGTGAAATAATATCGGTTGCAGTATATCCTTCCGGGTGTCCCACGTGGAGTCCTTGTCCAGATGGGTATGGGAACATATCCAAGGCATAATAATTTTTCTTAGCCGGATCTTCAGTTGTTTTGAAGGTTTTGTGTTCTTCCCAATAGTGTTGCCACTTTTTTTCAATTGCTTTGTGATCGTAAGCCATTGTGAAACTTCCTTTCTGGTATCTAAAAGTAATAAAAAAATCCCATACAAAGCCTAAGCTTCATATAGGACGAGTTATCGCGGTACCACCTATGTTCCAGCAACTTGCTGACACTTTAACTCATAACGGGAGTACCGTCTTTGCCTACTCTTTTCAGCAAAGAACTCAAAGGCGAGTTCAAAAACACTAGCTTAATGCTTCCACCATCCGCATCTTCTCTTAAAAGCCGAATGCCTCTTACTATTCCTTCTTAGCGTTCGAATATTGCTTTAATCTTAGCAAAAAGTCACCTTAATTTCAAGTCTTGCCTAGCTTAATTTCAAGCTTTGACCGACATAAATCATGTCGCTAGTCAAATGGTTCAAACTCTTTAAACGGTTAACTGTCGTATTATGGTTAGCAGCAATCCGCCACAGACTGTCGCCTGATTTGACCGTGTAAGTACTGCTGGAATTAGATTTAGACGCCTTTTTAGTTGCAGTCTTGGTTGCGGTGCTGGTTTTTTGAACCTTGAGTTTTTGCCCTACATAAATGGTGTTAGAAGACAGGCCATTGAGTTGTTTTAACTTAGCCACGGTTAAACCATATTTATTGGCAATAGCCCATAAACTGTCGCCTGATTTGACCGTATAGCTGCTTGAGCTGGTCGTTGTTGTGGTCGTCTTCGTGCTTGTCTTTTTAGCTGCTGATGTTTTGACAACCGGGGTCTTCGCCGTTGTGGTCTGAGCTTTAACAGCAGTGTTTAAAGTTAATTTTTGCCCCACAAAAATCAAGTCGCTAGTTAAATGGTTTAAGCTCTTCAACGTAGCCACGCTCATATTGTGATTAGTGGCAATCTTCCATAAACTATCACCGGATTTAACCGTATAGGTACTATTGGTCTTAGAGCTGGTCGTTTTGGCCGCTGCTTTTGTTTGCGTCTTTTTAGCAGTCGTTGTTTGAGCTTGCTTTTGGACCGTTGACGTCGTCTTTTTAATGATTAATTTTTGACCAGGATGAATTGTATTTGATGACAAATTATTCCAAGACTTCAAATTATTCACACTGCAGCCATATTTAGTAGCAATAGCCCACAAGCTGTCCCCGGATTTGACGGTATAAGTATTGCTACTCGTTGCTGTAGAAGTTGTCGTAGCAGCTTTCGTAGTCGTCGCAGACGTCTTAGTTTGCGTCATCGTTTTGCTTTGACTGGCACTTGAACTGGTTCCTGCTACTTTTAACGTTTGCCCTACGTAAATGGTATCAGTTGACAAATTATTCAAAGCTTTTAATGTAGCTACCGAAATCCCATATTTAGTAGCAATTTTCCACAAGGTATCGCCTGAAACAACCTTATAAGTGCCAGTCGCCTTCACCGTTGTGCTGGCGGTATTGGTTGTATTTGTATAACTGGTAGGAATAGTTGCAGCAGAAGAAGTACTGCTGTCATATTGCGTCAAATTATAGGTCTTAATCATTGTGATTAATTTGCTGGCATAGCTGGGATCAGTAGCATAAGAGCCGTAAACACCCTTACTCAAATTTTGCGCTGCCACGGCATAACTTGAAGCATTAGCCTTGGTTGATTTAGGAAAATTATTACAAATCAAGGTTGCATAAGCATTTAATGATTCCTGCGCACTGGAATAACGTTGGAACCGGGCCGTGACTGTGTGATAAGCACCACTATAATATTCTTGCGTGGATAAACTGATATAAGCGCCTGAACCATTCCATTTGATTCCAAAATAGTTATTTGCTGCTGTTGACAAATAACTGCCACCCCAGCCGCTTTCAAGGGCTGCTTGAGCAATCATCACCGATGCGTAAATACCGCGGCTGGCAGCGACTTGCCGCGCTGCTTGTCCAATTGTATTTAAAAAGCTTTGGACATTACTAGAATAAGAACTAGTTGACTTAGCCAAACTGGTTGATAAAATTGTTTGGGTTTTTTGCAGCGTAGCCTGATTAGTTGTGGCCGTTTTAAAAGTCGAAGTTGTGACGCTTTGTGAATTTTGGCTCGTTGAACTTTGCGATGTGCTAGCCTGACTGGTTGAGCTTTGGCTGGTTGAATTTTGTGATGCACTGGTTTGACCGGCTGCCTGTCTTTGCGTCTGCCCAACGGTTGTATTTTGACTTGAAGTTGTACTGCTTTGCGATGCTTCTTCAGCTTGTGAATTATTTTGATTTACTTGGACAGTATCGGCTTGAACTTTATCTTTATTTTCCAGCATAAAACCAGCTGTTCCCATTAAGACGGTGGTTCCAAGATAAGTTGTTGCCTTTTTAACAGATTTAATATTTTGCAGCGCCTGCTCTTTTTTTTGCGCTTTAATCCGGTCTTTTCTCTTCATCATTACAGTTCCACCTCGATTGTTAATTATTTATACAGAATAATTATAACAAACAATTCTTACGTAAAGGTTAATAACTTTACTAAAAAATAGATATTACTATTTTCTTCTTATTTATTTCAATTTTCAGCAAAAAAAGGCTTTGGCTAACCAGCCAAAGTCTTTTCATTTATTATTTTGTAAAACGGCGACGATAAATATAAGCTGCCAATACTTCAAGTGCAACTACAACGATACCGGCAATGACATCAAAGGTAACCACTGTCTTTTGCCATGGAAGCATGTTGCCTTGCTTATTATCCTTGGAATATTCACGTGAGTTTACAATTGTGTACATAATATCGTGGCAAGCTTTACGCATGTTCTTAACTGTTGTGGCATCTTTCTTAGTGATATATGGTGCATCAATCAAACCAAAGCAGCTAAATATGCCTTTTTAACTGTCACGAATAAAAATGCGTTAAATCTAACCTTGATTGCCAGCATGATTTTTTTGGTCAGCAACCTGGGCTTTTTAGGTACGCATACTCCCTTACAATTTGGCGGTTCTCCCGCTATTTTTACCATGCGGACTTTTGTTGATTTATGCGGTTTGCTACTCATTGAGCTCTATGAAAACCAGCATTATGACCACTACCTGCAACACGATTTAACGCTGATGAACAATATGGTCCAATCACAATATGATCAATATCTGGCTTATCAGGAAAGTGTAGCTTTAGTTAACCAGCGCTTCCATGATTTAAAGCATCAATTAGATACGATTGAGTTGGAAGAAGATTCCACTAAGCGCAAAGCTTATATTGAAAAAATCAGAGCTGATATCAGTCAATTTAAAGCCGACGTCCATACCGACAACCCTATTTTAGATGTCATCTTAACCCGCAAGAATGCATACTGTATTGCGCATCAGATTGATTTCACCTGTATTGCCGACGGTAAATTGCTAAATAAAATTGACACCATGGATTTGTGCAGCTTAGTCGGCAATGCTTTAGATAATGCTATTGAATCCGCCGAAAAAATATCGGATACTAAAAAAAGGCTTATCAAATTGCGCTTGACCCAAAAAGCTGGTTTTATCGTTTTTACGGTTGATAATTATACTGAAGCTCAAATTGAACTCACAGCTGAAAATTTACCTAAAACTACTAAAAAAGATGCCCTATCACATGGGTACGGTCTCAAGAGCATCCAAAGAATTACAGCTAAATACGCCGGTACCATGACCATTAAAAATAATAACCATTGGTTTTCCTTGCGCATTTTACTGCCGCAATAAAAAAGGTATGATGTTTAATCATACCTTTTTTATTTAGCTTCTTCACCAAAAACTTGGTAAACATCGTCTAAACTGTCCATATTAAAATCATTTAAAAACTGCTTTTGCAAATCATGCGGCAAATTAGTATAAATTGCCATAAAATCAGCTAAAGTTGGCGTAGAAAAATCAGTCGCTGTACCATCATCTTTTTCTTTAGTCCAAAGCAAAGCTTCTTTTAAACAAGAAACAACCTTGTCATAATCGCTTTTTTTAATCATGCCCGTCCGTGACATGAAGTGGTATAAATCATCCAAAGCCTGTGCAATTTCATTTTTTTCCTGCGCAATTTGTTGAAAATCTTTTTGGGAAGTCATGGCCGTGTAGTAATACTGCATGAGGTAATCGCCAATTTCAAATAAATTACTGCTTGGTGTTTCAATCTTAGTGGCTAAAAGATAATCGTTAATGAATTTGGCCACAATTTTGACTTCATAATTAGCCGATTTGTCACTTAACTTACGTTTTTGCTTTAAAATCTTACTTAATTGATCCAATAAGCGATAGTTATTAGCCAAGATTTGCTTACGAATTTTCCTAAAGTTGGGATCTTCTTTGCCTAACAAATAAAATTCATTCCACTGCTGGTAATCAGCAAAATCTGCCTTCAAATCAACATAGGCTGGCACCTTTTTTTGCGTATTAGCCTTCATTTCCAACCGATAAGCCTGTTCACAAAAGTAATCAAAGCCACCTCCCACGGCATGTGGCTGGTTAGCATAAGTTAGAACTGCAGAATATTCAACTAAAGCTTGGAAATGGTTAGGCAATTTTAAAGCCTCTTTAAATCTTTGGGTTTCTAGTTCATGAAGATCAAGCTCAAACACAAAGTCTTGTTCTAATGTTGGAGTGACGTTATTGCCAGCAAACATACTTTCATAATAAAGGTTCCGTTGTGCACCAAAGACTTGTAATTCATGCAATACATTTGATAACAGCTTTCTGATTTGCATATTTTGTTCGTCAAAAACTAAAACAAAGCCTATTTCCGCTTGAATCAAAAAGTAAAGCTTGTTTCCAGCGACAATTTTACTTTGCAAATGCCATTCATCCATTAAAGGCTTGCTTTTTTTACGCATATTGCTCAAATAAGCTGTTTGCGTTGGCTCTGTTTGGCCTAAAGCAATTTTGTCTGCTACCTTCATTAATTTTTGATCAGCATAAAGTTTCATTCTTATCTCACCATCATTTTCTTTGTAATAAAAAAGGGGCTGTTGTTATAACAGCCCCTAAAAATACTTCTAGTCTAAATTAAGTGCCTTTTTCAAAGCAGCAACTTTGTCCGTCTTTTCCCATGTAAAATCAGGATCATTCCGTCCAAAGTGACCATAAGCAGCCGTCTTTTTGTAAATAGGACGGCGTAAATCAAGCATTTGGATAATACCTGCTGGACGCAAATCAAAACATTCACGGATAGCTTTAACTAAGGCTTCATCGCTTACTTTCGATTTGCCAAAGGTATTAACCGATACAGAGACAGGTTGTGCAACCCCAATTGCATAAGCAATTTGAACTTCCACTTGCGGAGCAATTTCAGCTGCAACAATATTCTTAGCAATATAACGCGCAGCATAGCTAGCTGAGCGGTCAACTTTGGTAGCATCTTTACCAGAAAAAGCACCGCCACCATGATGACCAAAACCACCATACGTATCCACAATGATTTTACGTCCTGTCAAGCCGGCATCACCTTGGGGACCGCCAATTACAAAACGTCCAGTTGGATTAATGAAGTATTTGGTCTGATTATCAAGCCATTTAGCAGGAATGACCTGCTTAATAACTTCTTCTTTAATATCTTTTCTGATTTGCTCTAAAGACACTTCAGGTAAATGCTGGGTCGATAAAACGACCGTATCAACCCGTAGCGGCTGATTATTTTCATCATATTCAACCGTAACTTGTGCTTTAGCATCTGGACCCAAATAAGCTAATTTTCCACTCTTGCGAACTTCGGCAGTTTTACGCATCAAACGATGGCTTAAAGCAAGTGGCAGCGGCATCAATTCTGGTGTTTCATTGATGGCATAGCCAAACATTAATCCTTGATCGCCGGCACCAATTTGGTCAAGCGGATCTTTATCGCCACTCTTGGTCTCAACTGAGTTGTCAACCCCTAAGGCGATATCGGCCGACTGTTCATCGATAGCCGTTAAAACAGCACAGTTGTCACCGTCAAAGCCGAATTTGCCATCGGTATAGCCAATTTCCTTAATCGTATTGCGCACAACTTTTTGAATATCAACATATGCACTCGTTGAAATTTCACCTACAACCATAACTAAACCGGTAGTAACGGTTGTTTCAGCTGCTACACGTGCATATGGATCTTGCTCTAACAAAGCGTCTAAAATTGCATCACTAATTTGATCGGCAATTTTATCCGGATGTCCTTCTGAAACTGATTCTGATGTGAATAAATGTCTTTCTGACATAATAATTCCCCCATATTATAAATTTGTGGTTACAAGGCATCTTCACTGCAAGTGAATCCTATCGGGAATGAATTGTAACACCACTAGTGATTGTAACACAAAAATTCTAAAAGGTAAAAATAGTTGAAAAAAAGCACTAAATTATCGTCTTTGTTTCAAAGTTTTTCAACCTTTGATAAAATAGTGATGAAAGAAGGCGATTTTATCAAACAAATCATTGCTGGGATTGTAGCCAGTGTTGATGCTGGCAAAACAACCTTATCAGAAGCTTTAATGTATCAGGCCGGCAAATTAGCCCATCTCGGTCGCGTTGACAAGGGGGAAAGCTTCTTAGATACTACTCCTTTAGAAAAAAAGCGCGGTATTACAATTTTTTCACATCAAGCTAACTTGACTTTCAATAATTTGGCTTTAACTTTACTTGATACACCTGGTCACTTGGACTTTGCAATTCAGACTGAGGAAGTATTGAGCATCCTAGACTATGCCATTTTAGTCCTCTCCAGTAAGGACTTGGTGACCAACCAAAGTAAAAAAATTTGGCAACTTTTAACAAAATACCACGTTCCAACCTTTATTTTTGTTAATAAAATGGATTTGACACCCACCTCTAAAGATGAGCTTTTAAAGGTCATCAGCTCTGAATTAAATGCACCTCTAGTTGACTTTTCTAATGCTAACTTTAAAGAAGAAGCAGCTTATAAGTCTGAAATGCTTCTTGAAACTTATTTAGAAACCGAAACCATTACTGACCAGCAACTGCAAGCGGCCATTTTTAAGAGTGAGATTATTCCCTGCTATTTTGGTTCAGCCTTAAAAATGGATGGCATTAAAACTTTTTGCTCCGACTTAGCTGCTTGGACTAAGAACATTGCCCCCACGCCATCCTTTAGCGCTCGTGTGTTTAAAATTACCCATGAGAGCAAGGGTGAGCGTCTAACCTGGCTGCGACTATATGGCGGACAACTGAACGTGCGTGCCCAACTACTTGAAGGTCAAAAAATCAACCAAATCAGACTTTACGATGGTGAATCATTTAAAAATGTTTCGACATTTTCTCAAGGCGTTTGTGCAGTAACGGGCTTAACGGCCAGTTATAGCGGACAGGGACTAGGCGAGATAGCCGACTTAACCTTAACACAAGCACCCGTCATGACTTATCGGGTTAACACTAATGGAAATGATTTCTTCGAATGTTTAAAAGCATTTCAAGAATTAAATGATGAAGACCCAAGCTTAAATCTTTCTTGGTCGCAAGAATTGCAGGAACTATCACTGCAAGTAATGGGAAAAATGCAGCTTGACGTCTTGCAGGATATTTTGCATAATCGCTATCATTTAGACATTGATTTTGATCAGGGGTCGATTTTATACCAAGAAACGATTACTCAGCCAATTGAGGCAGTCGGACACTTCGAACCACTCAGGCATTATGCTGAAGTCCACCTGTTACTGGAACCTCTGCCACATGGTAGCGGCTTGCAATTTGCTAGCACTTGCAGTCTAGATGATTTAGCAATTAATTGGCAAAAACAGATTATTTCACACCTCAAAGCTAAAAAACACCGGGGCGTTTTAGGCGGATACCCTCTAACTGATGTAAAGATAACCCTGGTTACCGGAAAATCACACTTAAAACATACTGAGGGCGGTGATTTTTATCAAGCTAGCTGCCGGGCAGTACGTCAAGGTTTAATGGCGTTGCATGCTAAAAATGCTTGCGAACTTTTAGAACCTTGGTACCAATTTACACTTGAAACACCGCTAAATTTATTGGGAAAAGCCATGACTGACATCGTTCAACTGGGCGGGAGTGTCGATCAAACCTTGGACCAAACAATTAGCGGTAAAGTACCAGTCGCTACAATCCAAACTTATCTTGATACTTTTAGGGCTTATACCCATGGACAGGGTCAAATTGATTTAACTTTACTCGGTTACCTGCCTTGCCATGATCAAGATGTTTTGAAAAAACTTGCTTATCAACCTGAAAGTGATTTAGAGAATACCCCTCAATCAGTCTTTTGTGCTCATGGAGCAGGATTTACTGTTAACTGGCAAGATGTTCCCAAAATGATGCACTGTGCTTATGTTACGCCATATCACTAATAAAAGACGCTTAAAAGCGTCTTTTTATTTTTTATTGCTAAAATTTTATACAAAAAAAGCCCATGTTAACAACATGAGCTTAAAAAATACCGGTGATCGGGGTCGAACCGATACGTCCTCAACGGACACTGGATTTTGAGTCCAGCGCGTCTGCCAATTCCGCCACACCGGCATAAATTGTGCTTAAAAGCAAGGGCGGTAGGTGGGAATCGAACCCACGCGTGCCGGAGCCACAATCCGGTGCGTTAACCACTTCGCCACTACCGCCATCATCAAAAAATGGAGGATACAGGGCTCGAACCTGTGACCCTCTGCTTGTAAGGCAGACGCTCTCCCAACTGAGCTAATCCTCCAAAAAAGCTGCCCGAAAGCAGCCAAATTTAAAGTCACAAACGGTCCTAGCCGGATTTGAACCGGCGATCTCCTGCGTGACAGGCAGGCGTGATAACCCCTACACCATAGGACCAATTGCGGGAGCAGGATTTGAACCTACGACCTTCGGGTTATGAGCCCGACGAGCTACCAGACTGCTCCATCCCGCGATTATATTAAATTAAAAAGGAGGATAAGAGATTCGAACTCTTGCGTGGTTTTACCCACCTGACGGTTTTCAAGACCGTTCCCTTCAGCCAGACTTGGGTAATCCTCCATGAAAAATAAATTTCATACTTCAATCCATAAAACATATGGACCTTGTAGGACTCGAACCTACGACCGGACGGTTATGAGCCGTCTGCTCTAACCAACTGAGCTAAAGGTCCGAGACGTTAAGTACGAAAAAATCGCGGTGGAGGGGATCGAACCCCCGACCTCCCGGGTATGAACCGGACGCTCTAGCCAGCTGAGCTACGCCGCGATAGCTATTGGAATAATCCAATCGGGAAAACAGGATTCGAACCTGCGACCCCCTGGTCCCAAACCAGGTGCTCTACCAAACTGAGCTATTTCCCGA
>FOCC01000025.1 GCA_900110005.1 Ligilactobacillus sp. WC1T17 | reverse complement strand
CCCAACTACTCCAGGGTGCTTTTGGGAGCGGTTATGAGCCAAAGCCGTCTTGCGCCTTTTAAATTATTTAACTTTGTAACGACACATCTATCAACGAAAGGAACATTACATGAAAATTAAACGTCTCGACCATATTGTTTTACCTGTCTCCAACCTTGAGGCCTCAACGCGCTTTTACCATGAAACATTTGACATGCCTGTCTTAAAAGATCAATCCGACGAACAAACAACGACCTTGCGTTGCGGCCACCAACTAATCCGCCTAGTTACCACAGATCGTCAGGCTTTGAAAGCTGAAGCTGCTGTGCCTGGATGCGGTGATTTATGCATTGTAGCAGGTGATAAAATGGATGCGATTGTAAACCATTTAAAGAGCTACTTTATCGATATTGTAGCGGGTCCAGTTAAAAAAAGCGGTTCTGAAGGCGAAATGGAAGCTGTCTACATTCATGATTTAGACCAAAATTTAATTGAAATTGCTGTTTACCAAGGAAAATAAAAAAGAAGCTGAAAAATTTCAGCTTCTTTTTTTATCACTTAAGCTTTAACAACTGCGGTATTACCACTGTCAAAAATTTCTTTTTCATTGGTGTCAATATATTCCGCCTTATAAGGGGTATCATATAATTTTCCATCTTGGTTGGAAAAAAGATCTAAAGCACTTAAAGCCTGCATTTCAGCTTTGATTGTTTTCTCATCAAATTCTTGTGCCACATTTTTTAGTTGAACCGAATGCGTTTTGCTGCCGGTTTTAAAAGTCATCTTTAAGTTTTTCATCGTAATCCCCCTTACTTGGTAATCGTTTGTGTCACTGTCAAAGTAGCTGCTTCAACTTTATCCCCGGTTAATTTAGCCACAATATCGGCTAATGCATTAACTTTTGTTTCATCAGCTGCCTGAGATACATTACTAAAATTCCGATTTGACTGAGTACCATCGCTACCTTTACAAGCAAATTTTAAATTACTTTTCTTCCATACAACTGCCATTGTTTTGGCCTCCCTTTTTTTATTGCAAGATCTTACATCCTTAATAACGTTCAAACTTTTTATTTTGCGCATAAAAAAAACAGATTCACAAAGAATCTGCTTTTTTTCTATCACTGTAAAGCACCGGTTACTCGGTTAAAGTTATACCAGCGTCCATTGATATATTGGCGTCCATATAGCATTTGTCCTTGGCTGTTGTAATAACAAGTCTTCCTTTGACCATAAGCTGCCAAGTTTTGGAAACCGGTCATTCTTGCACCGGTTACT
>FOCC01000019.1 GCA_900110005.1 Ligilactobacillus sp. WC1T17 | reverse complement strand
GGATATTTTCCATCCTCCAAACATTTCAAAATCACCCTGTAAGTGGCGCTAATAAATTGATTATCAATCTTTTTTCCTGATTCAAGTACATAGCTTTTATCGTGTTTATTAACTGTGATATTATCTATTTTTATATTTTTATCATGATTCCTAACTTCATATGTTACAGATTTATCGTTATTATCAAGCAAAATCATTTCAAACATCATTAGCTATCACCACCTTTATAGACATACTTTTCTTTTGACAATTCGTTAGCCTCATAATATGTCATTTTAGGTTTAACGACCCTCCAATTTTGGAGGGTCGTATTTGCGAATATGCTTTGATAGAAGCCGTGGTTGTTTGCAAACGATTTGCTAATGATGAGAGAATGATATGATCACACATTGGAATATCATAAGACAAAGTGTTAAATCCGAAATACCAATTTTTCTTTGGCTCAACTTTTTTATCCGCTTCACCCAAAAAGTCAGCTAACAATGTTGGCTTTCCCGATGCGGGAATATGCTTTTCGAAGTGCCACTTAAACCGTGAAATATCTTTGGCTAAGTCATATAACTTATATCGGAAACACCGGTCGTGACACGCTCTATCAATCTCAGCAACATATTCGGGATGGTCATCAGGTACGCGATAAAACATTTCCAAATAGTCATTATCATCCAACATACCGCAAATGAATAAATTTTCATACGACTCAATATCCCATAAAATATGGCGGACTTGTTTGTCAGCATTTATTTGTTTATTGGTAGTTGTTTCTACCTTTTCAGCCGTTGCTGTCATGACCCCCTTTCTTGATATCATTAGATATATCATTATTCCGATACTATAACGTTTAAATTGTATTGCCATGGGACAGCAATACCATTAACTTTAAGATCCGCCAATAACTCAGGCAATGACCGGTCGTCTGGCTTATCACTCATTAAAAACTTTAATCGACGTGTCAATCCGTCATATGTTCGCTCTTCGGGTAAAATAATGGGATCAACTGTTCGCGGATCATCGCAATATTCTGTTGTAACACACTTTGTGGCCATATCGACATTTAATGTCAGAATAGGTTTATTGGAAATCGTAAACGTGACTCTCACAGTTCGTTCACCCCCTTTGTCAGACTCTCATCAGTTAAGCCATCAAATGACAGCTCAGGTGTCGTGGCTTCCCAAAAACCTTGCATTTGTTCGGATGCGAGTGATGCTTCAAATGCATCAATCTTAACAAGCGCAAATTTTTCACATGGCACATGAGCAGCTTTAATTTTCTCAGCTAAGTCATACAAGTCATTATCCAACCCTTGTTTGTCAATTAACAATGGCTGGAAACCTTGTTCTTTTGTTTAACGACCCTCCAATTTTGGAGGGTCGTATTTGTGAATACTATTTGCTACTTGTCGTCTTCGTTGTCTTTGTCATTCGTTTTTGCAGGTCTCAGTTCTTCCGGCAAATCTTCGTCCTTGAATTCTCTGCCAAACAGCCCGCTGAAAAATTCCTTTGCATTTTTCTTATACTCTTCTGAACGCTCAAGGGGTTTAAGATTCTTTACAGTTTCAAAATCAGCATCGTACCATCTTCTGTCAGAATACGGTTTCTTATTCATTTTCTACCACCTCTATAATCGGAACTAATTTATTATTAGAACGTTCCTCTAAGTAGTATTTTACAACTTTAAATGACGATTTCCTAGCAAATAAAATCTCTTTCTCTTTGTTTAACGACCCTCCAATTTTGGAGGGTCGTATTTGAAAAACATGTCTTTGACAAAAATGTTGAAAAATATATTAGCCCGCCTTATAATTTAGGCGTGGAGAAGGCTTTCTATAAAGTTATAGGTGAGCTAGAAAGGTTTGGTGTGAAATGCGAAAAGCTATGATTGAAGAAATGCTTGAAAAGGCAATGTGCTATGATGGCAAAGTAATAAAAGATACACTTCACCCGATTAGTGAGTTTCTTCCGAAGGGTGAACAACCTCTTACGTCTGAAGAAAATGAATATATTGATAAAAGATTGTTTGAAGAGTCAGAAAAAATGACAGAATGGCCAGAAGTAAATGTAGGTTAAGCATTCACATAAATAACGTGGGTGCTTTTTTTGATTTTGAAGAAGCAACGGTTACTGTTGAAAAATACGGATATACCTTACACCTTTTGTAATATTTACTCTAAAGAGCATGTTATATCTACGCTTGTTAATATTTTGAAAGAATATCCCGTAATTGAGTCGTGCGCTATGGGGAGTGGCTGATTATGAGTAATAATGACTATTTTTCAATTGCTTATAAAATTTTATCATATTTGAAATATTGTTATGAAAATGGTATTGACGTGGATGTAGATGTTCTCTCACCTGGTACACTCAATATTTCGAGCAGACAATTTTGCCAAACATTGTCAATGCTTTCAGATGATGGTCATATTAAAGGTGTACGGATAACAGCAACGACAAGCACCAGGATTGTAACTGGTATAAACAAATTGGAAATTACAAGTTCCGGGCTACAATATCTTAAGGAAAATTCGATGATGATTAAAGCATACAATATTTTCAAAGAAGCTGAGAACTGGCTTCCGCTTTTTAGTTTAACGACCCTCCAATTTTGGAGGGCCGTATTTGTATAGGACTTGGAGAGGTGCAAGCTGCATTATCAGAATACAGGATTTTAAATATATCTCCAGCAGCTGCCAGCTTGCGGGCGTACGACTACCTGCAAGAAGATGGTAATCGGGTAATCATGCTCCTCAATGAGGGTGTGAATGGAAGCCTGGAATTTAAAGTTCAGCTGGATGCAAATGGCGGCAAAACTTATATCTACGATGCCGTTTTAAACAAGCTGTACGCAGCCGATTTACACCATCTCAGCCTGGGCAGGGACAAAGTCTGGTTCTGGTCGTAAGTTCTAAGGAATATCCTGTTGCCGAAAAATTTGAAGCATCTAAAGAACTTCTCGAATTGACCGACTGGACCTTGAGTTTGGCCACAGCCAAGCAATATCCAAACTTCAGCCAAGAACAAAAGTTGGATAAGCTGGTTAACGTGAACAGACTGCCGGGACAAAGAGATTTTGGCGGCAACATGCGTTACCAGACCGCCTTTGACCTTGATGAGGTCCAAAAACTGAAGCTTGACTTGGAACAAGTCGGCGAAGTCGCTCAGGTTAAGGTTAATGGTCATGATTTGGGACAAAGGATCTGTGCTCCATACAGGTTTGACATTCCAGCTGTTGATTTGAAGCAGGGACCAAACGACCTTGAAGAATAACTTAGGACCGGCTGTGGCGGACGCTATGTCTCAATATATTGCTCTTAAGCAGGCAGGACTTTTGGGACCAGTAAAGATTTACAAGTAGAGTAAAAGAAAAATGCACGGTTTGGCCTAAAATCGTGCATTTTTTGCGCAAAAAACTCCGCTTCACAAAAGAGAAGCGGAGTTTTGATTTATTTTCTTTGTAACAGTTCCTCATAGTCGGATAATTCAGGCAGTGGCAGGGCAAAGCGTTTTTCGAGCCAAGCTAAGGCTAAGTCGGACCATTTAGCGGCATCGGCGAAGATTTGCGACTTAGATTGGGCAGCCGCCTGGGTTGCTAAGGACAAGCCGTGTGGGCCTTCTTCAAAGATGTGGAGTTCGACCGGGATGCCGTGGTCCAATAGGGCCTCAAAGAAGTGGGTAGACTGCTTAGGATCGACCAGCTTATCGCCGCGGGTAGTCCAGATAAATGTTGGCGGAGTATCGCTTGAAACATGGTCGACTGCGCTGGCTGCTGCAAGCTGTTCTTCACTAGGCTGTTCAACACCGATGTAGGCCACGTTGCTTGCCAACATGAAAGACTTGTCCATTGGGTTGGTCTGTTTCTTCAAATCTTCATACAGCAGGTGGTAGTCGGTGATAGGGTAGCCCAGGATGGCTGCAGCCGGCTTCAGGAGCTTTTGGTCTTCAGCTGAGAACAGATCGGTGATGACGGGTTCGTTCCAGCGGGTAGAGTACAGGGCTGCGTTGTGACCGCCGGCTGAAAAGCCTGAAACAGCTACTCTGTCTGGGTCCAAGTGCCATTTTTTGGCATGTTTCTTTACGTAAACCATGGCATGAGCCAAGTCACGAATTTGTCTTGGGAAGATCCGGTCTTCTTTTAATGGCAAAGGCTTACTTAGGTCAGGAAGGGCCATGCCGTTATCGTTGTAGATTGTGTAGCGCAGGACAAAGGTGTGGTAGCCGGCACTAGCGTATTTCATGGCGATTGGTTCTGCTTCTCTATCGGAACAAGAGAAGTAGCCGCCTCCAGGACAGATAATGATGCCGGGACGGGCCTTGCCCTTGAGCATTTCAGACGAGTCGTCTAAGACATAGGTCGTCAAAGTGACTAGTTTGTTATCTGGATATAGCTGAATTGTTTCGTGTAACATCAAAAAACCTTCTTTACAATAAAATTCATTTTATATTGTAAGCGCTTTCTAAATAAAGAGCAATGCTAAAAGTCGATATCGATGAAATTCTCTATGTTATATCTCTACCAAAATTGATAAATTACCGGAAAGCATGTTATTCATTTGTTGAGCATAAAAATCTATTTTTGACGAAAGTGGTATACGCATATGCATGATTTACTTTGATGGGCCTTTTTGATAAGATTCTAGGATAAAGATGATCTGAGATTATTTTTTGGATATGTATGGAAGTTGAGATATATTAAGCGGCTTTTCGGGAATTGCGATGCACCCGTATTGGTCATATTTTTTATAGTCTGTAATATCAAAACAATAAATTCCTTTAGAAGAAAATTCTATAGCATCAGATACTACAAGACTTTTATCGTGATGCACTAACAAATATTCTTTTGTAATCTTAGGTGCTTTATTGGTAAAGTAATCAAGAAGTTTATCGGTTTCTTCTTGGCTGCCGCATACGTATTCCGGCACATTACCAACTCCCGCTGAAGTACATGTCAAAGACATTCCCGTTAATATCAATCCCGAATCACACAATTTCTGTGTATGAAAGTTTAATTTGACTAATCCTCATGATTTCTTCTCCTGTTTATCCTTACCAAATAGTAGTCTGGTTTGCTTTTCGACTTTCCTTAGGTGTCATGTGGTATTGTTCAAAATACTTTTTATAGAAGAAAGACTTGTTGGAAATCCCTACCCGGTCGATGATGGTGCTGATAGGCAGGTCGCTTGATAATAAGAGGTTGTGGGCTTGCATGATGCGCTGCTGGTTTAAAGCCTCCGAGAAGGTCAAGCCGATTTCTTCTTTAAAGACGTTAGACAGGTAATTGCGGTTGTAAGCATAGCGGTCGGCCAAATCCTGCAGGGAGATGGTGGCATATTCGGCGGCGATGTCTTCTAAAAGCTCATAGGCCAGATCTTGCTTGGAATTTTCAGCTTGGGGGGCTTGAACCTGATAGTTTCTAATCAGCTGGGTGATAAGAATGTTTAGGTAAGACTTGATCACAATGTCCGAAAAATCTGCCTGGTTGTAGTATTCGGCAATGATTTCGTCGAGGATTTGGCGGATTTTCTGGTTGTGTTCAGTTCGAAAAATCAGGTAGTCCTGGGAGGCATCCCGGTCTAAGGACCGGTTTAACAAGAACTGGTACAAGATGTTATTGCTTCCCTTAAGGTTCTTCAAGAAATTCAAAGAGATGTTTTTATCCATAAAAGAGATATTGATCAAAATTCCGTCTTCTGCCAAGGTCCCCAAAGAGTGGCTGGTTCCTACGTCAAGCAGGATCAAATCCCCCTGGGTTAGGTGGATTTTTTTGCCGTTAATGTTTTCATCGATTTGCCCCTGCAACAGATAGTTGATTTCCAAGAAAGTGTGGGTGTGCATGGGGTAGGGGGCAAAACGGTTGTGGCGGCTGACGTAGATATCTTTATTCTGGAAAAAAGAGTCATTCAAGGTCTTTGGCTGCTTTTTCTTAACATAGGCTTCAGCCGGCATGTCTTCGATGAAGGTGCCGGTTTTTTTTTGCCTTTTTTCAATATCATTAAGCTCCAAAAGGTGGTGCATAAGTGCTTGTTCCATAAAAAAATTAAACCTTTCTCTATCTGTACATTTGATACTTTTTAAGTGGATATGTGTCATTGTAGCATATTGGGAAAACGAATACAATATATCGTGCAATAAGGAAAACGGATACAAAAGAAGGTGCAAAAATGAGTAAATACTACATTGCTGTTGACATCGGAGCATCAAGCGGCAGATTAATGCTTTCTCAAATTAAAAATAGAAAAATGGTACTCGAAGAAATTCACCGTTTCAAAAACGGCTTCAAAATGGAAGATGGTCACGACAGATGGGACATTGACCACTTGATTAGTGAAATCCTGGCCGGTTTGAAAAAGGTTAAGCAAAGAGGAATCGATAAAGTAACCTTGGGGATTGATACCTGGGCTGTCGATTACGTCTTAGTCGGAGAAGACGGCAAGAAGTTAAGCAACCCTATCTCATACCGGGATGCCCGGACAAAGGATGCGGTTGAAGAATTGACAGCTTCAATCTCTAAAGAAGAAATTTACAAGAAGACAGGGATTCAATTCCAAGACTTCAACACCTTGTACCAATTGTACAAGGAAGACAAGGACCTCTTGGACGAAGCAAAGTACATCATGCTGGTGCCTGACTACATCGGATATGTTCTGACAGGCAAGGCGGTCACTGAAGTAACCAATGCTTCAACCACTCAAATGCTGAACCTGCGTCATGGACTCTTTGACAACAAGCTCTTGGATGAAATCGGAGTTGCTTCCGAAAAGTTTCCTCCTTTGGTTGATGCCGGGACTTACCTGGGTCAAGTCAAGGAAGACTTGAAAGAAGCAAACGACCTGCCTGAGGTACGGGTAATCACAGTTGCGACACACGATACAGCTTCTGCGGTTGTCGGGGCACCGGGTAAGGGGCATGACTGGGCCTTCCTGTCATCAGGAACCTGGTCACTGCTTGGCGAGGAGCTTAGAATTCCTGAAAACGGCCACGAAGCTTATTTGGAAAACTACACTAACGAATGGGGCGCTTACGGGACTTACCGCTTCTTGAAGAACATCATGGGGATGTGGGTTGTCCAATGTATTCAAAGAGAATACGACGGCAAGTACTCCTTCCCGCAACTGGCTGAATTAGCCGGTCAGGTTAAGCCGTTTGAACAGTTCATCGACATCAACGATGACCGCTTCACCAACCCTGAAAGCATGATTAAGGAACTGCAGGCCTACTGCAAGGAACACGGCCAAAAGGTCCCTAAAACTCCAGGCGAGTTGGTCATGGCTGCCTATTCAAACCTGGCCTTATTCTATGCCAATCAGATTTCAAAGCTCGGTCAAATCCTAGACCAAAAGATTGAAACTTTAAACATCGTCGGCGGAGGTTCCAATGTTGCCTTACTGAACCAATTAACCGCTGACCTGGCTCAAATTAAGGTTGTCGCAGGTCCAGGCGAAGCTACCGCCATCGGCAACATCATGGTTTCCATGATTTCAAACGGCGATGTTAAAAATCTTAAAGAAGGTCGCCAATTGATTGCTGATTCCTTTGATTTAAAGGAATTTGAACCTAAAACTAATGAATATTCACAAGTCTTGAAAGACTATCAAGCATTCTTGGAAAAATAACGGAGGACTTAAACATGGTTAAAGAACAAGAAGTAAAAGACGCATACGAATTAGCCAAAGCACGCTACGCAGAACTTGGCGTTGACACAGAAGCTGCCTTGAAGGCAATGGAAGACTTCACCTTATCAGTTCACTGCTGGCAAGGAGACGACGTTCACGGTTTCTTAAACCCTGACGTTGACTTGGGTGATGGTTTGACAGTTTCTGGTAATTACCCTGGCCGTGCCCGCACACCGGACGAATTAACCGGCGACTTGCACGAAGCTTTGAGCCTTATCCCAGGTTCAAAGAAAAAGGTTGCTCTTCACTCAATCTACGCTGTGACTGACAAGAAGAAAGAATTGGACGAAGTTGGTCCAGAAGACTTCAAGTACTGGGTAGACTGGGCTAAAAAAGAAGGCGTTGGTCTTGACATGAATGGGACTTTCTTCTCCCACCCAATGGTTAAGAACTCCATGACTTTATCTTCACCTGAAAAAGAAGTCCGTGACTTCTGGATTCGTGTCGGCAAGCAATCACGCAAGATTGCCAACTACTTTGGCCAAGAATTGGGTCAACAATCAGTCAACAACTTCTGGATTCCAGACGGCTTCAAGGACAACCCAATCGACAAATTAGCTCCACGCAAGCGCTTGATGGAAGCCTTGGATGAAATCAATGAAGAACAATTTCCAGAAGAAAATACCATCGAAACTTACGAAGGTAAGTTATTCGGGACAGGTATCGAAGCTTACACTACCGGTTCTCACGAATTCTACGCAAACTACGCCTTGACCCGCAACAAGTTATGGACAATTGACTCCGGCCACTTCCACCCAACAGAAGATGTTTCAGACAAGTTCTCATCATTCTTACTGTTCGGCAAGGGGCTGCAACTCCACGTTTCTCGTCCAGTTCGTTGGGACTCAGATCATGTAGTTATCTTGGATGACACTTTGGTTCGCATCGCCCGCACACTTGTCCGTGAAGACTTATTAAAGAAGACTAACGTTGGTATCGACTTCTTCGATGCAACTATCAACCGCATTGCAGCTTGGGTCATCGGTGCCCGCGCTACGCAAAAGGCCTTCTTGCAAGCATACCTAGCACCAATCGCCGAATTGAAGAAGGACGAAGAAAACTACGATTTCACAACCCGTTTGGCAGAAACAGAAGAACTTAAGAGCTATCCATTCGGTGCTGTTTGGGATGAATTCTGCCGCAGAAACAATGTGCCTGTTGGGTTGGACTGGTTGGCAGAAGTTCGCCAATACGAAAAAGACGTTTTATCCAAGCGTGCTTAATAAAAAAGAATTTACAATTAAAAAAATAAAGACAGATATAATTTTCGGAGGAATCATAAAATGACTAAATTTATCGACTCAGACTACGTACAACAATTGCGTGATATCACTTTCCGTTCATACGATGCCGGTTGGGATGAACGTAACGGTGGTAACGTAAGTATTCGTTTGACTGAAGAAGATTTGAAGGACTTTGAAGACGTTAAGAAAACTAAGCGTGAATTCGACCTTGGCTTTGACGCTAAAGAAGTTGCAGGCCAATACTTCCTGGTTACAGGTTCCGGCCGCTACTTCCGTAATGTTACTTCCCGCCCAACCAAGGATGCAGGTTTAATCCGCATCTCAGACGATGGTCAAAAGGCAGAACTACGCTGGGGCTTTGAAGACGGTGCCCGTCCTACTTCAGAATTGCCAACCCACTTGATGGCTCACATCGCCCGCTTAAAGGTTAACCCTAACCACCGTGTGGTTATGCACTGCCATCCAACAAACTTCATTGCACTTTCATTTACTCAAGATTTGGACGAACGTCACATTTCCCGTCTCTTATGGAAGATGCAGGCTGAATCATTGGTAGTATTTCCAGAAGGTATTGGTATCATCCCTTACATGACACCAGGTACTAACGAAATCGGTGAAGCAACTGCTAAGAAGATGTCAGAATATAAGGTTGTTATGTGGCCTCACCACGGTATCTTCGCTGTCGGTGACAATCCAGATGAAACATTCGGTTTGATTGAAACAGTTGAAAAAGCTGCTACAATCTACAGTCAAATTGGTGCTCAAGGCGGGCAAATTAAGCAAGCTATCACTGACGAACAGCTCCACGAATTGGCAGATGCCTTCGGTGTTGTCGGCAACCCTAAGTTCTTAGACTAAGAGCTGACTAAAGAATAATAGTAAGAAATTCCCCGGTCATGCGTGGCTGGGAAATTTTTTTGCTATACAAATAAGGTTTGAATTTATGTCAGGATTGTTGCTGCAGCATTTTTTGCAATTGCAGTCTTGATTTACGGCCCATCATCGAAAAAAGCAGCAAACTAAAAAGCCCCAAAGATTTGGTCTTTTAGGGGCTTTTTACATGTAGAAAATATTTTTTTAGATATTAGTCAGCAGCTAAAGCATCAATTGGATTCAAGGATGCAGCGTGACGGGCTGGGAGCCAGGCAGCTAACAAGGAAATAACTACGGCGATGACAAAGACTGATACGATATTGTCAAATGAAATCTGGATGAAAGCGTATGATGCGATGGTTGACAAGGCAGCATTGACACCGGCTTGTGCAACAAAGGCAATGATAGTTGAGACTACGGCGGAGATTAACCCTATAATCAATGATTCGGAGATGAACATCCGGCGAATGTCGGTCTTGCTTTCACCCAAGGCACGCAAAATCCCGATTTCCTTGGTCCTGTCGGCAACAGACATGTACATGGTTACGATAATCATCAAGGCAGAAACTAACAGTGAGATAGCAGCGATACCTGAGAGAATATTGGTAATTAAGTCAATGTAAGTTTGCACAGTTGAAATCATGGATGAGACAGAGGTTGCGTTGAACATCTGGTCGCCATCTTTCTTAATATTTTCAATCTTCTTGGTAACATCGTTTGTGTTGTCCATGCTGTCAACTTTAACAGCTAAGGCTGAAGAAACAGGCTTAACAGCATTGTCCTTCATCGCCTTGACTAAAGTCTTGGTGTTAATATATGATGCGCCTGATTGGCCCGAAGCAATCCCAGAAACCTTGGCTTTAAACTTAACCGTAACCTGCTTGCCATTCTTGCCGGTAGTAGTGTAGGACAGGTTAACAGTCTTGCCGATTAAAGAGCTGGTTTTTTGACCTTTTTTCTTCAGGTACTTGGCAATAGTATTCTTGTCTAAGACAACTTCGCCGACATCAGGCTTAGTCCCGTTTTTGATAGAACCGTTGGAGTTTGAGGAAGTCCAGTTGGATAAAGTGGTTGCCACAGCAGACTTGTTATTGTACTCAACAGTAACAGATGATGCAGAGTAGAGCTTTTGCACAGAGTCAACGTGCTTTAAATTTTTAATCTTGTTAACTTCGGACTTGCTGAAATCTTTGGTAGCACTCCCGGACATCATGGACATCATGGCCTGCTGACGGGCAGCATTGCTAGAAGTCCCAGTAGTACCGGTTGAAGTGCCCGTTGATGAGGTCGAGGCTCCACCTGAAGTTGAACCGGTACTTGAAGAAGTCTTGATGTAGCGGGTAACTAAGATGGCATTAGGATTGACCATGTCGGTAATCTGCTTATTAACATAACCGTTAACCCCGGTGCCTAAACCGCTAAATAAGATAACCGCGAATAGCCCAATGGCAGTCCCAGCGATAATCAGGGAGTTTCGACCCAGGTGGTACTTGAAGTGCTTGAAAGCCGACTTCATGCTGGTTGCAAATGACAAGGCCTTTGAGGTTAAACGGTGGCTGGCATTATCTACCGGGTAGGCCGGACGAAGGCGTTCATCGCCGTCAATTTGACCTTCTGCCAAATGGACAATCCGAGTACTTGCATCGGCTACGTGCTGGGAGTGGGTCACTGCGATAACCAGCCGGCCTTCAGCGGCAATTTCGTCTAACATCTTCAAAACGTCTTCGGTGTTTTCCGCATCCAAAGCCCCGGTAGGTTCGTCGGCAATGATTACCTTAGGGTCACTGGCAAGTGCCCGAGCAATGGCGACTCGCTGCTTTTGACCCCCGGACAGCTGGTTAGGATACTTCTTGGCATGTTCTGCCAAGCCGACTCTTTTTAAAAGGCCCATGGCCCGATTGTCACGTTCCTTGGCAGTCAAAGTGGTCATATCTAAAGACAGCTTGACGTTTTCCAAAACATTCAGGTGGTTGATTAGGTTGTAGGATTGGTAGATGTAGCCGATTTCATCGCGGCGATACTGGTCCATCTTCTTTTCCTGGCTATGGTCCAGCTTTTGGCCGTTGACGATAACTTCACCTTCAAAGGCCCGGTCTAACCCGCCAATGATGTTCATCAAAGTTGACTTTCCGCCCCCTGATTCACCCAAAATAGAAACAAATTCGCCTAATTCGAAGTCTAAACTTATGCCTTTTAAAACGGGAAATTCTTCTTTGCCCAGATAATAGGACTTTTTGATATTTTTCAGCTCTAAGTAAGCCATATTTAATCACATTCCTTTATAAAAACTTAAACATTAAAATCAATTGTTTAATTTATGTGCTTTATTTTACACAGTAAAAATTATTTGTCAATAAAAATTAAATAAATAAATGAAATATTTAACTTTGGCGTGATATACTACTAGCATAGAAAAGAGTAAGGAGGTTATTAAATGAATCGTGAGGCCAAAAAAGCGAAAAATAAGCAGAAAATTATCGATGCTGCCCTCAGTTTAATGACCAAAAATGGCTTTTTAGCAACGAATGTAAGACAAATCAGTCAAGAATCAAAGATTTCTTATGTGACGATGTATAAGTATTTTGGCAACAAAGATGAATTGATTGAATTAGTAATTAAAAAAATTATTGATCATCATACAATTGAAGTACTCGATTACTTGCAAAAACCGGAAATGACTTTTGTCAAACGGTTAGAGGCTTTGCCAAAGCAAATCCATTTGAATGAAAGAATGCCTGAACCGGTCATTAAAGAATTTGTCGAGATTTTGCGGCAAAATAAATCTTTGTTGGATTATGCCAAAGTTAAAGCTGATATTATTTTGAAATTAATCATTAAAGAAGGACGCAAATCAGGGTTTATTACGACCCCTGCTAGTGATGAAGCGATTATGGTTTTGCTTCAAGCAATCTATATTCATGAACAAAGTAATCCTAAGCAAATGGATAAAATAATGCCGGATGTTGGTCAAATCATTATGCACGGTTTAACTTCTGATCAAAATTTTACCGGCGTTAATTGGCACCGGTAGATTTTTAAGGGTTAAAAATAGACGTCAACCGTGAATCATGGTAAGCTAAGAAGAGAATATATGAAGAGGTGTTAACATGACAGAGAGAACTTTAGTCTTAATTAAGCCAGACGGATATTTAAACCATCACATTGGGCATATCATTACACGGATTGAAGAAAAAGGTTTCAAGTTAGTTGATATGAAGATGGTTCAAGCAACCGATGACATGTTAAAAGAACACTACAACCAACTAGTTGGCAAGCCATATTTTCCAGGTATTGTGTCATACATGGAAAGTGCCCCAATTGTAGCCATGGTCGTTGAAGGCTTGGGTGTGGTTGATGAAATGCACCGTATGGCCGGTGATACTTATCCAACCAAAGCAGCTTTTGGTACTATTCGCGGAGATTATGCGATTAAAACGGAAGGTGCGATTCAAAATGTCGTGCATACATCAGATAGCGTTGAAAGTGCTGAACGCGAAATTGCAATTTGGTTTTAAGTAAGCGGTGTAGTGGTAAACTGCACCGTTTTTTAGTTATATTAGGAGCTGAGTTAATAAGTAAAGTTGTTATTTTAACCGGCAGTCCGCATAATCCAGGGATGTCCAAACAATTGGCAGATGCTTTTGAAAAGGGAGCTTTAGAAGCTGAAAATGAAGTTTACCGCTATGATGCCGGTTTGCAAGGCAAAACGCAGCCATTTTATCTGCAAATGGAAAAAGGCAGCGGAACGGAAGTTGGCATTCAAGATGATGATTTGATTGAAAAAGAAGTTATACCTAAACTGTTGGAAGCAGATGTTGTCGTTTTAGTTTCATCAATGTA
Source organism: Ligilactobacillus sp. WC1T17 (assembly GCA_900110005.1). Classification (GTDB taxonomy): domain Bacteria; phylum Bacillota; class Bacilli; order Lactobacillales; family Lactobacillaceae; genus Ligilactobacillus; species Ligilactobacillus ruminis_A. The sequence continues at coordinate 10,161 of FOCC01000019.1, read as the reverse complement.
TTATTTTGGAATCAATGCGCAATTGAAGACGGTGATTGACCGCTTTTACAACTATAATCATGAGTTAAAAGATAAACATTCAGTTGTTTTGATTACGGGGTATGGCAGTCAAGATGATTTGGCTGCTATCAAATTGCAAATGCAAAAATTGCAGGATTATATGCGGTGGCCTAGTTTAGGCGATGTTTACGCCGATGATTCTTGGAATGAAGCTAAGTTGGCCGGTTTTACCAAGGAAGCATATCTAATTGGAAAGAAAAGCTAAAATTTTAGCTAACGGGGAAAAAACAGTGTGGTAATAAAAAGGCTTTGACTCACGGTCAAAGCCTTATTTTTTGAGCTTGATGAACAACTTGGCAGGAAGTTCGTAGCCAAAAGCAATTCCTAAAGTCATAGCTAAACACACTTTAAGGACGGAAATTCCATTGGTGAAAGCTTGATTAAAGTCGTTGCTGACAAAATTATGGGCTACGTTATAGATACCAATTCCTGGGACAATGCAAAAGATTCCGCAAACTAAAAAAATAGTTACCGGCCCTTTGAGATTGTAGGCGGCGAAGCGGGATAAAACAATCAAGACAAAAGAAGAAATTAAGGAAGCGGCAAAAAGACTATGCATAGCCGCCATTATCAAAAGATAAACGCCCCAGCCTATAGTACCGATTAAACCGCAAGCAACGTAATATTTACTGGGGGTTTTAAAAATAATAGCAAAAGAGAAAGTTCCTAAAAAGGCAGCTGCCAATTGTAAAAAAATCGCAAACATTATTCCACCTCTATAATAAATCGAATGTCCACAGCGCTAAGCCAACACCAAAGGCAATACACAAAGAAATCACTAAAGCGTCGGTGACTTGAGCCAAACCAGAAGGGTAGTCTTCGTTAAAGAGGTAGCGGATGCCGTTGACAATGGAGATTCCCGGTACAAGAGCAATAATGCCGCCGATCACGAGACTGCTGAGCTTTAGCCAAGGAAAGAAGCCATGAATGATTTGAGCTAAAATGCTTACCAAAAAACTGGCTGAAATATTTAATGAAATCTTGGAGAGCTTTAACTTGGGTGTTAAAATAAGCAAATAAAAAGCCATAAAAAGGCCTAAAAAAAGCGCGGCAAAACTTTCGGGCAAGGTACCGTTAAAGATGATACAAAAACTAGCGCTGCCAAGGCAATAGGCCAAAAACTGCCGCTTTAACTGTGGTTGATAATCCTGTTTAATTTGGTTGAATTGCCGGCTGAAAGCAGCAATCGAGATTTTCTTAGCTGTTAATTTGCGGGAAAAATCATTGATAGCATCGATTTTATCCAGCTGGACAGTGGCCAAAGGAACTTCTTTATTTTTAGCTAAGACGTCTCCGTTATGTTTGCGGCAGGTCATAAAGATGCCGTTAATCATAATAAAACAGGAAAATTCTTGCAGTTCAAAGCTTTCTGCTAAATAAGCGACGGTTGTTTCGACGCGTCCCAATTCAGCTCCGTCTTTTAAGAGTTCTTCACCTACTTGGTAAAGCAGTTCGAAACGTTGATCTTCATTCATATAAAATTCACCTACAAAGTAATCTTGCTTAAAGTATAGCTTAAAAAAAGCCTTGCGCCAAGTTTGACGCAAGACTTTGATTAGTTAAAATTCAATATCTTGAGATGTTCTATTAATGAAGCTAAGAGCCATATTTTATTTTCAAAATATGCATAATCCCAACTAAACCGCTTAAAAACAGAAAAGATGAAGCAGATTACACGAGTTAACGAGACTTTCGTTTTATAAAAAGAAAACCAAAAGCGAACGATGCAGGAATGTTTCAGTCTTTGGGTGGTTTGCTTTTGATTTTAGATTAAGGCTGATAAGGCGGTTTCCAGGCGCTTGAGAGCCGCATTCTTTTCTTTGGGCTGCAGCAAGATGTCACGGATAGTTTGGTGGCAAAGAGAGGTCACCGCCCACATCTTAGGCGAAGCCTGGATGGGCAGGGGCTTTTCTTCTAAAAATGCAGCGTTATACAAAGTGTGCATTTTAACCAAATCGCGGTAGGGGCTCTTGGCGGCATTTTCGAGGAAGTCTTTGACACTATTGACATAAAGCCCGACAGTTTCTTTACTGAGCGGGGCACGTACCGAAAGGCCGGCATGGATTTCTTTTAAAGACCCTTGATACAGGCAGGTATAAGCATCTGTCAAGTCAGCAAAGTATTTGTAAAAGGCCCCGCGGGAAATGTGAGCTTCTTTGATAATTCTGGCCACTTGGGATTGGGTCAGCGGATACTGGCTGAATTCATGCAGGAGCGCGCTTAGGATACGTTCCTTTTTTTCTGAAGGCAGTTTTTCAAAAGTAGTGCTTGGCATAAAATCCCCCTTTACTGCAGATAATTCTTAGGGTAATTTTACCAAAAAAATCAGGCTAAATGCAAAAGACCATCATCCAGGTGATAAATCTTGTCGGCAAAGTCATTGAGACGGATGTCATGGGTGACGACAATTATTGTCTTTTGGTATTGATGAGCCAGGTCTTGCAGAAGGCCGCCGACTTCTTTGACCCTTTTTGCATCTAGAGAAGCTGTCGGCTCATCGGCTAAAATAATATCGGGATTGGCGTAAAGGGAGCGGGCAATCGCTGCCCGCTGTTTTTGTCCGCCGGAGAGGGTATCGGGATATTTATTAAGAATTGGCCCGATATCCAGTTTTTGGATGACTTGGTTAAACTCTTCTCGCGGCATATTGGCAGTCTTTTTAACCCGGTCAACCAGGTCAAACTGCTGCTTAACAGTCAGGTATGGCACTAAATTGTAGGCTTGAAGGATAAAGCCGATTTTATTGAGACGCAGTTCTTCTTTTTTCTTGTTTGAGAGTTTGGTCAGGTCTTCATTTCCGATGAAAACACTGCCGGAATCGGGTGTCTGCAAGCCGCCGGCAATAGTTAAAAAAGTACTCTTCCCGGAACCGGATGGACCTAAAATCAAGACCATCTCACCCGGGTCGGCGGAAAAGCTGAGGTCTTTTAAAACGTGGACCCGTGAAATATCTTGACCAAAGTATTTGTTAATGTTTCTTAAAGTAATATTTTCCATAATTTTAGCCTCCAATCACTGAAACCGGGTCGACTTTTGCGATCATCCGGACGGGGATCAGTGCTCCGATAATGGCCATGATTATCATGGCTGCACTGACGGCGGCCGTTAAGCCTAAGTTAAAGGTCATAGGGACATCTGCCGGCATAGCCAAAGCAGTGATTGCAACTAAAATCAGCGCTGCAATCAGACCGAAAATCATCAAAATCAGTGATTGAGCCAAAGTCGCTCTGATTAAAAAGCCGCTTGGAACGCCTTGGGCCCGTAAGACGGCGTAGTTAGGGAGTTTTTGCAGGGTGATGATGTACAAGAAGACCGCAACAATAACCAGGGAAATAATCATTAGAAAGCCAATCATAAACGAGAAGGTCATATTTTGGGATGAGTAGCCGGGAAGTTTATTGATGATTTCCTTAAGGGTATAAGCCTTGGTATTTTTAACGGAGGTCGTAAAATCAGCTTTCTTTGAGAAAATCCCGCTTCCGCCGAAGTTTGTTCCGATTTCGCGAAGGTTTTGCCAAGTTGAGATTGAGCCGTAGACGATAGGTGCGATGTTCAGCTTGGCATCATGGGTGAAACCGATAATTTTGTATTTTTTGCTGCTGTCATTTAAGCTGACCTTTTGGCCGAGTTTGTAGTCTTTGTTTTGGAAGGAATCATCCATGACAATTTCTGAGCTGGTTTTTGCTTTACGGCCGGAAGTGATTTGCAATTCTTTGGCAATGAATTGGCTCTTATTTAGGCCGACAAAAGTTGCAGAAATTTTTGAGGCACCCTTGTCTTTAGTCACAACAGAAGTTTCGGCAACAACTGCTGTGTCAGAATCCTTGGTTAATTTTTTAACCTGGTCAGCAGTCAGCAGAGATTGGCGCAGGTTGGCGTCGGAACTTTTTTCTAAGACTCCGGTTTTGACATTCCAACCGGTGATTGCAGCGGTATTCTCGTTGGCCAGTCCTAAAGTCAGGCTGGTCAGGATAAATATCAGGTATGATAAGAGGGCCAGCATGATGATTATCATGATATAACGTAATTTTTCTTGTTTAAGTTCGTTAAAAGCAAGAAACATAATTTTCATTTCCTTTCGAGTGACACTGTGTCACTTTTTGATTGGTTATATTTTACCGCTGCGGTGACACGGTGTCAATGTAAAACTAAAATTATAGGTTAAGACCTCTATGTTTGGGTGACAGGTCCAATGATTGCCAAATCAATTTTTTCCTCCCAATAAACGACCTTAAATCTTTGTAAGTTTTGTATTTTGTTGGCAATGAGTACAAAACCACAAGATATCACGAAATTAATAAAAATTACACATAAATTATATATATGTATAGTCAAGATATTTTTCTAACTTAAACTTTCCACTGGTCTGCATGAAACAAGTTTTTGGTGCTTTTCTCTGACATCAAAGACAGGGCGCAAAGCCTTAAAACGACCAACGGCTGTTATTTTAATATGCAAAAAAAGACCCGACTTTCATAAAAAAAGTCAGGTCTTTATTTTTACAGGTTTTTATCCATCTTAAAGGTCAGCTTGGACATCATGATTGAATCCTTGAATAATTCGCCCCAAAGTTTGTCGGTATCTGCCTTGGTGTGGGCGACGGTTTCCTGGTTAGCCTTGGTTAAGAATTTTGTCAATTTTTTACCGGTTTTATTTTGCGCTTGCTTAATAATTTTTGCTACCCGGCTGCGGTAGTAGCGGTTGAGCTCTTCTAAGTATTTGACGTCTTTTTGAACGAATTGGCTGTAGTGGCTTTCAACCAAAGCCGCAAATGATTTGTAGAACCACCAGGCATCGTTTGCGTTGTATTCGAAGCTGGTGTTATTGTAGGATGGGTCTGTATCATTGATATTGGTAAAGAATGGTACAAAAGGCGTAAAGGTTGGCCCACCAATGCAAAGCCACATTACTCCGGCCAGGTCAGCTTCCACATCGTCGCGGATTTGCAGGATGTGGGCGTTTTGCGTCCTGTTCAAGCCGATAGGACGGTAGCGGTATTTTTCAGATTCGCTGCCAAGTTTGCCCAAAGGATCGTAGACAGTGTCTTGGTAGTGAGAACCAAGGACAGCTTCGATTTCTTCGCGGCTGATCTTGTGGGTGGCCTTTCTGATGAAAGGAATATCGGGGTCCTGCGGGTCGCAATCAAAGCTTGGGTCAAAACGCTTGTGGGCGTACCAGCGTCTAGGGGTGTTGTAGTGGCGATCTTGTTCGCTATAAGTTCCAAAAATGTGGCGGACGTTCCATTGGTCGAAGTCGGGGTTTAACTTGTATTTTTCGACAAATTCCCGGATGCCTTCACTCCACATGAAATATTCGTTGTCGTTAAAGTCGACTGCTTGGATAGAAACCCGGTTGGGCGCAACAGCCACACAGTCATCGGGAATCCGTTGGGCAACCCAGTGGTGGCCGGTTACGATTTCCATGTACCAGATTTCATCTTTGTCAGAAAAGAGGACGGAATTGCCGGCAGGAGAACCATATTTTTTGATTAATTTGCCTAAAAAGCGGACCGCGTGCCGGGCAGAGTCCACGTAGGGCAAGACAACGTTTACAATGCAGTCTTCATCTAAACCATCTTCAACCAAAGGATCAAAGGCTAAAACACATTCGTTACTGTAGGTCGATTCGGTGGCAGACATGGCGACATTTTTTTCGTTGATGCCGCTTTCTTCATAGTAGCCTTTTTCCTTGTAATTAACGTTAGGAACAGCAGTATAGCGGTAGGCATCTTCGGGCAAATCCATTTCAAAACCATTGAGCCAGGACTTGATATGACGTCCTTTTTGTCCGTGAACGGCTTCATTTACAACGAACTTTTGCGGCTCAAGGGGAGAAAAGGTATCGTCATTGCGGGCAATCATGGTAAAGCCTTCCATGGCAGCCTTTTTCCCGACCATAATTGAGGTACATGCATCATCTTTCATTTAAACAACTTCTTTCGTAAATAATACTTCCTAATTATACCACCTTAGTAAACAGAGCGCTGCTGCTTTCTAAAGCTTATCTTATGCAAAAAAAGGCATCAAATTATTTACCCGTTTCAGGGAAACATATGCGGAAATTAAACCGCGGCATCCGAGGATTTTTGATTGTCATAATGGTATACTTAAATAAAATCGGCAAAGATTCATCTCTGAATAAGATAAAGAAGGGGTGGTTTAAGATGAAGAAATTGATTGTAGGTGGCACGGCCTTGACGCATCGATTAGTGAAAAATGATGCTTTAGCTCAATTATAAGCGTGGACGTTATGGGCACAATTTTTGATTATGTTTTAACGAACCAAAAGACTTTTGCTGAAGAAGCGTTAACAGCTTTAGACTCCCTTATTTTGGCACAGGCTGCTTATTTTGATTATAGTCAGGCCAAGGCAATTAACTGTTTTAAAGATTTGAGCGATGCTAAAATGATAACTAAGATGACCAGCCATATCTTAGGTGGCGAAGACAACCAGCGTTTGCTACAGTTATTGTGTCAAAGTCGGCGGTTTCAAAATATTACCTGGCAAAATTTTCAGCGTAAATTAGATCCGGCTGAAGAAATGCAATTTGGTGCAGTCACATTTAAATTGACACCTGATACTTATTACATTGCTTACCGGGGAACTAATGCGACAGTTACCGGTTGGAAAGAAAGCCTCAGTTTATCTTATAAACGGGTAATTCCGTCGCAAAAGGCGGCTTTACATTACTTTAAGCATATTGTTGCCAATAATTCGGGACACTATTATTTAGGCGGACATTCTAAAGGGGGTAACCTGGCGATTTACAGTGCTTTAGCAGCACCTGTGTCATTTCAAAGCTTATTGATTAGGTGTGATAATTTTGATGGGCCGGGTTTTTTGAGCCTTTCAAAACAACAAAGACAGAGCGCTAAATATTTACAAAAGATTATCCACAAATATATCCCCGAAGATAGCCTTTTTGGTACGATGCTAGACAGTAGCGATGATTATGTCGTCGTTAAAAGCAGTAGTCTAGGACCCTTGCAGCACAATATGTTTACTTGGCAGATTAATGACGGGTACTTTGTAACAGCTAATAGTCCAACTCCCTTTGCCAAGATTAACCGGCAAGCAATTCAAAGATGGGTCGATGAAACGACACCGGAAGAGAAGGCTTTTTTCTTAAATACCTTATATCAACTAGCTGAAGGGTCTGACAGTCCTTATTTGCGCGATTTGTTTTCGCAAAAAGGGATAAAATCTTTGGTGATGGGACTTTTGCAAAGTAAAAAGAGTTCACGTGATATTTGGCTGAAACTTACTTTAGAATTAATCCGCAATTATCGCGAGGCGATTGATCGACAAATTCGTGAATTAAACTAAAAAAGGCAGCTTTGCAGGCTGCTTTTTTTATTTATCAAGATAATTTAATGACATAATCTAAACGAGGATAAACAGCGGCTGTATAGACCAAAATTTCTGCTTTTGGCTTTTTGACATCGAAAATGCAGATTACCGGGATTTGGGCTTGATGTGCAGCTAAGATCCCAGCTTGACTATCTTCTAAGATTAAAAGTTCTTCTTTTTTGAGTTTTGCTTTATTTTGAGCCTCTAAAAAGATATCAGGTGCTGGTTTGCCTGAAGCAACTTCCGTACCAAAATTATAGGTATCAAATAAATTCCAAATATTATCTGCTTCAAGCAAAGATTGAGCTTTTTGGGATGGCTTGAAGTAGCTAAATGAATGGTTAAGTGGTGTGCCTTAGCATAATTTAAGAGTTCTAAAGCACCTGGACGCAAGGGGATGCCGTTTTTAGCAACTATTTTGTAAAGCTCTAAATTGAGCAATACCTGTTGGCAGATCCAGGTCTAAAGTAAAAGTTTTATTGAGATAATTGATATTTTCATCAATACGGTGGTCATTCAAATGATTAGCATAGTCAACTTTAGAAATATGTTTAGCCTTTGGTGCCAGCATTTGGTTGAAAGCTTGATATGATATTGGTTCACTATCAATCAATAAACCATCCATATCAAAAATAAGTCCTTTAAGCATGATTTTCGGTTAAATTCCTCCTGTTGGTTGATTTTAGTTTTGTGGGTATTTTTCAAAGTTAATAAAAAAGCAGCTTAAAATAATCCCCGCTAAAAAATAATATGGTTGAACGGTCGCATTGGGTTATACATTAAAATTTATTGATGCTATCTAAAGCGATAATCCTGTCAGCTTTTTTTGCTTCCGCATGGTTATGGGTCACCATAATTACGGTTTTTCCGTATTTGAGCTGCATTTGTCTGATTTGGTCAAAGGCATCCTGGGCATGCAGCGGATCCAATGCACCGGTGGGTTCGTCTGCTAAAATCACCTTGCAGGGTTTGAGGATTGCCCGGGCTAGTGAAACCCGCTGCTGTTCACCGCCGGATAAGGTATTAACAAGGTCATCTGACAAATGGCTGATATCCAAATCGGTTAGCACCTGCTTGATTTTTTCAAGCTTTTGTTTTTGGCTTTTTTTAACAAATTTCATACCCAAAAGCAGGTTTTCTTTGACGGTCATGTCTGATATTAAGGCAAAAGACTGAAAAAGATAATTTATGGTACTTCTTCTCAATAGTGTTGCTTTACGGCTGTTAATTTTGTGAAGCGGCTGGTTAAATAATTCAATTTGACCGGCACTTGGTTCTTCAATTATGCCTAAAATATTGAGCAAGGTTGACTTCCCCGAATCGGACGGCCCGATAATAGCGACAAACTCTCCTTCCTTAATAGTAAAGTCAAGTCCGTTGAGAATGGTTCTTGTTCCATAGCTTTTAGTCAGGTTTCTAACTGTTATTGCATTCATTTTACCCCTCATTAGTTGTTTTTTTGCTTGCAAATCCCCAGAAAATAAGCATCTGAAGGACAAAGCTGATAGAAATTAAGCAAATTCCGATTTTGCTTTTGACAAAGAGGACAATGGCCATTTCCAAAGCGCAGCTTGTTAAAATTATGATAAACGGCAAACGGTAAAGTTGCGGTTTTGAGAATCATAAAAATCTTTTGACTGCGATGCGCTCTTGATTTGCCAGCTGATAAATTGAGAATATGACCAGCAGCATGAAAACAAGGACAATTAAAAACAGCGCTATAACGGTTGAAAAGAGGGTGACCGTTTTCCAAAGCGATTTTTGCAAACCGTCAATGTAGCCTTGAACACTGGCAAAATCCATGGCGTTATCGCTAAGACTGTGTGCTGCCAAGCGGTCGAAAGTAAGGGCCTTCTTTTTTGCTGTTTTATTTTCAAAGCGTAGACTGCCGTCGAATCCGACTGCCAGCAGATTGCCGATATCAATGTAATTCATATTGGCAGCCGTACTTAAGCAGATGATGGGATTTTTAGTTCGCACTGCATATTTGGAATTATCGTTCCAGGTGAAAAAAGATCTGTTTGGATGGTAAGAAACGAAGCGAAATTTCCGTTTTTTTTTTACAAAGGGTGTTTGGACATCTCCTTTTGTAATACCATCTGTTGCTTCTTCTTTCAGATAGGCTAAAGTATCCTTAGAATACAGTGAATCAGGGACAAAATAGGCCCTGGTGCCTGCATTGGCTTGACTTAAAATTTTTTTGAAACCTTGAAATGAATTTTTTTCAAATAATTGGCAGAAAACTTCATTTCCCAAAAAGGCTGGTTTGGAAGATTCTTATAAGTTCCACTGGCCCGCATATCTTGAAGCCAATTTTTGCTGTTGAAGGAAGATGAAATCAAGTAGACCCCGGATTTATTTCGACATCTTTATACAGGTCGTAAATGTCTTGATTATAAAACGGGCGCAAACCTCTGATTTTAATCAGGGGTCAAGCCCGCCAAACTGTCTTATCTATTTTTACCATAATAGCCTTTAAGTTGCCTTCTCATAGCTTCTGTATACTGCGATTCAATATATTTTTCTACAACGTCTTTACTCATATCACCTAAAGTCCCCATATAATAACTAGGCGACCACAAATGTCCACCCCACAATAATTTTTTAGTTTCAGGATATTGTTTAAACCATATTCTAGCTGACGCTCCTTTAAGATTTTTAACAATATTAGATGGAGCGTATTTAGGCTTAAAAGAAATTAACATGTGTACGTGGTCTGGCATAACCTCTAGCTGACTAACAGTTACTTCT
>FOCC01000009.1 GCA_900110005.1 Ligilactobacillus sp. WC1T17 | reverse complement strand
GGGATTATAACGCAGCCTTAAACATTAGGGAATGGGGCTTACACCCAGAAAAACATGTAAAATTAAGGGATTATCCTAAATTAAAAGCAAGTAACTTGGTGGAAATAATTTAAAAAAAGAAGTTTTTTTTAGGAAACGGAACCAAATCCTACCGAACTAATAGCACAAAATTATGCGTATCACCCTGAGCGAGTCAAAATGGGTGCGATAATTAGTGAATATTATATATTTAGTATAGTGGCGGTATTTCCAGTCATTATAACTAGGTTCGGAGCGTGTATCGTTTTTTTAATGTACACGTAATGTAATCGCGTGACGCGATTCCTACGATTTAATCGTAGGTAGTTCAAAATACATAACATCCCTCCTAGACTATTTCTTTTCATCGAGTAAAACCCCTTTCAGCTAACAGTATAGCCTTTAAAAAGGATTTTTGCTTGAAATAAAAAAAGAAACTAGCCAAAACCAGCTCCGCAAAATATGCTATCTTTGGTATCTGATTTATTAAACATCAAAGCAATTTCACAAAAATTCGCCAAGGCACTTAATAAAGCTAACATTTGGGCAATTTACCTAGCTTCTAAGGAGAAGAGTTACTGGACATTCAACCTTACCAAAAATGTACCTGAAACCTATACCTTACAAGATATAGCAAATTTTTCTAAAGGCTATCTCAAAGATTATCCTGTCTTTAACCAAACAACGTCCGATGGTCTTTTGATTTTAGGATATCCTAAAGACAACTACACCAAAATTGTAGGAACCTACTTTTCTATCCATGCTGTGCACATGCTTCCCCTTGTTGCCATCCTTCTTTTAGGATTTGATTTTTCGCTATTATTCTTATTATCAGCCTAACACATCGTTTTTAAGCAATTGGTATATCGGCAAAATAATAAGGCCCATTTTACTTTATCAAGTATCTTTCCAGTCTTAATTATCTTTCCTGGAGTTCCTTAGCTCTAACTTTCTTTTGATTCACCAACAGTTCTGAAAGCCAACAGGCAAATGCAGCTTTAATTGTCTTCTTTCTCGATAGAATTTCTGAATCTGGTCCTAAAAGCTTTTGACCTTCAGCATTTTTCCAGACCCAACCACTGGTAGCTGGCATTAGATAGCCATAGGTAACGTCCACTTCATCCAGTACATTCCATACGTTTGTAGGTGCCTCACTCGTTAGGCAAAAATACGCCTTTATTGCGTACTTTTCGCCCTCTGGGATACAGAAAAAGCATCCGTATTTAATCTTCTCCGGGTTACCAAAAACAACGGTAGCATACGCTAGTTGACCGAGCTTCTTAGTACTCTTTGACTTCTTTACAGCTGGTTTTGCTTTTCCAGTTGGCTTCACATCCTGCCCCTTTGATATTTCCGGCAATTTACCAGTTTTCACTTGCTCAGCATAAGCTTTAATAAGCTTCCATTCTTCATTAGTTGCCCGAATTGTATGAACTTTACGACCACTTTTTGGCCGTCCCGCACCTTTTCTAAACCCACCTCTAGGCATATCAAATCCTCCTTTGATTACGTATTACGTTTTCTATCTATATTATACTATGATTTCGTATTACGCAAATCAAAAAAAGGAAGCTAATTAGCTTCCTTTTTCATCTCTATTCAATTATTTCTAACTTAGGCAAGTTGTTAACTAAATCAACAGTCTGGAGAGACACGTTAATAATCCGAAGAAGCAGGTTAAAGATGTACTTTGGATCATCACTAAAGTCGTTAGGATCATCGGTAATACCAGACTTCTTATCAGTCTTAACCTGGTATTGATCCATAATCCACTCAATAGCAGAACGTCCATTTACAACGTACTCATAAGCCTTTTCGGGAATGTCTTTGATAGTGATATCAGAGTTAAAGATAATGGTTGACTTGTCTTTCTCCAACTTGCCAGACTCTGCATCCCTCTTCTTGCCAAACTTCATCTTCTTAACAACATAGCTTGGATTTTCGCGGGCTACAATCTGAACTCCGTCGTAAACAGGTACTTCTTCATAGTTGATATGCAAATCCATCAGCTTCTTGCCGACTTCAACATATTTTTCCTTATTAGCTACGATAGGGATGCGAGCTAGATCTTTCTTCAAATCATTAGCATATTTCTGCTGATATTCTGGAGAATTAAGCAAGCCATAGACATAAGCAAAAGTATCATCAAGAGACAATCCAATTTTATCTGCAAATGCTTGATTTACATTATCATGATTTGTTTCAAATAGATCAGATACATCGTTTTGCTCGTTGTCATAACGCATAAACCCTTGGCCCTTTTCAAGCGTATCCATGTTTGGAATTACATTAGTTGCTAATACAGAAAAGTCTCGACTAGCACCTCGACCAGTAGTCACAAGAGTCAAATTATCTTTTCCCCACTTTTTATAATATTGTCCAGGCCTTTCCACAACATCATCATTAAAATACAGCCATTTCTTCGTATATGGTCTGTACATACTAAGCTGAATTTTACTTGGGTCAAACTCTAATTTTAATCCCTTAGTTAAATAATCCTTTAGTTTTACTGTCCACTTTATCTTCTTAGGATCAAGCAAACCAGCTTCACGTTCATTTTTCTCTACTTCAGTATTATAGTTGTCTTCTAAAGTTTTAACATGTTTCAACACTGATGACCTATCATATCCATAAACCCATGCATCCCTATTTGTACTTACCCCAATTGCATTATTATAAAATGGTGATGCTTGTTCACCGACAATGCTAACATAGTTTTGGTAATTAGGATCTCTCTGATTAATCCAATCTTGATTTTCATCGGGAATAATCTGTTGCCAGTTGAGTCCATTAATATTATTGGAATTTTCCAAGATTTGTAACTTTTCATTTCGGCTCAAGTAGTCACCAATATCATGGTAATAGAGCTCATGAGCATCCGAGCCATCCTTTACTAAGATACTGATGGCAATAGGAGTTCTTGTTCCCTGTCCGAAAACGTTATCCTTTTCTTTTCTACGTTGCTCACCTTGTGTTCGAGCATTACCACGCAAATTGAAGATATACAAATAATTAAACTCTTTGTAGAAAGAAGCTCGAAGACCATCTGTACTATTAGAATCAATATAGCTACCATTCGTTACAAAACCAATGATACCCCGATCTCCTAATCTATCTGTCGCCCATCTAAAAGCTTTAACATAGCTGTCATAAGTCCCCTTGCTTAGAGATGATTTACTACTTGTCACATAAGTATTTCTAATTGCTTGTTCTAGTTGGGGATAATGCAAATTTTGATTATTATCGTTGGCATTTTTTTGTCCTACTGAATATGGCGGGTTCCCAATAATAACAGTAATTGGCTCCTTTTGCTGTTCCTTCAAGCGAGCATTGTTTTCACCAAACAGCTTGTCATCTAATACAGGCTGCTCTTCAGTACTTTCAAATGTATCCGTAAGAACAATCCCGTTAAACGGAACATAACCTTCATCTGGCCCATTAACCTCATCAAAAACCGTTTCAATGTTAATCGCCGCAATATAGTAGCTCAGCAGAACAATCTCGTTAGCATGCAGTTCGTGCATGTACTTCCGTAAAATGTCCGCATAGGTAATCTTGCCTTCATCCATCTGTTGCTTCAAGTATTGAAGTGTCCGGGTAATAAAAGTCCCGGTCCCAGTAAATGGGTCAAGAATGTGGACATTTTCATCCGCCAAACTTCTCCCAAGATACTTCTTTAAAGCCCAGCCAACAGATTTAACAATAAAGTCTACTACTTCCACTGGAGTAAAGACAATCCCCATCTGCTCCGTGGTCTTCTTGAAGCCCTTTCTGAAGAAGTTGTCATACAGAGTAACAATAATTTTCTGCTTTGCCTCAGCATTATCAATACCTGATGCCCGCAACTTAACCGATTCATAGAATGGCTCCAATTCCTTTTGCTCTTTATCAAAGCCAAACAAAGAGAAGGCAGAGATAACGTCGTTCATTGCCTTAGAAACCGGATTATTGTTAACAAAGCTGTATTCGCCAAACAAAGCTTGGAAAACAGGCTGGGTAATCAAGTGCTGGGCCAGCATCTCAATAGCCTGTTCTTCATCAATTGAATCGTTAATGTTGTAGCGCAAGCCCTTGATAAAGGTATCAAAGGCCATTTTAGCCCCGCTTTGACTGTCAATCAGATCCTTAATCTTGGTAATGTGCCGCTGGGCAATTCTAGCAACATCAGCTGACCAGTCTTCCAAATACCGACGGTCCCCAACTTTTTTAACAATCTTGCCGTAAAAGGCTTGCTCTATATCAGAAACTTCATCCGTATTCAAGTCAAGACTAAGCTGTTCACCATTCTCCCGCTTTCTCTCTGCTTCCTCTCCCCGCTTTTGAGTAACTGGTCTGCTTGGGTGATTATGAACAGGATTGATCGTTAAACGTTTTGACTTATGCTTGTTTAACTCCAGCTTATTAATTTCTGCTTCAAACCGTTCGTCAGTAGAGCGCAGAGCGTTTAATACCTGCCAAACTTGTTGATACTTCTTGTTATTGTCCAATGCCATTGCTGGATCAACGTTTGCATCAATGACAATCGGCAGGATGATATAACCGTATTTCTTGCCTTCAAATCGTCTCATAATTCGGCCAACAGCTTGCACAATATCAACCTGTGACTTCTTCGGGCTGAAGAAAATGACAGCATCCAGGTTCGGAACATCAATTCCTTCAGTTAAGAAGCGGACGTTAGACAGAATACGGGCTTCATTTTCGGGAATGTCACCTTCTAACCAATCAAGGGCATTCTTTTTCTGCAACGCATTTAAGCCGCCGTCAACGTGCTTAACGTTCACATAGTAGCTACCTTCGCTTTGATCGTCCAGATAGTCATTAACGACACTATTAAATTCATCCGTAATCTCTTTTGAATGAACAATCTTGTCAGTAAATAGGATTGCCCGCTTCATTGGTGCGCCTTCAATAACGCCCGTTTTGCCATTACGTTTAACCATGGCATTCCAAACACCAATGATTTTACCAACGTCATCAGTCACTAATTCACTATCATCATTAGATAAAATGGACTGCATATTCTTGTTGATGTAGCTTTCACTAACCGCAATGACAGAAACCTTGTAGTCAGTCAAGTAGCCTCTGTTAACTGCATCCCCAAAGCCCAAACGGAAAATTTCTTCCCCATAAATGTCTTTGTCATCCATTGATGAAATGACGTAGCTTTCAGATTCAGCCTTCTTCTTAGCATCACTACCGTAAACCTTCGGAGTGGCGGTTTGATACAGGCGAAGCTTTCCCTTTACATTCTGGTTTGAGTGAACCTTGGTAAATACCGTTGGATCACCCATTTGCGCCGCACCAGTTGTCCGGTGCGCTTCATCTGAAATAATCAGATCAAACTCTGGGAAGCCTTGCTTTTGAGCCCGGCCAATAACATCAATTGACTGGTAGGTTGAAAAGACTACTCTAATCTGCTTGCCGTCTCCATCCTTCAAAGCATGGTAGTTCTCCATGAACTGATCCACGTTAGTGGTAGCCGGGAAGCCAATGTCTTTTGCACTTAACTCATCATCCCCGGTCTTTTGCTTAGTTGCCTTGCTGTCCGAAACTACAGAGAAAGAGTCCATCTGCAAATCTGGATTAACATCACTGTTCCAGCTAAACAGGGTCTGAGATAACAGCTGGATGCTTGGAACCAAATAAAGGACATTATAAATATCTTTGCCAGATTCTTTCATCAAGGCTTCTGCAATCTTCAAACTAGTAAAGGTTTTCCCAGTCCCTGGAGCCATAACCAGCTTTCCACGTGAGTGATCCTTAAAATAAGCCACTGACTTTTCAACGGCTTCAATTTGGTAATCTCTCATCTTCTTGGTTTTATGACGCAGATTTTCATTTTTAGAATCAAAGTCAAACAGTTGCCAGTCAATATCAGCGTTTTCCAGCTGGGACAAGCCAATCCTGGTAATAGGCTTAGAGAGACCCTCTAGATCATTTTCAGCGTGCTTGTTCCAATCATCCGTAGTCGTGATTAAAATGCCGTCTGCGTAATAATTCTTGCTTGCTTCAGCCACAAAAGAATCTACATCACCCTTGCTGACCTTGCCCTTATAAAATTTAGCTTGAATAGCCGTGAGTTTACCGCTTACCCGGTTTTTAGCAACAATATCAACCCCAGTGTCTACTCTAGAGATATTATATTCTGCTGGGACTTCCGACAACATCCAAACATTACTAAATTTATTCTTGTAGGCTGGTTCATTCTTGAAGTAAGCAACAGCCATCTTTTCAAATGCTGTTCCCCGGTCCCGGGTATGCTTACCATCGTTAGGCAAATTATTGTCAATTTGCTCGATCAGTTCGTTAAAGGTTGCCATTTATTTTCCCCCAATTAATTGCTTACTGTCTCCTATTTTAACAATTTCTCTAAACAAAAAACTACCTAGTTGGCTAAAACTAGATAGTTCATTGCAGACTTTTGGCAGACAACCATGTCTGCCAGTCTCTTTTTTAGTAGGTGTTGCTTCTCTAAGATACCGTTAAATCAAGGTTCCGCAATCAAATTAAATAAGTCTTTTATTCCCATTCAATTGTTGCGGGCGGCTTAGAGGTAATGTCATACACGACGCGGTTGACGTGACCGACTTCATTAACAATCCTAACGGAAATCTCTTGCAAAACATCCCAAGGAATCTTAGCAAAGTCAGCTGTCATCCCATCAATCGAGGTTACGGCTCTAATGCCGACGGTATAGTCATAAGTCCGGCCGTCGCCCATCACACCAACGGAACGAATCCCTGGCAAAACCGTGAAGTATTGCCAAATCTCTTCATCAAGACCATGTTTGGCAATTACTTCACGTAAGATAGCGTCTGAATCGCGGACAATTTCCAATTTATCCTCGGTAATTTCACCAATAACGCGAATACCGAGACCAGGCCCTGGAAATGGTTGCCGCCACACGAGTTCATGGGGAATGCCTAATTTTTCGCCCAGCTGGCGGGTTTCATCTTTAAATAGAGTCCTAAGCGGTTCAATTAATTTGAAGTGCATGTCCTTAGGAAGTCCGCCGACATTATGGTGTGATTTAATCGTCTTAGCTGTATCTGTGCCTGATTCAATCACGTCGGTATAAAGCGTACCTTGAGCTAAGAAATCAACGTCTTTTAATTTTTGCGCTTCTTCATTGAAGACTTCAATGAATTCCTTGCCAATAATCTTGCGCTTTTGTTCAGGGTCGCTGACACCTTTAAGCTTGCCTAAGAAGCGCTTAGCCGCGTCAACCTTGACAATATTAACCCCTAATCCTTCTGCCAAAGCTGCCATCACTTGCTTGGCTTCATCTTTTCTAAGCAAACCATGGTCGACAAAAATGCAGGTTAATTGCTGACCGATAGCCTTATTTAATAAAGCTGCCGTTACACTAGAATCAACCCCGCCGGAAAGACCTAAGATAACTTTTTTATCCCCGACTTCTTGGCGAATCTTTTCAACTTGCATCAAAATAAAGTCATCCATCGTCCAGTTAGCCTGAGCTTGGCAAACGTTAAAGGCAAAGTTCTTTAAAATATCATTGCCATAAACAGTATTGCGTACTTCCGGATGGAATTGCAAACCGTAAAGTTTGCGGTCATCATTAGCCATCGAAGCAATTGGGCAGTTGGCACTCTTCGCTACGACTTCAAAACCTGCAGGCACTTGGGTCACCAAATCGCCGTGGCTCATCCAAACATCTTGCTTTTGGGGCAAATCTTTAAACATTTTGGCCTCGGCAGAAATAATTTCAATTTCAGCCTTACCATATTCTTTATTTGCCGCACTTTCAACCTTACCGCCCAGTTCATGCGCCATCAGCTGCATACCATAGCAAATGCCCAAAACAGGAATCCCTAAATTGAAGATTTCCGGATCAACTTTAAAAGCATCTTCATCATATACACTGTTAGGCCCGCCGGATAAAATAATCCCTTTAGGATTCATGGCTTTAATCTGTTCTGCTGTTAATTTATGTGACAGCAATTCAGAATAAATGCCAAATTCACGAATACGGCGGGTAATCAACTGGTTATACTGGCTGCCGAAATCTAAGACGATAATCTTGTCAAAAGCCTGCATATCAACATTAGCCACGCTGGTCACCTCATTAGTTTAATATTTGTCTTTACTACATTGTACAGATTGACTTACGCTAGGTCAAACCTTTTCACGGACATTTTAGCAATTTATAATAAAAATAACCATCAAAAGACGGTTATTAAAGCTCATAGATTTAAATTTAATCGGTTTTAGCTAATATTTGCGCAATTTAAGTTCCTTAATCAAATGGTCTTTGCCTTTGACCACAATCAAATCAGCGCGATTTTTGGTCGGCAGGATATAATCAAGCAAGTTAGGATGATTGACCTCTTGCCAAACTCTAGCAGCCATCTTAAAAGCTGCTTTTCGGTCGCCGATGGCATAAGGATAGTAGTAATTAGTCGGATCTTTGAATGCTGTATCCAGCAGTAAACCGAACCGTTCCAAATACCAGCGTTTAATATAACTTTCTTTGGCATCCACATAAATCGAAAAATCAAAAAAGTCGCTGACATAAATCGGTTCATGACTAGGCAGCTGCAAGACATTAATCCCTTCGACAATTAAAATGTCAGGTTTATCAATAATATCAAATTTATCAGCCACAATATCATAGACCTTGTGCGAATATACCGGTGCTTTGGCGGGAATCCCATTTTTAACATCATTGACAAATTTAATCAGCCGCGGCATATCGTAGCTTTCCGGAAAACCCTTGCGCGCCATAATGCCTTTTTTCTTCAACAATGCATTCGGATAAATAAAACCATCCGTCGTAATCAGCTGTACTTTTTTGTGGGGATAAACTTCCGCGAGCAGATTTTTCAACAACCGTGCTGTAGTACTTTTTCCTACCGCCACTGAGCCGGCAATCCCCAAGATAAATGGAACCTTATGTGTTTTAATGCCTAAAAATTTAGCCTGATCCTGCTGCAAAGCCTGCTGGTGCTTCATAAACATCCCTAGCAAATGCACCATTGGCAGATAAATATCAGCGACATCTTTTAGCGATATCTGGTCATTTAATGACTTAATACGCTCTAGCTCCTCTTCGGTTAAATCAGGAATATGATCTTTATAAAAATTGCGCCATTCGTCACGTTCAATTTTATAATAATTAATTTGATTTTCCATTATTCTTGTCCTTAATCTACAATATCAATACGCTTTTATTTTAACACAAAACCAGGGTGCTTTGGCGAATGGTCATGAGGCGTAAGCCAAGCTTGCCCAAATGGCGACGTGAGGGGCTTGTCCCCTCCTAGCCATTTAGGCCTTGGCTCTAGACTCATATGAGCCAAAGCCCGACTAAAATAGGGTGCTTTTCTTGGCGGTTAAGCTTCGTAAGCTAAGTGTCCTGACCCCGCCGTGGGCTGTCAAGCCCCAAGGGGTTAGGGTCTTAGCTCTAGGAGCTTGCCAAGAAAAGCCCGACTACTCCAGGGTGCAAACTGAGCGCTTATGAGCCGTACGCTAAGCTTGGCCTGATGGCGACGCGAGGGGCTTGTCCCCTCCTAGCCTTCAGGTCCTTAGCGCTAGGCTCATGCGAAGTTTTGCCGTACTACACAGGGTGCTTTGGGGAGCGGTTATGGGCTGTATGACAAGCGGACTGCGACGAAGCGGGGCTGTCAAGCCCCCGAGGAGTAGTTCCTTGTCACTAAGCCCATACGACCAAAAGCCCGACTAAACCAGGGTGCAAACTGAGCGCTTATGAGCCGTACGCTAAGCTTGGCCTGATGGCGACGCGAGGGGCTTGTCCCCTCCTAGCCTTCAGGTCCTTAGCGCTAGGCTCATGCGAAGTTTTGCCGTACTACACAGGGTGCTTTTGGGAGCGGTTATGAGCTGTATGACAAGCGGACTGCGACGAAGCGGGGCTGCCAAGCCCCCGAGGAGTAGTTCCTTGTCACTAAGCCCATGCGACCAAAAGCCGTACTACACCAGGGTGCTTTTGGGAGCGGTTATGGGCTGTATGACAAGCGGACTGCGACGAAGCGGGGCTGTCAAGCCCCCGAGGAGTAGTTCCTTGTCACTAAGCCCATACGAGCCAAAGGTGCTTTTTTTAATTACTATCTGCGGTCAATCAGCTGATACAATTCAGGTGAGACGTGGTCAAATAAAGGTGAAAGTTCCCCTTGAGCTAAGATATCCAGCTTATGCATCGCACGCGAACAAATCGTGTAAACCAGCTGTCTTTCATCTTCTTCATGATAATTTTCAGCATTGGCATTCCACATAATGACCGCATCAAATTCCAAGCCCTTAGCCAAGTAGGCTGGCACAATAATAGTGCCTGGAACTAAGCGTTGATTTTCGGTGCGGATGACTGTGGTCTTAATATTTTTTTGCTTTAACGCTTCAAATAAATCCACACATTCCTTTAAGCTTTTAGCGATAATGGCAGTGGTCATTTTCTGCTGGTCATTTTCTGCCAATTGTTTAATGACATCAGCTACTAGGTTTTCTTGGCTTTGGTCAAGTGTTATTGTTGGTAAAGCGCCCTTGCGGTTGAAGGCCGTCACTTTTTCGCCATTGAGCAAAACTTCTTTGGTAAAATCAGTAATCTGCTTGGTTGACCGGTAAGATTTGGTCAGCTGAATAACCTTGGTCTTTTGCCGATCAAATAACGATTCCAATTCATTTAAGAGGCTATGACTATTTTCCTTGGTAAAGATGGCCTGATTCAAATCACCCAGCATGGTGAAATGGGCTTTAGGAAATTTGGTCTTCAAATAAGCCAGCTGAAAGGCGGTGTAATCTTGAATTTCATCAATAAAGACGTGACGCATCTTCGTATCGCCGCTTT
The DNA here is from genome assembly GCA_900110005.1 of Ligilactobacillus sp. WC1T17. Taxonomy (GTDB): domain Bacteria; phylum Bacillota; class Bacilli; order Lactobacillales; family Lactobacillaceae; genus Ligilactobacillus; species Ligilactobacillus ruminis_A. The sequence continues at coordinate 77,947 of FOCC01000009.1, read as the reverse complement.
GACCGGTAATCAGGTCATATAAATACAAATAGCCCGTCACATCCGTCATCGACATCTTGCCTTTTTTCAATGCTTCAACCACCGAAGCAACATTATCTTGCCAAACATCCTCAGTCAGACCATATTTTTCCACGGCTATTAATTCAGGCAAGTGCCGCAAAAAGTGGATATACTGTGCATTAGGGTTCAAAAAGCGCTTCTTGCGGATTTTTTTGGCAACCTTTTCCAAATCACGCAAAACATACTGTTTGCATAAGAAGAGCAATTCCTTATCCCCATTAGTAAAATTACGCGGATGATCACCGTACAATTCATTGAGTTCCTGAGGCGTTAAGTCTTGAACCGCCTTTTGTACTTCATCCGTGCGAGCTAAATGGCCGATCTTAGAACTAAGACGTTTTAACAGCTCTTCTTGGGTAGCTTCCAACCTAATGCCCAAGTAATAATTTTTATTGAAGGAATAGTAAATTGCTTTGATTTCTTGTTTTGAGAAAAAGATTTCCCCATTGTGCATGATATTTTTAAACCGCATCCCATTTGTTTCCAAATAGTGGCTGTAAACCGTCATGGCCTGGAAAAATTTCAAGCTGTCTTTTAAAGTCTTAACTTGCTTGGCTGAACCCTGGTTATCTTCTTCAAACCGTTCTTTTAAGGTCTCAACTTTTATCTTGGGCAAACGGCGCTGCGTATATTGATAATAAGTCATCTGCACCATATTGTGCTCGCCTAATTCCGGCAAAACCTGGTCAATATAGTCGTTGAAAAGCTGGTTAGGTGAAAATAAGATAATCTGGCCTGAGGTAATCTTGCCCCGGTACCGGTACAAAAGGTAAGCGACCCGCTGCAAGACCGCGGATGTCTTTCCTGAGCCAGCCGCTCCCTGTACAAAAAGCAAATCAGACTTGGTATCGCGGATAATTTGATTCTGTTCTTTTTGAATCGTGGTCACAATACTCTTCATCTTGACATCAGACGCTTCATCTAAAACTTCCAAAAGCATTTGATCGCCCACCGTTTCATCCGTATCAAACACCGTTAAAATTCGGCCATCTTCCACCATAAACTGCCTTTTAAGCAGTAAGTCGACCTTACGTACGCCAACGGGGGTTTCATATTGAGCGGCCCCTAATTTGCCGTCATAATAAACACTGGAAATTGGTGCCCGCCAGTCGTAAACCAAAAAATCATTCGGTCCGTCCGAAAAAGTGGCCAAACCGATATAAATTTTTTCCGGTTTAGCTTCGTCTGCTTCCTGCAAATCAATGCGGGCAAAGTAAGGCTTTTTTTCCAGGCGCTGCAAAATATCCAGCCGATTTTGCGCTTGTTGGCGGTTATTTTCTCTTTCAGCCAATTGCTGCTGCTGTTGGCGGACAGTCAGTGCTGTTTCCATCATTCCAGAATAAGAGCTTGTTTTAATCCGGACGTTATTTTTAAAATCGGCTTGGATGGCAGCCGTATCTTTTTTTACTTGTTTGATTTTCTTTTGTGCTTTAGCTTCAGCTTCTTTAATCTTTGAAACGACCATATCCATTCGTTTTTGTTCTTGTTGCTTAATTGTTTCCGCCATAAAATGCCTCTTTTTCAAAAAATTTCAGTATTCTATTGTAGCATTTTTACTTAGTATCTGAAAAGTATCTGAAAAGTATCTGAAAAGTAAAGTGATTTTTATTCAAATAGGCAAGCCATCCGCTTTTTTGAGAAGCGAATTGGCCTGCCTAAAATAAATTCTTCAGTTATTCAGTAAGCTCTTTTGACAATAAGCTTATTTTTGCGCCAGTTCAGCTTCAATTTTTTGCATTTGCGCTTCAGCTTCCTTAGGCCAAAAAACCTCAAAACCTAAATCTGTCAAATAGTCTTCCCAATTCAAAAAAAGACTGCCGTCTTCTCTTTGCAAGGCCGGTAAGCCGGCATCGCCAATTTCTTTGGAGTGGTCAAAAACGGCTTCTTTATCGCGCAAATCTAAAAAACTTTTGAATTTAGGCATTGATTCAAAAATATTTACAAATTCATAATCAATACCGGCTTTTTTAAAATTAGCCTCCATTGCAATGCAATCAGGGCAAAGCTTAGTGCCGTATACTTTAAGCATTCATATCACCTCTAACACAAATTCATTCCTATTTTACTTTTAAAAAGCGTTTTCGTCACTTATTTTGCTTAACTTCAGCCACATATTTAACAATAAAGTAATCATCCTGTCCTAAAACCGCACTGGAAAAATCTTCTTGATATAGCGGCGGTATGATGGGCTCAAAAGCTTGCAATTTTTTTAGCGCCTTTTTTGCATATCGGGGAATTTCAGCATTTTTCAACCGAACATAAAAATACACATACCGGCCCGCCGGCTTAATAAAATTAGCCTTTTTTGGACTAACTGCCTTGAAAAATTTATCTGGTTTTTTATCCAAAAAATCAGTCGTCAATGTCCCGTACTCAAGTCCAAAGCTGGTTGGATTCAGCGAAATATTATGCTTTAAGGCCGTAACCTGATAATATTTGGGCTGGTTGAGCACTTCTTGGCAAACTTTATTTTCCCCCACCGCAGCAAAATCTTGGAGCCGTTTTGTTACAAAGGCTAGGCTTTCATCCATTTGTTTAAGCATTGCTCTTTGTTTGAAGACGGCTTTTCTTTTAGCATCTAAATACGCTTTTTTGGCGGATAAATCAGTTAGATGAAAAAAGGATTCAATCTCATTTAAAGAACTCCCTAATTTTTGCAAAAGCGTAATCGTCGCCACTACATCGGCTTGTTCTAGGCGATAATACCGATAACCATTACTTTTGACTAAAGCTGGCGTAAGTAACCCTTTTTGTTCATACACATATAGCGCTTTTTTGGTCACATGGCAGATCTTCGCAAATTGTCCGGCTAATAAATAATTTTCTTTCATGCTGTCACATCCTTGACTATGCCCTTAGGTTATAGTTTAAGCTTGAAGCTAGTAAATAACAAGGAGGCTTTTTTATGCAAACAGACCTTAAAAAAAGAGTTGTCTTTTTTTCCTTACCCATTATCAGCGGCTTATTTGTACAACAACTTTACAGCGTCATTGATATAGCTTTAGTCGGTCAATTCATCGGTTCAAATGCCTTAGCTGCCGTGGGGAATGCTTCAAATGTCATTATGTTATTTTTAGTGGTTTCAGGCGGATTTGAAATGGCAGTGGAAATCATGGTTTCCCGTCTATTAGGCGCCCACAAAACCGGCGAAAAAATTGCTATTACCCGCGATATTTTAGCTTTGACGGGCTTAATCGGCATTTTAGCTGCTATCTTAGGCTGGTTTATCCTGCCTTTTATCTATCAAATGATTGCCGTACCTAAGCATCTGTTGCCAATATCTTTAACCTATGGCCGTGTTTATCTCTTAGGTTTGCCTTTTATGTATCTCTATGATGTCAGTCGGGCCGCTCTTTTGGCTAATGAAAAAGCTAAATTCTCTTTTAATCTTTTGCTAGGTTCCAGCATTTTAAACCTCTTATTAAATCTCATGTTCATCTTAGGCTTTAACTTAGGTGTTTTAGGATCTGCTTTAGGGACAGTTTTAGCGCAATTGTTCTTTATGCTAATCACCGTAGCATCCTTAGTTAAATTAGCTAAAGCAGAAAGTCCTACGCTAAGTCTAAGACCTAGATTAACTCCTCACCATGTCAAAGAAGTTTTAGGGATTGCTTTACCAACGATTTTTCAACAATTTGTGATTTCTTTTTCAGCTACGCTAATTCAAGCTTTGGTCAACCCTTTCGGCAAAGAAGTCATTTTAGGTTATGTCGCAATCATCAAAGTAATGAACCTCACCCGCATCGTCTTGGTCGGTTTAGCCCAAACCCTAACCATGCTCTCCGCCCAACTTCTAGCTCAAAAAGCTTTAAAAAAAGTTCGCCAAGTCTATCGGTGGTGTAGCCAATTATCGTTAACCTATTGCTTAATTTTGAATGTACTTTTTATTTTCGCACCTAAAATCTTGGCCGCTATTTTCTTTTCCCCCAGCCAAAACCCGCTGGCTTTTAGCTTCTTTAAGAACTACCTCTATGCCTTTATCGGCATTCAAGTTTTATCCATCTTTAAATTCTTAAACGAAGGCCTCTTGCGCAGTATGGTTAAGATGAAGGCCTACTTATACTGCAATGTCGGCGAGTTAGTCGGCAAGCTTTTGGCTACCTGGCTTTTACTGAAACCTTTAGCCACCAATGCTTTTTGGAGTGGCGAACTTTTAGCGCGGGCTTTACTCCTTTTAGTTTCAACCTGGTACGTCAGCCATTACCTCAAAGAAACGACTAAAATCACTAAAAAGGCATAAATCATTGCTAAAATAAAGGCAATCTTTTTTAGAAAGGATGACGCATATGTCAATTTCATTGATGCTGGTAGTCATCTGTGCCTTTATCACGCCGATGATTCTGGCACGTTTTAAATTATCCCTTTTGCCCAATTCCGTCGCGGAAATTTTGGTAGGAATTATTATTGGCAAAAGTTTTCTGAACCTCATCCAAATCGATGATATTTTAACCGAAATGTCGACTTTTGGGGTCATTATCCTGCTCTTTTTGAGCGGCATGGAAATTGATTTTTCCCTCTTTCAAAAAAATAATGGTCCTAAAACACCTTTGGAAGAAAAAAATGCCGACGCAAAAATTTCCCCAGTTAAAGTAGCCTTGCTAGCCTATGGGTTAAGCCTTTTGACGGCGTTGGGGCTGGCTTTGCTCTTTAAGTGGACCGGTCTTTTTACCAATGTCCCCTTAGCCACCATCTTATTTGCCACCGTGGCCTTGGGCGTAGTAATTTCAGTCTTGAAAGAAAATGAACTGCTGGCTAAACCCTTGGGTCAAACCCTTTTGCTCATTGCGGTCTTGGGCGAAGTGGTACCTTTGTTAGCTCTGACTATTTATAGCTCACTTGTTTCTGGACGGGGTGGTTCCATTTGGCTGATTGGCCTGCTTTTTATCGCGGGCGCTTTAATGTTAAGGCATTTTCGCTGGTTTTTCCCAGCTTTATCTAAATTCAACAAAGCTACCACTCAAGTTGATATGCGCTTAGCTTTTGCGATTATCTTTTCGTTAGTGGTTTTAGCCGAACACGTCGGCGCCGAAAATATTCTGGGAGCCTTTGTCGCTGGCATTGTCATCAAATTACTCAAACCCAGTCATGCTACCGAAGAAAAATTAGATGCCATCGGCTATGGCTTTTTAATCCCCTTCTTTTTTATTTTGACCGGGGCTAAATTAAATATTCCCAGCCTCTTAGCTGATCGGCAAACGCTAATCTTAATTCCGCTCTTTTTTGCAGCTTACGTTATTGCCAAGCTGCCAGCTTTTTTGGGACTAAAAATGCGGTTCAATACCCGCAACGCCTTTGCCGGAACACTGCTGTCTTCGACCACCATCACCTTGGTTTTAGCCGTTTTGACTGTTGCACAAGATTTAAAAGTTATCACCACTCAGCAAGCGAGCGCCTTCATTTTGGCAGGGATTTTGACCTGTCTGGCCGGACCTTTGGCTTTCAATAAATTGCGTATTTTGGAAGCTGATGATTTCAAAAAAACAATTGTCCACTTTTTGGGAACCAATATTGTCACCGTCAACGCTTCAAAACGCTTAAATACGGACTTGTATGATATTAATTTTTACACAAACCTCAAAGAAAATTTCAATACCTATAACTATCTGCAAAATGTTCATTTTTTGCCCGGTTTAAATGTGGATAAATTAATCGCTGACAAAGTCTTTGATGCTGATATTTTAGTTTTAGGCTACGCCAATGCCAATCAAAATGTCCGTTTAGCTTTAGCAGCAAAAGCGTATGGAATCCAGCGGGTTATTTGTGTCTTAGACAATAACGACCCTAAGAGTATGGCCCACATGGAAGAAACCTTGGCCCAAGCCGATATTGAAGTCTTCAATCCTTTTGATACCAGAGTTGGAATGTTAAGTGCTGTTATTACTACACCTTCCATGCTTAATGTCTTGACGGGTAATGCCCGCATCTATGAAATTGTCGTTAAAAATGCTAAATTTGCCGGTGTGCCTTTAAGCAGACTGCCTTTTATAAATGATATCACCGTTAGCCGGATTTACCGCAATCACAAAGCTATCTCGCCTCATGGCGCAACTAAAATCGAACTTGGAGATCACATCTTGTTTTCATGTGATAAAGATATCCTGCTGAAAGTAAATTCAATCCTTAGCAAATTAAATGAATAACTGTTATAATTTGTGTTAGTTTGGATTTGGAGGAATTTGATGGCTTACAAAATTTATCTCGTTCGTCATGGACAAACGATTTTGAACCGCTACAATAAAATGCAGGGCTGGTGTGATTCACCGTTAACACCCAAAGGTATTGAAGACGGCAAAATGGCAGGACAGCATTTAAAGCACCTTAAATTTGACTATGCTTTCCATAGCGATACCACTAGAGCACAACGAACTTGCGGCTATATTTTAGCTGAAAATGACCACCCTACACCGCAACCTTTGGCCTTAGAGAATTTCCGCGAACAAGGTTATGGTTATTTTGAAGGAGCTGATTCTAGCCAAGCATGGCTGATGATTGGCGCAACTCATAACTGTCGGACTTTTAAAGAGTTAATCACCCAATACTCGATTGAAGAAGCCCGCGATTTTTGTAAAGAGCAAGACCCTTTCCATCAAGCCGAAAATAATCAGGAATTTTGGAATCGTTTAGGTCAAGGTTTTGCCTATATCGCTAAAATTGCCCAAGATCAACAAAATATCTTAGTCGTTAGTCATGGAACAACGATTAGAAGTATTGTCCACCACTTTGATCCGACTGTTGATATCACGCAAAGCCCTAAAAACGGCTCTGTGACACGTCTTACTGTCGATCATGACCAAATTAGCGTTGATTATTTCTCGCATTATTTAGATAACGATCTTTACTAGGAGGAAAATTATGATTGACAAATGTTTAGCAAAAGTACCAAACACCAAAATCTATTTAGCTACCCCTTGGTTTAATCCTAAACAAAAGGAAAGGGCTGAACTGGCTAAAAAATATTTAAATGAAAATGAAACTGTCGGTGTTATCCACTTCCCGTTTGATTTCCAATATAAGGATGCTACGGTGGATAATGACCCTGAAGGTGTTTTCGGTACGCCTGAATGGATTCAAGCCACTTTCCAAAATGACTGCACAGCTGTTGCTTCCAGTGATGTCGGTGTCTTTTTGTATGACCTTGACAACATCGATGATGGTTCCGCTTATGAACTGGCTTTATTCCGCAGCCAAGGTAAGCCTTGTGTCATGATTCCATTTTCAGACCGGCCTAAAGATGAAGTTGAAATCAATTTAATGATTGCCGGCGGAGTAACTACTTGGATTAGCCAAGAAAATTTCGCTGACCTTAAAAACTTTAACTTCAACCATCCCCAAGCTAACCCTGTACCGCCATTTAAAGTCTTTTAACTTTTTGCCCCCATTCTACTAAGCAGAATGGGGGCCTTTTTATTTTTAAATAATCGTTTTTTAGCTATTTTACCTCAAACACCGTGTTAAAATAATCATAATTAAAATGTGCTTTAAAGGAGTACAATACATTGCTAACCAAAATAAATTAGTCCTCTACAATGCCAGCGGTCAAATGCTCTATGGCACTCAAACCGTTTCTGGCAAAAAATATTACTTTAATAAAGTTACCGGTGCCTTACAACAAACGGGGCAAGTCTATCTTCAAGGTCACTGGTACCTGCTTAACAGCTACTCCAAACCTTTAACTGGTTTCCAATATATCTCCAGCCAAAAAAAGACCAATCGAACGATTGGTCTTTTTTTATTATAAACTAACTAACGCTTGTGTTCCAATATATACCTTAAGTCCAATAAAAATACCAGATAAACTCCCTGAACACACAAGCCTAAGTTTATCAATAAATAATATTTTAGGCAAATTAGGCACAATTGTCTAATGTAGGATGTATCAACATGGATAATAGCCATAATTATTTTAATTTAGCACTATATTTAGACAGCGTGTCAAAGCAGCATCAACCTTCTTAAAAAAACTTAATATTTTAAAATTTAACTACGATAACTAATCGTTCTATAATTTTTATCTTGACTTTTCTTATATAAGTATTATACTTATATAAGTTGTCTATACTTTTTTTGTGAGGTGCCTAAGGTGAATAAATCTGTCAGAAAAATAATCGATTCCTACTTATCATTGGTCAATCAATATGGAAAAGTAGACGTTCCTATTTTAGCTATTACCAAAAATGCAGATATTTCACGCGCCACCTTCTATAATCATTTTAATAATGTTGAAGAAGTAGTTGTTTTAATTGAACAAGATATTGATAAACAAATTAATCAAACAATCCAAAAATATCGCCAAGACTACGTTGATCAGCCTTACTTAATGCTCGCCCAAAAAGTCCTGCCTATCTTATATGAAAAACGTGATATTTTAAAAATCCTTTATACCAGTCCTTTAAGAGCACATTGGCTTAACTTTTTACGTCAAAAATACGATGGCTGGGTCTCATCTTTTTTTAAAACTAACAAAGATAATAAAATTCCCAAGTACTATTCGAAAAATATGAGCTACTTTTTTTATTTTTCTATCGTCGAACTTTGGCTGGCTAAGCCAATCCCTGAAGATCCGCAAACTTTTGAAAAAATCTTCTTACAAATGGTCTCAACGCCTATTATCAATTTAATTTAATAAAAAAGCCCGTTTAAAACGGGCTTTTTATTATTTAGCGAAAGCTGCCAACAGCTGCAAAATACCTGTAATAATTAAAAACAGCGCAATCACCCAAACCACTAGCACACCAGCTTCTAGAGGATTAAATAACAAAATAACGCCTAACAGTAAAATTAAGAGGTTGCTTACCATGATTATTTTATAATAACTTTCACTAAAAGTTTTGAGTATGCGAGCAAAGGAAAGCTGCAGCACTGCATCTAAAATAAACCAAAAAGCAAATACATAAACAATGAAATTAATACCAGCTAAAGGCCTAAAAACAAAAAGCAAGCCTAAAATAATATCGACAATTCCTAATATAAACACTTTTCCCAACTTTTGGCCGGTCCATTTTTCGAGCCATTGCTTAAACCACAATTCATAGATACCCTTAATGATGGCTAAAATGCCTAAAAGTGTAGCTATCAAAGCCAAAGTTGCTTTGGGATGGCTTAACACAAACAGTCCACTCAAGATAAATAACAAACCTATCAGAAGTAAGGACCAATTGAAACCTTGTCGTGTCTTAAACATAAAATCACCTTCTTTCCCCTTATTATAAGACTTATCAAGCGTAAAAGCTCTAATTTACTCTTGGCTAAAAAAGTGTTACACTAGGCTAAAGTTAACTTTAGGGAGGTTTTTTATGTATACAATTGGCCAAGTTGCTAAAATAACAAATTTACCAATTTCAACCCTACGCTACTATGATAATGCAGGCCTTTTGCCTGAACTCAAAAGACAAAATGGTATCCGCTCCTTTAGCGATCACGACCTTGACACCTTAAATATGATTGACTGCCTGAAAAAGTCAGGCTTGGAAATCAAAGATATCAAATATTATATGGAATTATGCAAAGAAGGTCCCGCAACATTTGGGCAAAGAAAAGAAATCTTTGAAAATCAAAAAGAGCTGGTCTTAGCTGAAATGAATAATTTAAAACGGGTTTTGGCCATGCTGAATTTCAAATGCTGGTATTATGACCAGGCCATCAAAATGGGCACCAGTGATCCGCTGGACCATTTGGACCCTGACGAGCTGCCTGAACCTATTAAAAATGATTATTTATTATCTCATTCTGCCATTAAACACGAAAAAGCCGGTTAAAACCGGCTTTTTTTGACTCCTAATAAACCGCTAGTTCACTGGCTAAATCAAAGAAGTGAGCTTTATTAATATCAAATCCCATCTTAACTTTAGCTCCTGGCTTCATAAAATCTCTAGCATCAACTTTAGAGACAAATTCTGTTTCGCCGACCCGGCTGTAAAGCTGCGAATCAGCCCCTAAAAGTTCGGAAACCACAACTTCACTTTCTACTACTGAGTTAGGGAAGGCTGCCAAAAAGGCTGGTTCGGAGTGAATATCTTCCGGACGAATCCCAAAAATAATTTTCTTATCTTGGTAGCCTTTATCAACTAACACCTTAAGACAGCCCTCAGGCACTTGTAAGGTAAAATTATGCCCTTCATCGGTAATTTGGCCATCATGCAGCGTTACTTTGAAAAAATTCATCGCCGGTGATCCAATAAAACCGCCAACAAAGACATTAGCCGGCTTATCGTACACTTCTTGCGGAGTACCGACTTGTTGAATTTTGCCATCCTTCATGACCACAATCCGGTCGGCCATCGTCATCGCTTCAGTTTGATCGTGGGTCACATAAATCGTCGTCGTTTTGAGCGATTGATGGAGTTTAGCAATTTCAGCCCGCATGGATACCCGTAATTTAGCATCCAAGTTAGACAATGGTTCATCCATCAAAAAGATAGGAGCATCACGTACAATAGCCCGGCCTAAAGCCACCCGCTGCCTTTGACCACCTGACAAAGCTGCCGGCTTACGGGTTAAATATTCTGTTAGCCCCAAAATTTTAGCCGCATGCTGCACTCTTTGATCAATATCTTCTTTAGGATATTTGCGCAATTTCAAACCAAAAGCCATGTTATCATAAACCGTCATATGCGGGTAAAGAGCATAATTTTGAAAAACCATCGCAATATCGCGGTCTTTTGGTGCTTCGTCATTTACCACCCGGCCGTCAATCAAAAATTCACCTTTGGAAATATCTTCCAAACCCGCAATCATCCGCAGAGTCGTAGACTTCCCACAGCCTGAAGGACCAACAAAAACAATAAATTCGCGGTCTTTGACTTCCAAATTAAAATCCGTCACTGAATATTGATCTGCGTCTGCGTTATCATAATGTTTGTAAATATGTCTTAAACTAAGTTCAACCATGTAACTCACCCTTTATTTTTGATTACGTTTACATTGTACACTAGCAACCGTTTGCACAAAATACCAAACTGCACAAAGAGCAGGTGCTTTTTTAGGCACTATGCTGAGCATGTAAAATTAGGTAGCAAAAAACCAAATCATCCATCTCCCGCAAGTTAAGACCCGTTTCCTGCGCCAATTTATCGATTTGATACTGCAAGGTATTGCGGTGGACATATAAAGCTTTGGCAGCCGATGAAATGTTGCCCTTATGCTGGTATAAAGCAGTAATCATAGGCGCTAAAGTCTGCTCTTGGGTAAGCGCAGCATAATATTTTTGCGCCAAGTAATCCTGGTCTAAATTCGTAAAATAGTCAAGGCTCACTGCGGTAAAGTTAAACACTTTTTTAGGCGCTCTAATCGTTACAAAAACTTTTTCTTCTGCTTTAAACAATCGCGCCAAATCATCACCGGCTTCCCAGCTGTGTCCGACAAAGAGGCGGCTTTGGCATTCAAAATCATCCTCTAGCGTTTGCATGACCCCTATCAAATCTTCTTTGGTTAGGCTGGTAGGCGTTATTTTTTCCACTACTACCCCCCGGTTGGGCGCTAGCAAAATGACATCTTCGGGCGGAAAAACAAACATCTTCTTTAAGGCCGCTAAAAAGGTTTCCATGACAAAATTTTGGCTTAACGGCTTGATTTTAAATTGCAAAAATCTAAATTTACCGGTGGAAACCGGCTTTTTTTGCCGCCGCAGCAGGTAATCAGCCCAAGGACTGTGCTGAACTGGAAATGATGGCTTTTGCATTAGCTTCAGAAGCATTTTTTCCCGGTTCGTGAGCATCTCCGCGGTCAAATTAAGCCACTTGTCGCCTACTTTAAAATGCCAGCCTTCTCCCTTATTGTCTTGTGAAAGTTTCGTTTCAAACAGTTGTTGTACCTTATTTTCATCCATCCTACCCCTTCTTTCTGCCTTAATTGTAATCAATGTAAGCGGATTATGCAATCGTTTGTAATATTATTAAAAAAATAAACGCGCTTAAAAAGCCCGCTTATTTAACAAAGGTTTGATAAATTGCGCGAATGGCATTTTCAAAATCCCGTTCAGCCACTGCAATGATAATGTTAAGCTCTGATGACCCTTGATCAATCATCTTAATATTAATATGTTCTTTAGCTAAAGCCGAAAACAAACGTGCAGCCGTCCCCAGCTGATCTTTCATCCCGCGTCCAACGACCGCAATCAAAGCCAAATCAGCTTCGATTTCAATCGAATCAGGGTTGGTTAACCGGTGCAACCTCGTTACGACGGCTTGTTCTTTGTCTAAAAATTCATCTTCATGTACAACCACCGTCATCGTATCGATTCCAGAAGGCATATGTTCAATTGACAAATTACAATCTTCAAAGGCCTGCAGTGCCCGGCGGCAAAAACCAATTTCTGAATTCATCAAATCTTTGGTCACCGTCAACGAACAAAAGCCTTTTTTCCCAGCAATTCCGGTAATAATATAATCCGTTTTGCGTGCTGTGCTTTCAACAATCCATGTGCCGTCATCATCAGGTTTGTTGGTATTTTTAATATTGATTGGAATTCCTTTTGAACGCACTGGGAAAATAGCCGCTTCGTGCAAAACCGAAGCGCCCATATAAGATAATTCCCTTAATTCGCGGTAGGTGATTGTTTTAATCGGCACCGGATGCGCCACAATTTTAGGATCAGCCACTAAAAAGCCTGATACATCTGTCCAATTTTCATAGATATCCGCTTCGCAAGCTGCCGCTACAATTGATCCGGTAATATCCGATCCGCCACGCGAAAAAGTCTTAACCTGACCATCCTTAGCCTGTCCATAAAAGCCGGGAATCACCGCAAATTGGCTTTGAGAAAGGCGCCTAGCCATATTTTTTTGCGTTTTGTAACTGTTTAAATAACCGTCTTCATTGAAAAAAATATACTCATAAGGGTCAATAAAATCAAATTTTAAATAGGCCGCTAAAATTTTACCATTCAGATATTCACCCCGCGAAGCCACATAATCAAACTGCGGTTTTTGGTTTAAATGCTGTTTGATTTGTGAAAAATCTTCTTCTAAGGATAAGTCAAGTTTAAGTCCTTTGATGATGGCTTGAAAACGTCCTTTAACCTGCGCTAATTGGCCCAAAAAATCCTGCTTGCTGCTGGCTAATTGATAACAATTAATCAGCATATCGGTCACTTTTTGGTCTTGTTCAAATCTTTTTCCAGGTGCACTGGGAATCACATATTGCCGCGTTTTATCAGCTTTAATCAACTGACAGGCTTTGGCAACCTGCTTGGCATCAGCCAGGGAGCTGCCGCCGAATTTGACTACTTTTTTCATAACCATCCCCCTTTTGTTACTAGCATTTTCGCGCATTTTTGCCTACATTGCAAGTCCAAAAAAATCCAGCAAAATACTTTGCTGGATTAAAAACAAGGAGGTAATTAACTTTTATTCATGCACGAGCATTTTACTTTCCCAGGAAGTGGCCGTTTGACTTAAAACATCATTCAAGTCTTCAATATTTTGCCGACCGACTGTATCGCACCATTCGATGGCTTTTTGTTTGCCTTCAGTGGCAAAAGGTTCAATGCTGTGGCGCCATGTTGCCCGGCCGCATAAAACACCATTAAAAGTTGAACCGGCTTCATGAGCTAAACGCAAGGTATCTTGGAAGACCTTAGCTGGTACACCGGCACTTAAGAAGATATATGGTACGCCATTTGTAGCCTTGTCTTGTTCTTGGAAGAGTTCTAAAGCTTCTTCTTTGGTATAAACAGGTTCTTTGGTGCCATAACCTTCAACAAAGTCCATAATAATTGGTACTTCAACTTTTAAAACATCAACATTATAGATTGGTTTAGCAAATTCTTTGATCATCTCATTGACCTTATGTGCTTTAACTTGAGCATATTCACGGCTCTTATTGTCGGCAATCTTAGCATCATAAGACATCAATTCCAAGAAGAATGGCATGTCTTCAGCGACACATTCATCCCCGATTCTTTCAACAAAGGCCTGCTTTTTAAGGTTAATTTCATCAGGTTCATCAACATCATAATACAGCATAAATTTAACCGCATCAGCGCCGGCTTCTTTGAGGCGCTTAGCCGACCAGGTTGGCAATAAATCGGGCATGCGTCCTGGTTCAGTAGTGTCATAGCCTGTCTTTTCATAAGCTACCAACAAACCGGCATTATCTGCTCTAACTTTAGCAGCGGGCCAGCCATACTCTGGATCAAGTAAAATGGCTGAAGCATAAGGTGTCAATTCCTTGGAGATTACTTTTTTAAATTCAACAATATCTTCTTCATTTGATTCCTTATTGGCTGCTTGTGCCAACATCTTCTTCAACGATCCCCGCTGGTCAATCGCCAAAGCTGCAATCACTCCATTTTCATTTGATAAACGTTTCAAAGCTTCAATTTTATTTGACATCATTACTACCTTCCCTTTCATACTTAATTAATCGTGATAATATCCTTCACTCCACAGTTGCATTTCATGGTCGAAGAAATGCGGATTGTCATGTTGGTCTTCATTGTCTTCTTCAAGAGCATCAATCTTTTTAATCAAAGCTTGATTCTTTTCGGTTGGCTGATACTTTGCTTCCAAGAAGGTTTTGACAATATCTTCAGCCAAATGTTCGCCAACGGTAGCCCCCCCAAAGCCGATAACATTGGCATTCAATTCTTCTTTAGCATACTTGGCTGTCACAATATCACTAACTAAAGCTGCCCGAATACCGACATTTTTATCAGCTGCCGTTGAAATACCAACCCCGGTTCCGCATAAGACGATCCCCAAATCAGCCTTGCCGTCACGAACCAAGTCAGCTACCTGCAAACCATAAATGGGATAGTGTGTCCGGGTATTGTCGTAAGTACCTACATCAATAACTTCATGTCCCATTGACTTCAACATATCTGAAATTTGAATTTTAATATTCGTAACAATATGGTCATTTCCTAAAGCAATAATCATCGCATTTTCCCCCTAGTACAATTTTTCCAGCATGTCTAAGCGGATTTGGTGTCGTCCGCCCGCATATTCAACGCTCAAATAAGCATCCACTAAAGCTTCTGCCAACTTAGGCCCGACAATTCCGGCCCCAATGGCAATCGCCTTAGCGCCATTGTGCAAGGTTGTCATACGGGCTGTATTTTCTTCTGTCACATTGGCGGTTACCATGCCATGAATCTTATTGCTGGCCATGGCTGATCCCAAACCGTATTCATCAAACATAATGCCTCTTTGGGCTGTATGGTCAAGGACGGCTTTAGCAACGGCAGCCGATGAATCCACAAAGTCTTCCGCCGGTGTCTGCGTTAAATCAAGCACCTCGTACCCTTTATTTTCCAAATAAGCTTTAATCGTTTCTTTTAAATCAAATCCCGCCTTATCAGCGGCTACTGCGATTTTCATCTGATCTTCTCCTTTTGGCTAAGCTAGAATCATTTGAGTATACTCCTGATAATGTGCAAGTGAATTTTCATTCAGCTCAGCATTCGTTATCAAAGCATCCAAATTATATAAATTGTAAAAATAATAAAAATCATCACGGTTAATTTTATGGTAATCACACACACCGATTTTTTGATTGGCATTATTGAGCGCAACCAATTGGGTCTGGCCTTCTTCAGTGTTAGCCGTCATCATCCGGTCATCATGAATGCCGTTTACACCCACAAAAGCTTTGGTGAATTTCAATTCATTTAATGAAGTATTCGTCAACCCACCGATAAAAGCTCCTGACCTTTGGCGGTAAGTCCCACCGATTAAGACCAAGTCAACATTGCGCTTATTTTGCCAACTCTCAAAAACGGGCAGGCTATTAGTGACAATTCTAAAAAAGGAAACATCGTTAACATAATTGACGATTAATTCGTTGGTCGTCCCAGGGCCTAGGTAAATGGTTTCGTGCGGCTTAATCAATGAAGCGGCCTTTTTGGCAACAGCCTTTTTAGCATCCAGGTTCAATTCTTTTTTTTCACTGCGCGACAGCTCAACTTTGCTTTGACTGGCAACACTTTGAGCCCCGCCATGAATCCGAATCAGCTTGCCAATTTGGTCTAATTCATCTAGATCGCGCCTAATTGTCATGTCAGAAACACCTAAACTAGACGTGAGGTCGCTGACCGTCACAATTTCATTTTGATTGACTAAATCTAAAATGGCTAATAAGCGTTTCTTTTTCAGCACTGGGCTTCCCTCCTTTGCGTTTTTGTTCTTCTATGTTCCTTACACTGTTTAATTTAACACCCAAATAAACATAAGTCAACATTTTTCGCACAAAAAATGTTGACTTTGGTGCCGTTTTTAGCTTAAAGACACAAAAAGGCTTGCTATAAAGGCTTTCCCTACTTTCGGATATACTTTATTTTTTTACTTTTTTTACTATCATCATCCTTTTATATAGCATCTTATTTCGTTTTTATTATAAAAATTACTCATTTTTTATAGTTAACTTGACTCTTTACTATTGAAATGCTATTTTATGTTTGTACAAACATTTATAAACAAAGGAGCTTATTGATATGGTAAAACCTATTTTAACTTTGACTCTAAATCCATCAGTTGATATCAGCTATCAACTGCCAACCTTAGCCCTTGATACCGTCAACCGTGTCACCACCGTTTCAAAAACAGCTGGCGGAAAAGGATTAAATGTCGCCAGGGTACTTTCTTTATTAGATCAAGAAGTCTATGCTTCAGGCTTTTTAGGTGGAACTTTAGGCAAGTTTATCTCCCAAGCTTTACCAAAAGATGCAATTGAAGACAAATTTATGCAAATTGCCGGCGAAACGAGAAATTGTATTGCTATTTTGCATGATGACGGCAAACAAACTGAAATTTTGGAAAGCGGACCGGTCATTAGTCAAACAGAAGCCCAAAACTTTTTTAATCACCTCATTTCTTTATTGCCCAAGGTTGATTTGATGACTATTTCCGGCAGCTTGCCTAAGGGGTTGGATAGCGATTTTTATGCGCAATTAATTTCTTTAGCCGACCAATATAATGTTAAAACTATCCTTGATTCTTCTGGCCCAGCGCTCTTGGCCAGCTTAAACGGATCAACACTTCCTTTCTTGATTAAACCTAACCAAGACGAAATTAATCAGATTACCCGTCAAAAGATTGATAGCTTAGAACAATTGGCCAAGCTTTTATTAACTAATTCAAACTTAAAAAATATTCCTTGGGTCGTTGTTTCCCTTGGTGCTAAAGGAGCATTAGCCAAAGTCAAAGATAAACTCTACTTAGCCAGAATTCCTAAGATTACCGCCGTTAACCCTGTAGGATCAGGTGATTCAACCGTCGCCGGCTTAGCCTATGCCCTTAACCAGCAAAATGACCCCAAATATGTCTTAAAAACGGCTATGACCTGCGGTATCTTAAATACTTTAAATCCTAAAACCGGAGTCATTAATCCTGATTTGTTTGATGTTTACTTTAAGCAAGTTGAAATTGAAGAAATGAAATTAGAGGTGACCTTATAATGGAAATAGATGAAAGCTACCAACAAATCTGCCAGCTAAATCCAACGTATCAAATCAAACCCATCACTGATCCTTCTTTTAAACAATATGGCGTTATCTGGGAAAATTATGATTTAACCGAAGTCAAAAATTTTGCTCATAACCACTTTACGATTCCAAGCGGCCCTAATGTTTACGTTCCTTCTAATCCGGAACTTGAAAAATGTGCTTTATTTGGAGAATTATCGCGCGATATTTACGCCTTTATGCCGCTTGAAGCTGGGCAATGTATGGGACATACCAGCGACTTTACGGCCGTTGAATACCATCAAGGAAGTGAAGTTAATATCACTTTGACTGACGTTATTATGGTCTTAGCCCACCGTGCAATCCTTGAAGAAAAAGACTCCATCGATGCTCAAAAAGAAGCCGACCTCTTTTATGTTCCTGCCGGTACCGTTTTTGAAATGTACAGCGATACTTTGCACTACAGTCCCATCATGGTTCACGATAGCGGCTTTAAAGTCATCGTCGTCTTGCCTAAAGGCTCCAATCAGCCGCTAAAAGATGGCTTAAAAACACATAATCCCCGCATCGTGAAACAAAATAAATTTCAATTGGTGCATAAATGCCGCACCGATAAAATCGCCCAAGGTGCTATAATTGGAGTGACTGGTGATTTAATTAAAATCACACCTTTAAAGGAGGATTAAACATGGCTGTTTTACTTGAAAATGAATTTCTTGCCGTAACCATCAGTGAATTTGGCGCGGAACTGACTTCTATCCGTGACAAAAAAAGTGGTCGTGAATACCTTTGGAATGGGGACGCCAAATACTGGAAAAGACATGCCCCTGTCTTGTTCCCCATTGAAGGCAAATTAAAAGACGATACTTACTATGTTGATAATCAAGTTTTCCATATGTCACAACACGGCTTTGCCCGCGATATGGCCTTTGATGTCCTTGAAAAAGCCGAAACCAAAGCTTCTTTTGAACTAAAATCAAATGCACAAACCAAAGCAAAATATCCTTATGATTTTGCCTTTATCATCACTTATAGTCTGGAGCAAAATACAGTCAAAACAAACTATACTGTCAAAAATCCTAGTGAACAGACTATCTATTTCGGCCTTGGCGCTCACCCTGCTTTTTCAACCCAACTCAGTGCCGCTGATAAATTTGAAGACTATGTCATTACAACATCTCCACGAAAGACGTTGACGCGGATTCCACTTGAACAAGGCTTAGTCAATCCTAAAAAGGCTTACCCTGAAGATGTTGGCGAATTTAAAGTCACACATGCCTTGTTTAAAGATGATGCTTTAATTTACGACCTAGGGCAGACTGAACAAGAATTCACCTTAAAGAGCACCGTTCACGGTCACGGCGTTACGGTTAAGACACCTGATTCCAAAGCTTTAGGCCTTTGGTCATGCTACCCTAATGAAGGACAATTTGTCTGCATCGAACCCTGGTGGAGTGTCGCTGATACCGTTGATACTGATCAAAATTTCAAAAGCAAATACTACACAAACACTTTAAAAGCAGGCGAAAGCTTCAGTGCTGGTTTTGAAACAATTATCTTTTAAAAAAAGAGCTGGGAAATCCCAGCTCTTTTTTAGACTTAAGAGAGTTAATTGGCAACAAAGTTCAAGATGTCTCTGAAAAATCGTCGTCCTCAAACTGATTCTTAGAGAACCAAATTTTACGCCCAATGACCAAATAAACAAAAAAGCTAGCGTATGCTAGCTTTTTTTTGCCATTTAATTAAACTATTAAGTTGCCTATACAACATTTCTTTTTGCTTTAAGGTCATTTTGCGCTTTTTTGCATTATGACCGGTCACTGTCCCTACATGCACCCTAACCTTGCCATCTTTTCTAATACCTACAATAAATGGTACCGTTAAATCATCTGATTTTGTCCACTTAGCATACATTTGTTCTAGTATCCTACATTGGTATTTATTAAATGTTCGTTTCTGTGTATTAACTGCATACGATTGTGTTTGATTATTTTTTAGAGTTTGCTGATAAATCGGCAATAATTCTTGACACCAAGGACAAGTAGGAAAGCCGTAATAATAAATACCTGGTTTTAAATCATGCATCTTATTTAAGACTTTAGTCGCATTTTGTTGGCTAAACTGAGCTGTTTTAGTGTTATAATTTCCTGTCCCGCCTGCCGTATCAATCGCACTTCTATACCCAAAATATAATAAATATCCTAATACCATAATGCCTACGCAGATACTTACTTTTTTTAACAATTGCTTTACTCCTCCCAAATGCAATAATGCATATAAAATAGCTTCCCCATCAGCTGTAATCGGTATAAAATTTAAGATATTTACCAAACACATACATTTCATAACAATCATCCATATATTTGGTGAAATCATAATTCCAACTGCTACTAAAAATAATGGCGCTGATGCCGAAATAATCAGTATTTTTAAATAATGATGACGATTGCGATATGAAACTATAGGTGTTAAATACTTTTGAACTACCTACGATTAAAATCGTAGGAATCAAAATGAATAGCTGGATTGCACCCTAAAAAAAAGGCAATTCCATAATGTATAAATTCATGTAAGAAAACGACAAGCAAAATAGATAATAGGTACCAACTCATAAGTTTTAGCATAACTTCGTCCTTTGTTTTAGCGATATTTTCTTAAAAACAAATCGAATAATGCTGCAACTTATCATAAACAGCAGATATGTGGCTAAAACTTTCCAAGTCAAAGCAAAATGTGAATTGAGTGCTTCTTTAGTCATCGACACCTTGATTTCTAGCCCCATTACAGTTGTAATAACTTTGGATGCATTAATTTGAAAAAGCTCTACAAAAGTGTCAATTAAAAAGATAATAAGATATATCATCGAAATTAAACTAAAAAAATTAGTTTTTTTCATCCTTATTTCCCCTTTCTTTAAAAAGAATAAAACTAAGCAGTACTAAACAAATAACGCTTATCACATATAATGTCCATGGAACAGTCAGCGCTAAAGATAATAAAATTAACATCAACATCAATAATAAGGCGGAAACAGCTTCATTTAAATTTCCGGCCGATTTCGGAAATAAAAAGCCAATAATCACTGCCATCATAAAAAACGTTATACTAAAAATAAAATCTTCAACTGCCTTGGAGGTCAATAATACTAAAGCTAGGGTTGGCATAGAGATAATAATTCCTGTCAAAAGCAGTGAAATAACCTCACGCATCACAGAAATTCGGTAAAAACAGTATAGTTTTCCTACTTTAGCAGTAGCATCCCCATAATACATGCCGCTAATTCCAAATAATGGCAATAAAAATAATGCGAGTTGCAGTGTTTCGTCAGTTGAAGCCGTAATAAAAGAAAACAACAGTACTGACAAAATTACGAGCACAATATATAAAGTAGCTTTATTTCGTATAATTGCTCCCATAGTTGTTTTTAGGTTTAGTCTAGGATAAGGAAGGGTTAATTTAAAGTAACGATTCATCCGATAAGTTGGCGTTTGAAGTTTTAAATGAACAGTTAATAACATTAAAATAGTCATTAAAAATACAGATATCACCACATAGATGCCAATGATTATCTCCACACTAGTTAACTTTTTGCCTAAAAAACACTCTACTTTAAAACGATATTTTTCTAAATATATGCCCGCTAATAGTAAAAGAGCAAGATTAAATATTCCATCTACTAAAGGAAGTTTCCTTTTAATCAAGTTCAACCACAAATCATGTAGAAAATCGCTCAAAAGAAAACCAGCAACAAATAATAAATTTGCTGAAAGTAAAACCAACGGCAACATCAAAGCAGAAATCGAAAATAGTTTCAAAACAGGAAATAAGATAATAAATATAAATTCAAAGAGTAATATCCCAATTAGTAGCTTAAAAATCTTTTGAGCAAACCAAACTTCAGCTTCAGTAAACGGAAGTGCTTTTGATATAAAGATAGAATCATCGTTTAGCTTAACCGTCATATTTACTGAAACGTAACAAATTAAAGCAAAAATCCAGCAAATATCAAAAAGGCTGACCAAAGTAATCTTTTCGGCTAAAATCTCAGCAGGAGAGTTAATAAACTTGCTGATATTTTCAAGGCCTTGTACTTCCCTTAAGTTAAGTAAAAAATAATCATAGTAAGCGAAAAACAACCCAATTCCAAAAATAATACGGTTACTCTTTCTTTGAAAAAAAGGACGGCTTAAAATTCCATGAATCGAATCGTTAATGTAAAACTTTGCCAGCGTCCAAATATTTTCCCAATTCAGCGATTTTGGCATCTAAATGCCCCTTCCTTTTGATAATTTCAATTATTTCATCGGGTGTGCCAGAAATTATTCGACTCAAATGTGCATCATCCAAAATCAAAATATTATCAGGGAACCTGCGCAAGAGACTCTCCTCATGCGATACTAAAATAATTTTTTGAACTTTGCTTTGATAAGCGACTGCCTCTTGAACAAAAATAGTCGTTTCAAAATCCAATCCACTAAAGATTTCGTCTCCTATCAATACTGGCGTATGCGTACTGAAAGCAATTGCTATTTGCAGTTTTTTCTTCATTCCAAAAGAATAGGCTGCAATTTTTTTATCAAGTTCCTCCAATATACCAAGCCAAACAGCATATTGTCTGAAATCAGCCGAATTTCCATACGGATAAAGTCCTAAAATAAATTCAGCGTATTCATGTCCAGTCATATATTCAGGCAAAAAAAAGTCTGACGGCAGATAGAAAATAGCTTCTTTAAATTGTTTCTCATTATTTGGACAGCCGTCATATAAAATTTGGCCTGCATCAACTCTATTTAAACCGACAATACTGTTCAATAAGGTTGTCTTACCAGCTCCGTTAATGCCTACAATCACTGAAAGTCCTGTCTTTGAAAAAGTCAGTGTAATATCATCCAAAACTTTTTGTTTGCCAAAAGCCTTGCTTAAATTCCTAACTTCAAGCATTATCTTCTCTTACACCCGATTCCCATCTCCCAAATTTTTGGCCAATGAATCTTAACTCTCCCGCTGAAAGAATAGCCGCGTCTGGTACAATAAAAAGCATATGCTGTAAAAGAAGCAAAAACTACCACCGCAAAAAACATCCAAAACCACTTATTAGTAATAGTGCGCTGATATTTCGTGTTGATTTTTAAAAACCACATATCAATTAAATATCCCATACAAATACCCTCTTTTCAAAAATACATTTTGCAAATCTAATTATATTACCCCTCAAGTATCTCTGTCATAAAAAAGATTAAGCGCTAACTTTTTTTAGTTAAACGTTGCAGCATAATCTTTTTTGGGGCACTCACTCCCTAAAATAAAACACTTAGTGCTATAATCAACTGAAAGGGAGTTGAATCACATGCTAGAAGTACTTATTTTAGAGACTAATCAGAGTTTTCAAACAAAACTCAAAACATTTATTCACAATTTAACGCTGTTTGAAGAATTACAGCTTAATGTGATATCTGGGCTAGATAAGGTACATCCACAAGAACAGGGATTAGAGATGCTTATTTTACTAGCCTTAAATACAGCGGATGATCTAAATCAGGCCAAAAGCATTCATCAAAAAATGCCCAAGGCTAATCTTATTTTATATTCCGCCAATAAACAATTACTTTATCAAGGAATCCATCAGCATTTGTGTCCGCTTGATTGTATCCAAAAAAGCATCGACACTTCAGCTTTTTTTTCCGCTATCCGCCAAAATATCTTATTTGTATCCCAAAATCCGCTATTCCAAATGCCCAAGGATAGTTTTTACTATTGCAAAGTTGAAAATAAAATTGTGCCTATCGCATTAAGTGAAATCTACTACTTTAAACTTATCAATTCCAATACGTTGCAACTTGTTTTTAAACAGGGAAATTTACGCTGTAACGGAACCCTTAAAGAAATCGAAAACTTAAATTTAACACAATTTTTCCGTTGCCATCGCAGCTATATTCTCAATTTACCTAGCATTTCTTTTATTGATTTAGTTGAGCGCAAATGTTTTTTTGATTTTTCAAAAAAAGATTATTGTCCTATTTCAACCCGAAAAATCGGATACTTAAAGCAATACTTTTCAAAAAAAGCATAAAAAATCCACCGGTTTCACGCTGACCGGTGGATTTATTTTTTCATAAAGGAGACTAATTTTAGATCAATGGTTTTTAACTTCTAACTACAAAACGCTGATTGTACCATTAGCAATCAAAACAATGGATAAGATGCACAAAGCTGTAATGACAGCAAAAGTAATCTTTTCGTTCTTGTTGAGCTTTTGGCCCTTTTCATGAACGCATTGGTAGTAGATAATCATACCTGGAATATAACTTAAGGAAACAACTAAAACTGAAGACCAGCCGGCAAGAATCATGCAGATTAATTGGAAGATTGCTGCCAAAAGTCCATAGAACCATTGGAGCCATTCGCCATGTTCACGGCTGTACTTCATTTGGTATAAACCAACGAACATGTAGGAGAATAAAATAGCACTGGAAGCTAAAGTATAGCAGAATTCATAAGCTTGATCTGTGAAAAGCAAAGAGAACAAGAAGATTGTTTGCAAAACAGCTGTTGTATTCAAAGCGTTTACAGGAGCATTATTTTTGTTCAACTTGCCCCAGAACTTAGGAGCAGCATCGTCTTTAGCAATCAAAAGCATTGTTTCAGCAGGAAGCATAGTCCATGAAAGCCAAGAAACAAGCGTTGAAATAATAAGACCAATGTTGATAACATTAGCACCCCAAGCGCCAACGACTAACTTCAAATCGCTGCCTAAAGCTGGCTGTGAAGCACTGGCAAGTTGTGCACGTGACAAAGTACCATAAGGCAAGATAGAAATCATCATGTAGAAGACAAGAAGCAAAAGGAAACCAGTAATCGTAGCTTTTTGAGCTTCTTTTAAACTCTTAGCACGAGAACCCATGACAGAAGCACCTTCAACCCCGATAAAGACCCAAATCAAGGTCATCAAAGTACCCTTCATTTGTTCCCAAAGGCTGCCGGTTGTAGTACCTTTAGACCAGTTATTAGCTACATTGCCCCAAAAATCAGTAGTAAACATGTGACCTTTGAAGAAGACCACGCAGATAATAACAAACATAATCAATGGTACAACCTTGCAGAAAGTACCGATTGTATTAATGAAAGAAGCACTTTCCACCCCTTGTTCAACCAGGAAGGTCAACAACCAGCAAATAATAATGGCAAAGATAATTGATGGAAGATTTTGACCACCTTTAAACAAAGGAATAAAAGTCCCAATCGCACTCATTAACATGGTCGCAAAGGCTAAGTTTCCCAACCATGCTGAAAGCCAGTATGCCCAGCCAGAAATAAATTCGCCTAAAGGGCCAAAGCCGGCACCGGCATAAGCAAAGATACCACTAGACAACTCAGGACGTTTAGCTGTTAAGTTGTTCAAGGATAACACTAACATTAAAAAGCCAAAGCCAACAAATAACCAAGATAAAATTGCAGGTCCTGGAGCTGCTGATTGAGATACACTACTTGTAATACCGAAGATACCAGTCCCGATAGATGAACTAACAATTAAAGCAGTTAATCCGACAAAACCAATACCATTTTTATTTTCATTTTCCATGATACTCACCTCTCAATAATTTACTACCCTTAAAAAAATATAGGACGGGCTATCTACATTATAACCTGTCCTATACCTGTTGTATCTTTAATTATTTAAGATCTTCACGAACAATTGGGCAGGACATGCAACGTGGACCCCCACGACCACGGGATAATTCACTTGAACGAACTTCATGAACTAAGATGCCGTGTTCTCTGAGCAAAGCATTGGATACATAGTTACGGTTGTAGGTTACAACTTCGCCTGGTGCAATTGCCAAAGTATTAGAGCCATCATTCCATTGTTCACGTGGAGCAACAATAGGATCACCATTACCAGTTGGGATCAAATCGATTTGATCTTTACCCAAAGCCTTCTTGAGTACTTCTTTAATATCTGTGTGGTGTTCGAATGTAACACCGCCATCTGCAGTTGGATGGAGTACCCAGTTATCAACATGGCCATCTTCGGTCAAGATATCTGGATGCACTGTGAATTGATCATAATTAATCATGGTAAACACTGTATCAAGGTGCATCATTGCATGGTTATGAGGAATAGAAATTGCAATGATTGTATCGTAGTCAGAATTTGCAAACAAATTCTTAGCCAAGTCTTGAATAGCATTTGCTGTTGTACGTTGGGAAATACCAATAGCAACTACATGATCACTTAAGACAAGTTCGTCGCCGCCTTCAATATGACTTGAGTGGTTGCGATCACGCCATACAGAAACCTTGCCTGCAAAACGTGGGTTATACTTCAAAATGTATTCTGTAATCATGGATTCACGTTGACGTGCTGGGAATGTCATCCGGTTAACAGTCATCCCATCACCGATGGAAGCTTGTGGATCACGTGTGAAATAAGCATTTGGAAGTGGATCCATCAAGAATGGCCATGCAGGTTGTTCAGCAACGGCTGTCAAATCAAGATGATGGATTGCCAAATCTTCATTACGAACCCCTTCATAAATCTTGGTTACCAAATCCTTTGGTGAGAAACTCTTAAGATATTCGATTAAAGCATCATGTGTCATACCTGCAACATAACCTGCTTCAGCCACTTGACGTTCGATGAATTCGTTACGAACAGCTTCGTCGCTTAAAGCTTCAGTGGCAAGATCTTCCGTGTAGATAACTTCGATATCATTGTCACGTAATGTTTGTGCAAAGAAGTCATGTTCTTCTTGTGCAATTGGAAGGTATGGAATATCATCAAAAAGCAGACGTTCCATTGAATCTGGCGTAATATTTTCAATTTCATGTCCTGGACGGTGAAGCATAACTGTCTTCAATTTACCGATTTCAGAAGTAACATGAATTGGATGTTCGTTTGACATAAATTTCACCCCATTTAAATATTTATTAAAATACTTTATAACATCTTTTATGCATGAATAACTGTACCGATTTCACCTGCAAGTGCAGCATCAAGATTTTCCAAAGAAGTTACAATTGCTTGTCTTTCTGGATGGCCTTCAACAAAGGCTAAGCAGGCTTCAATCTTAGGCAGCATACTACCGGCTGCAAATTGCTTTTCGTTGATGTATTTCTTAGCATCAGCTACAGATAAATCAGTCAAGTTTTCTTGATTTGGCTTGTTGAAGTTAATTGCTACATAATCAACAGCAGTTAAGATAATCAACTTATCAGCACCAAGATCATTAGCTAATAAGGCACTTGAACGGTCCTTATCGATAACAGCAGGCACCCCGCTTAAACCGCTTTCAGTTTCAACTACAGGAACACCGCCGCCACCAGCAGCAATGACAAGTTCATTGGCGTTAACCAAATCTCTAATTGTGTTCATTTCCACAATCTTTTGTGGGATTGGGGAAGGAACAACTCTTCTCCAACCACGACCAGCATCTTCAACAAAAGTGTAGCCACTTTCTGCCACAATCTTGTCAGCTTCTTCTTTAGAATAGAAGGCACCGACTGGCTTAGTTGGATTTTGGAAAGCAGGATCAGATGGATCAACAATTGTTTGTGTAATAATTGTAGCTACATCCTTTTCCATGCCGCGCTTCTTCAATTCATTTTGCAAGCTTTGTTGCAAATGATAGCCGATATAGCCTTGGCTCATAGCACCACATTCAGGGAATGGGAATTTAGCACATTGGCCATGTTCAGCAGCGTAGCTCATACCAAGGTTGATTTGGCCAACTTGAGGCCCATTACCATGACTGATAACAACTTCATTGCCGGAGCTAATCAAACCAATTAATGAAGCTACGGTATTTTTCACCAATTCCAATTGCTCGGCTGGTGATTTACCGAGGGCATTACCGCCCAAAGATACTACAACTTTTGCCATATTAATCACCTAATGTAGCAACCATAACAGCCTTGATTGTGTGCATTCTGTTTTCAGCTTCACGGAAGACAACAGAGTTCTTGCTTTCAAAGACTTCATCAGTTACTTCGAGTTCCTTCAAACCAAATTTTTCGTAAACTTCACGGCCAACTTCTGTTTCCAAGTTGTGGAATGCAGGTAAGCAGTGTTCAAAGATAACGTTAGGATTTTCAGTTGCCTTCAAAACGTCCATGGTGATTTGGTATGGTGAAAGGAGTTCGATACGCTTCTTCCACATTTCGTCTGATTCACCCATTGATACCCAAACGTCACCGTAGATAACATCCATGCCCTTAACGCCTTCTTTGATATCGTTTGAAACAACAATCTTAGCGCCTGTTTGAGCAGCAATAGCGTTAGCCTTGTCTAAAACTTCTTGGCTTGGGTTAAGTTCAGCAGGTGTTACAACGTGGTATTCCATACCCATAACAGCTGCACCTAACATCAAAGCGTTAGATACGTTATCATGGCCATCACCAACAAAGGCAAACTTGATGTCCTTGTATTCTTTCTTCAAAACTTCTTTAGCTGTCAAGAAGTCAGCCAAAACTTGTGTTGGGTGGTCAGCATCTGTTAAACCATTCCATACGGGAACACCAGAGTACTTAGCCAAGATTTCAGCAGATTCTTGTGAGAAACCACGGAATTCGATACCATCGAACATACCGCCAAGAACACGAGCTGTATCTTTTACAGATTCCTTGTGGCCAAAGTGGGAGCCGCTTGGTCCAAGGTAAGTTACATGAGCACCTTGGTCATGTGCACCAACTTCAAAGGAGCAACGTGTACGTGTTGAATCCTTTTCAAAAATCAAAGCAATGTTCTTGCCCTTCAAACGTGGTTTTTCAACGCCGGCATACTTGTCTTTCTTGAGTTGTTCTGCCAAGTCAAGCAAGTATTCCATTTCACGTGTGTTGAAATCTGCAAGTGTTAAGTAACTGCGGTTACGTAAGTTAAAAGCCATAATTAAAACCTCCAAAATGTTTTTATGTTTTTATTTATTTCGTTTTTACAGGTATTATTCTATAAAGCGTTTTCAAAAAACTTCAACAAGTTTCAAGAATATTTTTGCGAAAATTTGGAGCAAACTGTATTATTTTTGATAAATGCAACGTGAAAGCCTTTTAAAAAAGCGCTTTCTTTAATACCATGTTTTTGTTATAAATGTTAGCAACTGTTGTTATAATAGAGATATGGATTCAAAAAAATTCAATTTAATATTTTAAGTGAAAGAACTATAAGAAAATGAAATTTTATATCACCAATAAAAACTTAGATAAAATTTCTCTGATTAGAGAAGCTTTAGAACGCAGCTTTGAAAATGTTGTGGTGGGCGAATCAACTGACGCTCAACGCACCTTTGATGATTTAAGACAGATTAAAGTCGACATTTTAATTGTTGACTATGACTTAAGTCCTTTCGATGGGCTTGAATTACTAAAAAAGCTCAAAGATGCTAATATCACCCCGCGAATTATTATGTCAGCCAACACACCTAAGGCACCTTTACTTGAAGCAGCTTATAAAAACGGCTGTGATTTTTTGATTCAACAGCTTAATCCGCTGGAAATATACCATATTTCTAAAATTATCAGCACCCAGCTGAAACTTTTAAGCAACATGCGGGTCATCAATGAATTATCTGATAACTTGAGCAATCCCTATGATCAGCAGCAAACCACTCACCGCAAGCAAACCGACCACGTGGCCGATACACTGCGTTTCTTAGGCATTGCTTCTGAAAAGGGCTACGATTCGATTGTTAAAATCAACAATATTATGGTCGACAAAGACCAAACCTTTGACCAGCTTAATTTAGAAAAAGATTTGGAAATTGATGCCAACGAAAAGAAAAACATGTATCAGCGGATTCGCCGGACAATTTATGTTGGCATTACTAATTTAGCAACCATGTGCATCGATTATCCTGATAATGAAATGCTACTAGATTACGCCAACAACTTGTTTGGTTATCAAAATATCCACGCTGAAATTCAGCACCAAAACGGCATCGAAATTGAACGAGGACAAATTTCTTTACAGCACTTTTTTGACGGACTTTTGCAGGAAAGCTACCGTGTTACTCATTCATAATCGTTCAAGACTAAAAAAGACATCCTTTCAGGATGTCTTTTTTAGTCTTCTTTTGTAGGTGAAAAGCTGCTTTCTCTAAAAATCAACTTAGTTCCAATCACAATTTTTTCCGGTGCATATTGAACCTTATTTTCAATCAATTCTCGTAAAGCTAAAACACCTCTGGAACCCATTTGTTTCGTATGGACCCGGATGGAGCTTAAAGCAGGCATCGTAAATTTAGCGTTGGCCGAATCGTTGAAGCTAATTACATTGACGTCTTCAGGCACTCGCAGATGATTTTCATTTAAAGCCCGCAAAACCCCTACAGCCATCGTATCGCTCGATACAAAAAAAGCATTGGGGAAATCATCCAAAGACCGGTTTTGAATAGCTTCATTAATCAGCTGGTAACCTGATTCAGGCGAAATACTGCCCGAAAAAACATTTTTGGGAGTATAAAGCTTCTTGGTCCGCAAGAAATCACGGAAGGTTTTTAACCGTTCATCGTAAATTTTTTCGTGGTTATCATTAGTCCGACCATTACCGGTAATAATGCCGATGCGGTCCAACCCATGATTCAAAAAGAAGGTCAAAACTTTTTCAACTGGTGTGACCATATCCGTTACCACACATGATTGATTATTTTCCAAGGTATCCTGTCCAACAAAAACAATCATGGGGTTAAGCTCAACCAGCTGCTCAATTTCCAACTGGCTATACCGTCCGATAGCAATCACACCAACTGCATCCTTAATCGATTCTAACGGTTCATCTTTAAAGTAGTGTTTGATTTTATAACCATATTTCTGCGCTGCTTCTTCAACCCCCAAACGAATGGAGAGATAATATTCATCACGTAATTCCTGTGCTTGGGTATACCATTGGACAATGGCGATATTCTGGCCCTTTTTCGTCCGATGCTTAGGCAAAGCATAATTCATATCATCTGCAATACGGAAAATCTTTTGCCGCGTCTTATCGGTCACCGAAAGTGTGGGATCATAATTTAGTACCCGCGAAACGGTCGAAATCGAACAGCCGGCTTTTTTAGCAATTTGACTTAAGTTTGCCATTTCCTACCACCTTTCTTTTTTCATTTTATAAGTATATTTTACCACATTTTTCCTTTAAAATAGTAGTAAACAAAGTAAAAAAAAGTAAAAAAATAGAGCAAAAATCTTTTGACACTATATCTTGAAGGCCTCCAGCCTTTCACCTACTATATCTAGCACAGTTTTTTTTGGTTTCACCCATCTTTTGTGTTATATTGAAATAAAATGTTAGAAAATGAAGGAAGTAAACATGTTAAAAAAAGAACGGCTAATGCATATTTTACAGTTGGTTAACACCAACGAAATCGTCACTGTCAACGACTTAATAGGCGACCTCAATGTCTCTGACATGACCATCAGACGCGATCTTGACGAACTCGCCAAGGCAGGAAAATTGCACCGCATCCATGGCGGCGCTCAAAAAATCGCCACCGTCGAAAAAAAAGAACTATCCCGCAGCGAGAAAATCGTCGTTAACGACGCTTTAAAAGAAGCAATTGCTAAAACAGCTGCCCAAGAGTTAAAAGACGGTGACACCATTTACCTTGGTCCCGGCACAACGCTTGAACCCTTAGTCCATTACGTTGATCCTCAAATCAATTTGCGGGTTGTGACGAACAGCCTGCCTCTTTTTGAAAGGTGGAAAGATACTTCCTGTGAAGTTATCTTAATCGGCGGCAATTATCGGAAGCGATCAGGCGCTTTCATCGGCAGTTTAGCAGAACAAATGCTCAAAGAATTGAAATTCACCAAAGCCTTCGTCAGTGCCAATGGCATCAATGATGCCGACGTAATGACGGCTAACGCTGAAGAAGGTCAGACCCAAGCCCAAGCCTTAAATAATGCTCAAGAAAAAATTCTGTTGCTGGATGAGACCAAGTTCAACCGCAACGATTTTTATCGCTACTATAACCTTTATAATTTCGATAAGGTAATTACTTCAGACGGCCTAAAAGAGGATACTTTAAAACATTATTCAACTTATACTACCATCAAAAAAGCTTAAAAATAACCCCTAAGCCATAAACTTAGGGGTTATTTTAATGTCGCATACGGCGTCTGACAATATTGAAGTAGCGGTCATTTTTTGCTAGAACATTGACTAATCTAAATGCTACTGCAAATAAAAGCACAATAAAGATTAGAAAAATCAATTGGCCTTTGAGCGAATCCAGTGTTGCCACATAATCATAACTGCCATGAACCAGAGCCGGCATCAGGACTGCTAAGACTTGATAGCTTTTCGTTTTAATGGTGTTGCCCAAATAAGAATGTCCCCGTGCTTGTCCATAAAAGACACCCATAAAAACGCCAAAGGCAGCATGTCCCGGAATTGCCGTCACTGCTCTGATTAAAGCTGTCGAAAAGCCGTAGGAAAAGACATAGGAAATATTTTCAAACAAAGCAAATCCTAAAGCCACAAAAACAGCATAAACCACACCATCATATTGACAGTTAAATTCTGGCGAATACCATGACCTCTTTTGTAAGAAATAATACTTCATACCTTCTTCGCTGAAAGCCACAATGCCAAAATACAAAATAAGCTTATATGCCAAGCTCGTTGACGGCATAAATTGACTCAAAATGCCTGTTGTCGCTGCTTCAATCAGCCCCGCAACAATCGCAGCTAAAAAGCCGCCTGTAATCATTTTCCACAATAAAGCCGGACTTTCAGGCTCTAACCGGTCGGATTGATACACTTTGACCATTAGGATAATTGCGGGAATGGTCGCTGCCAAAATCAGCAGCCAACTATACGTCAGCAATGGTGCTGCTAAAAAATAAATAAACATCTTGCCCTCCTGCTTTTATTTTCTTCATTGTAAAACAAAAGTAAAAGGCATGCCAACTGACATGCCTTTTACTTTATCTAATATCTTTAAAAACAGCTAACGACTTCAAAGCCTGACCGCTATTATCAAATAAAGCCATATTTTCCCAAGAAGATCCGCAATCAACCTGTGAAAAATACTTGCTATATCCTAAAATATCCTTTTCATAACTGGCTGAAGCTTGACTAGCCCAGCCGCTTCCTGATGTTTTCCAAGTATTTTTAGGACTGCAAATCCAGCCAGGCTCCCAATAAAAGGCGCCTAAGCCTGCTCCTTTAACCGTTTGATTAACACGGTTGACAGCAAAAAAAACGTCGCGCAAGGCTTGCGCTTGACCTGAAACACTGACAGCATACTGTTTATTAACGATATTTGCTTGTGAAACTGTATTAGGAGTCTCATCAAAAGATTTCAGGGTATATGGCGCTGCTGTTTCGGCTACCATCACTTTTTTATGGAAAGTGTTAGCAATCTTACTTAAACTAGCTGTCAATTGTGCTGCCGTGCCATGCCACATTGGATAATATGATGTGGCAAAGACATCATAATCAACTTTCTGCTTGGCTAAGCATTGCGCATACCAGTATCCATTGGTATTTAAGTCAGTAAAATGAACGGCCTTTAAAATTTTTTGCTTATTTTGCCGATTAACGTCATCAACCGCATAGCAGCCCGCTTGAATTAACGCGGCTACCCCATCAGACAGGTCATATTTTCCACCATATAAACCGCCAACACCACACATGGAACCATTGGTTTCATTACCGATTTGCACCATGCCTACGTTAACACCCGCTTTAAGCAGCTCTTGCAAAGTCCATTTAGTATAACCGTATACAGCTATCTTCTTTTGTTCTAAAGTGTAATTTTTCCAGGCTTTCGGCGGATATTGCTTGGCCGGATCGCACCAAAAATCTGAATACTGCAGGTCAATTAGAACTTTCATGCCAAGTTGGCTAGCTTTTCTGCCTAAAATTTCAGCATTATTCAAGTCTGTATTTCCGCCGCCATACCCCAAGTATGGAGCTTGGCTTTGATAGGGGTTATTCCATATCCGTAAGCGGACATAGTTAACACCGGCTTGTTTCATCACCGTCAACAAATCAGCTTTTTTGTGATTCAAATCATAATAAGCTACCCCTGCTTTATTTAACGCTTGCGCAGAAGATAAATCCGCTCCGGTAATAAAATCATTAGCCAGATTCGTTATTTTTTGAACCCCTGAAGTATTGGCTGACACCTGGCCAGCCAACAGAAGCGTACTTAAGCCCAATAAAATGCCACAACAAAATTTTTTAAGCTTCATCTCAGACACCCTTCTTTATAACTGGTTTTTATTTTCGGCTTGTTTTTGGGCCTTACGCTTTGCCTTAGCCTGTTTTTGGGCTTGCTTTTCAGCCTTTCTTTGCGCTTTTTGTTTCGCCTTGGCCTCTTTTCGCGCTTTTTTTACGCTTTGACGTTGGGCTTTTTTGATGGCTTTAACTTCCTTAGGATTCAGTTCATTCGTCTTTTGCAGGCAAAAATCGTCTAATTTGCCCCACATACCGCTATTACCAATAATTTTGACCCCGATTTTAACCGGTGCTTCCTTAGTCACGGTAAACTGCAGCTTTCCTTCTTTCCAGTCTTTCCAAACAGTCAAACTAGGAAGCTGGCTTGAAATTTCTTGTCCATCCACAACGGCATACAAAGTCAAACTGCTGCCATTTGTCATAGTACCACCTTGAGCCTGCATCGTCAGCTGATATTTACCAGGAAGAAGCGTTACCGTCTGTGAAAGACCAGTCTTAAAGTCACTGCCGGCCCCAAACGAAGCAATATGGCTGCCGGTTTTAGCATTATTGGCATCGTCTTGCAAGCTGATAGCATCATTATCCAACACCCAGCTAGATGCCTTGTCTTCTTGTTCAAAACTTGGATCAGTCAGCAGGCTGTCAATATCTTTTTTTACTTCCGGCTTTGGCAGCATTGGCTCAGCTAAATCAGTATTCTTACCGGTATAAACATCTTTAAAGACATTAATTGAAGCTAAAGCATGTCCTTGATAATCAAAGAGTGCTTCATTTTCCCATTGCGACCCGCCGTAATTTGCAGCGGTCACATTAGGATCATATCCAATGACACTGGAGCTGGCCCAGCCAGAACCGTACTTTTCCCATAAAGCATTGTTGGCTGTCCGTCCTTGATTAGACACCGGAATCCAAGCCGGTTCCCAGTAGCTGACCCCCAAGCCTTTAGCACCAACTTGACTAACTGCACTTATGACGTCACGAATAGCATGCGTTTGCCCCTGTACCGTAGCAGGATAATAGGCTCCATCCGCCAAAAGGTCGCTTAGTTTAGAGACTGAATTAGCATGCCCGGCATCATCATCGCCTTCATCTAAGGTAAAAAGATAAGCCGTTTCCGTTACCATCACCTGCTTGTCATAATCATTGGCGATGGTTTTTAAAACCTCTGTCAACTTGGTCATGCTGCCATGCCAGCAAGGATAATAGCTGGTGGCGTAAACATCATAGTCAACTCGATATTCTTTCAGCTTTTGGGCAAATTCTAAAGCTCTTGTGGCCGGATCAGTGAAGTGTACCGCAACTAAAGCTTTAGGATCAACTTCTCTAGCCGCCTTGCAGCCGGCATTTAACAATGAGAAGCGGTCATCGCCATTAACGCCGGCCAATGCATTGTTGGTTTCATTGCCAATTTGTACAATTGAAACATTCACACCAGCTTCTTTGAGTTGGGTTAAACAATCTTTAGTAAAAGCATATACATCATCAACTTTTTGGGCTAAAGTGTGATTTTGCCAAGCTTTAGGTGCTACTTGCCGGCCAGGATCAGCCCAAAAATCAGAATAATGAAAGTCCGGCTGCACTTTCAACCCCAATTGTGTCGCTCTTTTTCCAATTTCTAAGGCTGTTTTGATGGTGCAATTGCCGGCTCCGTAGCCGTGACCGGCTGCGTCATAAGGGTTATTCCAAATTCTAACCCGAATCGTATTTATGCCATGAGCTTTTAAAATCGCTAATAAGTCTTTTTGACTGCCATCAAGATCATAATACTTGACGCCGCTTTGTTCTTCTGCCAGCATCGTCGAAACATCGGCTCCCATCACAAAGTCACTGGACAAATTATCCACTTTATCCACTCTTACTGTCTGCGATAAATCTTGATTTGCCGTTTGTGCATCAGCCCAAGCTGTTTTTCCAAAACCCAGCGTCCCGAGGCCCAAGGCTAAGATTCCCAGCAATAAACCTTTTTTACCTAACATTTTCATCCACCCTTATTTAAAATTTCCTCATTTTAGGCAAAAATAAAGAGGCTTAACAGCCCCTTTATTAATTATTGAACTGTCTCAAGTTCGCCAATTTCTTTTGTTTCACTAATCTTTTTATACCAATAGGCACTCTTCTTTGGATAACGCTCTTGCGTTTCAAAATCGACATAAAAGAGACCATAACGTTTGGTATAACCGTTAGTCCAAGAGAACATATCCTGCAAAGACCAAACAAAGTAACCTTTGACCTTTACACCGTCTGCCATAGCCTTAGCCATTGCCAATAGGTGCTTTTTAATATAATCAATGCGTTCATCATCTTCAACTGTCTTCTTGTCAGCTAAAAACTTATCCTTGCAGCCCATACCATTTTCAGTGATATAAACATCCTTATCCCAGCCGAAACGGTCTTTCAAACGGGTTAATTGATCATATAAGCCTTTTGGATAAATAGGCCAATCCCAATCAGTAGCTGGAATATCCGTGCGGTTAACCTGTTCGCCGACCCCCTGCATGCGGCTGACTGATGAACCTTTTTCACCTGTACCATTGTGGATAATTTCGGATTTGCCTTGATACCCGCGCATGAATTTGCTGAAGTAGTAGTTAACCCCGACAAAATCCATATCCTTGGCAGCTTTAGCCAGCAAGGCTTCATCTTCAGGCTTGACTTCAATCATCTTTTGCCCGTTAGCTTCAATGATTTCTTGCACCAAGCTCAAAACTTCAGGCGTATACTTCCCACGTACAGTACCATCAAGATAGAAGGTATTATCTAAGGCATCCTGCAAATCAGCAGCGTGCTTGTCAGCCTGACTGTCAGTCATTGGATAGACTGTTTGCAAAGCATGAACAACCCCGATTTGGCCTTGATAGCCGCCTTGTTTGAATAATTCAACAATGCGGGCATGAACCAAGTTCATATTATATTCAGCTTGGAAACATTTATTAAAGTCATATTTAATGCCAGGAGGGAAGGTTCCGCCAATGTATTGTTGAGATGACATTGATGTTGGTTCGTTAATCGTAATCCAATATTTAACTTCTGAACCGAATTCATCAAAACAGAATTTAGCATAATCAACAAAGTGATCTAACATCGCTTGTGATAACCAGCCGCCTTCATCCTGCATAACTTGCGGTGTATCGAAGTGGTGCAGGGTAACAAAAGGTTCAACCCCTTCTTCATGACACTTCTGGAACAATTTATGGTAGTATTCAACCCCACGTTTTTCCACTTTACCATAGCCTTCAGGGAAAATGCGGGCCCAAGAAATGGAAACCCGGATGGCGTTAATGCCGAATTCATGACAAAGTTCCAAATCTTGCGGATACTTATGATAAAAATCACTTGCTGGATCAGGATTTAATTCACCTTTTTCCCGCAGATATTTATCCCAAATCACTTCACCTTTACCGTCTTCGGTCGTAGCTCCTTCGCATTGATAAGCAGCCGTAGCTCCGCCAAAGTAAAAATCTTCTGGTAGCTTATACATATCTCTTCACCTCGTTAGACCTAAGTTTAGTGTGTATTTTCAGCAACAAACTTAATGGCCTTATCAGCGTTTCGGGTGAGTTCAATATATTGCTTACCTGTCGTGGTTAAAAGTTTGATGTTGTTTTGATCACAAATTGTTTGCAAGTTGCCACGCATACTATCCATTTGCGGTGCTAAAATAACCAAATCCATATCGTCAATAATGTCTGTATGTTGACCATAAGCCCGGGCAACAGCACTGAGCGGCAAGTTGCGTTCCTTAGCTACCTTATTCAAAGCCTTGGCTAAGATACCGCTGGTACCACCGCCGGCACAAATAACCATTACATTAGTCGTCTTAGTGATAGTAGCATCATCGCTGTCATTTGCAGCTTCATCTGTTGTTGCCATGACAACTTGTGTTTTATCATCAGTTGTTTCTTGTACTGTTTTTGCTTCTTTTGCTTCTTTTTCCTTTTCTTCAGCTAAGATTGAATCATCGTAAGCACGGAAGAACGGAAGCCAAATCAAAACGTCTAAAACTAAAGCCAAACCAACATAGAGGAATGAGAGTGGGGCAAAACCTGTTGCAACAATAATACCAATTGGAGCTGGAACAGTCCAAGGCATGGTAGCAACCATACTGTTCATACCTAAAGTTGTAACGAAAAACTTGAACATGCAGATGTTAACGATTGGTGTCAAAACAAATGGGACAAAGAACACTGGGTTCATAATGATTGGTGCCCCAAACAAGATTGGTTCGTTAACAGAGAAGGTAACTGGGATAAATGAAGCACGACCGACAGCCTTATTTTGCTTTGATTTTGCCAAGAACAAGAAGATGAAGGCCAAAACAAGAGTTGAACCAGTACCACCCATGTTCATAACATAATCTTGCGTGTTGATAGCCAAAACGTGGTAAGCATGCTTGCCGGCATGAATCAAAGATTGGTTAGCATCAACATTGGATGATTCAATTGCAGCAACCGCTGGAGCCACAATGGAAGGACCTTGCACACCAACAAACCAGAAGAAGGCCATCGCACCAGCGATAATAGACAAACCAAGGTAGCTGTCACTTGCACTGAAGAGTGGTGACAACAAGTTGATAATGCATTCAGACAAGTTAGCCTTGAATAAACCTTGCAAAAGCAATTCAATTAACCAAAAGAAAGTAACTGAAAATGCCATTGGGAAAATATCTTTGAATGTTTGTGAGATATTTTGTGGAACTTCATCAGGCATGTTGATGGTAACATTGTTCTTAACACACCAGTAGTAGATGTTTGGCACAATCAAACCTACAACATAAGCAGCAACTAAACCTTTAGTACCCATGTATGACAAATCTACACCGGCTGTACCAGTCTTGATAGCAACCACAATAAAGGAAACTTCAGCGGCCATAATAACAGAAATCGGATTAATCCGGTTAGTCTTAGGCAGGCTTAAATTCTTGTAGTCGGTCAAATTCTTAGCCGTTGTAGCTGTTACAAATAAGGCTAACAGACCCATGGAGTAGTTATAAGGGAGCATTAAAGCGTTTTCAACAGCTTTCGGCCAATAAAAACCCCAAGCGTTTGGCACGTACGCAATCAAGGTAAAAATACTTGAGAATAAAATAATCGGCATTGCAGCGATGAAACCATCACGAATTGCTGAAACATATGGATTAGCAGCAATCTTTTCAAAAGCTGGCTTCATTTTTTCGATTCGAGCTTCTAATGAATGCATAATTCATTTCCTTCTTTCTTTAGAATAATAAGAGCATATTTTTTATTTTTTGTTATTTATTTTTTAGTCAACGCTTTTGCCTTCGAGTTCATTAACTCGTTCATACAAATCAATGATGGTCTTCATTTCATCTTTGAGCAGCATCGTTGTCATCAAAGTATCTTGACCGTGGCACATGATAAAGGTAACATCCATATCATCGCCGCTAGCTTCAGCACTAAGCAGCTTAGTTTGTTCATTATGCGCCATATTAATTGATTCTTCTGCTTCTTCAACTAATCTGCGAGCTTCTGAAATGTGTCCTTCACTGGCCTTATCCATTGCTTGAATTAAGGCTGTTCGCGCATCACCGGCATATGCAACAATTGCAAAGCCTGTCATTGAAATATCTTCTTTTGTAGCCATTGTTTTTTCCTCCAAAACCTTTTTGAAACCATTTACATTTTCTATTATAAGATTTATGCAAGTATTGTCAACACTATTTTACGAAGTTTTTTTACTTTTTTTACTAATAATCAATCAAAGAACCACGTTACAAAGGCTTGTGCGTTTTTGAACTTTTATCATTTTTCTTGTTTTTTATGATAATTTCAATATTTTAAATCAGCTTTTAATTATTTATTGGTACAAATGCCCGTTTAATCCGGATTTTCTCACCAAAAATAAGCGCTTTTTCTAGTAAAAAAAGCGCAAAAAAACACCAGCCCAAAAGCTGATGTTTAATGTTTAACTTAATTAAAAAGTAACCCGTTTGAAATTGAGCTTTCCTTTCAAATAGTACCGTACCGCAAAGGCAACGACCCCAATAGCTGCATAAGCAATCGGACTCATTGTCCGGTTGATGCTAGCAGGAATAAAAGCAATTAATCCAAAAGCAATCATCCAAATAGCAATCAATTCAAGCGTAATGGCAATACTGCGCCGCGTCCGCTTCTTTTTATCATCATTTTGACTATTTTTAGCCATCATCCGGTAGAAGAAGGCTAAACCGCAGCCGGCAATCACTGAAGTTGCAATTAAGGTCAGCCAACCGCCGTTAACACTTGCTTGTGATTTTGAGAAAGCACCCATCAAAGCGTACAAAATACAAAACATAATCAGCATAATCAAGCCGTTATCAAGAGCTAAAGTCCAAAAACTAGGAATTTCAGTTGCGGATTTGGCTGCATCATCTTTTTTGCCGTTCACAATCATGTCACAGCGTTCCGTAACCGTGCCGTATAATTTAGTTGCCACAATCCCTTGACGTTGTTTTTCTTTTAATTCACGATACATTTCATCTAAGACCTGGTTTTTCTTTTCCTGGTCATAATCTTTTTCATCCAAGGCCTTGCCTAATCGGAAAAGGTAGTCTTCATTACGTTTGGTTAAGCCGTCAAAATGGCCTCCCCTAACGGTAACTTCAACTTCTTCGACTGCCTTTTTAGCACGAGCTTCAGCTTGTTTTTCATGAGCCTTTGCATTTTTCAATTCTTCTGCCACTGAAATTTTCCTCCATCATTTTTTACTGAGTTAACCAGCAGGAGCTTTCATTTAGGAAAGCGCTCTATTTATTTATTATACATTAAATCTAAATTCAATGATATCCCCATCTTGAACTTCGTATTCCTTACCTTCAAGACGCAAACGACCAGCTTCGCGAACGGCCTGCATGCTGCCATATTTATCCAAATCAGCAAAAGAAACTGTTTCAGCACGGATAAAGCCGCGTTCAAAGTCAGAGTGGATGATTCCGGCAACTTGAGGAGCCTTCATACCTTGTTTAAAAGTCCAAGCTCTGGTTTCTTTGCCGCCGGCTGTAAAGAAGGTAGCCAAGCCTAAGAGCTTATAAGATGCTTTGATTAAGCGGTCAAGGCCTGATTCTTCAACCCCTTCAGCTTCCAAAAATTCTTGTTTTTCATCGTCGTCTAATTCGGCAATTTCTTCTTCCGTGCGGGCACAAACAGCTAAAGCTTGCGAACCTTCATTTTCAGCAAAAGTCTTAATTTGTTGGTAATATTCGCAAGCATCCGGGTCAGCCATATCATCTTCACCGATGTTAGCCACGTATAATACAGGCTTGGAAGTGAGCAGGAACAATCCTTTGACAATCTTTTGCTCATCGCTGTCAAATTCCAAACTGCGCACAGGCTTGCCTTCTTCTAAGACGGGCTTAATTTTTGCCAGAACGTTAAATTCAGCAATGGAATCCTTGTCTTTTTGCGTGCGGGCCACTTTTTCCACTTTAACGTAGCGCTTATTAATGGAATCAAGATCAGCTAAAACCAGTTCCATGTTAATCGTATCAATATCATCCAAAGGGTCCACCTTATTGGAAACGTGGGTAATATTGTCATCATCAAAAGCCCGGACAACGTGCACAATTGCATCAACCTGGCGGATATTTTCCAAGAACTTATTGCCAAGACCTTCACCCTTGCTGGCACCTTTAACAATACCGGCAATATCGGTAAATTCAAAAGTTGTGTGCACAATTTTTTTAGCCGGCATAATTTCATCAATCCGTGCTAAACGTGCGTCCGGCACTTCAACCATACCCACGTTAGGGTCGATAGTTGCGAACGGATAGTTGGCCATTTCGGCACCTGCCTTTGTGATTGCGTTAAATAATGTTGATTTGCCGACATTTGGTAAGCCGACAATACCTGCTGTTAATGCCATTAGTCTTCACTCTTTCTTTATTAATCTTTATTAGCTGTTTCTAAAACTTTTTTGAGTTTCTTTTCAAATTCCCGCCGTGGGAGCATAATAATCCGCTGACAGCTGGTGCATTGGATTTTAATATCCATCCCCATGCGGATAATCTCCCACCGGTTGGCGCCACAAGGATGTGGCTTTTTCATTTCCACAATATCATGCAAATTATACATA
Source organism: Ligilactobacillus sp. WC1T17 (assembly GCA_900110005.1). GTDB lineage: Bacteria > Bacillota > Bacilli > Lactobacillales > Lactobacillaceae > Ligilactobacillus > Ligilactobacillus ruminis_A. Next base: position 36,248 of record FOCC01000009.1, on the reverse strand, counting down.
TGCTGCTCCTTAATCTAAACTAATATCGAGAATATCTAAAATACGGTTTAAATCTTCAGTTGATAAATAGTCAATTTCAATTTTGCCCTTGCCTGTTTTAGCGCTATTTTTAATTGCTACCTTCGTACCGAATTTTTCCTGCAAATATTCCTCACTCTTCTTTAAGTAAGGTGATACAAGCGGTTTTTCTTTGATTGGCTTGGTTTTTTTGTCTTTCAAATCGCTGATCAATTCTTCTAACTGCCGCACCGTTAAATTTTCCTGGACGGTTTTTTTAGCCAGATTGGAAATTTTCGCCTTATCCTTTAGCGACAGCAGCGTGCGTGCCTGTCCCATCGATAGTTCGCCGGCCTGAAGCATTTCTTTAACATCTTTAGGCAAAGACAAAAGGCGTAAATAGTTACCGATATAAGGCCGTGACTTGCCTAATTTTTCGGAAACCTGCGCTTGGGTCAAATTGAGATTTTCCATCAGCATATTATATGCCTGAGCTTCTTCTAAAGGGGTTAAATCTTGCCGCTGCAGATTTTCCAAAACGGCAATTTCCATCATTTCTTCTTCCGACATCTCTCTGACAATCGCTGGAATCGTCTGCTTGTGCGCCATCTTTGACGCTCTAAACCGTCTTTCACCGGCAATAATCTCATATCCGGCTATTTTTGATTGCCGCACAATAATCGGCTGAAATACGCCTTGATTGGCAATGGACAAGGCCAATTCTTTGAGACTGGTCTCGTCAAAAATTTTACGCGGCTGGTAAGGATTTGAGCGGATATCATCTAAAGACAGTTCCACGACCTTTTCATCCGCCAGTGTTTCTTCAAAGTCAGAAAACAACGCATCCAGTCCCCGTCCTAATCCATGTTTTTTCTTAGGCATGAGCCGCTAAAACCTCCTTTGCTAGCGCTTGATACATCTGAGCGCCTTTTGATTTATCATCATAATCCACAACTGCTTGTCCAAAGCTCGGAGCTTCAGCTAAGCTGACATTGCGCGGAATCATCGTCTGATAGACCTTATCTTTGAAATATTGTCTGACTTCAGCCACCACATCGCGGCTAATATTGGTTCTTTTGTCAAACATCGTCAGCAAAACTCCTTCAATTTCCAAAGCCGGATTAAGATGCTTTTTCACCTTGGAAACAGTCTGCATCAGCTGTGTTAATCCTTCTAAAGCATAATATTCACATTGAACCGGAATCAAGATTGCATCCGCACTCGTAAAAGCATTGACCGTCAACAATCCTAATGATGGCGGGCAATCAATCAAAATAAAATCATACTGGTCTTTTACCAGCAAGCACGCATCGGCCAGCCTTCTTTCACGTGCCATCACGCTCGTTAACTCCAGTTCAGCACTGGCCAATTTCAGGTTAGCCGGTACGACATCGAGAGTTGGCCGATCCGTATGGAGCAAAACCTCTTCAATGGGCGTATCATCCACTAACACATCATAAATGCTTTGCTTAAATTGCTCGCGTCCAATGCCTAAGCCGCTGGTAGCATTGCCCTGGGCATCTAAATCAATCAGCAGCACTTTTTTTTGCGCATCGGCTAAACAAGCTGCCAAATTAATACTGGTCGTGGTCTTGCCGACGCCGCCTTTTTGGTTGGCCACTGCTATCATAACTCCCATTTAAGCTCCCCCTTATTTTTTACTTTGAAATTCAACAATCATTCGATAACCGTCCTTAGTCTGTTCTTCTTTCAAAGTGACTTCAAGTCCGGTTTTTTCAATCAATTTAAGGGCATCTTTGACTGTATTAGCAGCAATTCTGAAGTCCTTAACGACCCCTTTAATTTGTCTTTTCGCTGCTTTTTTAGGACCCTGTTTGAGTTTTTTTACTAAGGCTTCGGCTTCTTTAACGGATAATTTTTTTTCAGCAATTTCATTTAAAACATAAACCTGCTGTCCTGCTTCTAAACCGCTCATTGCACGTCCATGACGCTCAGTAATATTTTTATTCAATAAAGCTTGTTTGACCGGCTGCGACAGTTTCAAAAGGCGCAGTTTGTTAGCCACAAACGACTGGCTCTTGCCGATTTCTTGCGCTAATTCCTTTTGAGTCAATTGGTTGAATTCCATCAAATCTTTGTAGGCTTGTGCTTCTTCAATCGGTGTCAGCCCTTCTCTTTGCAGATTTTCAATCACCGCCAAAGAAGCAGATTGCTGGTCAGACATTTTTTTGACAATTGCCGGCACCTTTTCCCACTTAAGCTGGCTAACCGCCCGAAAACGTCTTTCACCAGCAATAATTTCATACTGGTCATTACCATAAGGTCTGACCACAATTGGCTGCAGCAGGCCATGTTCCGTAATCGTGGCTGCCAATTCATTAATAGCTTCCTGTGTAAAAATTTTGCGGGGTTGATTTTGATTGGGCACAATTTTGTCCAAAGCAATTTCTTCAACCTTTTCTTGCGCCTCATCTAAGGCAGCTGGTGTTTTTTCTACCTGTTTACGGCTACCCTTAAAAAATGAAAATGCCATCAGCACACACTTCCTTATTTATTTTTCTAACGGCTGCTTAGCCGGTGTTCCTGCCTTACGCGGATATTTAGCCGGCGTTGGTTTAACTTTTTCAATTGTTAAAACATGTCTGATTTCATCAGTCTGCGGCAAAGTCAATGTTTGATCAGCAACCAATTTGCCACCTAAAAGCTCAATGGCATAACCGGCATCAATTAATTCTTGCGCTGATTTTTGTGCCTTCAAAGCAATAAAGCGCCCACCCACCTTGGTTAAAGGCAGACAATATTCGCTTAAGACTGACAGGCGAGCTACGGCCCGTGCTGTTACGACGTCAAAGCTTTCCCGAAAAGCGCTCTTTTTACCGGCAAATGCTTCAGCGCGGCTGTGTTTAAAGGTTACATCCTGCAAGTTAAGCTGCTCAGCCAGTTCGTTTAGGAAATTAATCCGCTTATTTAAAGAATCAACAATCGTCACCTTCAAGTTGGGAAAAGCAATCTTTAAAGGAATCGAAGGAAAACCTGCGCCAGCCCCTACATCACAAATGCTTAAAGGCGCACTTTGCAAATCAGGCACGCACAAAGCCGGAACGATTGAATCATAAAAATGTTTCAAATAAACGTCTTTTTGCGCAGTGATGGCGGTTAAATTAACATGTTCATTGGTTTGAACCAGCAAGTCATAATATTTTGCAAATTGTTCCATTTGCGCATCGGTTAAATCAACACCTTGACTGGCTAAAAGTTGACGAAATTCTTCTGGCGTCATAATTTCTCCTCTTTAAATCAGCATCGTTTTTGTGAAACATAATATCAAAGCTGTTTCACACGCTAACTACAATAGTAAGTTATTTTACTGCGAAAAACAAGTTAACATTTGCGCTTTTTTTCGGTTAATTTTCTAGCCAAAAAGCTAAATTTCCGCTATGCTAAACTTAATGAAGAAAGGGCGTGATCTTTTGTCAAATTCACCTATTACCTACCTCAATGAACCGGACGATCCTATCTATCCCAAACTTTATACTGATGTTTGTGTCGGTTTCAAGCAGGGACGCCAGCTGATGGCAACCATTATCGTCCCACCCGTCAAAAAAATATCTCAAAAACATTTTCCCTTGCTTTTTTGTGTCACTACCAAGCCAGATGAGCTCGTCGTACCCTTCTTAGAGGTCGTCAAAAACGGCTACGTTGTGGCAATTTTAAAGACATTTGGCAGTTCAAATGCCTTAGATGCCAAAGATTTAAAAAGCGGCGTGCGGTTCTTATTAAATCACGCTTTTCAATATCACATCGACCCTTACCGTTATGCTTTTTTCGGCTTAAACGATACAGCCCAAGCTTGCGCTAGCGCCGTTTTAAGCGGTAATGATCAAAATTTTTCCGATGAAGATGTTCATTTTGCACCACTGCACGCTAAAGCCTGCCTGATTTATAATTTAACCTGGCAAGAAGAACTGGCCGAAAACCTACGGCTGAAAAACCTTCCGCCTTTTTATCTACTGCAGCATGCCGCCAAACCTATAGACCAATTTACCGCCTGGATGGATCACCAAGGCGGAACTTATCAAGCCTTCTTGCTCTCACAACCGGCAGAATGCGCCAAAACAGCTTTCACTCCTTATATAATGCAAACGTTTGTTGATTTTTTAGACCAATATGTTAAAAAAAACAAATAAAGATTTACTTATAACTAAAAATTCTTATTTACCTCTTGATTTTTTCACAAATACCGGTTATCATTACACTATACCTAATAACAACAAACATATTTCACTTACCCCCCCTAAAAAGTAAGTGAGAGGCAAAATGGTGTCCCTAAACCATTTTGTTAATATTCCTTTTTCTCCACATTCCTTGGAATTGTGGAGTTTTTTTTTACAGAAACGAGGCTGTCAATATGGATAAACTACCCCAAATTATTGCTTATGCAACCGCTAAGTTGAAAAACGATAAAACTGGCCACGGCCTAGACCACCTGACCCGGGTCGCCCAAAATGCAAAATTACTCTTAAAAGAAGAGCCACAGGCCGATACTTTTATTGTCTTAGCCGCCTGCTGGCTGCATGATACTATCGATGAAAAACTCACCGACCCTAAACAAGCGCAAAGTCAGCTGAAAGCTTTTTTGAAGCAAATCGGCTTAACCGAAGCACAAATACAAGCTATTCTAGCGATTATTACCCAGATGTCGTTTACCCGCAATTTAAACGGCCGGCAAAAACTCAGCTTAGAAGGCCAATTAGTCCAAGACGCCGACTGGCTGGATGCTATCGGTGCTATCGGCTGCGTCAGAGCAATTTATTACGGCGGTGCTCACCGCGAAACCATTTATGATCCAAAAATCAAACCACGAACTAACCTGACTAAAGAAGCTTACCGTCAACTTGAAGACGAGACAATTATTAATCATTTCTACGAAAAGTTGCTCAAAATAGCCGATATGCTTAACACCCAAGCCGCTAAAGAACTGGCAAAAAAGCGGCAAAAATTCATGCTGGCCTTTTTGGAAGAATTCAAAAATGAATGGAATGGTCTTTCTTAAATAATTCTTAACTATTTTTCTGTGCTTTTTTAATGATATTTAGGTACAATAGAACTACAGCTTGAAGTAAGAAACAACAACTATAAAAACTACACCCGTGTCTGATACTCCCCTTTCAGACACGTCGGAAAGCTGGGTTAATGGTAAACTCTCCCCTGTTTATCATTAAACACATACTCCTTTTTTCCTCCGTATTTCCCCATACGGAGGTTTTTTTTAATTTTTTGTAAATCGTAATGATTGCAGAATAATTACTGTTACTACAAGGGGTAGCTAATTTAGCAAAGCGTAATATCCTTGATATATCAAGCTTTTAGCCCTTGACAGCTCTTTTTTAGACCATTAGTATCGTAAAAGTAATCTTATAAATTATTTTCACGAAAGGATTTTTATGTTTAAAAAATTTTTCAAAATATTAACACCGCTCATCCTTGCCTTGAGCCTAGTCTTACTGGCCGGATGTTCAAAAACAGGTAAGCAAAAAACAAATTCTAAAATAAATGTTGTCTCTACCTTAGATTTTTATGGTGAGACAGCCAAAGCCGTTTTAGGCGATAACGGTACCGTTACATCAATTATCAATAATCCTAGTGTCGATCCGCATTCTTTTGAAGCAACCACCAAAACAGCCAAACAAGTCGCCACAGCTGATTTAGTTATCGCTAACGGCGCCGGTTACGACAGCTGGGTCAACAAACTGCAGCAAAAGCAAAGCATCAGCGTAGCCAAACTCATGGGCGTCAAAGACGGTCAAAATGAACATTTGTGGTACAATCCGCAAGCCATGGCTAAATTAGCCGATAAGCTAGCGGCTGTTTATGCAAAAAAAATGCCATCTAAAAAAACCGAATTTCAAAAAAATGCAGCCAAGTATAAGCAAAAAATCCAAAAATTAAATCAGACTTTAAAACAAATTAAGCAGGCCAAAGGTAGTAAAGTAGTTGCCATCTCCGAACCTGTCTTTAATTACTCCTTAGATAAAATGGGCTATACCATCAGCAACAAACACTTCGCCAAGGCTGTCGAAGAAGAAAATGATCCTTCTTATTCCGACATCAAAAACTTGCGAAAGCAAATCAAAACTAAAAAAATCGCCTTTTTCGTTTATAATATTCAAAGTGAAAGTCCAATTGTGAAAAACATTGTTGCTTTATGCCGCAAAAATAATATTCCAATTGTGAAAGTTACAGAAACAATGCCACATAAACAAACTTACTTTAGCTGGATGTCATCCCAGTACCAGCAAGTTGCGAAACTTAACCAATAAATACGAATAATCGTGGAAAGGTCAGTCATGGAAGCAATTATCAAAGTCCAAAATTTAACCCTTAAAATTCCGGGACGAACGCTTTTTTCAAAGCTTTCTTTTGAAATTCCCGCCCATAAACTAACCTGTATCACCGGTGACAACGGTGTGGGCAAAACCACCTTGATTAAACACCTCTTGCAGGATTTAGACCAAAAATACACCAAGCACACCCAATTTATGGTGTCGCGCAAAGAAGTCCAATATGTGCCCCAATTGCGCAATGTCGACGATGAATATCCTTTATGCATCCAAGATTTTGCCGCTTTCGGCTTAAAGCACCCCGGTTTCTTTAAACGCAGCGCCGCCAGTCAAACAAAACTTGATGATGTTTTAAAGGAAACTAACTTGTTAAAAATCAAAAACCAGCCCCTAGGGCATGCTTCCGGCGGAGAAAAGCAGCGGGCTTACCTAGCACAAGCCCTCTGTGCTGATCCAAAATTGTTGATTTTAGATGAAGCTACGGCCAGTCTTGACCGCACCAGCAAGCACGATTTGCTGAAAATGTTGCGTAAAGTAATGCATGAACATGATTTAACCATTTTATTTATTACGCATGATCCCGAATTAATTGAGCAATATGCCGATTATGAACTGAATTTAAAAAATCAACAAGGCACACTCATCTACAAGGGGGATAAATAATGTTTCAATATGATTTTATGCGCTATGCCTTTATTTCAGGTATTTTCATTGCTTTAATCTGTGGTGTAATGGGTGTTTTTGTGGTCGCCAGACAAACGTCTTTTTTCACCCATACCCTATCTGAAATCGGCTTTTCCGGAGCCTCTTTTGGCGTTTTTGCCGGCATTTCGCCTTTAACCGGTATGCTGGTATTTACTTGCTTATCTGCCCTTTTTATCGGCTTTTCAGGCGAAAAAATCGGCCGAAGAGAAGCTTCCATCAGTGTTTTTTCAGGTTTATTTCTAGGGCTGGGAATCTTATTTTTATCCCTCTCAGATAAACAAACCAGTTATGCCACCAGCATTTTATTTGGGAGCATTATTGGCATCGACCGCCAAAATGTCCAGGTATTGGTAGGGCTGAGCATCTTCTTATTAGCTGTTATCTTGCTCTTGTTCAAGCGGTTAGCTTACAACTCCTTTGATGCCCAGGGAGCTGAGTATAACCAGCGGTTTAACCGGCTTATTTCCATTATCTTTTTACTGTTGCTAGCCTTAACCATCAGCATTACCGCCCAAATCGTCGGTTCACTGCTGATTTTTGTCCTTTTGACAATTCCAGCTTCCGCAGCGAAATATTTCACTCATAGTCTGAAAAAAATGATTTTGTTAAATATCTTATTTGCATTAGTCGGCATTTGGCTGGGACTATGGTTGAGTTGGCTTTCCGACTGGCCCGTCAGCTTTTTTATCACTACCATCGAAGCTTTGATCTATGGCAGTGCCCTTTTAAAAGAAACATTAGCTACTAAGCAAAAATAAAGCAGGTTTGATACCTGCTTTTTATTTGCATTTAAAAATTTAGCTGATTATACTGAAGCTAATTATAGCTTTTTTAGGGGGATTATTATGTCACGCACTCACTTGCATACTGTCGTCACCGCCGCTTTTTTTGCAGCAATCGACTATCTTTTTGCTATGTTCCAATTTCATATTCCATCACCGATTGGACATCCTTTCGTTGATTTAGGCTTTACCTTTGTCAGTTTAGGCGTGGTCTTTTTAGGATTTAAATACGGCCTTTTAGCTGGCGCTGTGGGCCTTTTTGTCTTTGACCTGCTAAACGGATACGCTAATCATGCCTACCTAACCATCTTAGAGGTCTTTATCTTATCTTTAGTAGTGGCCTTATTGGAAAAACTTCTGCAGCGCTTTTTAGCCAACCATCCGTCCGCTATCTTTGTACTTGGTTTGGGGGCTGGCTTAACCAAAATCGCTACCGGTTATTTGCGCTATTTGCTGGAAGGCTTAATTGATGCCGGACTTCCGCTTTCCAAAGCTATGGTCACAGCAATGTCAGCTTTCCCAGCTGACATTGCCACGGGGCTGTTAATGATGGTGACCATTCCGGTGTTCTTTTTTGCTTTAGCTAAATTTTTTGCAGCTGCTAACTTTACATTAGAACGTCACTAAGGTAAAAATGTTCGTCAAAAGCTAGCATATAAGTGTTTAATGTGTTATATTATTCGGTGTAGGGGTAGAAAGTCTGGCGTTAAGGGCTGATGGAACGGAATGTGAACATCAGCAGAAGGGTTTTTGTCATGACCTGCGTCATTCTTTCGCATTCACCATAATTAACAATTATCTAATTTTTGGTGCTTGTCTCCCCCAAAATAATTCATTTTAGGGAGATGTTTTTATGACAAAACTTACTTGGAGAAGTCCTAAACTTTCCACTAGGACCGTTACTTTAGCTGCAATGCTGATTGCCATTGAAGTCTGCTTAGGCAAAATATCAGTGGGATCCGACAGCCTTTATAAAATCGGCTTGGGTTTCATCGGCACGGCGCTAATTGGTTATTTTCTCGGTCCTTGGGTCGGCGGATGCGCCATGGTGATTAATGATTTAATCAGTAACACCATCTTTTCAAGCGGGTCGACCTTCTTTTTTGGATTTACCTTTTCAGCCTTTATTGCAGGGGTGATTGCAGGTATTTTCTTGCACCAACAGCCCATTAGCTGGCAAAGGATGCTTTGCTATACTTTTGTGCAGATTTTAATTTCAAATGTCTTCTTTAACACTTTGTGGATTTTTATAATGTATCTACAAACGAAGACTATGGGCGCCTGGTTTGCTCTACTATTGCAACGCTTACCTAAAGAAGTTATCAGCTGGCCGATTCAAACGCTGATTTTACTTGCCATTCTACAAGCTTTAGCTCGGGTGCCACTCAAATCATTGGAATAAAAAAAGGGATTGGTTTTGCCAATCCCTTTTTGAGCTTTATTGCCCCTGCCAAGGATTTTCATTATACCACATTTTACGTCTTAAACTTTATGTAACGATTTTGTAATATTGCTGCAAAAAACTTATTTCATATTTAAGCAAAAAAGGCTATTTTTACGCTTTTTTTAGTTTTTTAAGAAATTCATAAAAGTTTCACATTTCCGCGGTATGCTTGGTATATAGCTATTTTAAACCGAAATATTACAAATAAACGCTTTATGTAACATTTATAACGTCTGATTGCAATACAAAAAGTTTATAATATAATTATGAGACATTATAGATAGTAGTCTATCTAAATTTAGTTTTTGCTTTTATTTCAGACATTATTTAAGACTTAAGATATAGAAAAAAAACGATTGGGAGTTGACGTTCAGTGAATCATACAGCTAAAAATATCTTGATCGGTACCGCTGGTGCAGCTGGCCTCTTCTTAGCTTCAGCTGCTAATGCAAATGCCGACACCACACATACAGTTGCTAAAAATGATACTGTTTGGGATTTATCTCAAAAGTATGGTGTTTCAATCAAATCCATTGAAACTTTAAATAACATTAACCAAAACACACACTTAATTGTAACCGGCCAAAAATTACAAATTCCTAGCAAGGCTGCCAGCACATCTGCTACAACCACAACAACTACAGCTAACGTTAACACCGTTACGGTAGCTTCTGGTGATTCTTTGTGGAGCATTGCCCAAGATTACGGCACAACCGTCGCTAAGATTCGTTCTTTGAATAACATGTCAGCCAACGCTTCTTTGATTACTGTGGGGCAAACGCTTAAAGTTGACGGAACAAAGAAGACAGCTACTACGGCCGTTGCCAATACAACAGCTACCAGCCAAGGGAGCACAGCTAGTTCAACTGCTGCAACGCAAACCCAAGCTAGTGCTAATACGAACACAAATACTGCCAGCCAAAGCAGTTCAAATACGACACAAGCACAAGCTAGTTCAACTAGCCAAAGCCAAACAACTGCTAAAACAGCTAGTGTACAAGTGACTGTTTCAGCTAACCACACTACCCACACAGTGGTTGCAGGCGAATCACTTTGGACCATCGCTCAAGACTATGGCGTAACGGTTTCTTCCTTGCGTCAAGCTAACAATTTGGGGGCTACTTTGCAAGTTGGCGAAAAGTTGACTATTAATGATCCAACAAAGACACCGTCAGCTGCTGCAACTACAACCAGCCAAACTAGTGCCAACACTACTACGAGTTCTAACAACCAAAGCAGTTCAGCTAACACAAGCTCTAATACCAATACTACAAGTACAGCTTCAACGAGCACACGTTCTACAACAACGCAGACGCAAGCAGCTACAACCAATCGCCAATTCGCAACCACAACTTCAAGTTCTGTGAGTGGCAGCGCCATTGTTTCTTATGCGGCTCAATTCTTGGGAACACCATATCTTTGGGGTGGAACATCACCTTCGACTGGTTTTGACTGCTCTGGTTTCACTCAATATGTTTACAGCCACTTCGGCAAGAGTATTGGTCGTGTAACCACACAACAAGAATACGCTGGCACCCAAATCTCAGTCAGCCAAGCTCAACCAGGCGACTTGCTCTTCTGGGGCTCTCATGGTTCTACTTACCACGTAGCAATTTACGTTGGTAATGGTTCTTACATTGCCGCACCTGAACCAGGTTATTCCGTATCTTATGGTAGCATTCAATACTTCATGCCATCATTTGCAGTTCACGTAAATTAATAAAGAAAGGTCGCTGGAAGATTCCAGCGACCTTTTTTATTAGCTATTTTTGCTTCAGTCCCACAAAAAAGAAGAGCGGTGCAAATAAAATAAACAAGGTACTCATCACTAGTGCTTTAATAAAGCCATAACCGTAATCGTATGAAATGGTGTATAGCGTTGAATACTCATAAGGATTAACGCCAACTCCCTTTGTTGACCACGGGCCTGGTTTGGCTGCTGCAGCCGTTTGATTGTGATATTGATCCAATTTATTTTGGTTGTCATTTGCATATTTGGCGCTAAACCAATTGGGATGCATATTTCTGAAAAAAGGTAGTAACAAGACCGTAATCAGCAAATAAACTTGATACCAGGCAAATTTGAGACCTGTCGTTTTAACATCACCCAAATATAACAAAATAAGCCCCAAGCAAATTAGCCCAATCAAAAAATACCAAAGCATACGCAATACATGTAAAAATTTTTCTTTCATGTAAGTCCCCTCCAATTAGTCTGATTAACACTTGAAATAATATAAATTAAGCAAATTGTAATTATCTAATATATAAACAACCTTCTCATGCATCATCCTTTTTAATCTATATCCTTTACCAAAACGCTGCATATTTTATATGTCACAGCATTTCACTTTGCTTCATTTTTTACCTCAAAGCATACGCTTATGCCTTTGTTAAAAAACGATTAACATTCACTTTACATTATATTAAATTTCCCTTATAATGGCAATGCTAAAATATTGAATTTAACTTTTTTCGCTTCAATTATTACAAAAAAATATCTTTTGGGAGTGTGATGACAATGGTTGAAACTAGATGGTCGTGGGTACGACAATTATATTGGGGAATTGTTTTATTTATTATTTTTTTTGCAGCAAATATGTTCTTTTTTGATGAGACGCTGCTCTTCAAAACATTGCTAAACTTATTTATTGCACTGCTTTCACTTTGAATTGCTTTTTTTGCTTTAAAAACATTTAAAGTAACGCCTATTCGTTTAAAGACTAACCAATTTAACAAGATATATCTTTTATTATTCGCATTTTGCCTGTTGCTCTTTATGCTTGCTAGCCCTTTAGCTAGCCTAAAAGCAATGCTTCATTCCAAATACCTGCCTTTAGCCTTGTTAAGTACTTTTACTGGCAGCCTTTTTGAAGAGGCGATTTGTCGCGGCCTAATTCTATCAGCCTTTTTAGGCTGGTCCTACTACAATAGTTTTAAACATTCTTTTTTAATTTCAGCAATTTTATCTTCGACTCTCTTTGCCTTGATGTACTTAACCAACTTTTTTAGCGATACTCCTAGTCTTACCGTCAAAGAACAGGATAATATGCCAGTGAGCTTTCTTGACCTCGCCATCAGGGTTTACGTCCTTATCATGGAGCGGACTCTCGACCCAAGGAATATGATAATCACTCAAAATATCCCGCCAGTTCTCAGGTGCACTCTCGGGATAGACTACAAAAGTCCACATTCTTGCTCGTTGATCTTTACTTTTTTCCATAAAAAAACCTCCTAAATACATAACTTTCATCAAGGAGGTATCTCTCGAATATCATTCAATCAGTTAGCAAAAAAAGTATAGTGCTATACTTTACGAATTTTCTATTTGATAAAAAGGGCACAATACCTTATAATTTTACTCTAGGATAACTTCCAGTATCTTTCGCCAAAAAGAGTATGACTGCAAGTTATGTTTTTTTATTTACGGTATAAAGTATACCATATCCAAATAAAAGGGACTTAGAATAAATCTAAGTCCCTTTTATTTTAAATTTAAAACATCCAGCCCGTCATAACCAAACCACGAGCCCAATTCAGCTCTATTTGTCCATAACTGGAAATTTTTTTATAGAAGTTACCAACCGCAGAACTCATCTTTTTATTCTTTGATAAATTTTTAATTGCTAGCTGACGCAACCCAACTTCTAAATTCATCAATTCATTCTTAAAATCAGCTTTACCAGTCATTCTATTCTTAAAATTAACAAGTATAGCACGCTCATCTTCGTAAACATCAACATCTACTATAAGATTATAAACATCGTTAATAATCTCTTCCTCTGTTATTTTCGACATTATACTTATCCTCTATAATTCGGATGGTAATATCCTCCAGCAAGAGAACTTACCCAACCATTAGCCATAACACCTGTAACAGCTTCAAAAGGTGACTTCGTGACTTTATAATCCCACTTACCATTTCTATACCTACAAGAATATCCATTCGCTGCATAATATACCGGTTTACAATAACCTGAGTTTGCAGAAGCATTATTGCCCACACTCAAAAAAATAAAAGAACAAAAAACAGCAACTAAACTAAGCAAAATTTTTTTAAACATTTTAACACCCCATTCTTTATAAAGAATAGCAAATAAATTTTTCTAAATCAACACGAAATTAAAAGTATACTTTGTGGGTTTCACCCACACCCACAAGCTGAGCCAGCTTGACCGCTATTCCACTCGCCGTTCAGGCGTCGGAAAGTCATTGCATGCCTTTCCTTAGCTCTCAGTGTCTTGTTACTGCAGTCAAAGCAAGGGTTGCCCTACGGCGTCTCGCTGTCGCTTGCCCCTTGCTTTGACATCTACTTCCTGCTGGCTCTCGCCTCCGATTTTTGTTTTGTGTTATACTTAAGTTACGAAAAGATAGTGCACTTCGCTCACCTCCTTTCACAATCCCAAACAGGAATTGCAATCGGTTAGCGCCGAATGCTATTTAAGTATAGCAAATACAAGCTATCTACGCATAGAAGCTCTTGTACGGCTAGCACGAGCAACTTTAGGCGTATTTAGCAATCTCTCTAGCTCTCTCAGGCGTGCTAAAATCGATCAAAAGATCATTAGCCCTAAGCAACACTACTATTTTTCAAAAAGGTTGCTCTTGGTCTGCTAGACTTATCTTTTTTCCCAAAACTTCTATCAACATCAAGAAGTGACCTTGCCGGTGATAATACATTCTTGAGTTCATTAGGTTTTGGGTTTACATACAAAAAGCGATTACTCTCTCCCAAAACATCACCATCAACAACCGTTTCTTCAGTATAGGCTGCTAGATCCGGATTTATCCATTCCTTAACCTTAGACGTTATCTTAGCTTGTCCAATATTGACTTTATCAGTAACACCATTCAAATATCTAACTAAAGACTTTTTCTATCGATCGATATTGTTAATTAACTGTTTTCGTATATCCTTAAACGTCTCACTGGCAGACTGTTCAAATTCTTTAACATTATTTACTGGTGTACTATCATCATTCGAAATAAATTCCATATCATTAGCAATAGACTTCTCCGGTTTCAAAATACGAGCTAGAACCTTTGTATCTGTATTTATAAAGTCTGTAACCGACCCCATAAAAATAGTCTTTTGAAGCCCATCATAGAAATAAACAGGCTCATCACCAGCTGGAATAACATCATGTTCTTTCAAAACAGAGTTAATAGTGTTTGTAACGTGTGATATTTTACTATCAAACTCAACTTGCAACGCCTTATTTTGCTGTTCTAAAACCCTCTGCTGAGCCTCAAGTTCACGTTTCTTCTCTAGTTGTATCTCGTAAGACTGCTCTAAACTCGCCAACTCGTTCTTCATCTCTTTATACTCGGAAACGGTCAACTTCTTACGCTTGCTATCTTTTTCGCCTCGTTCAACATCAAACCCCGATTCTTTCAATCTCTTTGGCAATTCACTCTGAACGTCCCTCAACGTGTTTCGATCGAATACATCTTTAGCACATAGTCTCTTATACTGAGTAATAGGGACAATACCCATATGCATATGCGGTGTACTTTCATCCATATGGACTTTAGCATACACTACATTCTCACTGCCAAATTTTTCTCCAAAATATTTAACCAACTCGGCAAAATATTCACGAATCTGCTTACTCTCCATACCGATAAAAGCCTCTGGTGAAGCTGAAACAACCCATTCAGCTAGCACGATAGCATCTTTCCTTACTTTCCAAGAACCTTTCCGATTTAGAGAAATATTCTTATTGACGCAATCAACATACGACTCACCTTGAACCTTAACTAGGTCAAAATTAAATCGAGATCTTAACGGGTCAATTTCTTTATTTGAATGTTTACTGGTCTTTCGTTCGTTATGAATCTCGATACCACCCAAATTACTTGAGTTAAATTTTTTCATGGTAGCTACTACAAAGTTTTTTGGCATTTTTTTGCCCTCCTATTTCCAGAATAAACTCAATCTAACAGAGAATTTAAATCTTGTTTTTTGGGGGCAAAATTTTACAAGCTATAAAAAAGCCACTTGAAAAACTGTCGAAATTAGAACGAAGTATAGATAAAAAATAAAGTATAGTGAAGTATAGTGGGTTCTGCGAGGCTGTTTTTTTTTTGCATAAGTCTATGCAAAAAAGTGGGTAGACTTTCAGCCTACCCACTAGCTCACTTTTTTATCAAAAAGTATCGCTCGAATGATTGCTGATCTATTACGCAATCATTCCTGTAATTTTTCCCGAGCATCGAGCTCGAAAAAAATTAGCCCTTTTTAGCCATTTCTTTCACTTTAGCTATATTATCCGCTAAGTAGTCTTTCTTTTCTTCTTTAGGATGGTTCTCTTGATATATCGAATCGATCGCAGCTTTAATAACTAACGTGTTATTATTAGCGACTATATCGAACCACTCATCTTGTCCAGTACTCAAGCAATATCGCAAAAAGGACGCAAAGCTCTCAATTCTGCTATCTAAGATAAACTCCATCATCTCCCGAAGAACAGCACGTCTAGAACTCAAAGAAAGGGCAAAATACTCTTCAATATCAGCCCCGCAGTGGCAGATAATCTCATCTCGCTTGTACTGGTACTTCTCGGGGTTGTCCATATGTATCAGATACCGCACTAACCCTTTTGCATTCGCTGTCTTTTGCGGTATAGGAGCGTTTAGAGCATCCGTAATCTCTTGGACTTGCTCAAAGCTCTTCTTACCTTTAAAGAAATGCTTTGTGCCTTCTGTTTTGGACTTGTCTTATGCATTAAGATTAATCACTAACGGCCTAGCTACACCTATTATCTTTCACTTCATCCTGGAATTACTGTTAAATAATTATTCTATCGGTGTAATGTTCACACTTATACCTATTTTTGCTCTAAGCCTTTTTGCCTTATATCAGCTTGATCAGGCTCAAAATGCCTTAAAAAAAGTTAACTTAATTTAAAATAAAAAGCCGACAACCACAATTTACCGGCTTTTTTGATAAAAAAATGTCCCTGCCTGGGAAGCTTGGGACATCTTTTTATATGGTATATATTGGAAAGTTTATCAAGCATTTCGCTTTGATATTCATTATAGCTTGAATCAGTGTCTTTTCAATGAAGAAATACGCACTAATTAACTAATTTATCGCATATTGTGTCAGCTACAATTTTACAATTATAAAGCCGTACTGGCCTAACCGTGCATCTTTGTTAAGCAAATTTTGGCTCAAAATCAGCTGCGCATTTTCAGGCACAACAATCTTAATACTGCCATAGCCTAAATTAAAGCACATAAAGAAGCGCTCATGGCGATATTTGCGGACAAAGGTCATAATACCTGCTTTGTTATTAATCTGTCCCCATTCAAAACTGCCCTGGGTAAAGAGGTCGACATATTTACGCCGCATCGATGTAAGCTGGGTGATAAACCGCTCCATTGTTTCATTTTGCTGCTCTTTTATCCACACCATAGTCGGCTGCAAGGCCGGATTTTGCGGTTCAAATTTAAAAATATCGATCTCATCTTCGGACGGCGCTTGCACTTTTTGGGTTGAAAGTAACGCTTCCGTTCCATAAAACACACTTGGTGTTTGCACCTGCACAAAACTGAAAGCCAAAATAGCCCTCATTAAAGCTTCATTTCCTTGGCACATCTCGCTAAGCCGAATCGTTCCCGGTCCATCTAATTCAATGATATTTAACGCCGCCATTTTATTTTTAATAGCTTCATTAACCTGGCTTTCTGCTAAATCAGATGGTGCTAAGCTATTTTTGATAAAGGTACTTTCAATATCAAAGGCATAAGCATTATCAAAACTGGCTGCTAGAACATTTTCCGCCAAAGGCATCGTTTGAAAATGGCTTTTGCCAACTAATAAAACATTTTTATCCAAAGCTTCCAAACTTAATTTGAGCTTCAATTTAAAAGCTTCCGGCAATTCGTCCGCATCATTTAAACACCAGGCGTCAATCCCAAAATGCCGGGTCCAATAAGTAAGCACATCTAAAAAGAAATTCTGCACTTCGGGATTTCCCAGGTTTAACCTAGGCTGGTGCGGATTATGGTCAACAGCTTCATAAGTCAAAGTCTTGGCATAATCGGCAATATCTCCGGGAACATAGCGTACGGGATATTTATCAATCAAAAACCATTGGGCATAAGATGATTGTTCGCTATATTGGCGCACATCCTGCCATTCCAGTGAAAAATCGCTCAGATGGCTGCAAGAAATATCCACCATCACATGCATATTATGCTGGTGCGCTTGCGCAATCAATTCTTTAAGGGTTTCCTTGGTACCAAAGGCCGGATCGACTTGGTAAAAGTCAATCGTATCAAATTTGTGGCTTGAATAAGCGGCAAAAAAAGGCGTCAAATATAGGCCATTAAAGCCGAGGCGACTGATATAATTCAAATGATCGCTAATCCCCCGCAAATCGCCGCCAAAAAGGCTGGCTTGAGTTGGTTTGTCATCCCACCGGCTGCAATTAGCTGGATCAGTCTGCTCATCGCCATTGGCAAAGCGGTCTGGCATAACTCGGTACCAAATGGTCTTTTTAGCCCATTGTTCGTCATAAAAAGCCCCTTCATTTTGCAGATAAGGGGTCACAAAGCCCCGCATCTGCATGACATTGTTCAAATTATATGTTTTAACGGCTTTCGAATCATATAAATATTCGCTATCATCATTTGCCAGCAAATGAAAGGCATAAACTAACTTATGCTTATCCATCACAGGTAAGAAAGCTTCCCAATAGTCGCTTTTGCTGTTAGCCAAAATTTTGACCATTTCCATTTGGTCAAAAGCCCACGTATCACCTTCAACTTGGTTTAAAGCAGGCTCTTTAGGCAAACCATACAGCACCTTAATTTTGCTAAAATCATTATGCTTCGTCTTTAAGCGCACACAATATTGCTTATGGTTGGTTAAGTAGCCCATTTCACTTTCTGGGCGGTGATAAATTGCTGCTTTTTCCATCTTCTTTACCTCACCTCATTTACAAGTCTATTATAGCGTATTCAACGCCTAAGACTAAAAAAAAGAGGCTTTTTAGCCCCTTAAATTTATCTAATGCTCTGCCAGATAATAATCGTTAAAATGCGTCTTTGCATAAACAACCAAGAATAAAATGACGACTGCAAGCGATTGTATCATCAGCATCAAAGCCATATCAAAATGCAATGTTCCTAAAGCAAAGGCGATAAAAGATGCTGGTCCCAAGATGTTTAACATCACATTCAAGGATTCCTTAAATGAATCAATGGTTATGGCTGGACTATGCTTGCCTAGCCATAAGAAGAAGCTGCCCACGCCTAAAATTAACAGGTCTGTCATCAAAAACAGGCTGCCCACTAAAACCATCATCGAAAAGGCAATTTGTGCTTTATTACGCAGGTACCAAGTCTTAATCAGCTGCTCTTGCCACTTACCGCTGGTAGGCGTTAAAGTGCTGGCATAGTACAGTTTATAGGTGATACCTTGTTCCCTGAAATAGAAATATTTATCGCACAAAACGACGGCTGCTTTGGCTTTATTAACCTGTTTTTTAGTTAAATTAATCCCAATGAGCTGGCCTTTTTTTTGCTTAATAACCTGACTTTTTTGGAAATGATATTGGTCATTAGAAAAGTCCGTCTTCTTCACGATACGGTCTAATTGCTGATTGGACAGCATCTGCTTGACAACCGGCATATACGCGTTAAGATCAACTTTTTGCTGGTGTTGATAATATAATGGAACCGGTATCAACATTAGCATAAACAAAAAAACTACTACAAAAAGCATTTGCCACAATTTTAATTGTTTACGGTTCGCAAACATTTTTTTCGGTGAAGCCCAGGCTGCAAAATAGCTGGCCGGAAATTTTTCATTCATCTTTACAACCTCATTTCGTTTCTGATGTTACTGTAATTATAACACATTTTGCAACCGTTTGCAGAGTTTTTTCAAAATAAGCCTAGCAAATACTGCTAGGCCCTTAGCAATTATTTTATTGTATTGCCCCTAAGCACACCATTAGGGGCAAGCTTTACCCTTTGGCACCACCAGCGGTTAAACCTGTAACAAAATATCTTTGCAAGAAGAAGAACAAGGCACAAATTGGTAAGGCAATTAAGATAGCCCCGGCCGCAAATAAGGCGACCTGCTGGTCTTTAGGATCGGAAATAAATTCCTGCAATCCTACCGCCACCGTCAAGTTTGATTCTTCACGCAGAAGGTAGCGGGCTGTCATGTAATCGCCAAATGGTCCCATAAAGGCCCACAAAGCTTGCACGGCAATCATTGGTTTTACCAGCGGCATCACAATTTTCCAAAAAATCGTGAAGTTGCCGGCCCCGTCTAACTTAGCCGATTCATCAAAATCATACGGCACTGTATCAAAATAGCCTTTCATCAGCCAGGTATTCATAGGAATCCCGCCGCCGATATAAATCAAAGTCAAGAACCAGTCATGGTCAAGCCCGCCTAAGAGCATTCCTAAGACATAATATGCTGTCAAAGCAGCCATCGTCGGCACCATTTGAACAACTAAGAAAAAGGTTAACGACCATTTTTTGCCGACAAAGTTATACCGCGAATAAGTGTAGCCTGCCAGCGTAATAACAGCTACCTGGATAATCATAGTAAAAATGGAAATAACCAACGTATTGCCATACCACGTTCCATACAGGGTATTGGTAAATAATTCTTTGAAATTATTCAAAGTCCATGGACCTGAAAAATCTAAGGTAAAGGCCACCACATCGCTGCGCTTAAAGGCCGTCATCGTCGTAATCAGGAGTGGATAAATGATAATTACCGCTAAAATGACCAAATATAAATAGGTCAAAAAATGTTTCAAAAAGCGGCTTCTTTTAATCGAACCGGCTTTTTTAATTTTGATTTGTTCTGCCATCAAACCCCTCCTAATCCATCTCAAAAGCACGTGTCTTCTTAAAGACGGCCAAAGAAACACAAATCACAATTGCCGAAATAATCAAGGTTACCGCCGAAGCTAACCCATATTGCGGCGTTGTCCCGGTTGTCAGCTTATAAATCCATGAAATGAGGATATCTGAATTACCGGCCCCGCCGCCAACATCTCCGGGACCCCCGTTATTGAAGAGGTAAATGATAGAGAAGTTGTTGAAGTTGAAGGTGTATTGCGTCACAAAGGTTGGTGCTGCTACCCCTAAAATCGCCGGTAAGGTAATGTGGTTGAATTTTTGCAGGGAAGTAGCTCCGTCAATTGTTGCTGCTTCATATAAATCTTGCGAAATAGACTGCAAAATACCGGTTACCAAAACGTAAATATATGGGAAGCCCAGCCAGCCTTGAATCATGATCAAAGCCACTTTAGTCCAAAACGGATCGGTCATCCAGCTGATTTGAGGTATGTTAACCGGCAAGAAATGATTCAAGAATGGAATCACCTGGACATTGATGGCACCGGCTGAATCATTGAAGATATTTGAAAAACTCATTATCGTCACAAAAGCCGGTACCGCCCATGGCAAAAGAAAGATAATCCCAAAGATTTTCTTACCTTTAATAAAATCTTGATTAGCTACCACAGCAGTAAAGACCCCTAAGACAATCTGCAAAGTTGAAGCACATAAAGTCCAAATGACTGTCCAGCCAAAGACCGCATTAAACGTTGCCCGGTAAGAGCTCAGCATGAACATATCATGGAAATTTTGAAGGCCTATCCAGGAAATCAATGAAGCCGGCGGAATGTGGTTGAAATCATAATTGGTGAAAGCCATCAGCAAGGTCACAAAGACAGGTAAAATGATGGTAAAAATCATCAAAATATAAGCTGGAAAAGTCAGCAGGTAAGGAAAGCCTCCTTCAACAATCGATTGACCCAATTCTTTAAAAGTCTTTGGAATATCCTTTCCTTGATTGATTTTTTCAGCCGTATGCTTGGCATCCAGCAGGTTGGCCCCGTAAAAAATCACAAAAATCACTGTCAGCAAGACTTGTAAGGTCCCTCTAACCATCAAAAACATGGAATGATCGCGGCCAGCCACCGTGCCTAAAGTTACTAAACCCTTTAGCGCACCAGCACCAAAAACAATCATTTCGATTACAAATAATAAGAAAATGCCTAAAAAGATGCAGCCTTTAGCTTTTTGTCCATTTTTAAATTGCCCCAAACCCGGCAAAAGCGACAGCCACATATTTTTTTTAGGATCTAGCTTCTCCACATTAACTCCTCCTTTATGCCTATTTTTAAACTAAAATACCCTGATCTTAGTCCTTATATTTTTGTTCAATGGATTGTTTGATTTGCTTAACAGCGGCATCAGCTGCTTGCTTTGGTGTCTGCTTACCGGAAGCGGCATTGACAACCAAGTTTTCAGCCCCGGTCCAAACTTCGGCCATTTCTGGCAAGTTAGGCATTGGTTCCGCATCTTCGAACTGATTGATAACCGCCTTGGATAATTCGGTCCCGTGCTTGACGACATACTTGCGGGCATTGCTGTTAGCCGGAATTTCTTGGATATCTTTGTAGAATTTTTCTTGATTCTTGTCATTTGTCAAATAGTCGATGAATTTTTGACTCAATGCTTTATTTTTGGTGTACTTGGAAATAACCCAAGCTTTGCCACCGCCAAAGGCTTGATATTTCTTGCCGTTATCTAAAGTTGGAATGGTCGATACCCCGTAATTGACCTTAGCCTTTTTGTAAGTTGCTGCCATCCATGGTCCATCAATAACAACTGCTGTTTTACCGGACGTAAATTGGTCAGTGATAAAGTTTTCGTTTGATGTCGTTGATTGCATCCCTTTTGGCCAAACCTTAGTAAACCAATTGGTGATATAAGTCAACCCTTCAACCGCACCAGCATTGTTTAAGCCAATCTTTTTAGGGTTGGTGTTATTACTCCCAAAGACATAGCCGCCATAACCCTTAATTAAACCGTAGGCATTGTAGAAATTCGTCCATTGGCATAAGAAGCCGACATTTTTTGTCTTATCGTTAGCATAAGCATACTTGCTGTCCTTTGAGATAGCTTCCAAATCCTTGAAGGTCTTTGGTGCTTGTGAAATCAAATCTTTGTTGTAGTAAGCAACCAAGGTTTCAATAACCGCCGGTTCACCATATTGTTTGCCATTCAAGGTAACTAACTTCTTAGCGTTTGAATCATAACGTCCTGAAACTAATTTAACATTGGCTAATTGACCCTGCTTGCCTAACACCCCAACCCGGTCAAATGGCGCCATCATAACATCTGGTGCTTTGCCGGCAGGCCCATCAAGTTTCAAAGCATCCAAGGTTGAAAGTGCATCCTTGGTCTTAACGACAACCTTGACGTTGTTATCCTTTTCAAACTTGCCCTTGATATCGTTGATATAATTCTTATAACCTTTATCAACCGAAATAGTGATGGTCTTCTTGGCAGAAGCTGAATCGCTGCTCTTATTTCCGCAAGCTGCTAACGAAAATGTTGCTCCCAAAACGGCTGCCACGACACCAGCATTTTTCACATATTTGTTCATAGTAAATCCCCCTCTAGGTAATTCGTTTTCTTACAACTCTAATTATGTTGCATTTAAAAAAGTTATGCAACCGATTACAAATTGTTATCGGTAACAAGTTTACCGTTTTCATAAAAGATTAACCCTTTTTACAACAAAAAAAGCTGGGAAAATCACGTCTTCCCAGCCCATATTATTCCTGTGTAATCACAAAGCCACGGTGTTCAATTGTTTTGCCACTCACACACTGTGACATTAAAATGTTACCTGAGCTTGCAAAAGTCAGCGGTTCTTGACCCAAATTGAACCAAGCGTGCAACTTCTTTGGCCCCCAAGTTCGAATCACTTCAAAGCAATCTTTTTTATCATCAGCATGTACAAATTCAAGTGTTCCAAAAGACAAGGCTGCAGTCTCATCCAACCGCAAATGAATCAATTGTTGCATAAATTTAAGCATCTGTCGGTCTTGTCTTGTTTCATCCCAAATCATACACTTGCGGCAGCCTGGATCATAACCGCCATCTAATCCGACTTCCGTTCCATAATAGATGCAAGGAGTCCCTGGCAGCATAAACATGAAGGCCAGCGTCTGCTTTTGTAAATCCTTGTCACCATGGCATAAAGTCAGCAAACGCGCCGTATCATGCGTATCCATCGCATTTAACATAACTTGGTTCGTTTGATCACGGTACTTCATCAAATGCTCTTCAAGCATCGAAAGCATTTGGCTTAAAGAAATCGCATTTTTGACGAAATGTAGCGTAATAGCTTCCGTAAACGGATAATTCATCGCGCCATCAAATTCTTCCTGGGAAAGCCACGGCTGGGCACTATGCCAAACTTCACCAACCACATAAAAGTCAGCTTTCAAAGCATGCGTGCGCCGGTAAAATTCTTTCCAAAAATGATGGTCAATTTCATTGGCAACATCTAAACGCCATGCGTCAATGTCAAATTCTTTAATCCAGTATTCGGCAATTTCCAGCAGATATTCCTTGGCTTCTGCGTTACTGGTATCAATTTTAGGCATATGCGGGGTCGTAGCAAAGACTTCATAGGTCAAATCTGTTGCATGCTCTGCGTTAGCGGTCTCTTTATATGAGACAGGGAATTGGTTAATATGAAACCATTTTGCAAAGCGCGACTGCGCACCTTTTTCTTTAACATCCTGCCATTGCATCGAAAAATCGCCCATATGATTGAAAACAGCGTCAAACATGACACGCATCCCCATAGCATGTGCTTTATCAATCAATTTTTTTAAAATCGTCTTATCACCAAAAGCAGGGTCGACTTCAAAATAATCAATCGTATCATATTTGTGGTTGGAACTTGCTTTAAAAATAGGGCACAGATACAGTCCATTCACGCCCAATTTTTTAAGATAGTCCAGATGGTCATAGATACCCTTCAAATCACCGCCAAAAAAGTTCGTTGGGGTGGGATTTGCACTGCCCCATGGCAGAGTACCTTGAGGGTCATTAGTTTTATCCCCATTGGCAAATCTTTCGGGGAAAATCTGATACCACACCGTGCGTTTCACCCAATCCGGCGTCTTAATCCAGTCAACCTCATGCAAGTAAGGCATACGAAAACAATCTAACCTATCAATATTAGCAATTGAATATGACATGACTTTACGGTCATCATATAAAATTTCCTGACCATCAGCCCCCACCAAATGAAAGGCATATTGCAAACGATGCAATGGCATCACGACTTCAGCCTGATAAAAATCATGGAAACGGCTGGAAAATAATTTTTTCATGACGATTTCGTCATGTTCCCAAGTACTTTCATCTTTCTCATTAACTTTATTGCCATAAGGATCGCCGTAGAGCAAAATAGCCTGTTTTACATCATCTTTTTTGGTTTTCAGGCGAATCTGAAAGACATCTTTGGTCTTAAGGTAAGCCATTTCGCTATCTGGACGATGATAGAGTGCTGAAATTTCCATCTAAATCCCCCTATTCTGTCATAAAAACTAAACTTGAAAATGGAGCTAGCGTCAAGACATTATCCTCATCCAGGCTAAGATTCCCATTTTGCAAGACGATATGCTTATCAGAAAGGCTGCCCTTTACCTGATACTTGACCGTCTTATCGCACAAATTGCAAATAATATAAGCTATACTGTCATTGAGCATGCGCGTATAAACATACAAATCATCACTGGTATCTTCCAAAACAAAGTTTCCTTCAATAAAGAGTGGCTTTTGCTTTAAGTGTAAAACCTGCCGATAGTAGTTCAAAATACTGCTAGGATCGGCTTGCTCGTCCGCTACATTGACACCATTTTCCTTACCATACTTCCATGGTTTGGTGGCTGAAAAGCCGTAGTACTCAGCATGATTCCACTGCATTGGCGTTCTAGAAGCCATCTTGTGACTTTCAGAAAGCATTTTTAAAGCTTCCTCTTTAGCAAGGCCTGCTTTCAAGGCTTCATGATAAAAAGCCGTTGCCTGCTGGTCTTCAAAATCTTCAATCTTGTCGAGCACGGCCGCCTCCATCCCGATTTCTTCACCATAGTAAACACAAGCTAAACCCCGTTGCAAATACATCAAGGTTGCCAACATTTTGGCAGCAGCTTTTTTATGAGCACTGTTTTTAGCTACCTTGGTTAAAATTCGTGGCAAATCGTGATTATTTAAGTACAGTGTAGGATAGCTGATACCTTGCAGCCTCTTTTGCCATGAAACCATCGTATCTTTAAAGATATCGATTCGAAGTGGTAAAGGCTGACCGAAGGCAGGCAAAGCTGGATTTAATTTGCTTTGGTCATTTTCAAAATAACGGAAAGTTACCACTGTGTCACATAATTCTTTTTTCGGATCAGTGTAATCAACTGCCAAATCAATATCAGCACTAGCTGCTTCACCCAAAATAAAGAGATCTGCTTTATACTCACGCAAGTTATGAATAAATTCATGCAAATAAGTTTGAACGAGCGGGAGATTAGCAAAGAACATCTCCGCAACTTGCGGTCCTTTTTTGCCATGTGACGGCATATTTTGTGCAAAATCAGCCTTAGCGATATGAATAAAGGCATCTAAACGAAAGCCGTCAACGCCATGATCAATCCAAAACTTGGCAATGTCAATCATGGACCTCCGCACTTCAGGATTTCTCCAATTCAAATCCGGCATCCTTTTGTCAAATAAATGGAAGTAATAACTATCCTCATCTTGGGGATCTTTTTCCCAAACACTGCCACCAAAAAAAGAACCCCAGTTATTTGGCAAAGCATCGTGACGCCCTTTTTGCCAAATATAGTAATCACGGTATAGACTATCGGGATTTGCTAAAGCATCTTTAAACCATGGATGTTGATCTGATGTATGATTGACCACAAAATCTAAAATCACATCAATTCCTAATTTATGTGCGTTTTTAACTAATTCATCAAAGTCACGTAAAGTCCCCATTTTCTCATCTAACGCATAATAATTTGAAACATCATAACCATTATCAACTTGAGGTGATACAAAAATTGGATTAAGCCATAAAGTATTGATACCGAGATCTTTTAAATAGTCTAATTTGCTGATGACACCGCGTAAATCGCCGATACCATCTCCATTTGCGTCTTTAAAGCTTTTGGGATACACCTGATAAATAATCCGATCTTGATATTTTTTAATTCCCACAGCAGTCGGCCCCCTTAATCGTTTTTCATTCAATTATGAGTGTAGCTTCAATTTGCTTTCAACGCAAGCGGTTTCATAATGTTATCGATAACAAATCGCATCATCAATCATCCTGCAACTAAAGTCATTAATATTCAACCTAAAATAAGCGGCAAGGAAATCCTCGCCGCTTATTTTTTATCTAGGTTGTACCTCTTTTAATCAAAGTTGGTTCAATTAACTTAAAGCCCTGCTTTTGGCCTTTTTGGGAAATTTTTTTAAGCAGCATTTCTCCGCAAATTTCGCCTAAATTGACAATATCCTGCTTAATGGTCGTAAGTTGCGGGGAGGCAACTTTGTCTAAAAAGACGCCATCATAACCAATCACGCCATAATCTTCTGGAATTTTACCGCCTTTATTTTGAATAGCGCGCTCCACACCCACTGCTAGCCGGTCACTTGCACAGACAAAAAACGTCTTTTTAGGATACTTCTCCCATAATTGACTGATTTTAGCTTCACTAGTATGTGAATGGTTGTTAATGCGGACTATTTCAGGTTCCAGTAAATGCTGTTGCATCACCTTTAAATAGCCGCGTTCCCTGGAATATTCAAAAGGCTCACGTAGATTAATTCCGACAAAAACAATCCGCTGATATCCACAGGAAAGAGCGTAATTTGTCGCTAATTCTCCGCCTGCTTGGTTGTTAATATCTACAAAATCGTAGCCGTAATTATTTTCGCCATACAAAACGACCGGCTTTTCCAACCGGCCAATCCATTCATAATCCTTGTCACGCATTCCAGTAATAACATATCCGTCACAGCCGCCGATATCAAAATTTTTATTAGTCATCAGTTGCAAGGAGTACTGTTTTTGACTCAAAGCCCGTGACAAACCAATCATCAGATTCATATAGTGGGGCTCAACATTTGACATTTCCTCCAGGATAAAAAGTTTTATGACCTGCGTTTTATTGCTAGCTAAGGCTTTAGCTGCGATATTTGGCCGGTAATTGAGCTTTTGCATCGCTTGAAAGACTAAAGCCTTTAATTCATCAGTCACCTGATCCGGGTGGTTAATCACCCGCGAAACGGTCATCTTCGACACATTGGCTTCATTAGCAACATCAGCTAGTGTTGTCATGATCACATCCCCTTTGTAAGCCTTCTCAATCAAGTATAGCAGATTTCCAAGCGAGCGGTTGCATATTTTTGATCAAAAAAACATCTCTTCACAGTGAAGAGATGTTTTTCTTTTATTAACACATTAGATCAATTATTAGATTGTAAGAGCAATCAAGTTGTCACCATGCTTTACATCTTCGTGGTTAACACGAGTTACACTAGCATAGTTCTTGGTGTTAGTAACAACAACCATTACAGTTGTATCGTAGCCAGCCTTCTTAACGGCGTCCAAGTCGACAGTCCCTAAAATGTCGCCTTTTTTAACGTGTTGGCCTTGAGCTACATTAGAAGTGAAACCTTCACCCTTCAAGTTGACTGTGTCAATACCGATGTGGAGCAAGACTTCGGCACCATTGTCCCCCTTAATACCATATGCATGCTTTGTCTTGTAAGCAACTGTGATTTCACCATCAACAGGTGCATAGATTGTGCCATCGCTAGGAACAACAGCAGCGCCGTCACCCATCAACTTTTGTGAGAAAACTTGATCGTTAACTTGGCTTAAATCAACGGACTTGCCATCAATAGGAGCCAAAACTTCACCATTTTCAACACCGGAAACAGCATTTGCTTCAGCAGTGTTTTCATCAACTGGTGTAGCATCACCAGCTGGGTTTTCAACAGCTAACATTAAATCGCTGTGGCTCTTGCCGTAGAAGTATGTTACAGCAAAGGCAATTGCAAAACTGATAGCTTCGCACAAAACGTACATTGGAATTGACTTAGCGTAGATTGACAAGAAGCCGATTACACCAGCTGAACCCAAGGAAACAGCGATAACGTGGAACAAACCAGCAAATGCAGAAGCAACACATGAACCAATCAAAGCGCAGAAGAATGGGAAGCGGTACTTCAAGTTAACACCGAACAAAGCAGGTTCTGTAATACCGAGCAAAGCAGAAACAGTTGCAGATGATGTCAAACCTTTTGTCTTTGAATCTTTTGTCAAAGTAAAGATTGCAAAACATGCAGCAGCTTGTGCCATGTTAGCCATAGAAGCAACAACGAAGATAAAGTCACCATAACCAGTGTGGTTAGAGTTGAAGGCTGTAAGCAATTGAGTTTCGATAGCTGGGAAACTTTGGTGTAAACCAGTCAAAACGATTGGTGAGTAAACAGCACCGAACAAACCTGTACCAACAAAGCCTAAAGTATCGTAGCACCATACAATGCCATTTGTAACAGCATCAGACAAAGCACGCATTACAGGACCAACAGCTGCAAAAGTAACAAAGGCTGTGATCAATGTTGAAAGTAATGGTGTAAATGTAAAGTCAACAGCTGATGGTAAGTGCTTGTGGAACCATTTTTCCAAAATTGACAAAATCCAAACAGCAGCCAAAACAGGAATAACTTGGCCGGTATAAGCTGAAAATGAAACATGCAAACCGAAGATATCCCAGTACTTGAGGCCTTGGATAGCAGCTGGATTTGTAGCTGTAATCGTCATCATCAGACCCATTGTAGCGCCTAAGAATTGGTTACCGCCGAAACGCTTAGCAGCAGACATACCAATCAAAACAGGCATGAAGGTAAATGGAGCAGCAGAGATAACAGAAATCATTGAAGATGTGCCGCCCAAAGCTGGGTACATTTCAACTAAAGACTTAGCACCAAACAACCCTTCAGAAGTAAAGAGGTTGTTCAAAGCCATAAGTAAACCACCGGCAACCAAAGCTGGAATAAGTGGAACAAAGATATCTGACAAAAGTTTGATGAAGGCCATAACCGGATTGTTCTTTTGGCCGCTTTCAGCAACCTGCTTCAATTCATCAGTTGAAGCTTCCTTCAAACCAGTAGCTTTGATTAATTCATCATAAACAAAATCAACATCCCCTGGTCCGATGATGATTTGATATTGACCATTTGTCTTAAAAGTACCTTTAACATCTGGGTTAGTATCCAAAGCTCTTTGGTTAACCTTAGTGTCGTCTTTCAAAACAAGACGTAAACGTGTAGCACAGTGAGCAGCACCAAGCATATTGTCGCGACCAACAGCTGCAACAACATCTTGAGCAACTTTTTTGTGATCCATGAGATTCACTCCTTTAACATAATCCTATAATAATTGCTTAATAAAAATGATTTTCCGTAAGCGTTTCACATAGCTTACAAATACTATGATAACGCATTCTTGAAATATGTCAATCGTTTATCATGTTTTTTTCAAAAAAAAATTTAGTTAACCTCATAATCCTTATTAAATCAGTGTTTTAGTATGTTAAACGTTTGACATAAGTTTCAATTAACGCTACAATAAAAATGTATTTAGACAACGTTTTCAAAAAAATCAATCTTTATCACACAGGAAGGTATGTATATGGAATGGACTCGTGAAATGCGTTACCGCTCTTATGGAGATTGGAGTGCGCAAACTTTATTAGAATTGCAAGCCAACGCTTTAAAATCAACTTTTAAATTAGGCTATCATATTATGCCAAGTTCCGGTCTGCTTAATGACCCTAATGGTTTTTCATATTATAATGGATATTGGCATGTTTTTTATCAAGCTTATCCCTTTGGGGCTGTGCATGGTCTTAAATCTTGGTTCCACTTGCGTTCCAAAGATTTAGTCAACTGGGAACCTTTAGGCCTTGCCTTAAAGCCCGACTGCAAATATGACAGTCATGGGGCTTACTCCGGTTCCGCTAAAGAAGTTAACGGTAAACTTTTCATTATGTATACTGGTAATGAACGTGATGAAAACTGGGTCCGTCACCCGCATCAATTAGGTGCTGTTATGGATGAAAATAACCAGATTACCAAATTGCCCCAGCCTTTAATTGAACAGCCTAAAGAAGTGAGCGAACATTTCCGTGATCCGCAACTCATTTGGCACCGTGACGCCTACTACGTCATCATTGGTGCTCAAGATGAAGCAACTAAAAAGGGTAAAATCATCTTATATAAGTCTAAAGATCTCGAAAAATTCACTGAAATCGGTTATTTGGACTTTACTGACCAAGATATGGGTTATATGATTGAATGCCCTAACTTAGTCTTTATCGATGACCAGCCGGTTTTGCTTTTCTGTCCGCAAGGCATGGCTCAAAGCGCCTGCGCTTATGATGACATTTACCCTAACTGCTATTTAGTCGGTGATAAAGTCCGCTTAGATGCCGGTAAGTTTGAAAGCAGCCATCAAATTAAAAACTTTGACGAAGGTTTTGACGTTTATGCCAGCCAGGCTTTCAATGCGCCAGACGGTAAAGTCTATGCCATCAGTTGGGTCGGCTTGCCTGATGTGGACTACCCTTCCGATAACGAAGGCTGGGCTCATTGTTTAAGTCAGGTCAAAGAACTAACGCTCAAGGACGGACAATTATACTTAAGACCAGTCAAAGCTATGGCTGACCTCAGATACGACGGCCAGCCTTTAACAGCTACGCCTGCTATCCAACAAGTCCAAGAACTTGTCGCAGACAGTGGCAACCAATATGAAGTAAAATTAACTCTAGCTGCTAACCAACAAGGTACTTTAAATCTAGCCTATGATCCTCAAACAAAACAAAGTCTCAAAGTTATTTTCGATACTGAAGCCGGAACTTTAACTTTAGACCGGACTGATTGCGGTCAAAGTTTCGCAACGGATTATAAGACAACCCGCACAGCTGAAATTAAGCCGCATGCTGCACTTGACTTAGATATTTTTATCGATAATTCCTTATGTGAAATCTTTGTTAACGGCGGCCAATTTACGATGACATCCCGTTTCTTTATGGAACCCGGTGTCCGTCAAATTAACCTGAAAGCCGACCAAGCCGTTGCTTTCCGCGGTACCTTCTGGAAAATGCGCAGCATCTAAAGTGAAAGGACGATTTTATGCGACCAAAACTGACAGATGTCGCGACACGAGCCGGTGTATCACCTACGACTGTTTCACGTGTCATTAATAACCATGGCTATATCAGCGAAAAAACGCGGCAAAAAGTCATGCAAGCCATGGATGAACTAAACTATCAACCCAACTCCCTAGCTCGCTCTTTACACGGCAAAAGCACCCATTTAATTGGGGTCATCTTTCCTTCCATCACCAATCCTTTTTACGCTGAATTGGTGCAGCATGTGGAAGAAAGATTGTTTAACGCCGGATACAAGGTGATTTTGTGCAACTCGGCCCAGGATAAAGAAAAAGAGCGCGACTACTTAAAAATGCTTTTGGCTAACCAGGTTGACGGCATTATTGCCGGGGCTCACAACCTGGGAATTGAAGAATACAATAATGTCGGCTTGCCGATTGTTTCCTTTGACCGCCATTTATCTGATACCGTCCCCACGGTCAGTTGCGACAACTACCAAGGGACAATGCTGGCAACTAAGGCCCTCTACCAAGCCGGTGCCAGACATATTTATTTCTTGGGTAACCCGCAAAAAAGCGGCAATCCGACTGATAAACGTTTGCAGGGGTATTGCGATGCCATTGATGAACTAAGCTTATCTCGACATACACATACGGTCAGCTTTACCGAGTCTGCCTCTTTAAAATTGTATTCGATCAGAGAACTGCTCACTAATTGCCATCCCGACGGCATTGTCTGCACCGATGATTTGACAGCCCTGTTAGTTTTGCAGGTAGCTAAGGAATTACAGCTCAAAGTCCCCGAAAATCTTAAAATTACCGGGTTTGACGGTACGGAGCTTATTCAAACCTACCATCCGGAATTGGCGACTGTCATCCAACCGTTAAGCGACATCGCTTCCGTCTTAGTCAATGTTTTGCTTTCAAGAATTACTAATCCAAATGGGCAGCTGGCACAAATGGAGTACACTTTACCGGTTACTTTTAAAAACGCTGACTCAATTTAACAATAAAAGCATCTGCCTGTGGCGGATGCTTTTTAATTGAAATAAAAAAAGCAGCCTTAGGCTGCTTTTTTTGCTATTTAGTTTGACAAAATACGCCCCGATGGTCACTAATCACCGGACCTGTCTGCCCGTCAAACACAACTTCACTTAAAACGGGTTCAAATTCCGCTGTGGCAAAGATAAAATCAATTCTTAAAGCCTCGCTATTGCCTTCCCAGCCGTCAATATCAGCTTCAATGGTTGGCCCGCCGCTTTTTTTTCTGGCAGCTTGGTAGGTATCTTGTAAACCAAGTTCACTGTCCAAAATAGCTTGATAGCCTTTGGTTTGGGCAGGATTATTAAAATCCCCCATCACCACCAAAGGATGCTTTTGTGCCAAAGCCTGAACCGCTTTTTGCCATTCAGCTAAAAAACCATCTTTAAGCCAAGAAAAGTGGGCGCTGACGGCATAAAGCTCTTGACCGTTAATTTGAGTCTTAGCAACTAAGATGCGGCGCGTATGATAATCAGTCGGATCATCGGTCTTGGAGACCACAAAACTTTGGGATTCCAGCGGTTCTTTTGCTAAAATAGCCACCCCTTCATTAAAATGATCATAGCCGATATGGTTGTAGGCATAGCTGAAGTAGTAGTTAGCCCCCTTGTCTTTGAGATAACGCACTAAAGCTAAAGCATAATTATCTTCATGCAGGGGAAACTGGTCTGGCACAGGACAAAAGTTATCAATTGGCCCTATAACAGGGCTGTCTTTTTCCTGATTAATTTCTTGCAGACAAACCACATCGCAATCCTTTTTTAAAATCATTTCGCCTAAACTTTGCAGTTTAGCTTCAATATTTTCGCCCATCAGGGAATGGGTATTCAAAGTTAAAAAATTTGCCATCTTACTCTTTCCTTTCACCATAACTCTTTTTAAGATAACAAAAGGGACTGGTCAAAACCAGCCCCTTTTGCAAGACATTTTAAAGCTCAACCGTTCCAATGACTGTCTTAGCAGACATTTGACCGAGATTGTTCAGTTTAACTGACTTTACAGCTGTCATATTTGTGAATGCAACCACAACTGTAGTCCCCTTGCCAGCTTGGCGTACTTGATCCCAATCACTCACTGCAAGCAGGTCACCGCGTGAAACTTCTTGGCCTTCTTTGACTTTGACATCAAATGGAGCGCCCTTAAGTTCAACTGTGTCAAGACCCATATGAACTAATACTTCAAGACCATCTTTAGTTGTGATGCCTAAAGCATGTTTTGTTGGGAAGACATTGGTTACCTTACCAGAAACAGGAGCATAAACTTCTTTGCCAGTTGGTTCAACGGCAAAACCATCACCCATCATTTTCTTTGAAAAAACAGGGTCTT
This sequence comes from Ligilactobacillus sp. WC1T17, assembly GCA_900110005.1. GTDB lineage: Bacteria > Bacillota > Bacilli > Lactobacillales > Lactobacillaceae > Ligilactobacillus > Ligilactobacillus ruminis_A. Next base: position 2,621 of record FOCC01000009.1, on the reverse strand, counting down.
TAACATCTTCAATCTTAATTACTTGTCCATCAGCAACACTGGCAACTTCTTCAGTTACACCTTTAAATTCAGCTTTTGTTTCTTCTTTAGCTTCATTGCCTGAAAAATCAACAACAGGAATTTCAACGCCTGAATCAAGCATATCTTGCACATCAGACTTCAAAACGTCTGCTTTTGGACCATAAACAGCTTGCACACCTTTGTCTTTGATAACAAGTCCCAAAGCACCAGCATGCTTCCAATTTTCTTCAGAGCCTACTTTAGAAGGATCCTTAACTGTTACACGCAAACGTGTCATGCAGGCATCAACGTCTTCAATGTTAGCACGACCGCCAAGCAAGTTGATAACTTTAACAACTTGTGAGTTAGGATCTGCTTTGCCATCTGAAGTTGTAGCAGATGTTGCACTTGCATCGCTTACAGTATCATCATTGTAGTTGCCATTGCGGCCTGGTGTTGCAAAGTTAAACTTCTTAATCATGTAGTTGGCAACGAAGTACATGATAACACCAAAGAGAATAGATACCCAAACGAAGTTGATAAGATCGCCGGCAAGACCAGCTTTAAGTGCCATTGGTGTTCTAGTCAAAAGTTCGATGTTACCAAATGAGTGAACACGAAGATGAACTAAGTCAGCCATAGCAAAGGCACAACCTTGGATAACAGCGTAAACGAGGTAAAGTGGCATTGCGATAAACATGAACATGTATTCCAATGGTTCAGTAACACCTGTCAAGAAGACAGCAAGTGCTGAAGAGATATACATTGACTTGTATTGTTCACGCTTGTCTGGATCAACGTTGCGGTACATAGCGTAGCAAAGACCCATCAAAGTACCAGTAGCACCAATCATTTGACCAACTTTGAAACGAGCTGGTGTCCAATGTGTCAAAACATAGTGGTACTTAGCCATATGGCCAGCAGCCTTCAAGTTGAAGAGGTCAGTTGCCCAAGCTAACCAAAGTGGATCTTGGCCGAATACTTGGTGACCTGCTTGTGCACCTGTCAAAACAGTATATGTGCTGCCTAAAGCAGTGTAGTTCATAGGAATAGTCAACATGTGGTGCAAACCAAATGGTAAGAGCAAACGTTCAAGTGTACCATAAAGGAATGGTGCAAGGAAACGAGCACTGTCTTGAGATGTAGCAATCCAGGAACCAAAGGCATTGATACCAGATTGTGCAACTGGCCAGAAAGCAGCCAAAATCAAACCGACAATAACAGAACGGAACATAACAACAAGTGGAACAAAGCGCTTACCATTAAAGAATGATAAAGCATCAGGCAACTTGCGGAAGTTGTAGTACTTGTTGTAGGCTGTAGCACCAACAAAACCAGCGATAATACCAACAAACACACCCATGTTCAAAGCTGGGTAGTTGAGCACGTTGATGAAGTAATCAGCAACGGCAATCTTTGTCCCAAAAATGGTATGAACATAAGCTTTGGAGTTAGTTAACATATCAGTTGAAGTAACCCCATAAACAACAGCGGTTACACTGTTTAAGAAAATAAATGAAAGGCCCGCAGCAAAAGCACCGCCAGCACGTTCCTTAGCCCAGCTACCACCAATAGCTAAGGCAAATAAGATATGCAGGTTGTTAATAACACCCCAACCAATTTGAGCCATCAAAGCCCCAAGTGATACCAAAAAACCAATCTTAGGATTAATCAATGGAATGACTGTCCCAAGAGAAATCATCAAACCGGCGGCAGGCATAACGGCAACAACAACCATTAAGCACTTGCCAAATTTTTGCCAAAATTCGAAGGTAAAAATTTCTTTGAATGAATTTTTCATCCTTATAACTCCTTTACAATAAAATAATTGCTAAAATTGTAGAAACGGTTGCATTTTTAATGCAATCGGTTTCATCAACAATTCTTATTATAGCCTATTTTTATTTTTTGTAAACCCTTTATTTGATTTTCTTTAAGTTTTTTTCGAAATTGCTTTAAAATTATCGCACACGTTTGCATTATTGCAATATCAGCTTTTTTCTCACTGATTTGTCCCAATAACTCACCAAGTGAGCGCTTTAAAAAGATCAGTATTAAGTTTTTTGAATGCAACCAGCTTTATTTAAAAAGTTCATTTGCAAGTATTATCTGTGAACGTTAACATTAAATTTATTAGATATACCAATTATAAGAAAAAGGGGGGATATAAACGTGAAATTCATCAAAAATTATAATAATAACGCTGCCTTAGTTGAAGACCAAAATCATACTGAATGGATTGTTTTAGGCAAAGGTATCGGCTTTGGCATGAAAGCCGGCATGGACATTGATGACACAAAGATTGCCAAGCGGTTTATCGCCGAAGATTCCAAAGATTTAGAACCGGAAAATTTCAAAGACTTAAGTCAAAAGGCCATGGAAGCTGCCGGAGATGTTGCCGAAATGTCCAAAGAAAAATTTGGTATTGCCTTCAATGTTTTTGAACTACCTACGATTAAAATCGTAGGAATCGCTTCACGCGATTACATTACGTGTACATTAAAAAAACGATACACGCTCCGAACCTAGTTATAATGACTGGAAATACCGCCACTATAATAAATATATAATATTCACTAATTATCGCACCCATTTTGACTCGCTCAGGGTGATACGCATAA
>FOCC01000023.1 GCA_900110005.1 Ligilactobacillus sp. WC1T17 | reverse complement strand
GAAGCTACAACTGCATTATAGCCATAGGTTATCCGATTAAATTCGTTGCCATCAGCCTTAGGGTTAGTAATATCAAGTACAATCCGGTTGGTCAGACTTCCTTCAAGCTCCTTATGCCTAAATTGGGTCAAGTTTCCATCTTTAGCCTTATTGAAGGTCTTCATAATACGGTTGGTACTCTTAGTAAAGACTGCTCTGACAAAAAGCGAAATCAAGACCACTAAAATCAGCATAACAATTCCAAGTCCAATACTGCGCCGAATAGCTGTGCCCAATTCCGTGTTTAGGTCGTTTTCTTGGACATAAGCATAGGCCCAATACTTGCTGCCTTTTTCACCCTTGTTGAAATAAACACTGGAGATAGCCGAGCCATCCTTAACTTTGACAAAGCCCTTGCGCTTCTTAGAATTTTTAACCGCTTGGAAAGTCTTCAAAGAAGTCAAGCTATTGCCCCGAGAATAAGCTGCATCACTGATGGGACTAGCTGAAGCAATGGCAATCCCCTTGTTAGAGCACAAAGCTACCCGGCCGGTTTTACCAATCTTCATTTGGTTAATTGGACGTTCAATTGTATTGAAGTAAACATCATACGCCACAACACTGGTTTTGCCTTGCTGATCTTTAAAGGCATATGAAGCTGTCAATAAATAATCACCAGTCGAAGCATCTTTATATGGCAGCGACCATTGTACCGTATTCATGTGTTTAACGGCTTGCTTATACCACGTACTGGTCTTGACATTATAATCCGACGGAACTTTGCTGGTTCCAACATACTTGCCATCGCTGTTACCAACTTTAACGGCAATAAAAGCATCATTGCTATCAACAATTTCTTGTTCGTTTTCTTGTAAGACTTTGCTTTCCATCCGTCCTGACTTAAAAGTGGTATAGTTGACCGCCTTTTTCAAGGATTTAGCTGTCGTTGATTGCAAATGTCTTCTTTCTTCTTGAATTAAATTAACAGCACTTTGCTTTGAAAAATTATTTCTTTCAATAACCGTTTCTTGCAATGACATATAACTAGTCAATTCAGCAATAAATAATGGCACTAAACCTAAAATCAAAAGTACTATCAGGACAAATGTTCCTAACGATTTTTCTTTTTTCTTCTTCATATGTTAGCCTTACCTTTCTACATTTTTTAATTTCTTAATCAATTCATATACATTTTTATTATACCTTAGATAAATTCCATATTTAGCTTTGTCGTCAAAAGTGTACTTTTTTTTCGATTTTCCAACAGATTTAACTAAAAAAAGATGTCAATCCTCTAAAATTAATCAAAAAAATAATATGTTAACTTATTTACGAATAACTGTTTATTATTTTGCGATTATTCTTATAAAAAACGGTATACAAAAAGGACGCTATTCAGCGTCCTTTTTCATTAATCTTTCAAATTAACATCCAGCTTATCCGTAGCTTGCTTTAAATGATCAGAAATGTCGTGTAAATCGGAAACGTGGTTGGTAAATTCATCCATCGTTGCCAAAACTTCTTCGGAGTTGGCCGATACTTCCTGGGTCCCAGCGGCATTTTCCTGCGT